>JBGAKQ010000021.1:0-84396 GCA_044224295.1 Lacunisphaera sp. | reverse complement strand
AGCAGGTCGCGGTTGGAAAGATACGTGCGGGTCTGGGTCCAACCGGAGACACTGTCGGCGATGCTCGCCAGCAGGTTGGAATTGCTCGTGTACGCATAGGCGAGCGTGGTGCCGCCGCCGGCGAGCGAGTTGAATCGCCCATAGGTATCATAGCCATACGTGATCGACTGCTCCGAGGTTGGGGAGCCGGAGGTGCCGAGCTGCAGGCCGGTCGGACGGCCAATAACGCCGGAGGAGGCCACCGGGTACGTGATGCGGCGGGAGCCGAAGTACGTCGGTAGGTCTTCGCTTTGCAGTTCGAGGGTGCCGGACAAGTTATAGTTAAAGGTCCGGGTGCCGGTGGTATCGGTGACCTGCGCGGTATTGCCCGCACGATTGTACGAGTAGGCCAGGTCCGGCGTGGAGTCGTTGTAGTCAACCGAGGTGAGTTCGCCGGTCGTCGACGAGTAGGCATATGTCGTCGTGACGTGCGTGCTCCCCGAGAGAATCCTTGCCCAGACCCGCGTGGCCATCTGGCCGGCTTGCGTGTAGGTGTAGCTGACCGCTTTCCCCACCGCATCGGTTTTCGAGGATAGGAGCCCGGTGGCTTCCTGATAGGCCCAAGTCGTGGTGTCCGCCGTGCCCGGGCTGCTGGGCCAAGTCGAGGCAGTCCAGCCCGTGCCGCCGCGGTACGTGTTCATCGTCGTGCGATGGCCCCAGGGGGTCGGGCCTCACCTTGCACCATCGTAGGTTCGGGCCTGATACGTTGCGTGGAGGCACACCGGCACGGAAGCCTGTGGCTACGAAGGAAAGGGGCGGTGTCAGGATTCTCCGAGCTTGGGAAGTGCGTCTATTCTGAGGTCGCGGCGTGAAATGGATCCAGGTGATGCCGGCCTTGGTGACATTCTGTTGAAACTTGCCCGCGGTCTTGGGAAGCTAGGCGCGTTTGGCCCCTACGCCTGGCCTCCCCCTCCCGCTCAACCCTTCCGCGGTTTCGGCGGGAATGGGCCGGGCTTCAGTTTTGTGCCGCTGGCCTGTTGCGCGAGGTCGACGAGTTCGCGGATCACGGTGGTCGGGTCCTCCTCGTACCGGAGTTGGTGGAAATTGGAACGGAGCCGCTCGTAGGTGCGGCGGTCCGTCATCCAGCCGCTGATCACGCGGGCGAAGTCGTTGGCGTTGGCGATGAGCTCGGCGCCGTCGCCATTGCGAAAGAATTTAACCGTGAGCTCCTCCTGCGGCATGATGCCGCCGATGGCGTTGAAGATGATCGGGCAGCCGAAATGCAGCGCCTTCGCGCAGGTCGTCGTGCCTCCGCGGGTCACGATCGCGTCGCTCACCTGCATGAGCAGGTGCACCTCGTCCGAAAAGCCGTCGACGAAACAATTGAACTCCGGGTGCTCGGCGCGCCAGTGGACCAGCTGGTTGTAGGCCTCGCGGTTGCGGCCGCAGATCACCACGGCCTGGATGCGGTCCGCATACGGGAGCAGGCGCGGCAGCAGGTCGAGGTGGTTGTTGGCGCCGTTGCCACCGGTGGCGAGGAACACCGTGAAAAGGTCCGGCCGCAGCTCGAGGCGCTCCTCGATGAACCGGGTCCGCGCCTCACCCTTGATGGTCTCGACGTGTTGGCGCGGCTGCATGAGGTGGCCGCGCACGCGGGTGCGCTCGCGGGCCATGCCCAGCTTCACGGCATAGTCGCGCGCCGTGCTGGTGCGGGAAATGTAGAGGTCGGCGCTGGGCTCCACCCAGTTGATGCTGTAGCCAAAGCCGCCCGAGAATTCGCCGCAATAAGTGGCGCAGCGCACGCGGTCCGGCCCGAGGACCTTGCGCGCGAGCTGGAAGTAGCCACGGTTCAGGCAGTCGTGGACGCTGAAAATCAGGTGCGGCCGGTACTCCTTGAGCACGGCCTCATAATAACTGCGGCCAAAGCTGACCGAATTCTTGTTCAGGAAACTGAGCAGCTCGACAAAGAGGTAGAACGCCTTGTGGATCCACGGGGACTTTTTCTGGATCCAGTTGTAGAAGCGCACGCCCAGGCTGAAGAAGCCCGAGGACTTTTCCAGCATCTGCTCGATGCGGACGTCCACATCGTGCCGATAAAGCTCAAAGCACCACTCCGCGAAGGCCTGCGCGCGGGCATCGTGGCCGGCGCCGGTGCTGGAGGTGAGAACGAGGATGCGGACCTTGGGCATTGATCAGTAACCGACCATTAGCCGCGAAAGAACCCCGGGAGCGCAAAGAAATTCCGCGGTCCTGGGCACGACCAGGGTACGTGCGCTGCGGCTCCGGTGTTCGCGGGCGGCAAAATTCCGGGGAGTCACAGTCCGAAATACTTTTCCTGGATGCGGCGCTTCAGCGCGAGCGTCCCGAACCGCGCGAGCAACGGGCCGGCCACCGCCTGGAAAAACCGTCCGGTGCGCACCGTGGCGCTGCGCCCGCGCAGCAACGCCGCCCGCAGGTCGGCGGCCGCGCCCGCCGGCGCCGGGCCGCTTTGCATCATGGCGCCAAAGGCCTGCCACACGCGGGCCATGCGGCTGGCCTGCCGCGCGTCGAGGGCCGTCTGGTCCGGCCGGCGCACCGAACCCTCGAAATCCGTGCGGTAGTCGCCGGGCCGGAAATCGATCACGATCACGCCGGTGTCCTTCAGCTCGTACATCAGGCTCTCGTTGAGCGCGGACAAGCCGGCCTTGGTCATGTTGTAGGCGGACTGGTAGGGCAGGCTGAATTCGCCGGCGATGGAGGAAATGTTCACGAGCGCGCCGCGCTGGCGCGCCAGCATGCCGCGCAGGGCGACCTGGCTCAGGCGCGCGGTGTTGACGAGCATCACGCGCAGCTGCTCCTCCCACACCGCAAAGTCCGTGTGCGCGAATGCGCCGAACGCGCCGAAGCCGGCGTTGTTGATCACCACGTCGAAGCCGCCCGCCGCGCGGTCCGCCTCGAGGAAAGCCTTCTCGGCCGCCACGCCATCGCCGAGTTCGAGCGTCACGGCATGAAAACGCGCGTCCGCCCGCGCCGGCTGTTTCCAATTTCGCGAGGTGCCCCAGACCTCCAGGCCTTCGGCCAGCAGCATTTCCACGAACGCCGCGCCCAAACCCGTGCTCGCTCCCGTGACGAAGGCGGTGCGGTAACGGGCGGAAAGCGGGCCACTCATGGGTTCAACCCACGCTCTTGAACACGAGCGCGACGTTCGCGCCGCCGAAGCCGCTGCTGTTGCTCAGCACGATGTTCGGGCGGTTCGGCAGCGTGGCGCGGATGATGTTCAACCCCTCGCACGCGGGATCGAGCTTCGTGATGTGCGCCGAGCCGGGCATGAAACCTTCCTTGATGGCCAGCGCGCAAAAACCGGCCTCCATCGCGCCGGCGAGCGACAGACCGTGGCCGGTGAGCGCCTTCGTGCTGCTGATGGCCGGGCGCGTCGGGGAATTCTTGAAGATCGCCTTGAGCGCGCGCGCCTCGGAAATGTCGCCGATCGGCGTCGAGGTGGCGTGCGCGTTCACATAGTCGACCTGCTCGGAGGTGATGTCCGACGACTTGAGCGCGTTCTCAATCGCCATCCGCAGGCCGGTGCCCTCCGGGTGCGAGATCGCGACATTGTGGCCGTCCGACGCCTGGCCCCAGCCCGCCACTTCGCAATAAACCTTGGCCTTGCGCCGCTGGACCTCCTCCTCGCTCTCGAGCACGAGCACGGTGGCCCCACCGGTGCCGACGAAGCCGTCACGCGCGACGTCGAACGGGCGCGACGCGATGGACGGATCCGCCTGCAGCGACAGCGCCCGCATGCCCGCGAAGGGCAGGATGCTCTCCACGTTGCCGTCCTCCGCGCCGATCACGAACATCCGCTTCTGGCGGCCGAGCGCGATTTCATCGAAGGCGAAGCCCAGGGCGTGCGCCGATGACGCGCAGGCCGACGAAAAGCCGGTTGAAGCGCCCTTGATCTTGAATTGCGAGACGAGGTTGAAATTAACCGTGCCCGAGATCGAGGCGACGATGCCCAGCGGCGGGCAGCGCATGACGCCCTGCTTGCGCATTTTCTCGAGGTGGTGCCCGAGCAGGAACGGCGAGCCCGCGGAGGCGGCGTACAGGCCCGTCTGCGGGTTCGACCAATCCGCCTCGGTCAGCTTGGCATCCTCGACCGCCTGCTGCATCGCGCAGTAGGAATAGATCCCGTGCGGCGCCATGCCGCGCAGCGTTTCCCGGCGGATGTTGTAGCGGGCCGGGAAAATCCAGTCCTCCTGGTCCACGGAGTCCGTTTGGAAATCCCGGATTGGTGCGGCGACCTTCACCGGCACGTCGGGCTTCTGGAACGGCGGGTACTGCACCATGCCATGGCGCGATTCGCGCAGGCTCTCGCTGACGGAAGCCGCTTCATTGCCAATGCTGGTGATGAAGCCGAGGCCGGTGATGTAAACTTTCCGCATGGGGATGTTAGGCTGCGACGGCGCACCGGACGACCGGGGCCATGGCGCCGCGTATCAAAATGCTTTTGGCGGCGCGGTCAACAGCCGCAGCCGGACCGGGCACTTGCTCAGGCGCTGACCGCCTTCGCCGGATTGCTGGCCACCGCCTGGACCGGCTGGGCCTGCGGCGCGGGCGTGGCGACTTCCTCGGCGAACGCGAACGTGAGGGTGATTTCCTCGGCAATGGCCGCCTTCTCCTGGCCGACGCGGATCTGGCCCTCGAACGTCGCGAGCGGCGACTTGAGGCGCTTCGGCTTGATCGAGAGGCTCAGGACGTCACCCGGCTTGCACACCCGGTGACAGCGCACGCCTTCGCAGGAGGTGAAGAAAATGGTGCGGTGGTCGACGACCTTGCCGGCTTCACCGACCTGGCCCTCGAGGAGGAAAAGGACGGCCAGCTGGCCCAGCGCCTCAAGCATGATGGACGCCGGCAGCACCGGGTTGTCCTTGAAATGGCCCTGCAGGAAGAACTCCTGGCCGCTGATCTTGTATTTGGCGTTCGCGCCGTGCGCGCTGACCGAGGCTTCGCTCAGGAACAGGAACGGCGGCTGGATCGGCATGACCGAGATGATCTGCTCGATCGGGATAAACTTGGTCGGCTTCGGCAGCGGCAGGCCGCTGACCTTGCACTCGATGAACGTCTTCACGTCACCCACCGTGCGCAGGTGCCGCAGTTCCTCGTTGTTGATGGTCATCTGCAGCACATCTTCGACGAGGATGACGATTTCCATCATCGTCAGGGAGTCGATGCCGAGATCCTCGATGATGCGCAGGTCATCATCCGCGTCCTTCAACTTGGCGCGCAAATCCGGTTCGACGTAACGCTCGATGATGCCCAACACGATAGCCGGCAAGTGCTCGACATTACCCGTTTTACGGAACTGGGCCGCTGCTTCATAAGTAGCTGCCGAGCAGCGCTTAATCGCCTCACGAAGGTTTGCGTCATCTTCGGGCGTGAAAGGTTTTAGCGGAATGCCCGAAGGATTGTTTACTGCCTGTGCCATTAGGGGGACGAGGTAAGTTGAAGGGCTGGAGTATGTAAACCCAAAAAACCCCACCAGCCGGGAGGGGTCCGAGGGCGGGATTGGGCAAATTTAGCCTGTTGACTTGCCGGAGCTTGCGCGGCGACATGCCGCTTCCGCCCACCAAGACCCGTCCGATCGGGAGCGGTTTCCTTCAATTTAAACCCGGCAGACGTTTGTCATCCCCACCCGACCAGTCTCGCCACCCTCGTCGCAGTCACCTGGTGTTGGTGACACACGAATTTCATCCGCACCGGGGCGGCATAGCGATCTACGCGGCCGAAATGGCCAAGGCGGCGCAAGCCTTGGGATACACGGTCGAAGTCTGGGCCCCCGCCCTGCCAGCGGGTGCAGTCGAACGCGATTGGCCGTTCGTCCTGCGACGCCTGCCGTTGGCCGGCAACCATGGGCTGCTCAGCCAGTGGCGCATGGCCCGGGAACTCCTGGCCCACCGCGACCGGCTCAGCGAAGCCACTCTCTACATACCGGAGCCAGGCCCGTTGCTGGCCATGCTGCTGCTGCAGTATTTCGACACCTTGCGCCCGGCGCAGCTGATGCTGACGTTTCACGGTTCGGAAATCCGCCGGCTGGGTTCGCGGCGCCTGCTCCGGTGGACCACGTCCCACCTCCTCGCGAAAACCACCCGCATCAGCGTCGTCAGCGCGTTCGCCCGTGACCTCCTGCAAGGCATCTTCCCGGAAGCAGCCAACAAGGTCGTGATCACCCCGGGCGCCCTCCGCACGGACCTCGTCCTCGAGGCCGAGTCGCCCCCCGCGAAACCCCGACGCAAACTGGTGGTGCTGACGGTCGCCCGCATCAACCCGCGCAAGGGCCAGCGTGAGGTCATCGCGGCGCTGCAGGCGCTGCCGGACGACCTGCGCGGGCGGGTCGAGTACTGGTTGGTGGGCGCGCACGACAAGGAAAACTACGGCGCCGCCCTCAGCGCCGCGGCCGCGCGCTCGGATTTTCCCGTGAAGTTCCTGGGCGATATTCCGGACGAAAAGCTTGGCTCCATCTATGCGCAGGCGGACGTCTTCGCGATGACCAGCATGCCGCACCGCCACAGCGTGGAGGGCTTCGGCCTCGTCTACCTCGAGGCGGGCGCCCACGGCCTGCCCATCATTGCCCATGCCATCGGCGGCGTGCCCGAGGCGGTGGTCGACAACCAAACCGGACTGCTGGTTCAACCGGGCGACCAGGCCGCGCTGACCGCGGCGTTCGCGCGGCTCCTTGGCGATCCCGCGCTGCGCCAGCGCTTCGGCGCCGCCGGCCGCACCCGCGCCCGCGCGCACACGTGGCGGGAATCGGCGCAATCCTTGTTTGGACAACCGCCGGTGCCGCCCACAACCTGATGCCATGCTCGAATCGCGCACCCAGATCACCGTCCGTTACGCCGAGACTGACATGATGGGCATCGTGTACCACGGCAGCTACCTGCCGTGGTTCGAGGTCGGCCGCACGACGCTCCTCAAGGAATGCGGCCTGCCCTACCGGGAAATCGAGGCGCAGGGCTATCGCCTGCCCGTGATCGAACTCGGCACGAAGTTTTTCAAACCCGCGCTCTACGACGACACCGTGACTGTCATCACGCGGCTCAAGGAGCGGCCGGTGCTGCGGATTCAACTCGAATACGAGATTCGCCGGGGCGACGAACTGCTCGTGACCGGATTCACGACCCATGCCTTCATCAACAAGGCCGGTGAACCCGTGCGCCCGCCGCCGGACTTCGCCGCCCGGATGAAGGCCGTGTTCAGCAAGGCGTCCTGATCGCCGTCGCTATTGGTACTCCGCCAGCACCGCCGGATCCTTTTCCGCGGCGCGCGTGGACGCCAACAGTCGCCCCGCCTCCGCCTCCGCCAGGCGCCGGACGGCCCACACGGCATGCGCCCGCACGATTGTCGCGTCATGCGAGGCAAGCCCGACCAAAGCCGGGACCAACGCGCGGTCGCCGGAATTGCCCGCGACCACACAGGCGTTGCGCAGGAGTCCCGTCAGTTTCAAACGCTTGATCGGCGTGCGCCGGAAAACCTCGGCGAAACGCGCGGGGGTCATCGCCAGCAATTCGCCCAGCGTGAGGTCCGCCAAGTCCTGTCGCGCCACAAGCAGCAACTGATGCCCGGCCCGGGCAAAACGATTCCACGGACACACCTCGAGGCACACGTCGCATCCATAGACCCGGTCGCCGATGCCCGCGCGGAGTTCCCGCGGGATAATACCCTTGTTCTCGATCGTCTGGTAGGAAATGCACCGCCGGGCGTCGACGATCCCCGGTGCGGGGAACGCGTTGGTGGGACAGGCGTCGAGACAGCGCGTGCATTTTCCGCACAACAATCCGGCCGGCTCCTCGTCCGCGCGCGGCAGGTTTTTTCTCAAGGGCCCGTCCGGTGCGATGAACAAGCGCGTGAGGATCGAGGCGAGGAACAGCCAGTTGCCATGCTCGCGCGAAATGAGCATCGCGTTTTTCCCGCGAAACCCGAGACCGCTGCGCGCGGCCCAGCCCCGCTCGAGGACGGGACCGGTGTCGACGTAGTAGCGATAGTCCTGGGACGTGATCCCGCCGACCTCCTCCAGCACCCGGCCCGCCGCGACGAGCCCCGGTTTCAGGGTATCGTGATAGTCCTCGTACTGCGCGTAACGCGCCCAGCGCGGAAGCCCGCCGGCCGGCGCGGCGCCGGTCGCCGCCGACGACTCCGGCTTTTTCGGCCAATAATTCACTCCGAGCAGCACGACCGTGGACGCCCCGGGGAGTACGAGGTCCGCATTCGCCCGCTTGTCCGCGGTGCGCTCCATCCACGCCATGTCCGCGTGGTGGCCGGCGGCCAGCCACTCACCGAGTCCCGACCCGACGCTTCCGCGCGCGGAGGCAAACCGCACCTCATCGAAACCCAGGGCCTGCAGGCGGGCGCGCAGGGCCTCGCGCGCTTCCCCGGCGAGCGGTTGCCCGGGCGCTGGCGTCATCGCTGGAAATGCGGCGACTCCTGGCGGTACACGCGCAGCACGTGGCCCGCGATTTCCCGCAGCGGCCGGCTGTCCGTCAGCACCATGGTGCCCGTTTTTCGGTAGATCGCCTCGCGCTGCGCGTAGAGATCGCGGAGCCGCTGCTCGCGATCGTCCACCTGCAGGAGCGGCCGGTGGTTTGCGTGCATCGTGCGCCGCAGGATGGTCTCGATGGGCGCGTGCATGCAGACGACGACGCCGCGGCTGCGCAGCAGCTCGAGCATGCCTGGCGGCACCACCAGCCCGCCACCGCACGCGACCACGCAGCGCGTCGCCGGGTGCCGGTGCTCGATGAAATCGCGTTCCATCTCCCGGAAGCGCGCCTCGCCTTCCTCGGCGAAAATCCGGGACACCGCCCTGCCCTGCAGCCGCTCGATCTCGTGGTCGCTGTCGAGGAACTGAAACCCCATCTGGCGCGCCACCTGGCGGCCCACGGTGCTTTTGCCCGTGCCCATGAAGCCCACGAGGTAGAGGTTGACGTCGGATCCTTGCATTGGTCGGCGACCAACGAACACCGCGCGGGCCGGGTGCGCAAGCGCGGGGTTGGGGCGTGACTTCCGTCTGTTCAACCCGCGGGAAAAGCGGCACGCTCCCGCGCCATGTCCGCCGTCCACGACTACACGTTTGCCAGTGACAACACCGCCGGCATCGCGCCCGAGGCGCTGGCCGCCCTGAACGCCGCGAACACCGGCCTGGCACCCTCGTATGGCGACGACGAGTGGACGCTGCGGGCCAGGCGGCTGATCAGCGAATTCTTCGCGACGGACTGCGCCGTGTTTTTTGTGTTCAACGGCACGGCCGCCAACGCCCTGACGCTCGCCCACTTCTGCCGCAGCTACCACAGCATCGTCTGCCATGAGATGTCGCACGCCGACACCGACGAGTGCGCCGCGCCGGAATTTTTCACCGGTGGCAGCAAGGTCATCACCCTCCCCGGCCCGGCCGGAAAACTCACGCCGGCGGGCGTCGCGAGCGTGTTCGGTCGCGGTCACGGCATCCACTACCCGAAGCCCGGCGCGCTATCGCTGACGCAGTCCACCGAGCTCGGCACGGTTTACACCCCCGCGGAAGTGCAGGCACTGGCGCACGTCGCGAAGCAGCAGGGCATGGCCGTGCACATGGACGGTGCCCGCTTCGCCAATGCCGCGGCGGCGCTCGGCGCAAAGGGCATCGCGCCCGCGGACTTCACGTGGCGGGCCGGAGTCGATGTGCTCAGTCTGGGCGGGACCAAGGGCGGCATGAACACGACGGAGGCCGTGGTGTTCTTCAACCGCGAGCACGCGCGCGAGTTTGAATACCGCGTTAAACAGTCCGGCCAGCTGGCGTCGAAGATGCGGTTCGCGGCCGCGCAGTGGGTCGGGATGCTGGAAAGCGGCGCCTGGCTGCGGCACGCCGCGCACGCCAACGCGATGGCGGCCCGGCTCACGGAGGCGCTGCGGGCCCTGCCGCGCGTGAAGCTCATCACCGAGCCGGAGGTCAACGGCGTGTTCCTCGAACTGCCGCCCGCCACCGTGCAGGCGCTCACCGCACGGGGCTGGCATTTCTACAAATTCGTCGGCGAGCACGGCTACCGTCTGATGTGCTCGTGGGCGACGCCGGCGTCATCCGTCGACCGCTTCGTCGCCGACTTAAAAGCCTCGGTTTGAGTCGATCCCTTGATTGGAGGCGGGGTGCCCTCACCCCGCGCATCGCGGCTCATGCGGGGTGAGGGCACCCCGCCTACAAAACAAAAAAAACGCCTCCCGGTCGGGAGGCGTTCGCGCAACAATTCGTTGCCGGCTTACTTCGCGGCCGGGGTCTTCGGGGCGTCCTTGACGCTGATGACCTCGATTTCGAACACCAGCGTGGCGCCCGGGGGAATGCCCTGGTTGCCGCTGTCGCCATAGGCGAGGGACGGCGGGATGTAGAGCTTGGCCTTGCCGCCGACGCCGACCTTGGAGAGGCCCTCGATCATGCCGGCGATGGCGCCATTCGGATTCTCCGCGGTTGCGGCAACCATCGGGAGTTCGATCGGCTCCTTGCGCTCGACCGAGCTGTCGAAGACTTCGCCGGTCACGAAGGAACCGGTGTAGTGCATCGTCACGATCTGGCCGGGCTTGGCGACCGGGCCCGTGGCGGGCTTGAGGATCTCGTACTTCAGGCCGCTCGGGAGCTCCACGACGTTCTTGTTTTCCTTCAGCTTGGTGAAGAACGCCAGGCTGTCGGCCATGTTCTTCTTCTTCAGTTCCTCGAGGAAGGCCTGGCGCTTCTTTTCAAACGCCTCCGCCTTCTTGCCCATGAACGCCTGGAGTTCGGGCTCCATCGCCTGCGGGTCGAAGCTCGGCTGCTGGCCGGAAGCCATCGCGATCATGCCGCGGGCCATGGCCTCGATCTCGGCCTTGGTGAATTCGAGCTGGCGGAGGCCCAGCTGCTGGCCGGCGATCCAGCCATACGCTTCGGCCACCTGCGCCTCGGTGTACTTCGGGGCCGGCTTGGCCGGCGCGGCCGCGGCGGGCGCGGGGGCGGCGGCGGTCGGCGCGCTGGCCGGAGCCGGCGTCGACTTGGCCGGAGCGGCCGGCGTCGAGACGCCCGGCACGGTGAACTTGACCGGATCCTGCGCGGAAACGGAGGCGAGCAGGCCCAGGCTGGCGAGCGCTGCACTGACTTGGGAGGTGAATTTCATTGCGGGGGAAAGGGCCCGGTTGGGAAACGGCCCGGGCGTTTTTGTGCCGTAAAAGGCGCGAAATTGCTGGGCGGCCTCCGAAAAATCAACCCCTTTGGCGGCGATACCCGGCGATTTCGCGGTCCAACGACGGGCTTGTCAGCCTTCGCAACCTCCCCAAAGCTCGCCAATCCCATGAACGAAAACCAATTCTGGCACAGCACCGACGGCCAGATTTTGACGGTCAAGAACAAGGGGGACAAGGCCGCCCTCGTCCTCGCCTTCTGGCCCCGCAACCCCGCGGAAATGGAATTCCTGAAGGCGCACCTCGCGGAAATCCACTTCACCGAGCGCAGCTCCCTGGCCCGCATCGGCATCGAGATGCACCTCGAGGGGTCGCTCAAGGTCGACGGCAACCGCCTGCTGCTCTCCGCCGAGGCCTTCATCTACGACGCGAACTTCCCGAACGCCGCCTACTGGAAAAAACTGCTCCGGCCCGGCACGCCCGTCGGCCGGTTGTTTTATGCGCCCACCGCCGCGAAGCTCTCGACCGGCGAGATCTGGGACGCCATCAAGAACAACGAACTCAAGCTGCCCAACACGATCAGCATCGATTCGCACGGGCGCGTGTTCCTGACGCCGCACAAGGTCACGTACACCCTGTCGCCCAAGCTCTCGCGCGTGAACTTCGAGCACATCGTGAGCGGATACGCGGGCCGCTCGTTCCTCGACAAGGCACAGGTGCGCCACGACGCCTCCCCGCTCACGATTCCGCCACGCTCCGGCATCCTCACGAGCTGCTCCATGTACCTCAAGGAGCACTACGTCGTGCTCAACCAGGGCGAGGGCAACTTCGGCCTCCACACGAGCGCCGTGTTGCTCGACCCGATCAAGACCTTTGGCACGAATGTCATGCTCGAGATCTACAATACCGGCGACCAGCCGGTGGTGAACCCGATGGTGTCGGTCGATATCTTCCGCGCCCCGCCGTTCACGGACCCGGAGGTCAAGATCCTCACCAAGAAGCGCCAGCGGCTCCTCTCGACGGCGACGAAGCTGTTCAAGTGCCTCGACGACAACCCGGCGCAGGACACGGCGGAGGCGAAGCCCAAGACGAAGATCGTCGTCCGCGGCCAGAGCGCCACGATGGAAAACCGCGCCATCTTCGTGCGCGCGAACGACGACCTGAAGAAGTTCCTCGAGGGCGATGCCTGCCCGGTGGGCTGTCGCACGATGATCCAGGCGCTGGACAACGCGCCGGCCGACGCGGACACGCTCATCATTGATTACTTCCCGGACCTGCTCGAGCACATCGAGCTGATCACGCGCATCGGCGACGCCCGGCTAAAGCGCATCATCTTCCGCCAGGCCTCGCGGACCCACGGCTACTTCCTCTCGAGCAACGCGCACGCCCGCCTCGACACCTTCCACTCGATCGGCATCTCGGTCTATTGGTACGACGAGGTGACCAAGGACCTCTACGTCCACACCTACAAGAAGGGCCACGGCTTCTTCGTCCGCGAGGAGATGGCGCGCAAGTTCCAGGAAACCACCATCCTCGCCTTCTACGGTTCCGCGGTCGGCATCGAGGCGGCGGACACCGAGCGCATCACCCGGCTCGTGGAGCAGCTCACGGGCTTCATCGGCCCGAACGTCGGCGTGCTGACCGGCGGCGGCGGCGGCGTCATGCGCCTCGCCACCGAATCGGCGCGCAGCAAGGGCGCACTCACCGGCGCGTGCTTCCTCGAACTCGAGGCCCAGCCGCCCGAGCTCGGCGTGGACTTCTTCAACACCTTCCAGGAATCGTCGCGCCACTTCCGCCAAAAGTGGTTCGAGGCGGCGGATTTTTGCATCTTCAACGTCGGCGGTGTCGGCACGCTCGAGGAAATCGGCATCGAGATGTGCAACCTCAAGCTCGGCATCCGGCCGCGCGTGCCCTACGTGTTTTTCAACGCGGAATTCTGGGGCGACCTGCGCCGCCAGGTGAAGACCATGATCGGCACGAAGCGCGCGCCCGCGTGGATGTCCGACTACCTGCTCTTCACCGACGACCCCGACGAGGTGGTGCGGTTCTACCGCAAGACGCTGCAGGTACTATGAGGGTCAGGGCCAATGGGTCATAGGTGATGGGTGGACGACAAAAACGCTTCCAACCCTTCACCCAAAACCTATCACCAATAACCCATGACCCTGCCCTCCTCCGTCCTTGTCGTCGGCTCGGGCGGACGCGAGCACACCCTCGTCCGCTGCCTGGCCGCCTCGCCGGCGAAGCCGCGCGTGCTGTGCGCGCCGGGCAACGCGGGGATCGCGGCCGACGTGCCGTGCTTCCCGGTTTCCGTGGAGGACATCCCGGGCCTGGTGGCGCTCGCGCAGCGCGAGCAGGTGGCGTTTGTGGTCGTCGGCCCCGAGGTGCCGCTGTCGCTCGGCCTGGCGGACGCGCTGCTGGCCGCGAAGATTCCGGTGTATGGGCCGAAGGCCGCCGGTGCGCGGCTTGAGGCGTCCAAGACGTTCACGAAGGAAATCCTGCTCAAGCACAAGATCCCGACGGCCGCCGCCGGATTCTTCACGGAAGTCGAGCCCGCCCTCGCCTACCTGCGCACGCGGCCGGTGCCGATCGTGATCAAGGCCGATGGTTTGGCCGCCGGCAAAGGCGTGGTCGTCGCCCAGAGCGCGGCCGAGGCGGAGGCGGCGGTCCGCGACATGCTCGCCGGCAACAAATTTGGCGCCGCGGGCAGCCGGATCCTGATCGAGGATTGTTTGTTCGGTGAAGAGACGTCGATTCTCGTCGTCGTCTCCGGCCGCGACTACGTCATCCTCCCGACCTCGCAGGACCACAAGCGCGTGGGCGATGGCGACACCGGCCCCAATACCGGCGGCATGGGCACCTATTCGCCCGCCGAGGTCGTGACGCCCGCCCTGCTCGCGCGCGTGGAGAACGAGGTTGTGCGTCCGTCGGTGAACGCGATCGCGGACGAAGGCCTCGACTACTGCGGGACGCTTTTTATTGGCATCATGCTGACCCCCACGGGCCCCAGGGTGATCGAATACAATGCCCGCTTCGGGGACCCGGAAACGCAGGTGGTGCTGCCGCGTCTCGCCAGCGACCTGCTCGCGCTGCTCTGGGCCGCCGCGCAGCGAAAACTCGCCGGCTACAAAATCGCGGTGAAGCCCGACTACGCGCTGTGCGTCGTCCTCGCCACGAAGGGGTACCCGGACACGTTTCCCAAGGGCGACCTCATCGGCCTGCCCGAGCGAAATTCCCTGCCGCCGGGCGTAACGATTTATCACGCCGGCACGGCGACGAATGCGGCCGGAAAACTCACGGCGAACGGCGGCCGGGTGCTCGGCGTGACCGCGCTAGCCGGCACCCTGCGGGAGGCCGCGGCCCGGGCCTACGCGGTTTGCGACCAAGTCGAGTGGACCACCAAGTACTATCGCCGGGACATCGGCGCGAAACAGCTGAACCGGAAATGACGACGCGCAAGACCTGGACGGAGAAGCTGGCCGACGCGAAAAACCTGCCGCGCGTCATCAAGCTGACCGGTGCCGCCCGGAAGCGGTGGGGCGGTGCGACCATGGTTATCGCCGCGCCGACCGAGGTCGATGCCTTGATGAAGCGCGTGCCCAAGGGCCGCGTGACCACCATCAATGCCTTGCGCGCGCAGCTGGCCCGAAAGCATGGCACGGAAACGACCTGCCCGATCACAACGGGCATTTTCTCCTGGATCGCCGCCCACGCTGCCGAGGAGTCCGCCCAGGCCGGTCGGAAACGCCCGACCCCGTGGTGGCGCACGCTCAAGAGCGGCGGCCAGCTGAACGAAAAGTATCCGGGCGGACTCGCCGAACAGCGGAAGCGGCTCGCGGCGGAGGGTCATCGCTTCATCCGCCGCGGCGCCAAGGTTTGCGTCGCGGATCACGCAGCCGTTCTGTTTCCCCATGCGTAAGCCCGTTCTCGCGCTCCTGTCTCTGGCCGCCGGACTCCTTGCCTTCGGCACCGAACTCACGGACCTCGGTCAGGGACTTGCCTACCTGCGCGTCCATTCGGTGGCCGCCAACGAAGCGGCCCTGCGCAAGGCGACGCCGAGTGCCGGCCCCCTGGTGCTCGACCTGCGTTACGCCACGGCCGATGACGCCGCCGCGGGGATCCTGCGGAGTGCCCTCGCCGAGCGCCCGTCCGGGACTTTGCTGCTGATCCTGGTCAGCCCGTCGACCCCGCCCGCGCTGGGTCCCGTGATTGCGAGCGTACCCGCCCTGACGCTGGGCGCGCCGGGATCGACCCCCGCCCCGAAAGTCGTCGTGCAAACCGACGCCGCCGCGGATCGCCGCGCCTTCGATGCGTTGGATACCGGCACCGAGCTGGCCAAGCTCATCAGCGGCCGGATCGAGAAGGAACGTTTCGACGAGGCGACGCTCGTGCAGGAATTCAAGGACGGCGTGCACGACCCCGAGCCGCCGCCCCCGGTTAACCCCACGGCCCCCAAGGCCGACGCCCCGGCCAAGGACGCGCCGCCCGCCGACCCGATCGACCGCGTCCTGCAGCGCGCCGTCCACCTGCACCGGGCGTTGCTGGCGATTAAGTTGCGCTGACGGCGACCAGGCCTGACTCGAACTTTGCATTTCGGACGATTTAATGTCCTTTTCTGACCCGCTCGATGCCCGCGCCCGGCCACATTCTCGTTGTTTGCACCGGCAACATCTGCCGCAGCCCCATGGCGGAAGGTTTGCTGCGCCATGCGCTGTCGGCCCAGCCTGAGCCGTTGAAGTCACTCAAGGTGATCTCCGCCGGCGTGGCTGCGCGCCACGGGGAACCCTCGTCGGAGAACTCCGTCGTCGCCCTGCGCAAGGCCGGCATCGATATCTCCGGCCTGTGTGCCCAACCCCTGACGCAGGAGCTGCTCGACAACGCGCTCGTGGTGTTTGCGATGACCGAGTCGCACCGGGCGATCATCCGCGGCCGCGCCAAACCCCCGCCGGCGCGCCTCCATCTGTTCCGCGAGTTCCTGCCGCCCCCGGCGGACAAGGAGATCGGCGACCCCTATGGCGGCCCGCTCAAGGTGTATGAGGCCGCCCGGGACGAGATGGTGGAGGCGATCCCGAGCATCATCACCTTCCTTAAGACACTCATTGATTCGAAGAAGGGCTGAATTTCAATTTTCGGTCCTCGATTTTTGATTTCCGCCGGCCATAGCTAGCCCGATCCAAAGTCGAGAATCCCAAATCGAAACGCTCATGTCCCTGAACGCCACTTCCCTCAAGCAACTCGATCCCGAGATCTACGCCGCCATCGCCGGCGAATTCGCCCGGCAGCAGAGCCACGTCGAGCTCATCGCGTCGGAAAACTTCACCTACCCCGCGGTGATCGAGGCGATGGGGAGCACGCTGACCAACAAGTACGCCGAGGGTTACCCGGGCAAGCGCTGGTACGGCGGCTGCGAACAGGTGGACAAGGTCGAGGTGCTGGCGATCGAGCGCGCCAAGAAGTTGTTCAACGCCGAGCACGCCAATGTGCAGCCCCACTCGGGCTCGCAGGCCAACTTCGCCGTGTACACGTCGGTGCTGTCGCCCGGCGACCGCATCCTCGGCATGAACCTGAGCCACGGCGGCCACCTCACGCACGGCAATCCCGCGAATTTTTCCGGCAAGCTCTACCAGTTTTTCCAATACGGCGTGCGCGAGGACACCGGGCTGATCGACTACGATGAGCTCGCCGCCACCGCGCAGCGCGAGAAGCCGCGCATGATCACGGTCGGCGCCTCGGCCTACTCCCGGATCATCGACTTCGCGCGCATGGGCGAGATCGCCCGCTCCGTCGGCGCCTATTTGTTCGCCGACATCGCCCACATCGCCGGCCTCGTCGTCACGGGCCACCACCCCTCGCCCTTCCCGCACGCCGATTTTGTCACGACGACCACCCACAAAACCCTGCGCGGCCCACGCGGCGGCCTCACGATGTGCAAGGCGGCGCACGCCAAGGCGATCGATTCCGCGGTGTTCCCCGGCGGCCAGGGCGGCCCGCTGATGCACGTGATCGCGGCGAAGGCCGTGTGCTTCGGCGAGTGCCTCAAGCCCGAGTTCAAGGCCTACAGCGAACAGGTCGTGAAGAACGCCCGCGCCCTCGCCGCGGCGATGACCGCACGCGGCTACAAGATCAACTCGGGCGGCACCGACAATCACCTCATGCTCGTCGACCTCCGCGCGAAGTTCCCCGATCTCACCGGCAAGGTCGCCCAGGAGACGCTCGATAAGGCCAACATCACGTGCAACAAGAACACGGTGCCGTTCGAGACGCGCTCGCCGTTCCAGGCCTCGGGCATTCGCCTCGGCACGCCGGCGATGACGACGCGCGGCCTGAAGGAAGCCGAGATGGCGGAGATCGCCGGCCTCATTGACGGGGTGCTGGCGGCCATCGGCAAGCCCGAGGAAGCCGACGTCATTGCCCGGACCAAACAGCAGGTGATCGCGCTGACCGGGCGGTTCCCGTTGCCGTACAAACTCTAAGTGCGCGCCTGGCCATTCCGCCGGCGTGTACCGTGCGCGTTAAGCGCTCGCCCGCCGCCTGCGCGGCGATAGCTTAGCCCTGTCCGTCATGGAAGCTTCTCCACGCCCTTCCATTTTTCCCGGCCGTCACCTCGCCCTTGCCCTCGTGGCACTGGCCGGTGCGAGCCTGGCCGCGTGGTCCTTCCAGGATGCCCGCGATCGCGACATGGAACGGATCAACGCCGAGTTCATCCGGCGCACCGCCATCCGGCACGCCCTGATCCGCGAGGTGCTGGGGCGGTACGAAGACTCCCTGTTTGGACTCTCGACGCTGTTCATGGTGGACGAGAAAGTTTCGCCCGCGGAGTTTCACCAGGCAACGCAGCGGCTGAACGAGCGCACGCCCGGCGCGCTCGCCATCGAGTGGGTGGCGGAGATCAGCGATGCGCAGCGGTCCGCGCTGGAGGAGGAACTCGGCCAGAACCATGGGCGCGGCCCGGTACGGCTCACGGAAATGACGGCCGAGGGCCGCGCGATTCCCGCCGGCCGGCGCGCCAGCTACCTGCCGATTGTGTACGTCGAGCCCCTCGCGGGCAACGAGTCCGCACTCGGCCTGGACCTGAAAGCCGGCCGCACGAACGATGCCCTGCAACTCGCCCGCGAAACCCGCCGCATCACCCTGACCCGCCAGGTGGCGCTGGTCCAGGCACCTCGCGACCAACAGGGCCTGATCATGATCTCGCCGGTGTGGCGCCCGGTTGCCCGGGGCGCCTCGCTCGAACCGGGTGTTTTCCAAGGCTACGTGCAAGCCGTGTTCCTTGCCCACGACCTCCTGGAGCGGACCGGCTCTTCCCAGCCGGACACGCTGTTGGACATGCTCTTCATCGACGCCTCCGAGACCGATCCGGCCCGGCAGGTGTTGTATCACCGCACGGCCGACCCAAAGGCCCGGGGCGCCACTGCGCCCTCGCTGACGGAGTTCCGCAGTGGGATGGCCCAGGAACTCGCCCTGCCGATCGGTGGGCGCAATTGGCATGTGCTTTACCGGCCGCGCGCGGGTTGGATCGAGGAGCAGTTTTCCCCGCTCCCCTGGGTCCGGACAACGGGCGTCCTCGCCCTGACACTCCTGGCCGCAGGGCTCGTTCAGGCCGTCAGCCGCCGCGCCGAGCTGGTGAAAAGCGAAGTGCTCGCGCGCACCGAGGAGCTGCGCCGCACACAAAAGGAACTCGAGGGGGATATCCGCCGGCGCCAGGCCGCCGAGGAGGCGCTGAAGGCCAGCGAAAATCGCCTGCAGGCGATCCTCGACCACAACCCGAATTCGATTTTCGTGAAGGACCTCGCGGGCCGCTACGTGCTCGTCAATCGGGAACACGCGCGGCTCTGGCGGAAACCCGCGCGCGACTTCATTGGCCGCACCGACGAGGAACTTTTCTCCGCCGAAGTCGCGGCGCGCTTTCGGGTCGCCGACGCCCAGGTGCTGTCATCGCAAACCGTCCTGCGCGAGGAATTCACCATCACGCTGCCCGGCGCGGACCGGCCGACCACCTCGATCGTGCAGAAGTTCGCGCTGCGCGACGCCGAGGGCCGCGTGCACGGGCTCTGCGGCATCTCCACCGACATCACCGATCGCAAGGACTCCGAGCAGGAAAAACTTTCGATCGAACGCAAGGCCCTCGCCGCGCAAAAACTGGAAAGCCTCGGCGTCCTCGCGGGCGGCATTGCGCACGATTTCAACAACATCCTGACGTCCGTCCTCGCCAACGCCACGCTGGCGCGCCAGGAAGCCGCCGCCGGCCGGCCGATCGACCGCAACCTGCAGCAGATCGAGCAGGCCGCCCGCCGCGCCGCCGACCTTTGCCAGCAAATGCTCGCCTACGCGGGCAAAGGCAAGCTGACGACCGAGCGGATCGACCTCAGCGAACTCGTCCGCGGGACGACCGCCCTGCTGGAAGTTTCCCTCCGGAAAAACGTGCGCCTCGACCTGCAACTCGCGCCGGATCTGCCGCCCGTCCTCGCCGACCCGACGCAACTGCGGCAGATCGTCATGAATCTTGTCATCAACGCCGGCGACGCGATCACCGGGCCCAGCGGTTCGATCACCGTGCGCACCTTCGCGCGCACGGTTGACGCCGCGTTGCTGCGCTCCGCGCTGGGGACGCCCGAACTTCCCACGGGCCTGTACACGGGCTTGGAAGTGCAGGACGACGGCTGCGGCATGACCCCCGAAACGATCGCCCGGATCTTCGAGCCATTCTTCACGACGAAATTCTCCGGCCGCGGCTTGGGACTTTCCGCCGTGCTTGGCATCGTCCAAGGCCATCGCGGCGCGCTTTTCGTCGAGTCCACGCCCGGGCAAGGCTCGGTCTTCCGCCTGCTGCTGCCCGCGACCCAGGGCGCTTCGGTCGCATCCGCCCCGCCCTTTGCGTTCGCCGGTTTGCCGACGCCCCTGCGGGGCACCGCGTTGGTCGTCGATGATGAGGATGCGGTGCGCATCGTTGCCGCCACCGTGTTGGAGACGAACGGCGCCCAGATCTTCACCGCGGCGAACGGCGAGGAAGCCCTGGAGATCCTGCGGACGCATGGCGCCCGGATCTCCGTGGTGCTGCTCGACCTGACCATGCCCGGCATCGGCGGCGAGGAAACGCTCCGCCGCATGCGCGCCGCGCAGGCAAACCAACCGGTGGTCCTCATGAGCGGCTACAGCGAGGCCGAAACGATGCAGCGCTGCGCGCCCTTTGGCACCGTGCGTTTCATCCAAAAACCTTTTGAAGTGGGCACCCTGCTGGCCGCGGCCCGCCCGTTCCTCAGCTGACATGCGCCTCGATCGCCTGAAGACCTTTGTGCTCGCGCTGCCCCACGCGACCGTTGTCAAACAGTGGGGCGAGAACCTCGTGTTCAAGGTTGGCGGCAAGATGTTCCTGATCGTTTCGCTGGATGCGGACACGATGGAAGGCTGCGCCTTCAAATGCTCGCCTGAGGACTACGCGCGGCTAACCACCGAGGTCGATGGGATCATTCCCGCCCGCTACAACCTTTTCAAGTTGCACTGGGTACAGCTCGAAGATCCCGACGCGCTGCCCGAGGCCCAGCTGACCCGCCAGATTCGCCACGCGTACGAACTAATCCGGTCCAAGCTTCCGAAGAAGGTCCAGGCCTCGCTGGCGACCCAGCCGCCGACCGCCCGCTGAGTTTCCGCAATCCGATGCGGTGACGGAAAGAGTCTTTGCGCAGGCCCGTCTTTTGCTCAATCTTCGCCGGTCTTGAGCTCATCCGCCGCCAGTCACGCTCCTGCCACGTCGTCCGCCAAGCCGCTGTCGCTGGGCGTCATTTTCCTGACGCTCTACATCGACCTGATCGGGTTCTCCATTTTCTTCCCGCTCGGCCCGGAGCTGTTGAAATACTACATCGCCCACGAGAGCCAGGGCGGCCTCTTTGCGACGGTGTTCGCGCAACTCCAGTCGATCGCCGTGGCCACGCACGCGCCGGCGATGGCGACCGGCGCCTTGTTCGCCGGCCTGCTGGGTTCCGTGTACGCGTTCATGCAGTTCCTGTTTTCGCCGGTGTGGGGCGCACGGTCCGATCGCATCGGCCGCCGGCCGGTGCTTCTCCTGACGGTCGCCGGCAACGCGGCCAGCTTCCTCGTCCTGTTTTTCAGCGGCTCATTCACGTTGTTCCTCCTCAGCCGCATCGTCAGCGGCGTCATGGGCGGCAACCTCGCGGTCGCGATCGCCGCGGTGTCGGATGTGACCACCCGCGAGAACCGCGCCAAGGGCATGGGCATCGTGGGCGCGGCGTTCGGGCTGGGTTTCCTGACGGGTCCCGCCATCGGCGGCATGACGTCCGGCATCAGCCTCCTCGACCACTTTCCGTCGCTGGCCCAATGGGGCGTGCACCCGTTCAGCGTGCCGGCGGGCATCGCGTTCGCCCTGTGCCTGGTGAACCTGCTGTGGATCGGCGCCCGATTCACCGAGACACTGCCGCCCGAAAAGCGCGGCGCCGCCGGACCGCGCGAACGCAATCCCGTGCGCGCGATCTTCGCGCTGTCGGACCCGGTGCTGCGTCGCACCAACCTCGTGGGTTTCCTCGTGACGTTCTGCTTCAGCTTTTTCGAGACGACGATCAGCTTCTTCACCGCCGACCAGCTGCAATACACGCCGCGCCAGCTGACGATGGTCTTCGTGCACCTCGGCGTCGTCTCGATCCTCACGCAAGGCTTGCTCGTGCGCCGCGCGGTTCCGCGCATTGGCGAAAAGCGGACCGCCATCGCCGGGATCGGCTTGCTCGCGGTGAGTTTCGTGGCCCTCGGCCTCAGCGTGGGCGTGGCGCGCTCGGCGCCGCTGATGTTCCTGACGCTGACGTTCTGCGCGATTGGCTCGGGTTTCGCCAACGTCGGCCTCTCGTCGCTGGTCTCGCTGTACGCCTCCGCCGAGGAACAGGGCCGCATCACGGGCATTTTCCGATCGCTCGGCTTCCTCGCCCGCGCCGCCAGCCCGGTCGTGGCCGGCATCCTCTTTTTCCAAGCCGGCGGCACCTGGACCTTTGCGATTGGCGGCGCCGGCCTCTTGATTCCTTGGTTCCTTGGGCTTTCGCTCCCGCAACCGCACAAATGATCTGGTCCCGTCCAGCCGCGATTCCGGTTCGGCCCGCCGCCGCGGGCTGGCGGCGGTTGGTTTTCGCGGTCGGGGCGCTGCTGGTCCTCGCGGGCTGCACGACGAACTACCGCCAGGCACCCGGGCGCACGGTGGTGGAGGTGACCGCGACCTCGCTGCCGGCGCGGGTGGTTTCGAATTTCTTCCTGGTGGAAACCCGCTGGGACGACGGCCGCACCTACCGGTTGCTCATCGATACCGGGTCCACGGTCTCCTACGTTTCACCGGAGATCGCGAAGCGTTTCGCCGTGAAGCAGAAAAAAGGCGAACAGTCGAAAATGCAGGTCCGGTCGGCCAGCGGCGGGGAGATCGAACTCGAAGCGATCACCCTGCGCCGGCTGAGCCTGGGCGACGCGCATTTCGACCGCGTGCCGGCCCTGATCTTCGACTTCACGGAACTCTCCGCGCACCTCGGATTGAACATCGACGGGATCATCGGTTTCCCGGTGTTTCGAAACACGCTGCTCACGTTGGATTATCCCGGCTCGCGGCTGATCATCGCGCCGTACCCCGCGGTGTTTGCCCCGCCGCCGAAACAGACGCCGCGCGTTTCGACGATCGCCTTCAACAACCAGCAGGGCTCGCCGCTGATCCCGGTCCAGATGGGCAATGAATCGTTCATTGTCCTCATCGACTCCGGCAGCGACGGCAGCCTCACGATCAATCCCACCGGCCTGCACCCGCAGTTCGCGAACGGTCCCCGCATCGGCACCGTCGTCTCTTCGTTGCAAGGCGACCGCCGTCAGTTGACGGGACGACTCTCCCAATCGGTGCTGCTCGGCGGGCACACGATCGAACAGCCCATCGTCGACCTGACCGACCAACTGTCCTCAATCGGCGGCGAGTTGTTGCGCCACTTCGCCGTCACGTTCGACCAGCGGCGAAACCAGGTGACCTTCATCCATGAGCAGGAAGGCCCGGTTACGATGGATCCGCGCCGCCACACGGGCCTGTCCTTCTCGCGGTCACCGGTCTACTGGCGCGTGTTGACCGTGATCCCGGACACGCCCACCGCCAAGCTGCCCCTGCAATCCGGCGACCTCTGCGTGCGCATCAACGGCGAACCCGTCGCGAAATGGGACTATGCCCGCTACGCCGAGTTGCTGAAGACCGCCGCGAAAATCACGTACACTTTTCTCGTCGGCACGAAGGAAACGGACATCGAGGTCCCGATCTTCGATCTGGTGCCCTAGCGGCGCATCCCGCCGCTACGACTAGTTGAAAGTGAAGGTTGAAAGTTGAAAGACCGGCCGTTGGCGAAACGCTCAACGCTGAGCCCTCAACCCTCAACTCGCCTTCACCAACAAGAACGCGCCCGCGCCGTCGTGGCCGTCGGTCCAGGGATAAGCCAGGACCTTTTTCTCAAGTTTGAAGGGGCCGCCGGCGCGGCTGTCGAAGAAGGCTTTGATCACCTGCTCGTTCTCCTGCGCGTCGATCGAGCAGGTCGAATAAACCAGCCGGCCACCTGGCCGCACCAAGCGGGCGCAAGCGTGCAGGAGTTCGAGTTGTTGCTCGGCGTGGCGCGCGAAATCGCCGTCCTGCAGGCGCCACTTCACATCGATGCGGTGACGCATCACGCCGGTGTTTGAACACGGCGCGTCGAGCAGCACGGCGTCGTAGCTCTCGGGGAGGTTCAGGTTGCGATAGAAAACCGTGTTCACCTTGCGGAGGTCCGCCTCGACCAGCGCCACGTCGACGCCCGCGGGGGCGCGCGACAGGTTTTCCTTCAGGCGCACCAGCCGGATGTCCACCTTGCCCGGCTCGCCGGGCTTGCCCGCCGGCGCGGGTTCGTCGAGGGACACGACCTTGCCGGACTTCATGGTGTCCGCGATGAAGAGGCTTTTCCCACCCGGCGCGGCGCAGGCATCCAGGATGATCTCGCCCGGCTGGGGCGCGAGGAGGCCGATGCAGAGTCGCGTCGAGGGATCCTGCAGATAGAGCGCGCCCTCGTTGGCCAAGCGGCGGACTTCGTCCCATTTGCCGGCCTTCACTTCAAAAAACCCCGGCCACTTGGTTGGCGTCAGAAACCCCGGCACGGGCCCGTCCTGGCGCCAGCGTGCGTAAACGGGCGACGGCCGCTGGTTCCATTCCAGCAGTTTTCGGGTGGTGGCGGCGCCGAACTGCTGCGTCCAGCGTCCGACCAGCCATTCCGGGTGGGCAAATTCGGTCGCAAGGTCGGCCGGCGTTTCCTTGAGGCGGGCGGCCAGTTTGCGGGCGACGGCGTTGACGAGGCCCGCTTCCTTCGCGCTGCACACCGTCTTCGCTTTTTCGACCGCGTGGTGGATGACCTTGGCCGGTTCGCCGCCATCGAGCATCTCAAAGCCGGCCAGCAGCAGGACCGCGCGGACCTTGGTCCGAGGCGGCCGCGCCATCAACCCGTGGAGCGCAGCTTCCAGGCGGCTGGACCAGCGCACGACCCCATAAAAAAGTTGCTGCGCGCGGGCGCGTTCCTGACCGACGAGGGCTGTTGGAAGTCCTTCCAGCAACGCATCAACGCGTTCTGAGCGCGCCAACCATCGCTCGGTGAGACCGACGGCTGCTTCCCAGCCGCCGAAGGAGGGTTTCGACGCGGCTGAGGCTGGTTCCAAACCCTGTTTGACATCTTCCGGCATTATCCACTCAACTAATCGGTTCACCGACTAGATACGCAATTATGAATTCCGAAGCCATCTCCGCGATCGTCAGCCAGCACCCCGCCCTCAAGGCGTCCAAAGCCAAACTGGAGGCGATGGAACCCGGCGCTTACGTGGTGCACCGGAGCTGGGGTTTCGGCCAGATCAAGTCGTATGACGACGCCGACCAGAAGCTGGTCATCGATTTCAAGGGCAAGAAAGCCCACCGCATGGATCCGGTTTTCTGCGTGTCGAGCATGGAGGTCCTTCCGGCCAAGCACATTCTGGCGCGCAAGGAAACGGAGCCGGCCAAGATCAAGGAGCTCGTGGAGGAGAATCCCGTGCAGCTCGTGATCGACACCCTGTCGGCGTATCCGGGCAAGGCCGCGAGCGCCATCGAGCTCGAGATCGTGCTTTCGCAGGTCGTCGGAGAGGAGAAGTTCAAGCGCTGGTTCTCGAACGTCAAAAAGCAGCTGGTGAAGGATCCCCGCGTCGGCGTCCCGGCCAAGAAGACCGAGGCGTACATCGTCCGCGATGAGCCGGTTTCCGCCGAGACCGAGATCATGGAGGAGTTCTCCAACACCCGTTCCGCCCGCCGCCGCATCTCGCTCGCCGAGGACCTCCTCGCCGCGTCGATCAAGGAAGAGTCCAAGGCCGGCCTCGCGCAGGTGCTCTCCGGCATCACCGAAGCTGTCCGCGACAGCAACCAGCTGGATTCCTCCGAGCGCCTTTACGGTGCGTTTGTCCGCGACGAGCTCGCGAAGATCCTCGGCCACGACAACCACTCGGCCAACCCGAGCCAGTCGGAGCTCATCAAGGAAGTCCGCGGCCTGACGGCCATCGCCGAGAAGATCCCGGTCCACTTCCAATCGCGTTTCCTCGACCTCGTGAAGGAGACGCACCCGCTCGAGTGGCGCGAGATCGTCTTCGCGCTCCTGAAGACCTCGCAGGGCAAGTTCACGACCGAGTGCATCAATTTCCTCATGGAGAACGGCCAGGGCGAAGAACTCGCCGCCGCGCTCAACCGCTGGAAGTCCGAGCAGAATCTCCGCGCCCCGGTGCTGCTCTGGATCATCAAGAACCGCCACTCGAAGAAGTTCGCAAAGCTGCTCAACGACCTGATCACGCCCCGCCTGCTCGGCGCGATTTTCTTCGCGATCGACTACGAGGCGCTGCAGTCCGCCGGCACCCGCCGCATCCCGCTCGCCGAGGCGCTGAGCGACGATGCCGACCTGATTTCCGACCTGCTGGCGTCCGCTGACACCGAGACGGCCCGCGACCTCGGCAACAGCCTGCTGCTCAACCAGGGCTTCGAGGAGCTGACGAAGAAGTCGCTGCTCGCCCGCTTCATCAAGCTGTTCCCGTCGCTCCAGTCCCTCGTTTCCGGCGAAGCCGAGACCAAGGACGAGCAGTTCTTCGTCTCCCGCGAGAGCTACGAAAAGAAGCGCATCGAGTACGAGGACATCGTTTCCCGCCGCATCCCGGAAAACTCCAAGGCGATCTCGATCGCCCGCGAGCACGGCGATTTGAAGGAAAACTCCGAGTTCAAGATGGCGAAGCAGGACCAGTCGGTCCTCATGGGCCAGAAGGCGCAGCTGGAACGCGACCTCGCCCGCGCCCGCATCACGGACTTCTCCGAAGCGACGACCGACCAGGTGTCCGTGGGCACCGTGGTCGACCTGCGGGACGTCACGTCCGGCAAGGCCGTCCGCTACTCCGTGCTCGGCGCGTGGGACAGCGATCCCGATGCGCACCGCATCGCCTACAAGACCCCGTTGGGCCAGGCGCTCATGGGCAAGAAGGTCGGCGAGCACGTGAAGCTGAAGATCGGCGGCGCCAACCACGAGTACCAGGTCGCCGGCATCACCCGCTTCGTCGACGCGAAGGGCTAAGCGTCCGCCCGCGATCAATTCGAAGCCGCGCCTCACCGCGCGGCTTTTTTGTGTCCGCATCGGGGCATGATCCCCTCGGCGGAGCCGCGCGCGATCGTTGCCGGCACTTACAGAAAAATTACAGCAAACTGTTTGGCGTGTCGCTCGCCCCGCGCAGCCTTGGCCCTGTTCTTTCGAGCATTGGTCCGCGGCCCCGGCCGAACCTGAGTCGGCAATCCGGCCCCGCCGGCGGACCCTGGAATTTAACCATCGAGCCTCCGCAGTGACGGAATCCCGTCGGGTGACACTGCCCAGGGGGGAGACCAAGCTGGCCCGCTGTCCATCCCTTCTGGCTCTGCGGGGGCTCGGTGGTTAAAGCCAAACGCCACCGGGGGTTCCGAGAGGCGTCCGGGAACATAACAACAATTTAGCAATCGGGCGCCTTAGCTTCGGATTGCCAAATTGAGAGGGCGGCTACAGCCTGCGGCCAATTTCCCTATGCTCGACACGCCGCCCACCACTCCCACCCCGGCTACGAGTCGCCCCAAGGTACTCGTCATCGACGACGAGCTGGGGCCGCGGGAAAGCATGAGCTACCTGCTCCAGGATGAATTTTCAGTCCAGACCGCCGACCGCGTGGACCGCGGGCTCGAGCTGATCAGGAAGGAGTCCTTCGCGGTGGTGGTGATGGACATCCGCATGCCGCAGAAGAACGGCATCCAGGGTTTGGAGGAGTTGCGCCGGATCGATGGCGACGTGGCGGTGATCATGATGACCGGCTACGGGGCGCTGGCCTCGGCGCAGGCCGCGATCAGCCTGGGCGCCAACGAATACTTGAAGAAGCCGTTCGACGTCGAGGTCCTGCAGGCGGCCGTGCGCCGCCACGCGATGCAGTCGATGGAACGGCGGAAGCGGGCCACGTTGTTCAAGCAGCTCGAGGACATGTACGAGTCGGTGAAGACCGAGCAGAAAAAGCACCAGATGCAGGTCGGCTACGGCCAGGCCGCGGCGGAAATGGTGCACGACATCTGCAATCCCCTCGTCGTGACGATCGGCTACACGAACATGCTGTTAGACGAGGCGCAGAACCTGCCCAACAAGTCCGCCTCGATCGACCGCATTGTGCACTACGCGCAGCGCCTCGAGCATTGCTCGTCGTTCTGCCTGCACCTCGCCGAGTCGTGGCGGCAGAGCACGAAAAACATCAGCAAGACCGAGACGTTCACCCTGCATGGGGCCGCGACCGAGACCAAGTCCGTGCTGTTCTTCGATTCGCCGCGCATCGAGATCGACGGGGACCCGGATGCGGCGATCACGGGCGTGCGTTACGAGGTGATGCGCGTCCTGCAGAACCTCATCAAGAATTCCCTCGAGGCCGGCGCGTCTCGCGTGATGGTGTCGATCCGCCGCCAGCCGACCAAGGCCGTGCTGTCGGTCGCAGACAACGGCAGCGGACTGCCGCCCCAGGTTTTGGACGCGATCCTGAAGAAGCCGATCGAATCGACCAAGGCGCACGGTACCGGCCTCGGCATGACCATTTGCCGTCACATCGCCCTCGCCCACAACGCCGAGATGCGCGTCGAATCCCGCCAGGGTGGCGGCACGACCTTCACGCTCGAGTTCCCGCTGGCGCAGGGCTGACGCTGCCTAGGTGGCCTTGGCGAGCTCCCGATTGAGCCAAGCCTCCAGAGCGGCCCGATCCGGCAGGGGGAAATTGCGTTTCTCCGCCACGCGCCGGCTCGTCTCGCGGAAGAGCTTGATTTCCTCGAGCAACGCCGCCGCCAGCAGGGCCCGGTCCGGACCGAACGGGCGGCTGGTTTGTTGCAGCCGATCCGGGCTGAGCCAGCGTTCCGCCTGGCGGGCCTCCGGGCGGGTGGTCCGGCCCTCGAGCCGCGCTTCCTCCGCCAGGAGGGCGAGCGTGTGTTCGCGGACTTCGACGAGGTGCCAGCGCAGGGCCGCGCGCAGTTCGCCCCGAAGGAGTTTCTTGGCGACCCAGACGGCGTGGCGCCAGAACCCGGTGACATGGTGCTCGAAATCCGTCGCCGAGAAATCCGCGCGGTTCCAGGCGGTGCCGACACCCGCGTAGCGTTCGGCCCAGGCCGGTCCCCCGAGGATGACCCGGTAGCCCGGGGCGGCGACCAGTTGGAGATTGCGTACCCCGCGTCCCACGGCGGCCGGCAGCCACGATGCGGCCCCCGGGTGGCGCATGACCCAGCACACCAGCTTGATTTGCCACGCCGTCAGCAGGACAAAATCGACCTCGAAACCGCCCTCGAACACCGCGCTCAGCTTGGTGACCCCGCGCTCCGTCCGCTCGAAATGCGCCGACCAGCAGGGGGCGATTGCCGCCGGCCACTCCCGGTTCAGGTACCGATTCGGATCCTGCACGATGAGCTGGTAGTCCCAATCCGACCACTCGTCGACCACCCCGCCCGCCTGCACCCGCGACCCGATCTGCACCAGCGCCTCCAGGTCGGAAAGCCCCCGGGCCCAAGCGACAACGCGAGCCTCGAATTCAGGGGCAGTCATGATTCGGGAGATTAGTGCTGCCGCAATGGTTCAGCGCAAATCTCTTTTCTAATGACGGGCTTGCGATATGTGAAACTAGTCGGCAACAAGTCCGTGGCGCGCACTTGCCGTGGCGCCCCCGTCCCAAGAACCACCAGACCATTGAGCAATCTCTCGACGCCTTACACCCTGACTTCCACGCTGGAGCGGTACTGCTATGCGGCGTCGCGTTAAAATTACTGGCATCGGACCGGTGACTCCGGCTGGAACGGGCCGGGTTGATTTTTTTCACGGAATTGGGGAGTCAATCAGCCGGGTACGCTCCATCACTCATTTCGATCCAGCCGCTGGCCCATTTGTCGGGGCAGAGATTTCAGGCTTCGACCTCAAGGCCTATGCACCAGACGAGACCACGAAGAGGATGCCGCGACATACCCAATTCGGTCTGGCAGCTACGATTCTAGCGTTGCGAGACGCCGGATTAAGCCGCGAGGACCTCGAAGGCAAAAATCCAATCGTTGTAACCGGTACAACATTAATGGACTGCGAAGGGCTGATTAAAGCAATCGGTCTGGTCGCCAAAAAAGGTCCTAGATTGGGACAACCGAATGTACTGAGCCAGATCCTGTCGGTCGCGGCGGCAGACAAGATCGCACAGTATCTGGACACACCTGCAAGAGTCATGACACTGCAGACAGCTTGTTGCGCGGGCTTGGACGCCGTGGGCCAAGGCGCCGAATATATTGCGTCTGGGCAAGCAGACTTCGTGATCTGCGGCGGAACCGAAGCCCCATTGTTCTACCATCCGATGCTCGAGTTTGGTCTGGCCGATTTGGCACCGAAAACGGATGACCTACCGGACAAATGCTGCCGCCCTTTCGATCTTTGGCGATCAACCGGTGTTATTGGCGAAGGCGCATGTATGTTTGTGTTAGAACCCGAAGAGAGCCCTAGGCGGGGATACGCATACGTTTCCGGGTATGCGCACGCCAATGACCAAACGGGGCAATTAGGTAGCGGCTGGTACGAGTCCATTCAAACGGCGCTGGCTAACAGCAAACAGAGGCCAGAAGAAGTTGACTATATTTCAGCATGGGGACCCGGACACCGGATAATCGACTTCAAGGAGGCCCAATCGCTGAAAAAAGTATTTGGCCAGCTGCTGGAAAACATTCCAACAAGTTCCATCAAAGGAGCTGTCGGTAGCGCGCTGGCTGCGGCTGGCGCAATCCAGATAGGAAGCACTGCCCTAAGCATGGAGTTCGGGGTAATTCCGCCGACCGTGAATTGGGAAACTCCGGACCCCGATTGTAGGCTATCGTTATCAAACTCGCCACGACGTTTATCGGTGAGTACCGCACTCATCAACGGGCATGGCATATCGGGGAGTAACAGTAGCCTAGTACTGCAGCGGAAATGAAATTCGTTGTATTACTGACCGCCGTTCTATCGTTGGTCGTTGGGCTCGCGGTGTTTTGGGCAAATCCACGACGCTTTCAAAACCGCGTCTTCGCACTTTTCTCGGGATTAGTCACTCTCTGGCTTTGCTTTGTTTTCAAAGCGTACAGTGCAGGCATCGCGTTCCAGTTCGATCCGAACAGCAGCCCGGTCCCTTGGCTTCGAGCAAACTCAGCGGTGGCTGCGTTTTTCCCGTGGATATTGTGGCTCCTCGCGGAATCGGTCATAACGACACCCGGGAATTTCCACAAGACCCTGCTTAAATCGTGGCCTTGGTTCGTCGTAGGAAGCGGCTTGGCTGCGATGTGCTTCAGTGAATCATTCATTCCCTCGGGATCTACTCCGGGAAACTCGAAACGCGGAGTTCTGTCCGACGTTTACAATGTAAGCTGCGGAGCTCTGTACCTCACACTGCTCCTGCTGTCACTTGTTCGCGCACGCCGTGAAACAGGAATTCGAAAAATCGAATTACAGTTTCTAACCGGCAACGGAGCGCTAAGCGGATTTACCATCATTGCGCTTACCGTCGTTGGGAACCTGCTCGACCTTCGAGTGCTTTCGCGACTCAGCCCGGTAATCGTGCTGATATTCTATATGCTCACGGCGTGGGTCGTGACTGTTCACAGAATTTTTGATGCACGTCAGGTTTTTTTATCGCTAGCGCAGCGCCTGACATTGGTTGTGTTCCTGGCACTGGTACTCATCGGAGTGCAGTTTTCGTTGAGGGACCTCCTCCCGCTAACCGTTACACTCATCTTGAGTGCGGTGGTGGTTAGCGCCGTTGCGCTTTTCTTCGAAAGGAAAACGCGAGAGTGGTTTCGCTTGAGCCCAGAACATACCATGGGGGCACTCCGACGAAACTTGATCGAATTAGCCCGCAGCGAACCAAATCCGGACAAACTGCTAGCATCCTTCGAGACGATTCTCCGCTCTTGGGGACAGGCCAACTATGCGCGGTTGCTGTTTGACAGCGGCGAGGTTTATGCCGCGGGGGATCTCGAGTTCACGAAGGACCGCCCGGCCCACGCGGCGCTGTGTCGCACGGGTTGGACGACCCCCGAAAGCTTGCAGCGCCAGCGCGCCGAACCGGGCCTGGTCGACCTGCGGCACTTCCTCGGCGAATTTGACCTGGGCCTCCTCGTGACCGCCCCGCGGGGCAGCACCACGCCCTCCCTGCTGCTCGCCCTCGGCACCAAGGTGAATCACCGCCCGTTCACGTACCCGGAAGTCCAACAAGTCCAGGAAATCGCGGAGTTCATGGACAACATTCTCGCGCGCTCACGTCTCACGATGCAGGCCCGGCAGTCGGAACAGCTCGCGACAATCGGCCTGCTGGGCGCAAGCCTCGCCCACGAGATCCGCAACCCACTGGTTTCGATCAAGACCTTCGCCCACTTGCTGCCATCCCGCTTCGAGGACCCCGAGTTTCGCCGACGCTTCAACGTCCTGATTCCCGCGGAAGTCGACCGAATCGACAGCCTCACCCAGCAACTGCTCGATCTCTCCAATCCCCGGCGTCACCAGATGGATCGCATCTCGCTCCATGCCGTCGCCCGGGAAACGATCGACCTCATGCTGACCCGGGCCGCCGAAGCCCGCGTCTCCCTGGCATCGATCTACAATGCCTCGGCCGACACCATCTGGGCCGATGCGAGCGCCATCCGGCAGGTCCTGATCAATCTCCTGATCAACGCATTTCAGGCCCTTGAACAGCAGGAAACCGACCGCCGGGTCGAGCTGCGGACCCGGAATTCTCCCAACGGCAGCGTCATCCTGGAAGTCAGCGACAACGGCCCGGGCATCCCACCCGACCAGCGCGCGCGCCTGTTCCACCCCTTTGCCTCGACCAAAACCAAGGGGATGGGCCTCGGTCTGGCCGTTTGCGCAGATATCTTGCACGAGCATAAGGCGACCATCATAGTGCCCGAAATAGACCGCCCCGGAGCGACCTTCCGCATCACGTTTCCATGCCCGCCACCCTTATCCTGACCACACCCGACCCCGGTCTCGAAGCAGCATGGAAGCACCAGCTCCGCCCGCGCGAACCCGCCACCTTCCCCCGCCCCGCCGATCTCCAAAGAGACCTTTTACGTCCCGGCGCCCGGGTCTGGGTGACGGATATTAACGATCCCCGGGCCCGCCTCGCAGCCGGCAGCAGCACGCTGGTCATCCTGGTTGGCCAGCCCCACAGCCAGCCGTTTGAACAAGCCCGCCAGAACCGGGTCGCCCGCCTGTTCCTCAGCTACGACGAGAGCCGCACCCGGCTGGCCGAGTCGGTGAGCCTGCTGGAGGAAATCGCGGACAAGAACTCCCAACTTCAAACCACCCTGGAACGGACCCGGCAAAGCGCGCCGCCCTTCAACCGCGAAACGGCTCCGTCAATGCCGTCCGCCCAAGGCGAATCGACGGAGTCCTGGGATTTCCTGGAAAGCGCCCTTTCCCATCTGGGCGATCGCAACCGCCTGCTGGATGAATTCCGGCGCGCCGGCCGCTACAATCTCAAGTCCGGTCGCGTCCTGTTCTTCTTCCGCAAGGGCGACGCCTTTGTGTCCGACGACGACCTGCATCGCTGCGACGCCGGTCACCCGCTCGCCCTTTGGCTGGAGGATCATCCCGCCGCGCTCGACGTCTCACAGTGGGCCGGCCCCGAGGATCCCGCCTTCGACGCGCCGATTCGGCAGCAGCTGCAAACCTGGTCGGCCCGCCTGCTGATCCCGCTGCACGTCGGCGGACAACTCTTCGGTTGGATGGCGCTGGGACCGCGGGCCGATGGGGCGCCGTATCGCGAGAACGACAAGTTCCGCGCCGTCCTGCAAGGACGCCTCTTGGAACGCTGTCTGGAACGCTCCGCCCAGCTCGAGGAACTCCAGCGCGCGAACTCCGTGAACGCGCTGCGCGCCAAATACCTTCCAGGCTCGCGCGTCCTCTCCCGCGCGGAAATCGCCGCGATGGACCTGCCGGTCGAAGTGCGCGCCGTGGCCAGCGAAGCCCTGCATGCGCAGCGCACGATCGTGCAACCCGCGCGCCCGCCGCATCGCTTCCGCGTCACCGCCGGTCCCGCACCCGAAATCGACGGCGTCTGGGTCCAGTGGGAGGAAGCCGCCCCGGAAATCGAGCGCATCCGCGCCGAGCAGGAACAGCACCGCCGCGCCCTCTTCAAGAACCTCGGCCTCACGCTCAGCCACGAGCTGTCGAATCCGCTGGTTTCCCTCGTGACGTTTTCCCAATTGCTGCAGCGCAGCCAGAGCCGTCCGCCGCTGGCCGCCACGCTGCCCGCGCCCGATGGCGCCGCGCTGCTCGCCTCGGAAGTTTCCCTCGGCACGGAAGTGCAGAAACTGCAGCGCCTCGCGGAGCACGCCATGGTTCTCGGTGAAATTGCGGCGCCCACCGCGCAACCCGTTGACCTCAACGCCCTGCTGACCGAGCTCGCCTCGGCGCGCGGCCTCGGCACCCGTTTCTCGGAGGAGCAGATCGTCTTCAACCTCGATGCGAACCTGATTCGGTTCGCGTTCAGCGCGATCATCGAGGCCCTCGCCGCCAACCGCCTCGACGAAGGCACGACCGGCATGCTGCTCACGCTCCGCACCGCCGGCACCGACGCCCAGCGCATGGCCATCGTCACGGTTGAGGGAAAACGCCTCGAACTCGACGGCGTCCTGCCCCTCCCCGCCCCCGGCTCGACGCCCAACGAAGGCCGCCTGTCCGTTTTCCTCGCCCGCGAAATCCTCCGCCTCCACGGCGGCACCCTCCAGGCCGGCCCCGGGATCAAGGGAACGGATATTCAGATTTCGTTCGGGTCGCTGCGCTGAAACGGCACCTCGATTCCCGCCGAGGTTCGAGGCGATGTAATCTGAAGCCACTGAGGGAAAGCGGCTTATTAATTGTAAGCGAAGTTTCCCGAGGCTGGTGCAGTTCGTGAAACTGGATCACGGATGGGCGTTGATCCAGCGCACTTCGTAAATCAATCGCGGTCGCTCCGACCGATTAGAAGGGCCTGAGGCTGCCACCTACAAAGAGGCCCTTTTTTGGAAACCACACCAAGAGCAGAGGTGATACCCTGCCCCGCAAAGTATTGAGATTCGCGTCCTATCCGTCCGCACGATGAGCGCCGTACTATATTTTGGCACAGGAGTCCTCAGCCTCGCAAACGGTACGTTGATTCTTCTCGTTAATCCAAGACGCACCATAAATCGCATTTTCTTTTTCACATCAGCTTGGATCGCGCTGTGGTTTCTCTGTGTGTTCATGGCCGCCATGGAGGGATCGAAGTACTCTGATGGACCGGCGGATTCCGTGGTGCATTGGGTTCGATCGAGTTCCAGCATAGCCGCATTCTCTGTCTGGATCATTTGGCTGATGCGGTCCGCGCTCCTGAGTGAGAGCAATCTTAGCCAAGTCCTTCGAAGTTCAGGAATGTGGTTCTTGGTTTCCTGTCTGATCGCACTAGTCCCTCTTTCAGCCAAATTCATTCCGATCGATTCGACGCCTATGTCACCAAAACACGGGCACATGTATTTTGTGTATGCGGTGGCAATAGGCGTTTCGTGCATAGCTCTGCTAGTAGATGCCTTGCGGCAGATTCATAAAGTAACCGGCGCAAACAAGATTCAGATGCAGTTTTTCGTGTTCAACACGATCTGTGCTTGCTTCGCCGTTGTTCTCTTAAACCTGTTGGGACATCTATTTGGAACTCGCTGGCCGATGTTGTGTGGTCCCGTGGCCTTTTCGGTCATGCACGCGCTTACTTTATGGGCCATTTGCAGCCACCGAATTTTCGATGCGCGTCAGGTGATAGCATCTATCGCAAGACGAAGTTTATTTTTCGCCATCTTGTGCGCCGCAGCCGCCGCAATATTTCCCCCAGCAACAATCCTCTGGAGCTATCCAATCAATGTTGTTGTTGCAGTTGTCGGCGCCTCCCTCACCGCGATGGGGTGCGAGCGAGCAATACTAAGGTGGCTAGAGCTGGACCCCGAAAGAATCTTACTGCGCCCAAGAAAAGAGCTGATCGAATTCGCCAAACTCGAATCGGATACGGAAGAGGTCCGGCGGAAATTTTCGAAGTTCTTGCGCGATTGGTGCCAAACTGAACGTGTGGAACTTTTGTCCCTGGATGGTAGATCCTACCAGAGCGCATCCTTAAGCTTGCCCGAGCAATGGGAGGGACTGCCAGCACTTTGCAAGGACGGGTGGCTCACTCCCGAATCCCTGCAGCGTAGGCGCCCGGAATCCGGCACAGAAAGCTGCAGGCAGCTCATGTCTGCGAATGGTTTTGGAGCTTTGCTAGCGATTCCTCGAAATACAGATCGACCAAGCCTCATACTAGCATTCGGCGAAAAGAGATCGCTGCGGCCCTACACCTACCCGGACATTCGACAGCTCATCGATCTTGCCGAGTTGATGGACAACATCCTGGCGCATGCGACCCTCTCGAGCCACGCGGCCAAGCTCGCGCAGATGGAATCCGCCATGATGTTGTCCAGAAGCCTGGCGCACGACCTGAACAATCTCACGACGCCGGTCGCGACGTATTTGCTCCACACCGAAGGCCGCGCCGCGCCCGGCAGCACCGAGGCGGAGGTACACGCGGCCGCCTCCCAAGCCGTGAAGGTCATGAACGAGTACATTCGCGAAAGCATGTTCTTCTCGCGCCGGCTGAACCTGGATCTAAACCAAATCGTGCCCGGCGAGATTCTTGGCGGCCTGCTGACGGTCGCCCGGGAGCGCGCAACACGACGGGGCGTCACCCTTCGCGCCGAGCCGGCCGCGGCCACTTTGTTCCGGGCCGATCCAGGGCTCTTCCAACGCCTGGCCCTCAACTTGGTCAACAACGCGATCGACGCCTCTCCGGCCGACGGGACGGTATCAATTTCGATTACCGCCGGACCCGGCGAAACGGTCTTACTCTCGGTGCAGGACGACGGCCCGGGAGTTCCAATGGAGCTGCGCAAGAGGATCTTCGACCCGTACTTCACGACAAAAAACACCGGCCACGCCATCCGAGGGTTGGGCTTGGGGCTCTCGATCTGCCGCAAGATTGTTGAACTCCATGGCGGGTCGATCGAAGTGCACAACTCACCCGGTCGCGGCGCACGGTTCACTGCCGTGTTTCCCATCGCCGGGCCGCGTTCCGCCGAACAACCGGAAACTGCCGCCCAGCCGATCATGCATCGTCTGCATCCCCGCGGCCTAGCCGCGCTGCCTCATCCCGCGTGAACCCGTCCTCCGCCCTGTTTGATGCCGCCGCATTGACCCTGCCGCGAATCCTTGCGGTCGATGACGAGCCACAGATTCACGCCTCCCTGCGCCTGCGGCTGGCGGAGCAACACGAACTCGTCACGTGCGCCGATCCGCACGCGGCGCTCTTGAAAATCAAGCACGCGCGCTTCGACTTGTGCATCGTCGACCTCCAGATGCCGGGCATGGACGGACTGGACTTCATCGAGGCCGCCCGGGGCGTTGATCCCGGCCTCGGTTTTGTGGTGCTAAGCGGACACGGCACTGAGGAAAATCTGCGCCGGGCGATTCCGCTGCAGGTTTACGACTTCATCGACAAACCTCTCCCTGACCGGTCCAGCCTCGAACACCAGCTGCCCGGCTGGATCCAGCGCACCCGGCTGCGGCGCCAGGAATTGGCCCTGGCCCAGGACACAGGTTCGCTGGCGCGTGAACTGTACCATGCCCAGATCGAGCGCGACATCGAATTCACCGCATCTGAGTCGGCGCGCGACGCCCTCCTCCAGTCGGCCAATCTGCTGACCACCATCAACGCCCTGCTCGCGAGCGCCGGTCATCAGCTTTCCCAACGGGAGCGCCCGGATCCAAGCCTGGCGGGACTGGCGCGCATCATCCAGGAAGCGCGCAAAACCGCGGAAGCCGCCACCAGCGTGGCGGAGAGTTTCTTCAACACGACCTATGCCAATCGCGACAACTCGCCGGCCCACCTGGGCAGCTGCCTCGCCAACGCCGTGACCATCTGTTCGCGCTGGGGACAGGTGGACAAGGAACGCAAGGCGTTCGATGCCGCCGGTGCAGAGGAGAACGCCGTCGTCCGGAACTTGTCCGGAATAGAACTGCTCCTGCTCCTGATCCCGGTCGTGGGCGCCGCGGTCGAGGTCGCCGCCCCGGGCACGACGGTGCAAATCCGCACGCAGGGCACCACCCGGCTCGATACCGCCTACCGGGCGATGAAGTCGACCAACGTCGCATGGATGAATCGCAAGGAGGCGCTGCACAGCCAGCCTGGCGTCGTGGTTAGCATCCGCACCAGCAGCCCCGCGCTTGCACAGGAGGAGATCAAAGGGTGGCTGGAAGGCGACGCCTCCTCGCCAATCCGCCTGCCGGCCCGCGGACTGGTCCACGGATTGCGCAAGGCCCACGGCATGCTGGGATTTTCGGTGGCCCCCGGTCACGGCCGATTCGAACTGCTGCTCGTGCTTCCCACCTAGCCACCTCCCGTGATCGCGGTCGTCTCCAGCAACCTCAGGGAAGCCACCGCCTTGTCCGTCCTCGCTGCCGGCGAGACGCGAACCGCCCGAGCCTGCACTTCCGTCGCGCAATTCAAGACTCTGGCGCGGAAAATCCCGCCGACCCTCGTCCTGGCCCGCCAACAGCTTTCGGACGGATACTCGGATGACATTCTCTCCTGGCTGACGGGCGCTGACCTGCTCCCTGACACGCCGGTGATCGTCCTGGCTCGCGCCGACTGCAGCGCCGGACAGGAAGCCCGCCAGATCCACCTCGGCGCCGTCTGCGTACTCAAGGATCCGTTGAGGCCCGACGTGCTCGTGGAATACTCGAGCCGAATCCTGCGCGGGTCCCGCGCCACCGGCGCCGCACCCTCCACCCGCTTCACGATGGCCGGCGCCACAATCGACCCGGACCAGCAACGCCTGCTCCGAGGACGGCACTCCGCCCACCTCAGCCCGAAGGAAATTGAACTCGCGCGCCTGCTTGCCGAGGCCCCGGGCCAGCTCGTCAGCTACGAGCAATTGTACCAGCAGATTTGCGGAAGGAGCTTCGACGGCGACACCGCCAATATTCGCGTCCTCGTCGGCAAGCTCGTCGCGTCGTACAAACGCATCCACGTCGACTTGCGCAAGGCGGTGCGGGTGACTCCGAAATCTGGCTACCGTTACGCACCCGCCACAACCGGCAAATGCTGACCCCGCCGCTCTTGTAAAGCGGCGGGTTTCCGTTCAGTAATCCGGGACGTGAATTCCTCCTGGGACCACCTGAAAATCCTTTCCGACTCCACGCGCCTGCGCTTGCTGGCGCTTTTGCTGAAGGAGGAACTGTCCGTCGCCGAACTCCAGGAAATCCTGGGCATGGCCCAGTCGCGCATCTCCTCCCAGCTGGCCCTCCTGCGCCAGGCAGGCTTCGTCAGCGACCGCCGCGAAGGCAAAAAGGCGTTCTACTCCCTCCGGCCTTCCCTCGAACCGAAACAACTGGCGCTGCTGCGCGCGGCGTGCGACTCCGTGACGGAATTGCCGGAATCGGCCGAGGACCGCGACAGCCTCGACCGCGTCCTCCAGAAACGGCGCCGGGTCTCCGAACAGTACTTCAACCTCATCGCGGGCAAGTTGGGCAAAAACTACTGCCCGGGCCGCTCCTGGGAAGCCATCGGCCACCTGGCCCTCCGCCTCGTGCCGGCCATCACCGTCGCCGACCTGGGCGCGGGCGAAGGCCTCATCTCCCAGCTGATCGCCCACCGCGCGGAGCGGGTCTGGTGCATCGACAACTCGGAACGCATGGTCGAGGTGGGCACCGAGTTGGCCCGCAAGAACGGCCTGGCCAACCTCACCTACAAGCTGGGCGACATCGAGGCCGTCCCGCTGCCGGAGAAATCCGTCGACCTCGCCATCCTCTCCCAGGCCCTCCACCACGCCAACCACCCGCAGAACGCCGTCAACGAGGCCTTCCGCATCCTCAAGCCGGGCGGCCAGGTCGTCATCCTCGACCTGAACGAACACCACTACGAAAAGGCGCACGAACAATTCGGCGACCTCTGGCTGGGCTTCAAGGAAAGCGCCCTCCACGGCTTCCTCAAAAAAGCGGGCTTCGCCAAGGCCGAGGTCACCGCCGTCTCCCGCGAAACCACCGAACCCTTCTTCGAAACCCTGCTGGCCACCGGCATCAAGGCCGCGCGCTGAGCGCGACCGCGCCTCCGGGACGCGGTGGTTGAAAGTTGAAAGTTGGATGTTGAACGTTGAACGTTGAAAGAGCCCTCCCCCGCCATGCCCTACGCCAATCCGACGCCGCTCTTCGTCGACTTCCAACACCACACGGGTGACGCCCTGCGCGTGGACGAATCCTACGGCCTCGACCGCCCGGGCCTGCTCATCCCCAGCCTCGAGCTGGTGTGGGACTACTCGGTCTTCCCGGAGGACCTCGAGGGCCGCTGCATCCTGCTGAAGCTGGGCCTGACGTTCTCCATGATCGAGTTCTCGGACGAAAAGGCGCGCATCCGCTTCGTCATCACCAAGGAAATCACCGGCCCCCACGGCCGCGAAAGCCAGCGCGAGGCGCAGATCGCCCGCGGCGACGCCTGCGCCACCCCGGGCAAGGCGGCGAGTTTCTCCCTCTCCCAATTCTACGGCCCCATCGAGCCGCTGCTGCCGGGCCAGCTCATGACGCTGCGCGCCCGCGTGGCGACGCTCGCCGGCACCGCGGAAATCGCTTCGGGCGTGCTCGGCACGAACGAATTCCGGGCCGAGGTGTTCCGCGTCGACTGACGCCCGCTAAACCGGCGGCCTACTTCAGGACGGTCAGGTCGAACGTGAACCCGATCTTGCCTTCGGCGATCTCACGCAGGGCCGTATCCTCGGCGGACAGTTTTTCCAGCGACTCGACCAGCGGCCGGGCGCCGCGCCGGAGTTGCTTCACGCGACGCGAGACGACGTTCACCAGAACGTACGGATCGTCGATGACCTTCTTCGCGGCTAACAGGTATTCGTCTCTCATGGGTCCGGCAGTTTACGCCCGCCCTGGCGCGCAGACGAAGCATATCGCCCCCGACGCCGGCAACTGGTTCGCCCGCGAACCGCTTGCACCGATTAAAAGCCCCGCCCCCCCGCGCGGAATGTCACGTAATACGTGACATTGCCGCCCACCCCGACCTTCGCGGACACTGGGGTTTGCTCCCGCCACCACGGACCGGCCGCGTGTTGCCGGTTGATGCTTCCGCGCGCCCCGCGGGCGACGGCGCGGCGTGGCGGGCGGGAATCACTCCGCCTTGACGCGTTCCTTGTAGAAAGCCTCCACGAGCGCGTAGGTCTTCTTCGCGTCGGTCTGCCGCAGCGCCTCCGCTGCCAGCGCCCGCGCGTCGCTCATCTTCATGGCGCGGATCATGAACTTCACCGCCGGCAGCAACGTGGGCGTCATGCTCAGTGCATCGACGCCCAACCCGAGCAGCAACGGCACGTAAATGGAATCGCCCGCGAGCTCACCGCACACGCAGACCTTGCGCTGGTGCGCGTGGCCCGTGTCGATGATTTGCTTGAGAACCCGCAGGACCGCAGGATGCGTCGGGTCGTACAAGTGTGCGATGCGGCTGTTGCCGCGGTCGATCGCGAGCAGGTACTGGATGAGGTCGTTCGTGCCGATGCTGAAGAAATCGCATTTCTCGGCGAGCAGGTCCGCCGCCAGCGCCGCGCTGGGAATCTCGATCATGGTGCCGATGCGGATCGATTCGTCGAAGGGTTGCTGGCGCTCGCGGAGCTCCGCCTTGGCTTCGGCGAGCATCGCATTCGCGCGTTCCAGTTCCTCCGGCCCGCTGATCATCGGGTACATCACCTCGACCTTGCCGTGGGCGCTCGCACGCAGGATCGCGCGGAGCTGGTTCTTGAACATCACCGGGTTTTCCAGGCAGAGGCGGATTGCGCGGAAACCGAGGAACGGGTTGGCCTCCGGGCCAATGAGGTGCGGGTCGCCCGGCAGGGGCTTGTCGCCACCCACGTCGAGCGTGCGGATCGTCACGGGCAAGGGCGCCAGGCCGGCCACGATTTCCCGATACGCCGCGTATTGCTGCTCCTCGGTCGGCACCTTGAGCGCGCTCAGGAAGAGAAACTCCGTGCGGTACAGGCCCACACCCTGGCCGCGGTATTGCTGCACCAGCGCGACCTCGTCGGGCTTTTCAATGTTGGCCTGGAGCGTGACCGCGACGCCGTCCTGGGTTTCGGACGCCAGGTCGTTGACCGCCATCAACCGCGACTCGAACGACTGCTTGGCCTTTTGGATGCGGCCGTAGCGGAAAAGCGTCTGCTCGGTGGGGTTGACGATGATGCAGCCGTCGTAGCCGTCCACCATCACCCAATCGCCGTTCTTCAGCTTGGTCGTGAGGTCGTTCGTGCCGACGACCGCGGGAATCTTCATCGACCGCGCAACGATGACCGCGTGGCTCGTGCGGCTGCCGGCGTCGGTGACGATGCCGAGTGCCGCGCTGCGGTCGATGCCCGCCGCTTCGGAAGGGGAAATGTCGTGCGCAACGATGATGCGCTTGTCGACGAGCTCGCTGAGGCTCATCGCGGTCTGGCCGAGCAGCACGTGCAGCACGCGCTTGGCGACGTCCTTGATGTCCGCCGCGCGCTCGCGCAGGTACTCGTCGTCAATCTCGGCGAACGCCTGGATGTAGCGCTGGGCGACGCCGTTGAAGCAGGTCTCGATGTTCAGCCCGGTTTTCTGGAAATCACGGATGGTCTCGCCGATCAGCGCCTGGTCCTCGAGCACCATCTGGTGCGCGTCGAAGATCATCGCCTCCTCCTCGCCGAGGTTTTTCGTCACCTGGGCCTGCACCTGCGAAATCTGCTGCCGGGTCACCAGCAGCGCCTGCTCGAAGCGCGCAATCTCTGCCACGCGCTTGTCGGGGTCGACCGTGTAGCGCGGGATTTCCAGTTCGCTTTGCAGGTAGAGGAATACCTGGCCGTACGCGATGCCGCGGGAGGCGGCGATACCCTGGATGGTAATTTCGCTTTTGGCGGTGGGCTCCATGGGAGTCAGGGCAAGCCGGATTAACCTCCCGCCCCCCCGGGCGGTCAATGCGGAACTAAGCCAGCCGCGCCGCCTGCACGAACGCCGTCTCGCCCCAAGCGGCGCGGATCGCCGCGACGATCGGCGCCGTCGCCTGATCGTCACGCAGCAACGCGAAACACGCGCTGCCGCTGCCGCTCATGCGAGCCGCCACTCCGAATTCACCGCGCAGTTTTTCGAGGAGCACCGGCAGCGCGACGAATTTGTCAAACGCGACCGACTCCATGTTGTTGAACAAAAGTTCCTCCAATGGCGCGCTCCCCGCGATCCACGCGGCGAGCCGGCGCTCGGCTTCCTCGGTCGGCAGATAAACGCCGGCGCGCCCGGCACCCGCCGCCGCGACCATCCGACCGTAGGCCCACGGGGTGCTAATGCCAAACCCTGGCTTGAACACCAACACGTGGCGTCCGCGAATGCGGTTCAACGCGCCCGCCGGCAACGCGTCGACGCGCTCCCCTCGCCCGCGCATCACCACCGGCGCGCCGTGCAGGAAAAGCGCGCAGTCGGAACCCAGGGCCGCGGCGAGTTCGCCAAGTTTCGCATCCGGCAACGCCGCCGACCCCGCGAGTTCGTTCAACAGGCGCAACGCGGCCACGGCATTGCTGCTGCCGCCGCCCAAACCCGCGCCCATCGGGATGCACTTCGTGAGCCGGAAGTCCACCGCTGGAGTCCCACCCGCCGCCGCGGCAAACGCCTCCGCCGCCTTGAGGATCAGGTTGGTGCGGTCGACCGGCACCTCGGCGTGGTTACAGGAAAGCGTGAAACGATCCCGGCCCGCCGCAACTGTGGCGGTCAGGTCGTCCCCGAAATCGAGCGGTGCCGCGACCGAAACCAAATCGTGGAATCCGTCAGCCCGCCGGCCGGTGATGGCCAGGAAAAGATTCAGCTTCGCGGGACTAAAAACCGAAACGGCCATGAATTCTTCTCCACTAATGGACACGAATGCTCGCCAATCCTAGCCCAAAACCGCCCCGGCCCACGGGTCATCAGGTCCATTCCAGCCATTTCTCTCTTTGATTAGCGTTCATTAGTGTCCATTAATGGTGCCCTCCGATGCCCTGCGACCTGATTCTGGCCCTTGACGTTCCCACGCGCGAAGCCGCCGCGCCCATCCTCCGCCAACTCCGCGGTCAGCTCCGCTGGGTCAAGATTGGCCTCCAGATGTTCACGGCCTACGGCCCGAACTACGTGCGCGAAGTCGCCGGCATGGGCTTCAACATCTTCCTCGACCTGAAGCTCCACGACATTCCGAACACCGTCGGCAAGGCCGTCGAGTCCCTTGGGCCGCTCCCGATCCAGATGCTCACGCTCCACACCTCCGGCGGTGGCGAGATGATGCGCGCCGCCAAGGCCGCCCAGGAGAAAACCAACCCGCAGCTGCTGCTGCTCGGCGTGACCGTCCTGACGTCCACCGACGACGCCGGGCTCCGGGAAATCGGCGTCGCCGCGAGCTCCGCCGACCAGGTGGCGCGCCTCGGCCAGCTCGCCGCGGACGCGGGCCTCCGGGGCCTGGTCTGCTCGCCACTCGAGGTTGAAATGCTCCGGCGCAAACTCCCGGCCCACATGCAGCTCGTCACGCCGGGCATTCGCCCTGCCAGTGACGCCGCCGGGGACCAGAAGCGGATCATGACGCCGGGCGACGCCGCCCGCGCGGGCTCGACGTACATCGTCGTCGGCCGCCCCATCCTCCAAGCCCCCGACCCCGCCGCCGCCACCAAGGCCATCCTCGCCGAACTCGCGGGCGCGTAGCGATCCGTCCCAACTCTCCCCGCTCAACCCCACACCCCGCCATGTCCCGCACCGCCGCCATCCTCCTCGCCGCCGGAAGCAGCCGCCGCATGGACGGGATCGTGGCGGACAAGATCCTTGCCCCGTTGGCCGGTAAACCGGTTTTCGCCCACTCGGCCGCCACCTTCGTGCGCAGCGGCGTCGTCGACTTCTTTGTAGTCACCTACCGCGACCAACAGCAGATGGTGGAACTCTCGGCCTACGCGCCCACGCCTACCGTCTTCGTGCGCGGTGGCTCGGAACGCCAACACTCGGTCGCGGCCGCGCTCGCGGAACTGCCCGACGATGTGAGCCACGTTTTCATCCATGACTGCGCGCGCCCGCTCGTGACCGCGGAACAACTGGTGGCCCTCCACAAGATTGTCCGCCGGGAGGATGCCGTCGTGCTCGCCCACCGCGTGACCGACACGATCAAGGAGCACCACGGCGAGGGTCGGCTGCGCACGCTGAACCGCGAGCACCTCTGGGCCATGGAAACGCCGCAGGTGTTCTCGCGCGACCTGATCACGCGCGCCTACGCCCACGTCGCAAAGCGCAAGCTCGCGATCACCGACGACGCCGCCGCCGTGGAAGCGCTCAAGCACCCGATCGCGCTGCTGGAGAATGCGCGCCCGAACCCGAAGCTCACCACGCCCGCGGACCTCGCCTACCTGGAATTCCTGCTCGCGGCACCGGCCGGTTCGCGCGCGCCGTTCCCGCTATGAGCCTCCGCGTCGGCCACGGCTACGACATCCACCGCACCGTTGCGGGACGCCCGCTCGTGCTCGGGGGCGTGAAGTTCGACGCCCCCTTCGGGCTCGACGGCCACTCGGATGCCGACGCACTCACGCACGCCATCTGCGACGCGCTGCTCGGCGCCGCCGGCCTGCCGGACATCGGTCACCAGTTTCCCAACACCGACCCCGCCTACAAGAATGCGGACTCGCAGGTGCTCCTGCAGCGCGTCGTCGCGGCCCTGCGCGAGCGGGGCTGGAAGCCGGCCAACATCGATTCAACCCTGATTGCGGAGAAGCCGAAAATCGCCCCGCGTCTCGCCGAGATGAAGGCCATCCTCGCGAAATCCACCGGCCTGCCGGTCGACGCCGTCGGCGTGAAGGCCACCACGAACGAGGGTTCGGACGATATCGGCCGCGGACTCGCCATCGCCGCTCACGCGGTCGCGCTTATCGAGAAGCTCTGACCATGCGGCTGCCACGCTCGCTTTGCCTCGCGCTTGGCGCGCTCGCGCTGCTGGTCGCCAGCGGCTGCGGGAAACGCGAGACGCTGGTGGAACGCGGCAACCGCGAGGGAGTTTTCCACATCAGCATCGGCTCCGAGCCGTCCGACCTCGACCCGCACACGGTCACCGGCCTCGGTGAGGCCAAGCTCGTCCAAGCCCTCTTCGACCCGCTCGTGAGTTTCGAGCCCGGCACGCTGGCACCCGTGCCCGCGCTGGCCGCTCGCTGGGAGATTTCCCCGGATGGGCTGACGTATACGTTTCACCTGCGGCCCGACGCCAAGTGGAGCGACGGCTCCACCCTCACCGCGCAGGACTGCGTGGATTCCTGGAAACGCATCCTCACGCCGTCGCTCGGCGCCGACTACGCGTACTTTCTCTACCTTGTGCGCGGCGCCGAGGCGTTCCACCGCGGACAGACGACCGATTTCTCGACCGTCGCGGCGGTCGCGCGAGACCCGCAAACCCTGGTCGTCACGCTCACCCACCCCGCACCCTACTTCCTCCAGGCGCTGCTCAACTCGTGTTGGCGCCCCGTGAACGTCCGCGCCATGGCCGCGTACGGCGATCCCTACCGGCGCGGCACGCCGTGGACGCGGCCCGGTCGGCTGGTCTCGAGCGGCCCGTTCGTGCTCAAGGAGTGGACCACCCAGTCCCGCGTCGTCGTGGAAAAATCCCCGACCTACTACGACCGCGATCGGGTGCGCCTCAACGCCGTGCATTTTTATCCCACGGACAGCGCGGACTCCGAGGAACGCGCCTTCCGTTCCGGCCAGCTGCACGCGACCTACTCGCTGCCGCTGTCCAAGGTCCAGCGCGCGGAGCGGGACAACAACCCGGCCCTGCGCATCGACCGCAACATGGAGACGTTTTTCTTCCGGGTGAACGTGCGCAAACCGCCGCTCGACGACGCTCGCATCCGGCGCGCCCTCGCGCTTGCCCTGGATCGCCAGACGATCGGCGACAAAATCCTGCCCGGCGGCCGGACGCCCGCCCCGTCCTTCGTGCCCCCGCTGCTGAAAGGCTACACCCCACCTGCGGGCCAGCGCTACGACCCCGCCGCGGCGCGGCAGCTCCTGGCCGAGGCCGGCCACCCCAATGGGGCGGGACTGCCGGCGATCGAGATTCTCTACAACAACTCGGAGATCAACCGCCTCGTTGCCGAGGCCATCCAGCAGATCTGGCATCGGGATCTCGGCGTCGACGTGCGCCTGGTGAACCAGGAATACAAGACGGTCTTCGCCAACCGGCGCAACGGCGACTACCAGATCCTGCTCGGCAGCTGGACGGCCGACTACCTCGATGCGACGACGTTCCTCGACCTTTGGCGCAGCGATTCAGGCAACAACCACACCGGCTGGAAGGACCCGGCGTATGATGCCCTTTCCGATGAAGCCAACCGCATCGCCGACCCCGCCGCGCGCGCGGCGGTCCTCGCGAAAGCCGAGGCGTTGGTCCTGGAATCCGCGCCGATCATCCCGGTTTATTTCAACACGCACGTCTATTACCTGCACCCGGCGGTGAAAGGGTGGCAGCCGACGCCGACCGACCATTCCGATTTTCGTTATGTCTCACTGGAGGCGGGCAAATAATTCGCCCGCGGGTGTCAATCGAAGCGCAATTCACCGTCCAGCCGCATGCCACTGAGCGCGCATCAAACCCGAAACCCCGCCCGCCCCGGCCTGAGCCTGGCCCTGCGCGGCGCGCTCGCCTCGCTGTTGGTTGGCGCGGCAGCCTTCTCCGGGGCCTGCGGCAAACGCGAACCGGCCGGGCCGACGGCGGCGCCGCATGTCCTCCGCGTAAGCCAGCGCAACGAGCCGGCCACGCTGGATCCGCAGCGGGCGACGCTGCCTGACGAGTTCTTCATCATCCGCGCGATCGGGGAAGGCTTGCTGGTCCCCAATCCCGACGGCGGGGCGCCGCTGCCGGGTGTCGCGGAAAGCTGGACGGTTTCCGCCGACGGCCTCACCTACGCCTTCCGGCTCCGCGCGACGGCCAAATGGTCGACGGGCGCGGATGTCACCGCCGAGGATTTTGCCGCCACCATCCGCCGGGCCCTGACGCCCGCGACGGCGGCGCCCAAAGCCGCGCTGTTCTTTCCGATTCGCGGGGCGCGGGAAATGTACCAAGGGAAAGGCGAAACTACGCCGCTGGGCGTTGCGATGCCCGATCTGCGCACGCTGGTGATCACCCTGGCCCAACCCACCGCGGATTTCCCGGCCATCGTTGCCAGCGGGCCGTGGATTCCCCGCCCTCCCACCAAGGACGCGAGCAATGGCCCGTTCGTGCTCGCGGAATGGAAACCGAACCAGCACATCGCGGTGCGCAGGAATCCACTCTACTGGGACGCGGCCGCCGTGAAGCTCGATGGCATTCGCTTCCTGGCTTTCGACAGCGGCGACACGGAGGAGCGCGCCTTCCGCGCCGGCCAAGTGGACGTGACCATGTCCGTGCCGACGACAAAGCTGTTAACTTACCGCACCGAGCAGCCCGCGTTGCTCCGCAGCGTGCCGCTGCACGAGACCCGCTACCTGGCCGTCAACGTCACGCGTCCGCCTCTCAATGATCCCCGCGTGCGCCGCGCGCTGGCGCTCGCGATCGACCGAACCGCGCTCGTGGAGAAAGTGGTGCACAGTGGCCGCCCCGCCTTCAATTTTGTACCGCCCGGACTGGGTGGCTTTGTACCCGGCCCTGGCTTGAAGGAAGATACCAGCGAGGCGCGCCGCCTGCTCGCCGAGGCGGGTTTTCCGGAGGGCCGTGGTTTCCCGCGAATCGAGTTGGCCACTTGGCCGGTGAGCTCCGCGCAACTCGAGGCGATCCAGCAAATGTGGAAACACGAACTCGGTATCGACGTGGCGGTGGTCCAGCGCGAGGCCCGCACCCACCTCGCGTCGCTCGCGGCGGGCGATTACACGCTGGCCTACATGACGGCGATTCCCGACTACGACGGGGCTTCCGATCTGTTCACGCCGCTCACGTCGCCGCACCCGTTGAACTACCCGCATTGGCACGATCCGGCCTTCGACGAGCTCGTCGCCGCCGCCGGTCAGCTGGCCGATCCGGCCGCGCGCAATGCGGCTTACCAAAAAGCCGAGGCGCGGCTGATGACGGACCTGCCGGTGATCCCGCTTTACTTCAACGCGCAGAATTTCCTCATCGCCCCTCAAGTTAAGCACTGGCGGACCGATCAACTTTGGACCCGTTTCTACCGGCAAATCTCTGCCGAGTAGCGTGTGGCCTTTATCAGCTTTTCGCGACTTGTGCCGGGGACGTGCCGCCGTACCGTGAGCATCCTACCCTTGCCTGCCGCAACCCAGCCCCGTTCACGCCCGGGCTCGCTGCTTATGCTGCTAGTCGTGCTGGGCATTGGCGTCGTGACGGCGGCCGCGCAGGAAACCCCGACGGCCCGTCCGCGCATCGGCGAGCCCCTGTCCGAACGCCGTGTGCTGGTGGTCGGCGCGCCCAGTGACAGCTTTCCGTACAGTTACGTGGACAAGGACCAACCGATCCAAGGTTTCGCCGTGGACCTGCTCGATGCGGTGGCGCGGGTGATGCGGCTGCCGATCCGCCGCGTCGTTGCGCCGAGCCGCGAGATTCAGGGACGCTTCCGCGCCGGGGAATTCGATCTGCTGCAGGCGCTCAGCCAAACCCAGGAACGGGAGAGCTACGCCCAGTTTACGGTGCCGTTCCTGACGCTGCAGGGCGCGGTGTTTGTCCGGAAGGACAGCGGCATCACCAAGCCGAGTGATTTCAACGGCAAGAAATTCGCGATTGGGGGGACCGGCAGCATCGTCGAGCAGTTTTTCCGCGAGCAGGGCCTGAAGATCGAGCCCGTCTATGGCAGCTCGACCATTGAGGGCCTCCGTCGGCTCGAATCCGGCGAAGTGGACGGCGTTTTCGCCTCGCAGCTCACGGCGCTGTCCGTGATGCGGCGCGAAAACATCCAGGGCATCAAGATGCTCCACCAGTCGTTTCCCAGCTACGACATCCGGCACTGCTACGCCGTGCATCCGGGCGATGCGGTGTTGCTGGCGCGACTGAACGAAGGCCTGGCCATCCTGCACCGCACCGGCGAGTTCGATGAAATCTACAACCGCTGGTTCGGGCGCCTGACCGGCCAGATCATCTCCCGCGAGCGCCTGGTCACCTACTCCGCCATCACGCTCGCCGTCGCCTTCCTCCTCGCCCTCTGGGGCTTCCTGCACCAACGGCAGCTGCGGCGGCACATCGCGGGCCAGGCCGCCGAGCTCGCCGGGCAGCAGGCCCACCTGCAAGCGCTGTACAACAACATCCCGATGGCCATCTGTGTGGTCGAGGTCGGTCCCGAGGGTGGCCGCATCCTCTCGATCAACCGCGCGGCCGAAGCCTGGGTCGGCGCCCCGAGCGAAGCGGCCGCCGGCCGGCTGCTCGCCTCGCTGCCGGTGAATCGGGAATGGCTCGGCCAGCTCACGGAACTGCTGCCGCGGGGCCTGGTGGGCGGCGAACAGGTGCGCGAGGAATGCCGGCTCGAGACGCAGCGGAAACGCGTGATCTTCACCCTCGTGCCCATGAACCCGGGCGCCGCCGGCCACCCGCGCCTGTGCGTGCTGGTCGAGGACATCACGGAACGCCGCCACCTCGACGAGGAGGTGGCGCAATCGCGCAAGCTGCGCGCCGTGGGCGAACTCGTCGGCGGCATTGCGCACGAGTTCAACAACCTGCTCACGCCAATCATGCTCAAGGTTGGCGAAATCCAGCTCTTCTGGAGCCACGACGCACGCCTCATCGCGGAAACCCGCCTCATCGCCGAGGCGGTCCAGCGCTCGGCGGAACTCACGCGGCGCTTGCTGACATTTGGCCGCAAGGCCGACGGTCGCCTCGAGGAGGTCCACATGGGCAAGCTGATCGAAAACACTTTCTCCCTGCTGCGCCTCACCGTCGACCGACGCATCCACTGGGAAAAGGACGTACCCGCGGACCTCCCGCCGATCTACTTCAGCCCGACGAACCTGAACCAGATTATCCTCAATCTCGTCATCAACTCGCGCGACACGCTGTTGGACAAACTCGCCGCGCAGCCGGGTGAATGGACGCCTTCCATTCGCGTGGAGATGCGCCTGCTGCCACCCGAGGCGGTTACGCCCGCCGGCGGAAAAACACCGCCCGACCTCATTGGCTGGCAGCGGCTGACCGTGCGGGACAACGGTCTCGGCATGACGTCCGAGGTGCGCGAACGGATCTTCGAGCCGTTCTTCACGACGAAAGACATTGGCAAGGGCACGGGCCTGGGCCTCGCGACCGTCTGGCACCTCGTGAGCGAAGTCAGCGGCCGCATCGAGGTGGAATCCACCCCCGGACAAGGCACGGCGTTCCACGTGTTCCTGCCGATGCCACCCCCGCCCGCCGGACCGGTCGCGGTTCCGGCGCCGACCCCGCCGGCCACGGTGCAGAAGGCGCGCCTGTTCCTTGCGGAGGACGATGACCTCGTCGCCGACGCCGTTATCCTCGCGCTGGAACACGCGGGACACCAGGTGACCCGCATCGCGGACGGCGCCGACGCGTGGCGTCACCTGCAGGATCATCTGGCGGATTACCATTTGCTCGTGTTCGACCTGAACATGCCAGGGCTCGATGGCATCGAGCTCACGCAGCGCGTCCGCACCACCTGCCAGTACCGCGGTCCGATCCTGATCACCAGCGGACGCCTGGGCACGGGCGAGCTCAAGCAACTGGCCGACTTGCAGGTGGACCGCGTACTCAACAAACCGTTCGCGGTGCAGGAGCTGACGGATTCCGTCCGGCAATGCCTCGCGAAGCGACCGGCGGCTTGACCTGAGGCACAGGCGCAACTCCGCGCTCGCCTCCGGTCCGGCGAATCGCAGCATCGCGGCTCCTTCCCCTATGAAACACCCGTTGCTGTTCGTGTCCGTCCTCGGGCTGGCCGCGTTTGCGCAGGCCGCCGACCCCGAGCCCGCCATTTCCGCCGCGAGAATCCTCGCCCACACCAAGGTTCTTGCCTCTGACGAGTTTGAAGGCCGTGCCCCGGGCTCCCCGGGCGAGGAGAAGACCGTCGCCTACCTCATCCAGGAATTCAAGCAGCTCGGCCTGCAGCCCGGCAACCCGGACGGCACCTACATCCAGAACGTTCCACTCGTGGGCATCCAGTCCACCCCGACGCTTTCGTTCACGATCGATGGCAACACGATGACGATGGAAAACATCAACGACTTCGTCGGTCCCTCGAGCCGCGTCACGCCGCACGTCGGGGCGAAGGACACGGACGTCGTTTTCGTTGGCTACGGCATCGTGGCGCCGGAGTTTGGGTGGGATGACTACAAGGGCCTGGACGTGAAAGGCAAAACGGTGGTCATGCTCATCAACGATCCGCCCGTGACGCTGCCCAACGGCGAACCCGACCCGAAGATGTTCGGCGGAAAGGCGATGACCTACTACGGCCGCTGGACCTACAAGTACGAGATCGCGGCCAAGAAGGGCGCCGCCGCGTGCCTGATCGTGCACGAGACCGCGCCGGCAGCGTACCCGTTCGCTGTCATCACCGGCAGCCGCAGCCGCGAGAATTTTGAAATCAGCACGCCCGACAAAAATGCGGGCAACGTCGCGATGGAAGGATGGCTGACGCTGGACGCCGCGCGCCGGCTCTTCACGGCGTCGGGCAAGGATTTCGACCGCGCCAAGGCGGCGGCGATCAGCAAGGACTTCAAGCCCATCGTCCTCGGGCCCAAGGCGTCGTTCACCGTCGACAATGAACTCCGCAACGTGGCCTCGAAGAATGTCGTCGCCCTGCTCCCGGGCAGCGATCCCAAGCTGCGTGACGAGTACGTGATCTACACGGCGCACTGGAATCATCTCGGCCGCGACCCGCGCCTGCCCGGTGACCAGATCTACAACGGCGCCGCCGACAACGCCGCCGGCGTGGCCGTGTTGCTCGAGCTGGCCCGCGCCTTCACCGAGCTGCCGGCGGACCAGAAGCCGAAGCGCAGCATCCTGTTCCTCTCGGTGACCGCCGAGGAAAAAGGCCTGCTCGGCTCGCGCTACTACGCGCAGGACCCGCTCTACCCACTGACGAAGACCCTCGCGAACATCAATATGGACGGCGCGAACCAGTTCGGGCCGACGAGCGACATGGCGACCATCGGCTTCGGCGCATCGACCATCGACGACATCGGCATTGAGATCGCCCGGAACCACGGCCGCGACATGAAGCCCGAGGCAAACCCCGAGCGTGGTTCCTACTATCGCAGCGACCACTTCGAATTCGCAAAGGTCGGCGTACCCTCCTACTACCCGAAGAACGGCCGCACCTACATTGGCAAACCCGCCGATTTTGCGGAGAAGAACGTCAACGACTACATCGCCAACCGTTACCACAAGGTCACCGACGAGGTGCAGCCGGACTGGACGTTCGAAGGCGCCGCGCAGGACACAGTGTTCCTGCTCCAGGTCGGCCTCCGCATCGCCAACGGCACGCAATGGCCCGAATGGAAACCGGGCAACGAGTTCAAGGCGAAGCGGGATGAGATGATGCGGAAGCACTAGGAGTCCGCCTGCGCTTCGCGGCCGTGGGTTTCGACCCTGACGCCCGCCCGGCTTTTCTTTTGCCAACCCGAGGGCCCCGCGATTGTCTGGGGGCGTGTCTTGCCCTCCGCGCGTTTGGGCCTGTCTGGCCGTCCTGACCCTCGTCACCGGCTGCGGTCGACATGAAACCGCCGTCGAGGCGGGCAACCGCGCGCAGATCCTCAACCTGGGCATCGCGACGGAACCGCAGGACCTCGACCCGCAGCTGCTGCAGTTCCAATCCCACTTCAACATCTTCATGGCGCTGAGCGAGGGCTTGGTCGGATACGACCCCGCCGACTTGCACCCGGTGCCCGGAGTGGCCGAACGCTGGGAGGTTTCGGCGGACGGCCTGACCTACACCTTTCATCTGCGCGCAAACGCGAAATGGTCCAACGGTGACGCCGTCACCGCCCATGATTTCGTCTTCAGCGCCCGGCGCATCCTCGCACCCGCGCTGGGCTCGCCGTTCCGCTACTACTTTGACGACGTGCGCGGGGCCAAGGAATTCACGGCCACCCCGGGGTCGGATTTTTCGAACGTCGGTCTCCGCGCCGTGGACGACCACACCCTGCGCATCGAGCTGACCCATCCCTTTCCCCAATTTCTTTTCCTGCTCGGCAACTGGGCCTGGTATCCCCTGCACCGCGCGACCCTGGAAAAGTATGGCGGCGTCGACCGACCCTACGCCGATTGGTCCAAACCGGGACGCCTGGTCGGCAACGGTCCTTTCGCGCTCGCGGAATGGAAACCGGGCCAGGTCATCATCGTGAAAAAGAATCCGCACTACTGGGATGCAGCCCGGGTGCGACTGAACGAAATCCATTTTCACCCGATTGAGAACGCCGACACCGAGGAACGGGCTTTTCGCTCCGGCCAGCTGCACGTCACGGAGAACGTCCCCGGCAGCAAGCTGCGCGAGTACGCGGCGCAGCAGTCCAGCCCGCTGGTCGTCGCCCCGATTTTTGCCACGTATGCCTATGTCTTCAACGTGACCCGCCCGCCGTTCGACGATGTGCGCGTGCGCCAGGCGTTCTCGCTCGCGCTGGACCGGGAGAGCATCGTGGCCAGCCAGGTGGCCAGCGGCATCCGGCCAGCCCGGTCGTTTGTGCCGCCCGTCGATGGTTACGCCGGGCCGGAAGCCGCCACCATGCGTTTCGATCCTGCCGAAGCCCGCCGGCTGCTCGCGGCTGCCGGTTATCCCGATGGCCGGGGCTTCCCGGCAATTGAAATGGCCACCAACAGCAGCCAGCTGCATCGCGAGATCGCGGAGGTCCTGCAACAGCTTTGGAGCAAGAACCTGGGCGTGTCCGTCGCCATCAGCCTCAAGGAAGGCAAGGTCTTCTATCAGGAACGGCTGCGGAAACAGTATGCCCTCAGCCGGTCGAGTTGGTTTGGCGATTACCCCGATCCGTTTGCTTTTCTGACCCTGTATCTGAGTGACAACGGCCAGAACACCACCGGTTACGCCAACCTCGACTATGACCGGCCCGCGCTCGCCGCGGGCCAGTCGCCGGATGAGGCGACGCGCCTGGCCAAATATCGCGAAGCCGAGACCGTGCTGCTGCACGACGTCCCGGTAGTCCCGCTGTTCCACGAAACCAGCCGCCACCTGGTTCATCCCGCGGTGCGGGGGCGCTACCCCAATCTCTTCGAGATCCATCCGTTTCAGGGCATGTGGCTGGAGGCGAAGTAGCCCGACCCAGCCGCCGCCGGGACATTTTCCTTCTGGCTAGCGCTGCGGTCCTCTGTTCTCTGACCTGCGTCCTCTGCTGCCCATGCTCCGCTTCGTCGCCCGTCGCTTGCTCCAGACCATTCCGGTCCTGTTCGTCATCGTGACGGCGACGTTTTTCATGGTGCGGTTCGTGCCGGGCGGACCGTTTACGTCGGAGAAAGCGCTTCCGCCCGAGATCCTGCGCAACCTGGAGGCGCACTACGGCTTGGACCAGCCGCTCTGGAAACAATACACGAACTACGTGGGGCGGGTCGCGCGCGGTGACTTGGGGCCCTCCTTCAAGTACGCGAACCACACCGTCAACGAGATCATCGCGGCGAAGCTACCCGTCTCCCTCGAACTCGGCGCGGAAGCGCTCGCGGTCGCGCTGCTGATCGGCCTGCCGCTCGGCGTGTTGGCGGCGGTGCGCCGCAACAGCTGGCTCGACTATGTCGCCAGCTCCGTCGGCATGCTGGGGATTTGCGTGCCGACGTTTGTGCTGGGGCCGCTGTTGGTGCTGTTCTTCGCGATCCACCTCGGCTGGGCCAATGCGTCGGGTTGGTATGATTGGACCGACCGCGTCCTACCCGCGCTCACACTCGGTTTCGTTTACGCCGCGTATCTCATGCGCCTCACCCGCGGCGGCATGCTCGAAGTGCTCAATCAGGACTACATTCGCACCGCGCGCGCCAAGGGCGCATCGGAACTGCGCGTCGTGCTGCGTCACGCCCTGCGCGGCGGCCTGCTGCCGGTCGTCTCGTTCCTCGGGCCGGCGGTCGCCGGCATCCTCACGGGCTCGTTCGTCATCGAGACGATTTTCCAAGTGCCCGGCCTCGGCCGGGAATTCGTCAACAGCGCCTTCAATCGCGACTACACGCTGGTGCTGGGCACCGTCATCCTCTACGCGAGCCTGATCGTCGTGTGCAACCTGGTGGTCGACGTCGTCCAGGTGTGGCTCAACCCGAAGCTGAAGTTCGAATGAGCACGACCACCGCTATCCCGGTTGAAGCCGAAGCCGGTACCTCGCCCGGACGCGATGCCTGGCAACGGTTGCAAAAGAACCGGCTCGCCGTCGCGGGCGGAGCCACGCTCATCCTGCTTGCCATCCTGTGCGTCGCGGGCCCGTGGTTCCTGAAGGCCACGTACCAGGAACAAAACCTCGCCCTCGGCGCGACGCCGCCCTCCGCCGCGCATTGGCTCGGCACCGACACGCTCGGGCGCGACCTGTTGGTCCGGCTGCTCTACGGCGGCCGCATCTCCCTCGGCGTTGGCCTCTGCGCCACATTCGTAGCGTTGACGATCGGCGTCGTCTATGGCGCCATCGCCGGCTACCTTGGCGGCAAGGCGGACGCGGTGATGATGCGCATCGTCGACATCATCTACGCGCTGCCCTTCACGATCTTCGTGATCCTGCTCATGGTCTTCTTCGGCCGGAACATCATCCTCCTGTTTGTCGCGATTGGCGCCGTCGAATGGCTGACCATGGCGCGCATCGTGCGCGGCCAGATCATGACGCTGAAGAAAATGGAATTCATCGAGGCCGCGCGCGCCCTCGGCTACGGCCATCGGCGGATCATCTTCCGCCATCTCCTGCCCAACGCGATCGGCCCGATCATCGTTTACGCCACGCTCACGATTCCGGCCGTCATGCTGCTCGAGGCCTTCCTCAGTTTCCTCGGCCTCGGCGTGCAGCCGCCGATGAGTTCCTGGGGCACGCTGATCAAGGACGGCGCCGAGAAGATGGAGGAGTTCTGGTGGTTGCTTGTGTTCCCCGGCGGCGTGTTTTCGCTGACGCTTTTCTCGCTCAATTTCCTGGGTGACGGCTTGCGGGACGCGCTGGACGTGCGGTCGGCGAAAGACTGATTGATGTTCAATTGTAGGAGCCTGTTTACAGGCGATCGGAACGCACGAGGCCGGCTCGTGTCCTGAATCGCCTGCAAGCAGGCTCCTACAATCAGCACAGGACCATTTCCGTCTGGCTTCTCCCGAGTGGATTCTAGAGTCTGCGCCGCCCACATGCTCAGCCGTTTCCGCCCCTATTTCCGCTACCTGCGGTCGAATCGACCGAAACTTGCGGCTGCAGTTTTCTATGGGTTGCTGTTCGGCATTACCGGAAGCTTCGGACTGCCGATGCTGATCAAGTATGTGTTCCCGTTGATCTTCAACCAGACCGATCCGCACGCGCTGACAAAACAAGAAGTCATCCTGACAACTGCGGCGATTCCGGTGCTGTTTCTTCTGCGCGCCGTCTGCGGTTTCCTAAACAGCTATTACGTGCAACTGGTAGGCGTGCGGATTTTGGAAAGCGTTCGGCTCGACTACTTCCGCAAACTTCAAATGCTTCCGCTCTCCTTTATCCAGCGCGAATCGAGCGGAGATCTTCTGTCCCGCGGGATCGCCGATAGCGCCCAGCTGCAATCCACCCTGACGCTCATCGCGAACGACGGCGTCAAGCAGCCGATGGCTCTCGTCGGCGCCATCACCTTCCTTGTGCTCCAGGCTTTTCCGGGCGTAGGCAAGTTAATCGGCATCCCTCCCGAAGCGGTAGGCGGACAAGACGGCGCACTGACGGTGCTCGTGTGCTTGGCCATCGTCCCGTTGACGGTCCTGCCCGTTCATTATGTAGGTAAGAAGGTCGTCCATCGCGCGCGCCAAGTCCAAGATCAGCTGGGCGATGTCTCCTCGCAGTTGAACGAGAATTTGGCGGCCGCGCGTGAGGTTCGGGCTTTCAGCCTCGAGGAGCGCGAAACCCAACGCTTCGGCCAATCGACGAATCGTTTGATTACCGCCCAAATGAAGGTGGTTAAATACGCTCAGGCACTGACACCGGCCATCGAGGTACTCTCCTCCATCGGCATCGCGGTCACCCTCGTCTTCGCGTATTTTGCAGGAGTTAAGCTGGAAACATTCCTCGCGATCATCGTCGCTCTCTACATGTGCTACGAGCCGATCAAAAAACTCGGCTACCTCAACAGCGAGATTAACCGCGGTGCCGCCTCGCTGCAGCGGCTCGAATACGTGCTCGACCAACCGCTCACGATCACCGACCCGGTCTCGCCGGTTCCCATCAGCCGCCTGCGCGGCCACGTTGAGTTCAAGGGTGTGTCCTTCGCCTACGGCGATTCCCCGGCCCTGAAGAACATTAGCGCCAATATCCCCGCGGGCACGATTTGCGCACTCGTCGGCCCGAGCGGCGCCGGCAAGAGCACCTTCGCCAACCTCGTGCCGCGCTTCTACGAAGCCGGTGCCGGGGCGGTCACGATTGACGGAATCGACGTCCGGCAGATGAAACTCGCCGACCTGCGTCGCAACATCGCCCTCGTGTCGCAGGAACCGGTGCTATTCAACGACACCATCTACAACAATCTCGGGCTCGGTGTGGACGTAGCGTCCCGCGACGAAATCATCGCCGCGGCCAAGAGCGCCTACGCGCACGACTTTATCGAGAAACTACCGCAAGGTTACGACACCATCGTCGGCGAACGCGGCGCGCTGCTCTCCGGCGGACAGAAACAACGCATCGCCATTGCCCGCGCTTTCCTGCGCCACGCACCGATCCTCATCCTCGATGAGGCGACGAGCGCGCTGGACTCCGATTCCGAAGCGGCGGTGCAGGCCGCCTTGCGCCGCCTGGTCTCGGGCAAGACGGTGCTGATCATCGCCCACCGCTTCAGCACGATCCGTGATGCCTCCAAGATTCTTGTCTTCGACAAGGGTGAGATCGTCGCCCAAGGCGACCACGCGTCGCTCTATGCGGACAACGCGCTCTACAAGTCGCTCTACGATCGGCAGACCGCCGCGTCGTGACGCGGCGGAAGTGGCAAGCAGCGGCCGACGGGATGATCGAGGGCGGATCCTTGGCTCTTGATACTTGAAACTGGCTGCTTGTTACTTGCGGCCGTGCCCGACGATCAGCCCAAAGAGTTCAGCCGCGCGGTGGAGAACCTGATCGCGGATTTTCGGGGGTTGCCCACCGACGACAGCCGCTCGCGCAAGCGGCAGCCGGCGGAGTTGGCGGCGATGATCGACGAATTGCTGGTGAAGTACCGCATCAGCCATGATTCGGTCGAGCACAGCATCCGCGAGAAGTGGCGGGAACTGGTCGGCGTGGCGAACGCGACCTACTCCCACCCCTTGGCGGTCGAACGCAATCTCCTGGTGGTCCTCGTTTCGCATGCGGTCGTCCGCAACGAACTCTTCATGCACCGCGACTCGATCCTGGCCAAGATCCGGAAGCTGCCAGGTTGCGCCGAGATTAAGGGGCTGAATCTGCGATCGGGGTAGGTAGGGCGCGGACTCCGTCCGCGCCGAGGCGGGGATCGGAGTCCCCACCCTACCATTCGTGCCACCTTGTCCCATCGGCCACCTCGGCAAATTTTCGCTTGCAGGCCGGGGCGGCCGATTAGTTAATGGCCCCTTCGTTAGTGAGAGTCTGCTGGTCGCAGGCTCCCACCACGGTCAGTCCGGGAAACCGGACACTAACGGTGCCGCCGGCCCTCCACAAGCGGGCGGCACGGGGTGAAAGCCCCGCCAACGACCGCGCCATCAACCACATAAACCATGTCACAACCCGTTAAGTCAGAAGTCATCAGCCAATACAAAACCCACGATAAGGACACCGGCTCCAGCGACGTCCAGATCGCGCTGCTCACCGCCCGGATCAATCACTTGACCGAGCACCTGCGCACGCATCGCAAGGACTTCCACAGCCGCCGTGGCCTTCTCCAAATGGCCAGCCGCCGTCGCAAGCTCCTTGATTACGTCAAGAGCGAGGACCTGGCCAAGTACAACGACCTGCTGCAGAAGCTGAGTCTCCGCAAGTAACCCGTTTTCACAGAAGGCGGCCCACCGACGGGCCGCCTTTTGTTCAATCCCCCGAGAAGCAGCCCACGGGACATTTCCGTTTACTCCTCTTAGGTGGAACGCGTCGCCCCCAACGCGTTTTAGGACCAACCCAAGCGCGTTGAAGGCAACGCGCTCCACCCAAGACCAGTAATCCGAAATTTCCCAGGTGCTGATTCAAAGGGGCTCGAAACCGGAAAAGTCATCCGAACCCCGCGTCCCGTTCCGGCAATCCGGCCGGCGGAGCGCACATCCGAAAGTAAGTCATGAATCAGAAACATAACGTATCCGTCGCCGGTTTGAACATGCAGTTCTCCACCGGCACCATCGCCAACCTCGCGGGCGGCGCCGTCTTCGTCACCGTCGGCGAAACCAACGTGCAAGTCACCGCCTGCGCCGCGCAGACCATGCGCCCGGGCCAGGACTTCTTCCCGCTCACCGTCGACTACCGCGACAAGTACGCCGCCGCCGGCCGCTTCCCGGGCGGTTACTTCAAGCGCGAGGGCCGTCCGTCCGAGCGCGAGATCCTCATCTCCCGCCTGTGCGACCGTCCCTGCCGCCCGCTCTTCCCCGAGGGCTTCCTCAATGAGGTGCAGATCATCGGCCAGCTCATGTCGGCCGACCTCGTCAACGACTCCGACATCGCGATGGTCAACGGCGCCAGCGCCGCCCTCGCCATCTCCGACATCCCGTGGGGCGGCCCGATCGGCTGCGTGCGAGTCGCGCTCATCGACGACCAGTTCGTCGCCAACCCGACGATCGAGCAGATGTTCAGCTCGTCGCTCGACCTCATCTACGTCGGCAACGAGAAGGACATGCTGATGATCGAGGGCTCCGCCGACCAGCTGCCCGAGGAGAAGTTCATCGAGGCGCTCGAGTTCGGCCACAAGTCCATCCAGCCGATCATCGCCGCGATCAAGGAACTCCAGAAGCTCGCCGGCAAGCCGAAGGCCACGTTCGCCCTCGTGGGCGCCACGCCCGAGGCCCGCGCCATCATCGAGCGCGTCGTCCCCGCCGAGCGCATCGTCGAGGCCATCTTCGGCTACGAGAAGAATGTCCGCTCCGCGAACGTGAAGAAACTCAAGGAGGAGGCGAAGGCCGCCCTCGTCGCCGAGCTCGGCGAAGGCAAGTTCACCGATGTCGACCTCAACGTCGTCTTCGAGGACCTGCAGTACAAGGCCTACCGCTCCACCGTCCTCGCCCGCGGCGTCCGCTCGGACAAGCGCGGCCAGACGAACCTCCGCCCGCTGAGCGCCCAGGTGGGCGTCCTCCCGCGCGTGCACGGCTCGGCCATGTTCCAGCGTGGTGACACCCAGAACATCGCCATCGTCACCCTCGGGCCGACGAAGGAAGCCCAGGACATGGACGGCCTCACCGGCGGCGCCACGTCGAAGAGCTTCATCCTCCACTACAACTTCCCGCCGTTCTCCGTCGGCGAAACCGGCCGCTTCACCGGCCCGGGCCGCCGCGAAATCGGCCACGGCGCGCTCGCCGAGCGCTCCCTCGTCCCCGTGCTCCCGCCGGAGGATGTGTTCCCCTACTCGATCCGCGTCGTGTCCGAGATCATGGCCTCCAACGGCTCGACCTCGATGGCCTCGATCTGCGGCGGCTGCCTCGCCCTCATGGACGCCGGCGTGCCGATCATCGCCCCGGTCGCGGGCATCAGCTGCGGCCTCATGACCGAGGCCAACGCCGACGGCTCGATCAAGAAGTGGGTCACGATCACCGACATCCTCGGTGAAGAGGATCATTTCGGTGACATGGACTTCAAGGTCGCCGGCACCACCAAGGGCATCACCGGCTTCCAGCTGGACCTCAAGATCAACGGCCTGCCGTTCGAGATCGCCAAGGCCGCCATCATGCAGTGCCGCGAGGCCCGCATCGAGATCCTCAAGGTCATGCTCGCGTCCCTCCCGGCGCCGCGCAAGGACCTCAGCCAGTACGCCCCGCGCATCCAGACGATCCAGATCGATCCCGAGAAGATCGGCCTGCTCATCGGGCCGGGCGGCAAGACGATCCGCCGCATTGTCGAGACGACCGGTGCGCAGATCGACATCGCCGACGACGACTCGGGCAAGGTCTTCATCTACTCGAACAATGCCGACGCGATGAACCGCGCCGTGCAGGAAATCGACGCCCTCTGCGGCGGCGGCGCCCAGATCGAGATCGGCAAGATCTACACCGGCCGCGTCACCGGCACCAAGGAGTTCGGCGCCTTCGTCGAATGCCTCCCGGGCAAGGAAGGCCTCGTGCACATCTCCGAACTGGCTGACTTCCGCGTGCGCCGCACGGAGGACGTCGTCAAGGTCGGCGACAGCATCACGGTCAAGTGCGTCGGCATCGACGAGCGTTCCGGCAAGGTCCGCCTCAGCCGCAAGGCCGCGATGGCCGAGCTCGAGGCGCAGAAGCAGGCCGGCGGCGCCCCCGCCGAAGCCGCTCCGGCCGCCCCGGCGCAATAACGGTAGGGGCGGTTGCCCCCAACCGCCTTTTCTTTCCCAAGCCGCGACGCGAGTCGCGGCTTTTTCTTTGCCCCGATCCCGGCTTAAGCGCGCCAGCGCCGAAATTTCTTTGCGCACGAGCGCTTCGTCGTGTGCGCTAGCGTTTGTGCCACGTTCCCACACCCGCGGACTTCACCTCGTCGCCATCCTCGAGGCGGTGAAGGGCGTGGCCGTGCTGATCGCGGGCTTCGGCCTGCTGACCTTTCTCGGGCAGGACGTGGAAGTCGCCGCCGAGCGCCTGATCACGCGGCTGCACCTGAACCCTGCGCACCATTACCCGCAGGTCTTCATCCAGGCCATGGCGGACGTCACCAACACCCGCCTGTGGCTCATGGCGGGTTTTGCCGCGCTCTATGCGACCGTGCGCCTGATCGAGGCCTACGGCCTGTGGAAGGAGCGCGCCTGGGCCAAGTGGTTCGCCGCCCTGAGCGGCAGCATCTACATCCCGATCGAACTCTACGAACTGGCCATCCGGGCCACCTGGCTCAAGTTCGGCGCCCTCGTGGTGAACGTCGTGGTTGTCGCTTACATGGCCAGCCTCCTGCGCGAAGCCAAGCAGGAGAAAGCCCAAGCGGCCGCCAAGTCGGACTGACCCGCCATCGGTGACCTTCACTCAGGTTTCAGGTTTCCGTCCTCAGGTTTCATCATAGGGCCTTCCCCCTTAGCCGAACGGCTAGGAACGGGGTTTTAGCGCTTTTCTTCCCGGGAACCGTGCCGTTGCTTGGGAGAACACACCGCAATGAAGCTTCTGGTCACCAACGACGACGGCGTCGGCTCACCTTTCCTGCATGAATTGATCCACGCCCTCAAGGCCGAGGGTCATGAGCTCTACGTCGTCGCCCCGGTCACCGAACAAAGCTGGACCGGCGCCTCGAAAACCCGCAACCGCTCCGTCAAATCGGCCAAGGCCGACCGGGGGTTCGGCGTTCCGACGTGGATCGTGGATGGCACGCCGTCGGACTGCGTGAACATCGCGATCGCGCACCTGCTGCCCACCAAAGTCGACGCGGTCGTCAGCGGCATCAATGTCGGTTTCAATTGCACGCTGGGCTTCATCATCGCCAGCGGCACCGTCTCCGCCGCGTTTGAGGGCGCGCTGCACGGCTTGCCCGCGATGGCGGTTTCGCAGGATGTCTCCGAGGAAATCTACTACCGCCTCAAGGACCACGGCGGCGTGCCAGAAGGCGAGTTGCTGACCACGCTCCGGTTCGGCGCCACCCGGGCCGCAAAAATGGCCGGCGAACTCCTGCCGAAAACCCCGCCGCAGAGCTTCATCGTTCACAACCTGAACATGCCCTACCCGTGCCGGCCCGACACGGAACTGAAGCAGACCTGCCCCGCCCATTTCTTCGTGCCCGGGCTTTTCACCCCCGCCGATGAGGAAGGCCGCCACAAGCTCGTGTGGACCGAAGGCCAGGACGTTTCCCCCGCGAATCTGCTCACGGATCTGAAGTGCATCGAGGCCGGCTACATCAGCCACACGGTCCTCGACTACCGGAAACTCGGGGCGCGATAGGGCGAAAAGCCCCAAGCAGCAAAGCCGCCCAGGCCAAGATTGGTTGCGCTTCGTGGCGGCTTGCGGTTTCGATTGCGCCCGGATGCTTACCCTTCCCGGTACCTCGCTCAGTGTCTCGCCACTCTGCCTGGGCGGCGTGCCCTTCGGCAACACGCTGACGGAAACCGAGACGTTTGCCCTGCTCGATCACTTCGTCGCGCTGGGTGGCAATTTCATCGATACGGCGCGCATCTATTCCGACTGGGTGCCCGGCGAAAAGCACCGCAGCGAACGCATCCTCGGGGACTGGGTCGCCGCGCGGGGTCTCCGGGCGCAACTGGTGATCGCCACCAAGGGCGCGCATCCGTTGATCGAAGCACCGGATCGTTCGCGGACCTCCGTGGACGACCTCCGCGCGGACCTCGAGGGCAGCCTGCGCAGCTTGCGCACGGACGTCATCGATTTGTATTGGCTGCATCGCGACGACCCCACGAGGCCGGTGGCCCACTTCATTGATGTGCTCAACCGTTTCCTGCGCGCCGGAAAAATTCGCGCGTTCGGTGCCTCGAATTGGTCCGCAACCCGCCTGCGCGAAGCCCACCAATACGCCCGGCAAACGGGGCAGCAGGGCTTCAGCGCCAACCAACCCTACTGGTGCCTCGGCGTCGCCCAATCGCGTCCGCCGGGCTTCACCGGCTACGTGAAGTTCGCTGCCGATGCCTACCGCTTCCATGAGAACACCGGCATCGCGGTCGTTCCGTACACTTCCCAAGCCAATGGCTTTTTCAGCAAACTCGCACGCGGTGACGCGGGCTTGGCGGACCACATTTTCCATGTTCCCGCGAATCTCGCCGCGGGCCGGGTGGTGCAGGCCCTCGCGGCCGCGAAGCGCGTCCCGCCCGGCGCCGTCGTGCTGGCCTACCTGTGGTCGGGGCGGCCGTTCCCGGTGGTGCCAATCGTCGGAAGCCGGACCGCGCCGCAGCTGGCGGAAGCGTTTGCCGCCCGCTCGCTGCAGCTCACGCGCGCCGAGGTGGCCGAGCTCGAATCCGCCAGCCAGTCGGGCCTGCCGGTCCCGACGTGACCCGCGGCGGACTTTACCGCACCAGGGAGAACCCGGCGCGCACCGTCTCCGATCGCTCCTGGTAGCTGCGCAAACTCTCGCCGTAACCGTTCCAGTACTGGATCAGGACGTACGTGGCGAAATCGAAGATCTTGTCGAACTTCACCGGGATGGTGAGATCCGCCTGGAAGCTGCCCTTGTGCGCGCCCTGTCCGAGACGCCCGGTGAGCGAGAGCGCGCCCCGATCGTTGCGCCCGAGGATGGCGGTGAGTTCCGCGTGACCGCGGAAGTCCGCGATGTCGGGGTTGTTCACAACGTCGCCCACGTAGGCGAACACCCGCGGCGCCACAATCAGGTTCCAGCCGTCGAGCCGGCCCCAGGCAAAGACCGGACGGAAATAAGCAATGTTGAGGCTGCGTGATGCCGAGCCATCGCGGCCGTTGGACTCGTGACGCACGCCCGCCTGATAGCCGAGCAGTTTCAGGCCTCCTTCGGAACCCGGGTCGATCACGCGCTGCGACTCGAGCATGAGCTCCGGCATGTAACTCGTATCGAAGAACGGGCTGGAGTCCGCGTCGATGTCCCACAGCGAGCGCTGCGTGAAGCCGATGTACAAGCCGTGCAGCGCGGGAATGGCATCGTCGAGCGTGGCGCGATCGCCGAGGAGGCGATACTTGAAACTGAACTGGAATTTCGCGCCCGGCGCTTCCGGTCCATAGATGAAGTAGACCGGTTCATGCGCACTGAACCGACCCGCGAAGCTCCGCTGGATCGCGGTCTCCGCCGGTTGGCCGGGCAGGATGTTGCTCAGCGGTGCGGACACGATGCCGGGTTCACTGCCCGGCAGGGCGGCTGCCCTCACTTCAATGAGCGCGCGCACCGTCTGGGGACGGGTCAAGTCCAGCGCCAACCGCCCGCGCGCGTCCGCCGGCACCGTGAAGATGAACGAACGGTAGGAAAAACTCCGCGCACCGATCTGCGCGCCACCCCCGGCCTGCCCGCGCAATTGCACTGGCCAGCTGCGACGTTCGCTACTGAGCGTGCCCTCGAGCGTCAGGGGAGTCTCGAAAATGATCTCCGTGGACGTCGGGTTCAGGATGACCAGGTCCACGCGCACCTCCCCGCCGGGTGACGCCGGCTCGACCGGCGCGAGCAAATTGACGACGACGTTTTGCGCCCAAGCAAAGGGCGTCAGGCAAAGCAAAAGGACCGCGAGCCGCAGGAAATTTTTCACCCCGCAAGCACAGCCCACTTCAAGCAAAGGGTCGAGCCCGCGGTGGAACCGGCTAGAGGTAGGAGCCTGTTTACAGGCGACCATCACGCGCGGTCACCGGGCGCCCAAATCGCCTGTAAACAGGCTCCTACACCAAGCGGGTTGGAGGGCTCAGCTCCAGCTGAGCCGCGGACCAGCTTGAGCTGGGCCTTCCAGATTATTTCTTCTTCACCAACGCGGCCTTCTCCGCCGCCGACAAAAATGCAATTTCCAGCGCGTTTCGCCTGGCCTGCTCGATTTGCGCGTGGGTCAGGCCGGCGGCGGGCGCGGCGACTTCGAACTCATGCCGCAAATCGATCCCGCTGATGCCCGGGTCGTCGGTGTTGATCGTGGCCAGCAGCCCGCGTTGCAGAAACGCCTTCAACGGGTGCGCCGCGAGATTCGGCACCGTGTTGGTTTGCACATTGCTCGTGAGATTCGCCTCGATGCCGATCCGCTGCGCGGCGAGGTGGTCCATGAGCCGCGGATCGTCGACCGCGCGCACACAATGCCCGATGCGCGTCGCCCCGAGCTCGCGCAACGCCGCCCACACACTGGGCGCGCCCCCGGCCTCGCCGGCGTGCACCGTGATGGCCCAACCGGCATCCCGGCCGAGTTTGAAATGCTCGCGAAACAATTCCGCGGGGTAGTTCTTTTCGTCGCCGGCCAGGTCGAGCGCCACCAGGTGCGGCCGATGCACCAGCAGCGCCTTCAATTCCGCCATGCACGCGTCCGCGCCAAACGTGCGGCTGAGGATGCCGATCAGCTTGGCCTGCACGCCCGTGGCGCGACTGCCCTCGGCCACGCCCTCGATGATGGCGGCCGTCACCTTCGCCGGGTCGAGGCCGTGTGGCCGCGACATGAAATAGGGGCTGAACCGCAGCTCGAGGTAATCGATGCCCTCCGCCTTGGCATCCTCCACGTTTTCCCGCGCGACGCGCCGGCAGGCGTCGTAGTCGCCGAGCACGGCGATCATCCAGTCGAGCTTGGCGAGGAACGCCATGAGGTCGCCCACCGCCCCCTGGATCTGCACGTGCGGCCGGAGCGTCTCAACCGTGTCGCCGGGCAGTTTCACCCGGTGTTTCCGGGCCAGCTCAAGCATGGTTTCCAAACGGATGCTCCCGTCCAAATGACGGTGCAGGTCCATGACCGGCAGGGTGTGCATCACTCCAGTCAATTCATTCACACGAAGCAGCCAAGCAGCAAAGAAACCCGGTCTTCTTGGCTGCTTCGCTGCTTAGTGTTCCCCACCGCCTTGCTTTCCTGGCAATTCCGCGTTCTCTGCTCGCCTTCCCCCCACTCAGGTTTCAGGTTTCAAGTTTCAGGTTTTTCATAATGATCGAGGTCGAAAATCTCACGCGGGTCTTCCGCACCTACAAGAAAAAGCCCGGTTTTTGGGGCGGCGTGAAGGGCCTCTTTCATCGTGATTTCGAGGAAACCCGCGCGGCGGACAACATCAGCTTCACCATCGCCGAGGGCGAACTGGTTGGCTTCCTTGGACCCAACGGCGCCGGCAAGACCACGACGCTCAAGATGCTCTCGGGCCTGATCTACCCGACCAGCGGCACCGCGCGGGTCGCGGGTTACGACCCGACCAAGCGCGAGAACGCCTACCGCCGGCTCTTCGCCCTCGTGCTGGGCCAGAAAAACCAGCTGTGGTGGGACCTGCCGGCCATCGAATCGTTTTATTTGCTGCGCGCGATCTACGGGCTGCCGCAGGAGCAGTTCAAGGAGACGCTGGACGAACTCGTCACGCTGCTGGACGTCGGCAAGAAGCTGAACGTGATGGTCCGCGAGCTCTCGCTCGGCGAACGCATGAAGATGGAACTGATCGCCGCGCTCCTGCACCGGCCGCGCGTGCTGTTCCTCGACGAGCCGACCATCGGGCTGGACGTCGTTTCGCAAAAGAACGTCCGCCAGTTTCTCCGCGACTACAACCGCAAGCACAAGACGACGATCCTGCTCACGAGCCACTACATGGCGGACATCTCCTCGCTGTGCGAACGCGTGATCGTCATCGACCACGGCAAGAAAATCTACGACGGCGACCTCGACCGCATCACCGGCGCCGGCGCGCGGCAGCGCATCATCAAGTTCCGTCCGCGCGACGGCGCGTTCCCGGCCGACTGGAAACCCGCGCACGGCGAGAGCAAGGTGCTTGAGGACGGCGAAATCCTGCTGCACGTCCCGAGCGAGCACGTGACGCCGGTCTTCCAACAGATCCTCAGCCTCGGCGCCGTGGATGACATCACGATCCAGGACGTCCCGCTCGAGGACGTGATCACCGACCTGTTCTCGCGCGGCGTCGCCGCCAAGGCGGGCTGAAGTCATGGCCGGCCCGACCGTCGACCGCGCCTCCTACCTGGCGCGGCAACTGCTGACGCGGATGCGTTCACTGGAAACGGCGCTCGCCGACGACACCGACCACCCCACGCGCTCGCATGCTGCGCGGCGGGAAGAATTGGTCGCGAAAGTCCTGGCGATCGAAGCCGACACCACCGACGGCGCCACCGTGCGGCTCGTCGCCGCCGCCATGCCGCGCGTCCACCCCGGCCGCGACTGGTCCGACCGCGACCAAACCGCCCTCGCCGAATTCCTGCGCGAGCGCCTGCGCGACAAGCTGGGCTGACGTCGACACACCCCGGCGCTTTGCGCCACCCCTCTCCAGAGGGGAGCCGTGCCAAATAGATCCCCTCTCGAGAGGGGTGCCCGCAGGGCGGGGTGTGTAGGGTTCTCCCCTGACTCGACACCGCCCCCCATCCCCGTTTCACTCCCCCGTCCCATGGAAATCATCTTCATCCTCGTCGGCCTGGTCGTGGGCGCCGCGTTGGGCTGGTTCATCGCCCAGTCGCGCTCGGCCGCAACCGCCGAGCGGGCGCGCCTGGCCACGGAGCAGCTGACGAAGCTCGAAGCAGAGCTGACCAGCCTGCGGACCAAGGCCACGGAACTCGAAACGGAACGAGGTGTTTTGAAGGAAGCGCAGGCTAAATTGCTGGAATCGTTCAAGGCCCTTTCCGCCGATGCGCTGCGTTCCAACAACCAGTCCTTCCTCGAACTCGCGCGCGAAACCTTCGGCAAGCTGCACCAGCAATCCGCCGACGAACTCGGCAAGCGGCAGCAAGCCATCGACTCGATGGTCAAGCCGCTCAAGGAGTCGCTCGAGAAGGTTGACGCAAAGATCGGCGAAATCGAAAAGGCCCGCGCCACCGCGTACGGGCAGCTTTCGGAGCAATTGAAGTCACTCGGCACCGCGCAGCTGTCGCTGCAGGCGGAAGCCTCGAAGCTGACGACCGCCCTGCGCTCCACCACGACCGCCGGCACCTGGGGCGAACTCCAGCTGCGCCGCGTCGTCGAAATGTCGGGCATGTCGAGCTACTGCGATTTCACCGAGCAGCAATCCGCCGGCGGCTTCCGGCCCGACCTCATCGTCCGCCTCCCCGGCGGCCAGCAAATCGTCATCGACGCCAAGGCGCCGAACGACGCGTACCGCGAGGCCGCGAATGCGTCCGACGAAACCGTCCGCGCGGCGAAACTCGCCGAGCACTCCGCCAAGGTGCGCAACCACATCGATGCCCTCGGCGCGAAGGACTACTGGGCGCAGTTCCAACCCTCGCCGGAGTTCGTCGTGCTTTTCCTACCGGGTGACCAATTCCTTTCCGGCGCATTGCAGGGCGACGCCACCCTGATCGATCGCGCGATCGCGAAGCGCGTGCTCCTCGCGACGCCCGCCACGCTCATCGCCTTGTTGAAGGCGGCCGCGTACGGGTGGCGCCAGGAGGATGTTTCCCGCAACGCGCAGGTCATCGCCGATCTCGGCCGCCAGCTCTACGACCGCATCGCCGGCTTCGCCGACAACCTCGACAAGGTCGGCCGCGGCCTCGAGTCCGCCAACAAGGCTTACAACTCCGCCGTCGGTTCGTTCGAGCAGACCCTCCTCCCGGGCGCCCGTAAGTTCAACGACCTGGGCGCGAAGGGCGTGAAGGACCTTCCCGCGCCGGGCGCCGTCGAAACGACGCCGCGCGACGTGCTGAAGCGGGCGTGAGAGTAACAACACGAAGCAGCGAAGAAGCTAAGGCTCACGCATCAGTTGCCGAAAAGGACTTCGATTCTTCCGCGGGCACCGAGACCTGAGATTGTTTTGCTCCTTCGTTTCTTCGTGTGCCTCTGCAATTCAGGAAACTAATCAAATCGGGCAGCCTCAGCGCGATCTTGTTCATGTCGGTCGCTCCCCACAATGCACCGGCCAAGGAGGCCGTGATTCTCCTTCACGGACTCGTCCGGACCAACCAGAGCATGCAGAAGCTGGAGTCCGCCTTCACGGCCGCGGGGTACGTCGTGGCGAATCTCGACTACCCATCCCGCACACGTTCGATCGGCGAACTCAGTGAAACCGTGATTGGCGCGGCGCTCGCGGACGCCCACCTGCGCGATTGTACGCGGATTCATTTCGTCACCCACTCCCTCGGCGGCATCCTGGTGCGCAGCTATTTTGCGAAACACACGGACCCGCGCTTGGGCCGGGTCGTCATGTTGGGACCCCCGAACCGCGGCAGCGAAGTCGTGGATCACCTGAAATCCTGGGAGCTGTTCCAACGCCTCAACGGCCCGGCCGGCTCCGAGCTCGGCACCGATGCCAAGTCTGTCCCCAACACCCTCGGGCCGGTGAACTTCGAACTGGGCGTCATCGCCGGCAACCGTTCGATCAATTGGATCAACAGCCTCATGATCGCCGGCCCCGACGACGGCAAAGTCTCGGTCGAGCGCACCAAAGTCGACGGCATGAAGGAACACCTGGTCCTCCCGGTGACGCATCCCTTCATGATGAAGGATCGCCGGGTGATCGAACACACCCTCCGCTTCCTCCGGACCGGCTCGTTTTAAACCTCGGCGCCTCCGTCCATTGTGCATGTCACGCAATACGTGACATCCCACCTACGCGCCGACCGCAGGGAACGTCACGTGTTACGTGACATGGCTTTTCGGTGGGAGCGCGCATTCCGGTGCTTTTTCCTTCAGGTTTCAGGTTTCAGGTCTCAGGTTTCCGCGATGACGAAGTCCTCGCTCGAAGGCCGCTGGCAACCCGTGTACGCCGAACTCGATGGCGAGGAGGCCCCGCGCATGATGCTCGAAAAGATGGAAATCGAGCTGGTCAACGGCGAGTACGCCGTCCGATTTGGCGGCGTCACGGCCGACCAGGGCACTTACACGCTCGACGCCGAGGGCCACCTCACGCTCGCCGGCATGATCGGCCCCAACGCCGGCAAAACCATTCCCGGCATCTACAAGTTCGTCGGCGACCAGCTGTCCATTTGCTACGGCCTCGGCGGCGCCCGCCCCAAAAAATTCGCCACCCAAGGCGGCGAGCAGCTGTATCTGGTGAATTACCACCGCAAGGAGTGAAACGCGGAGTAGGAGCCTGTTTACAGGCGATTCGGGACGCGCGCGGACCCACCACGTCACTCGATCGCCTGTAAACAGGCTCCTACAAATCCTGCGCTGACCGCCCCGTACAGCATCAGCGCCGTTTCCTTTTGGCTGCTTTTGTGCTTTTTGTGGCCGACCGAAACGTTCCATGCACATCGCCGGTCTTTTCATTTACCCTGTGAAATCCCTGCGCGGGATTGCCGTGACGGCGGCGGACGTCGACGCGCTGGGGCTGGTCGGAGATCGTCGCTTCCTGGTCATTGGCGAGGACGGCAAATTTCTGACGCAACGGCAGCTGCCGCGCATGGCTCAAATCACGACCGCGCTCTCGGCGGGCCAACTCACGTTGTCGGCCGACGGCTTGGGTAGTGTGGCCATCGCCACGAGATCCGATCCGGCCGCGCCGCTGCGCACGGTGGCGGTGTGGAAAAGTGAGGGCTTGCAGGCGGAGGACTGCGGCGAGGCCGCGGCGACCTGGCTGGGCGACGCGCTGCAGCTCAAATGCCGGCTGGTGCGGATCGGCGAAAAATTCCAACGCCCGGTTCTTAAGAAGGCCGCGCACCCCGGCGACGCGTTCAGCTTTGCGGATGGCGCGCCCGTGCTTGTGACGAGCGAGGCTTCCCTCGCCACGCTCAACGACCGCATTCTCGAAAACGCGGGCGAACCGGTCCCGATGGACCGCTTCCGGCCCAATGTCGTCATTGCAGGCTGCGCGTCGTTCGCTGAGGACGAGTGGCGGTCCTTCCGCGCGGGCACCGTGACCCTTCGCCAAGCGGGCAAGAGCGACCGGTGTATCATGACGACCACCGATCAACGCACCGGCGCGCGCGGCAAGGAACCCCTGCGGACGCTCGCGACCTTTCGCCGCGACCCGGTCGAGCCGAGCTCGGTCTATTTCGGCGCCAACTACATCAACGAATCCAAACAGGGCCGCCTGCGCGTCGGCGACGCGGTCGAACCGGGTTAACGGCAAAAGAGCACTGAGAGCGCAAATTTCGTGATCAGTGTTTCCTTGTGGTCTCGGCGTTCCCTGGTGGCGAAAGACCGGATCGTTTTCCCGAAGATTCGATCCGTGCAAATCCGTGAGATCAGTGGTTAAACCAGATTCCACCTTCCCATGACTCTCGACTACGAAACCCTGCTGGCGATCGGTGTGACGCTGGTCATGGCCGGCGTCATTCTCCGCGGGTTCGCCGCCAACGCACGTCGCGACCTCGCGCGACGGAAGCAGCACCAGATCGATGCGCGCAAGTCCACCGACGCCTTCATGACCGACGAGCTCGCCAAGCCCCCCGGTTGGTTCGAGCGCAACCTCGGCCTGGTCGCGAACGCGATCCTCGTCGCCGGCGTCGTGGTCACGATCGTGGCGTTTGCAAGGCGCTGAGTGCGACGCCAGGGTGGCACGATTCCCGCTCGCCTCGCTCGGGAAACGCCCGCATATCCCTCGCGCACCCCCATCCCATGGAAGACGCCACTCCGCCGCCGGTGATCGCTGTACCGGCGCCTGCTCCTGCCAGCCCGCCGGCGATTGATCGCGCGGCCATCGTCCAAGCCGAACCCGAGATCAAAAACGGCGCCAGTTGGTTTTGGTGGATCGCCGCGCTTTCGCTCATCAACACGGTCCTGATGCACTCCGGGAGCGACACCAGCCTGGCGATCGGCCTCGGCTTCACGTTGCTGGCCGACGTGATTTTCAAGGACCACCTGGTGTTTGCGCTCGTGATCGACGCCCTCGCCCTGATCACCATCGCAGGCCTCGGCTGGTTCGCGCACAAGGGCCACTTTTGGGCCTTTGTCCTCGGCATCCTCCTCTACGGGCTGGACGCGCTGATCTACGTGTTCGGCCAGGACTGGATCGCCATCGGCATCCACTGCTTCGCGCTCTTTTACATGATCCGGGGCGCGGCGCGCCTGCGAACCGCCCTCAAGGCCGCGGCGGCACCCGCCCCCGCGCCGGTGGCCAGCGCCTGAGTTCGCGCCGGCCCCCCCCCTTCGCCTAGTCCCAATCGCGCGGCCGCCCGCGCGCGGCCTTGTGCTTCGCGCGGTGTTTCTTGGCTTGGATCATGCGATGCTTCTGCCCGGAGGATTTCTGGCGGGTCTGGCGGCGGACCAGCTCACGGGCCGCCAGCCGCGCCTTCGCGGCCTCGGCCTGACGCTGCTCAAGCCGTTCCGCGAGTTCCACCCAGGCCAGCAGGCGGTTGACCGACTGGCTCCGCTCGCGCTGGCACCGCACTTCGACGCCCGTCGGCCAATGCCGCAGCACCACCGTCGACGAGGTCTTGTTGATCTTTTGACCCCCGGCACCCGCCCCGCGGATAAATTGTTCACCGACATCGTCCGGCTTCACCCCAAGGGAGACAAAACGCGCCCGCAGCGACGCTTCCACGATGTCCGGAAAATCGGCCATGCTCCCGTTTAGCCAGAAAGCAGCCCCCCAAGGCACGACAAATCGCAACACCTTCCCTTTCGCGGGCTTAATTCTGCCTTTTGGCATGATTTAATGGCTTCCGGCGGAAACTCTGACTGCCTTCCGCAGTCTCAAACCGCCTCCCCATAAGCCACTTGTCACCCGGCCTCCCCACCCCTTCACTCACACCGCTCATTTCACTCTGCCCTCCCCTATGATCAACGGTCCCACTTGGTCCCAAAAACTCCGCACCGAAATCGGCCAGGCCGTCATCGGCCAGGATGCCGTCATCGAGCGCATGTTGGTTGCCCTGCTGGCCAACGGCCACGTTCTCCTGGAGGGCATGCCCGGCCTGGCGAAGACGCTCCTCATCAAATCGCTGGGCACCGCCCTGGGCGTCCAGTTCGAGCGCATTCAATTTACGCCCGACCTGCTGCCGAGCGACGTCGTGGGCACGATGATCTTCTCGCCCAAGGACGGCGGGTTCACGACCCACAAGGGCCCCATCTTCGCCAACCTCGTGCTGGCCGACGAAATCAACCGCGCCCCGGCGAAGGTCCAGTCCGCCCTCCTCGAGGCCATGCAGGAACGCCAGGTCACGATCGGCGGCGGCTCGCACATCCTGCCGAAGCCATTCTTCGTCATGGCGACGCAGAACCCGGTCGAGCAGGAAGGCACCTACCCGCTGCCCGAGGCGCAGACCGACCGCTTCCTGTTCAAGCTCCTCGTCGACTACCCGAGCGCCACGGAAGAGGCCCAGATGATGGAGAAGTGGGGCCAGGTCACCAAGCAGCCCGCCCTCAAGGCCGTCTCGAGTGGCGCGGAATTGCTCGAGCTGCGCACGCAGGTCGACGCCATCCACGTCGCCCCGCCGGTGCAGGCCTACATCCTCGCGCTCGTCCGCAGCTCGCGCGAACTCGCGGCGCAGGCTGAAGGCGGCGCCGCCAAGCGCCTGCTCAACTTTGGCGCCTCCCCGCGCGCCTCGCTCGCCCTCTTCCAAGCCGGCCGCGCCCTCGCGTGGCTCCGCGGCAGCGATTACCTGTCACCGGCGCTCATCCAGGAAATTTTCCACGACGCCCTCCGCCACCGCGTCGGCCTCACCTACGAAGCCGAGGCCGAGGGCCTCACCGCCGACAAGATCCTCGACCAGGTCCTGGTGCGCACGCCGGTGCCGGCGAAGGTGTAACCAATCGTTCTCGTTCTCTTAATCCTAATCGTTCTCTCGAAGCGCGGGAGAATCGGCAGGGCGAGAGAACGAGAAAGATGAAGAGAAAGAGAACGATCTACTGATGTCCACCTCCCCCGTCACCTCCCTCGTCACCTCCCAACTGGCGCTCCTGCGCCAGCTGGAGTGGCGCGTGCGGCATGCGGTGGAGAACGTGCTCAGCGGCGAGTATCGCTCGGCGTTCCGCGGGCGCGGCATGGAGTTCGACCAGGTCGTGAAGTACACGTACGGCGACGACATCCGGGACATCGATTGGAACGTCACCGCGCGACTGGGCGAACCGTACCGCAAGAAATTCATCGAGGAACGCGAGGTCTCGCTGCTGTTGTTGTTTGAGGACAGCGTCAGCCTGCAGTTTGGCTCCGGTGCGCAGTCCAAGCGCGAGGCCCTGCTCGAGCTCGCCGGCCTCGTCATGATGCTCGGCGCCGTCAACCGGGACCGCGTGGGCTTTCTCCACGCCTCGCCCGCCGGCTACAAATTGCAGGAGCCCGTCCGCGGCCGCGGCCAGATCCTGCACGCCGCCGCCACCCTGCTCGGCCAGCCGCCCCCCGACCTCTCATCCCTCAACGCTCAACCCTCAACCGGCGCGGGATTCATTCCCTGGCGCCTGCTGGCCAAGGCCGCGCCGCGCCACAGCATCCTGATCTGGCTCGGCGACTTTCCGCCGCAGCGCAGCGACATTCCCGAGGGCCGCACGGAGCCCGAGGGCTGGACCGTGCTCTCGCGTCGCTACCAAACGATGGGTTTCCGCGTCGACGACCCGTGGGAACGCGAGCTGCCCGACGATCGCATCCTCACCACCTACGATCCGGTCGCCGGCCGCTTGGTGAACCTCAACGGCGCCTCGGCGTCGCAGCGCTCCGCCCACGCCGAATGGGTGCAGGCCCGCGAAGCCGGTTTCCGCGCCCTGTTCCCCAACGTGCTGAGCCGCCTCACCGTCCGCACCGACGAGGAACGCCTCGAGGCGCTCGTGCGGTTCTTCCACCGCAGAATGGCGGCCGGGCGGCGCTGACCGCCGCGCGGCAAATCACAAAACCCAATGTTCAAACGCCAAATAATCTCCAACAATCGACGCGCAGGTTTCGTGCATTTTGGTTTTGGTCGTTTCTTTGGCGTCTGGAATTTGGCTTCTGAGATTTTGGTCTCCGTGTTTGGGATTTGGGTTTTGGCGTTTGGATTTTCTCCAGATCGGACATGAAAGACTATACTTTCCACGACCCGCTCTGGCTCCTCGCGCTGCTGATCCTGCCGCTGCTCATCTGGGTGCGCGGGCGGCGCGGCGCGCCGGTGCTCGTGGTGCCGTTTGCCGCGGCCTGGCACCGGCCCTCGATGATCCCGAGCTCCCGGTGGCCGGCGGCGCTGGCGATGCTGGGCCTGGTGCTGCTGATCATCGCGCTGGCCCGGCCGCAGATCGTCGAGGACAAGCGCGAGGTGAAACAACAGGGCTACGACCTCATGCTGGCGATCGACCTGTCGGGCTCGATGCTCGCCGAGGATTACGAGCGCAATGGCGAGCGCATCAACCGCCTCCAGGCCATCAAGCCGGTCATCCAGGCCTTCATCAACCAGCGCACGAGCGACCGCATCGGCATGGTGGTTTTCTCGGGCCGCGCCTACACGCTGGCGCCGCTGACGTTCGACCACGATTGGCTGAGCCGCCAGGTGGAGCGCCTCAAGCTGGGCATGATCGAGGACGGCACCGCCATCGGTGACGGCCTCGGCGTGGCGCTCACGCGCCTCGAGCAGGCCGCGCGCGAGGAAGGCGGCAAGCGCAAGGGCGCGTTCGTCGTCCTCATGACCGACGGCGCCAACAACCGCGGCACCCTCACGCCCGAGCAGTCCACCGAGATCGCGAAGTCGCGCGGCGTGCCCGTGTACACCATCGGCGCCGGCCGCGACGGCCTGGTGCCGATGCCGGTGTTCGACGACGCCGGCCGCCGCCTGGGCACGCGCCGGGTGATCTCCGATCTCGACGAAAACCAACTCCGCGCGATTTCCGACGCGACCGGCGGAAGGTTCTTCCGCGCATTCGACGTCGACACCGCGGAAAAAGCCTTTGCCGCGATCGACAAGGCCCAGAAGATCGAGTTCACCGCGAAGTCTTACCTCCTCACCACCGAACTGTTCGCGTGGGCCGCCATCCCCGGCGCCGCGCTGCTGTTCCTCGGGGCGCTGTTCGCGCTGCCACCGGCATTCCGTGGTAGGGCGCGGACTCCGCTCCGCGCCGGACCGGCGGCGAACGGAGTCGCCGCCCTGCCTCAAAAATGAGCTTTCACTCGCCGCACATTCTCTGGGCCCTCGTGCCGCTGGGACTGCTCTTCGGATTCGAGCTGTTCCGCCACACGACGCGTGCGGTCGCGAACTGGCCGAAGATCGCCCGCGCCTGGGCGGGCGCGTTCGACGTCTCGCTGGGGGCCAGGCATTCCACCGCCGAAAATCGCCCGCGCCTGTGGCTGTGGCTCGGCCTCGCGCTCTGCATCGTGGCCCTCGCCCGGCCGCAATGGGGCGTGGTGGAGGAACAGGTTTTCGACCAGTCGCGCGAGGTGCTCATCGCCGTCGACCTGTCGCGCTCGATGCTGGCGCAGGACGTTAAACCCTCGCGCCTCGACCGCAGCAAGCTGCTGATCACGTCGCTCCTCGACGAACTCAAGGGCGAGCGCGTCGGCCTCGTGCTCTTCGCCGGCACGGCCTTCCTGCAGGCGCCACTGAGCTCGGACTACGAGGTGCTCCGCGAATTCCTGCCCGCGCTCAATCCCGAGTACCTTCCGGAAGGCGGTTCGAACTACAAGGCGATGCTTGAGACCGCGATGACCGCGTTCGGCACCTCCACGGCGGATCGTTACCTGATCGTGCTGAGCGATGGCGAGAGCACGGTCGACAATTGGAAGGATCTCACGGCCTCGCTGAAAACGAAGGGCATCCGCGTCATCGGCCTCGGCGTCGGCACCGCGCAGGGTTCCTTCATTCCCGAGTCCGGCGGGGGTTTCGTGAAGGACGAACGCGGCGCGGTCGTCATGTCGCGCCTGAACAGCAGCACCCTCCAGGAACTCGCCCAGGTCACCGGTGGCGCGTACACGGATGCCAGCGCGTGGGTCGACCTCGCCGCGCTGCTGCGCAAGACCGTCGAAGCCGGCCGCAAGGGCGAGTTCGCCGAGAAAAACACCGCGCGCCTCATCGAGCGCTTCCAGTGGTTCCTCGCCCCCGGCCTGCTGCTCCTGCTGATCAGTTTCTGGACCGAGTTCCCCGTCCGCCCGCGCGAAAGGGCTTTGCCGCTGGGCAAGGCGCGGAGCGCGGAGCGCGAAACACGGAGCGCCGGCGCCATTGCCGCCAGCGTTGCCCTGACCCTCTTCTGGCTCTCCGCCCTTAGCGCGCCGGGCTCTGCCAATGCGGCGGCGCCCGCGTCGGCTGCGCCCGCCGCGCAAGAAGACACGCTCGCCAAGCCGCTCAGCACCACCGTCGCGCGGCTGTCGGCCAAGGACGCGATCACGGCCAAGGAGTATTCCGAAATGGCGCAGACAACCGTCACGTACGGGCAACGCATGAAGGCGGGCCAGCAACGCGCCCCGGATAGCGTGATTCAGGACGCCCTGCAGGCCGTCGACGCCGGGGAAAAACAAGACACCAAGGCCGCCGACTGGCCGCGCCTGCGCCAGGAGTTGCAGGAACTCCTCAAGAAGGAGGAGCCGCCGAAGGACGACAAAAAGAACCAGGACAAGCAGGACCAGCAGAAGCAAAACCAGCAACAGAACCAGGATCAGCAAAACCAGGACCAGAACCAGCAGGACCAGAAGTCCGACCAGCAGAAACAGCAGGAACAAAACGAATCCCAGCAAAAGCAGCAGCAGCAGAACCAGGACGCGTTTGGCGACATGAAGGAAAAGGCGGACCAGAAACCGCCCGAGCCCAAGCCGCAGCCCGGCATGCAAAAAGTCGGCGGCCAGAAGGAAGAAAAACCCGCCGAGCCGGTGGACGCCGAACTCGCCATGCCGCTCCAGAAACTTGAACAGGTCCGCAACCAGGACTCGCCCGCGAAACTGCAGATGCTGATGCAGGGCAAGCAGGAGAAACAAAAGTCCACGGGCAAGAATTGGTAACGCGCATGTTTTCCCGCCTCATGTCATCCTTCACACACCCCGCCCTTGCGGGCAGGAGCCTTCGCCAAGCCTATGGCTCCCAGGCCCCTCTCAAGAGGGGATCCAACGCAGCGCGCCCAGTATTTGGGTCCCCTCTAGAGAGGGGTGGCGCCACGCGCCGGGGTGTGTTTGCCGCGCTCTTCGCCGCCCTCGTCCTCCTTGGCCTAGCCATGCCCACGCTGACGCGCGCGCAGACCGTGCGCTGGGAGCCGCCCGGCGGCCAGCTGGGCTTTAATCAAGTCAGTGAAATCGCGCTGGTGTTCGAGAACTGCGAGCCGGACGGCGACCCGGCTCTGCCCAAGGTCGACGGATTGCAGTTCGGACGTCCCTCGCAGAGCAGCGAGATGAGCATGGTCAACATGAGTGTGACCCGCCGCTTCTCGCTGGTTTTCCCGGTCCGCCCGGCCAAACGCAACGCCATCTCGATCCCCGCGTTCGAGGTGAAAACCGACAAGGGCAACCTCACCGTGAAGGCCGCCAACTTCACCGTCGGCGACGCCACGGTGGGCAACTCGGGCTTGTCCGTGAACGACGTCGCCAACGCGAAGATCACGCCGATCAAGGACACCTACTGGGCCGGCGAAGTGTTTCCGCTCACGTACAATCTCAATATCGTGCGCCGCTACTACCACTCGATCGCGACCAACGTCGACTGGTCGTCCGCACCGCTCGTGACCGAGGACTGGAGCAAGCCGGAACTCAACGAGGCCCTCGTCCGCGGCGAACGCTTCGTGGTGCTGCAACAAAGCACGCGCGCCTACGCCAAGCAGCCGGGCAACTACACGCTCAAGCCCGCAACGCAGATGGTGAACCTCATGGTCGGGACGTCCGGCTTCGGTTTGTTCTCGCAGCCCACGGTCGAGCAACGCGCGATCGAATCCGAGCCGCTGCATCTCACGATCAAGCCCCTGCCGACCGCCCCGGCGGGCTTCGGCGGCGCCGTCGGTGAATTTGCGTTCGTTTCCAAGGTGGTGCCAGTCACCGCGGCGGTCGGCGAACCCATCACCTGGACGCTTGAATTGTCCGGCACGGGCAACTGGCCAGACATCACCGGCCTGCCGGAGCGCGAAGTCTCGAATGATTTCCAAGTCGTCCAACCGAAGTCGAAGCGCACGATGAAGGACGGCGCGCTGTTCGAAGGCTCGCTCACGGAGGACGTCGTGCTCGTGCCGACCAAGGCCGGCTCCTACCGGCTGTCGCCGGTGCGCTTCACCTATTTCGACACGCGCAGCGGGACCTACAAGACGATTGCGACGGAGCCCGTGACGGTCACCGTCACGGCCGGCGCCGCGCCGGTGCAGGCCCCCGCCGGCTCCGGCGCGCCCGTCCAGTTCTCGATCGCGCCGCCGACCACTCCCGCGGCGACCCCGACCATCCCCGAGGCCGTCGCCCCGGTTCCGCCGGAGAATCTGCCGCGTGATCCCGTGACCGGACCCGCTTCCGGCCGCGTGCCCCTGCCGGCGCAAAACCTGGCCGTGCTCTGCCTGGCGACCGCGCTTTGCTGCGTGTTGGTGGCCTGGCTGGTCCTCGCCGCCCTGCGCTCGCGCGAGCTCGACCCGCAACGCCGGCGGCGCGAGGCCCGCGTCCGCCTGGCCAAGGCGCTGGCGGAACTCCGCGCCGCGGGCAATTCCCCGGCCGCGCTCGGCGCGCAGCTGCGGGCGTGGCAGGCCGAGACTGCGAAGCTCTGGGAAATTCCGCACGCCGCGCCCGGCAGCCCGCTCGTGCAGGCAAGCGTCGCGCGCCACTCCCCCGACGCGGCCGCCGCCTGGGCCCGCCTGTGGTCCGAGGCCGACCGCACCCTGCACGGCAAGGAGTCACCCTTGCCGTCCGATTGGACCATGCGCGCCGAAGGCGCCCTGCAGGCGGTGCGAGTGCCCGGGTGGCCGCCGTTCTCGCTCTTTGCCGGACGGAATCTGTTCCCGTTCCTGATCCTGGCCATCGCGCTTCTGCCGGTGGTGACCCGCGCCGAAGCGGGCACCGAGGCCTACAAGCGCGGCGATTTCGTCACCGCCGAAACCACCTGGCGCAAGGCGGTCGCCGACGCCCCCACCGATTGGACGCTGCGACACAACCTCGGGCTGGCGCTCGCCCAGCAGGACCGCTGGGCCGAGGCCACCGCGTACTGGACCAGCGCCTCGTTGCTCAACGTGCGCGCCGACGCGACCCGCTGGGATCTCGCGCTTGGCCTGCAACGCTCCGGGCTCGCGCCGGCGGAGCTCGTGGAATTTGCCCGCGGGGAAGGCGCCCACCAGGTCGCCCGCTGGGCAACACCGGCCGAGTGGCAGACCGCGCTCGTCGGGGCCGCCCTGCTGCTGGCCATTGCGCTGATCATGCTCCTCCTGCTCGGCTACGGCCGCATCGGCACGTGGGCCCGCCCGACGGCGCTCGTCACCTGCCTGCTCGCGGTCCTGATCGCCGCGGCCGCGACCTTCAGCCTGCACACTTATGGCCCGCTCGCGCATCCGAACGCCGTGATGGTCTGGAAGGCCACGACGCTGCGTAGCATCCCGACCGAAGCGGACACCACGCAGAAAACGACTCCCCTCTCGGCCGGCTCGATTGCCCTCGTCGAAAAAACCTTCCTCGGCTGGACCAAGCTCGGTTTCTCGGGCGGTCAGTCCGGCTGGGTGCGCAGCGAGGATGTCATCCGGCTGTACCGGTGATCTCCATCCCGTTGTAGGAGCCTGTTTACAGGCGATCGTGACGCCCATCACGAGGCAGGCGGCGGTCGCCTGTGAACCGACTCCTACCTGGTGTCGAACCACTTCGATTCGGCCTTCGCCGTCGCGGCGGCTTCAATCTGCGTGAAGATGTCCGGAACGGAGTTCGCGACCCGGAACAAATCCATGTTCGACGGCTTGAAGAATTTTTCCGCGAGCATCTTGTCGAACAGCCGGAGAAGGTCGTCGTAGAAACCGTCCTGGTTGAAGAACACGCACGGCTTCCTGACCACATCGAGTTGCCGGAGCGTCAGGATCTCCATGATTTCCTCGAGCGTGCCGAAGCCGCCGGGGAGCGTGACGAACGCATCGGCGCGGGTTTCCATGAGGAGTTTGCGTTCGCGCATGGTGATGACCGTCACGAGTTCGTCCGCCTCGTCGAACGCGAGTTCGCGGGCCTTCATGAACTCCGGGATCACGCCGACCACCCGGCCGCCGGCCGCCTTGGTGCCGCGCGCCACCGCCCCCATCAGCCCGGTCTTGCCGCCGCCATAAACGAGGCCCCAGCCCCGCTTCACGAGCTCCCGGCCCAGTTCTTCCGCCGCGGCGGCGTACTTCGGATCAAGCCGATCACTGGAGGCACAATAAACACAGAGGAGCTTGGACATGGCTGACGTTGAGAGCTGAGTGTTGAGTGTTGAGAGCTCAAGTGCAAAGCTTCGCGCCGGTGTCGCTCAACCCTCAGCCCTCAACACTCAACTACCTGGGGCGCCTCGCCCCCTCGCCCACCGGGCTGCTCCACCTGGGGCATGCCCGAACCTTCTGGGTCGCGCAGGAGCGGGCGCGCGCGGCGGGCGGCAAGCTGCTTTTGCGCAACGACGACCTTGATACCGCGCGCTGCCGCCCGGAGTTCGTCACGGCGATGCAGGAGGACATGGCCTGGTTTGGGCTGACCTGGGACGGCCCGATGGTTTCGCAGAGCCAGCGCATCCCGCTCTACCGCGCGGCGCTCGCGACCCTGCACGCCGCCGGTTTGGTCTATCCCTGCACCTGCAGCCGGAAGGATGTGCAACAGGCGGTGCAGGCGCCGCACGAAGGAGCCGGACCGGTCGACGATGAACCGTTGTACCCCGGGACCTGCCGGCCGGAAAATCTCCCCGCTGATTCGCCGCTTCGTCATCATGCCGCCCCGACCCCGGGCGACGGCGTGAACTGGCGATTCCATGTTACGGACGGCGAGATTCTCGCTTTCTCGGACGGCCATTACGGCGCCCAGTCCGCCGTGGCCGGGCGCGACTTCGGTGATTTCCTCGTCTGGCGGAAAGACGACGCCCCCAGCTACCAGCTCGCGTGTGTCGTGGACGACGCCGCGATGCGCATCACCGAGGTGGTGCGCGGCGCCGATCTGCTGCGTTCCACCTTCCGGCAATTGCTCCTTTACCGCGCCCTCGGCCGAACGCCGCCCGCGTTTTATCACGCGCCGCTGGTCACCGACGAGAAAGGCGTCCGCCTCGCCAAGCGACACGACGCCCTTGCGCTGCGCACCCTGCGGGCACAGGGCCGGACGCCGGAAGAGATCCGCGCAAGCTGGACCTGAGGTGGAACCCGGCCTCCGGACGGGTTGCTGAGAGCTGCGCATCCTGCCAACGTCTCATTCGCTTGCCCTGAAAACCCGTTCGGAGGCCGGGTTCCACCACCTGCCAACTTTGCCGGCAGTGACTGCCGCTAAAAGTGCCCGCCGTTCCGCCACATCGCGGGCACAATGTACTCGGTGCCCATGAGGTAATTTCGATAGTAGAGCCAGAAGATCAGTGCGCCCAGGCAGAGGAGGAAAATCGCCTCGCCCAGCTGGCCGGCGTTGGAGCGGCTGGTGCGGCGGAGGGATTGCACAGTCCAGACGATGCCCGGGGCGACCGCGAACGTGACCAGCGACGCGCCGAACAAAACGAAACCCATGATGAAGAGCGTGCGCAGGAGGCCGTCCGCGATCAGTCGGGCCTTGTATGCGACGATCTCGTTGCAGAGATTCAGCAGCAACAGGCAGCAAGGCAGCACGTAGTAACGCTCAAGCGGACGGGAAGCTTTCATGGGGAGCGCGCAGGCGGGATTCCGTATGGAATCAGGCCGCGAAACTTGCGAAATGAAAAACTTGCCACTTGTTACCCGCCACTTGTCACTTTGCCCCACATGGCCACCTACGTGTACGAAACCATCCCCCGCCAGCCCGGCGACACGCCGCGGCGATTCGAGGTGGTCCAGAGCATGAAGGACAAGCCCCTCGAGCGGGACCCGGCGACTGGTGAACCCGTGCGGCGGGTGATCACCGGCGGCTTCGGCTTGATGGGCGTCGGCGAAAAAACCCCGGCCGCCATGCCCGCCGCCCCCTGCGCCCCCGGCTGCGCCTGCCACAGCAGCCCCCGCATCCCCACCCCC
>JBGAKQ010000020.1:0-87501 GCA_044224295.1 Lacunisphaera sp. | reverse complement strand
GGTCTGGGAGAAGCCGTCCAGGAAGTTGGCGCCCGCGCTCGACGAACCGCGGAGTAGGAAACCGTCGTTCTCGGTAGTCTTCACGGCCGAAGCCTCGTAGGCGAGGAGCTGCGAGGTGTCGGTCGCCATCAGGTCCTCGATGAAGGTCTGGTTGAAGATCGTCACGTTCATCGGCACGTTCTCGATGGCCGTGTTCATGCGCAAAACCTCGGCGGTGTTCGGCGACTGATAGCCGGTGTCTTCCTTGCCGTGGACCTCGAACGGAGAAAGTTCGTAGACTTTTTCGTCTGCAGCGGGCGTGGGCGATGCAGGAGCGGCCGGCGCGGTCTGGCCGGGCAGATTCAACGCCCCGAGCAGGGCGGGCAGCAGGAAGCGGAGGTGACGACTAATCGGTATAGGCATGGTGAGGCGGTTTGGGGGAGGTAGGAACGATTGGGAGACCCGGACTGGCCGGGGCAGGGATTTCCCAGTGACTGACCGGGTTTCAGCCTTTGGTGGCAGGTCGCGGCAACAAAAAGAAAAGCTACTGCCGCCCGCCGGCCTGTGGCCAAAGCTGGATTGGAGGACGGTCAGAACAGGGCCCGGCCTTCGCTTTGCGGCGGGGCCGGTAGGCGCAGCAGGCGCGAGAGCGTGGGGGCGAGATCGTCGACGCCGACACGCTCGGTGCGCACGCCGACCGGCACTCCCGCGCCAAACCAGAGCAGCGGAACATGAGTGTCGTAGCTGTAGGGCGAGCCGTGGTTGGTGCCGTAGGCGAAATCGATCCAGTAGGGTTTGGTCTGGTAGAAAACGTCACCGCTGCGACCGACGTGAAAACTCAGGAGGGCACGCCGGCCGAGTTCCGTGTCGACGTCGCGCGCGACGAGCTGGGTGCGGGTGTAAGCGGCCTCGATGAAGTCGAGCGTGAGCAACGCATCGCGCACGACATTTTCGGCGGCGGTGGCGGCTACGCCCTTGCGGGCTAGCGTATCGGGATCCAGGTGCAGCCAGGCGCTGTCGACGGCGATCCAGCGGTCGGTCGCGGCGGCCAGCGGGCCGAAGGCGCGGTCGAGGGCGGCCTCGCAGGTTCGGCGGACGAGGGCGTTGTCGACGCGGCCGGCGGGAAAATCGGGCCGGAGGGCCCGCAAGCACTCCGGGGTGGAGACGGAGCCGTGATCGGCCGACAGCACGATGAGGCAGCGCTGCAAGCCCACCCGCTCGTCGAGGAAACGGAAGAATTCCGCCAGGATGCGGTCGGTGCGGAGCACCATGTCCATCACTTCATGGCTGTCGGGGCCGGTGTCGTGACCGACGAGATCGTTGGCCGAAAAGCTGATGGCGAGCAGGTCGGTCACGCCGCGCTGGCCGAGTTTTTCGCCATCGATGGCGGCGCGGGCGAAATCGGCGAGGATCTCGCTGGCGAACGGCGTGTGGATGAGGGCCTCGTAAAACGCGGGGCCGGGAGTCTTTTCCCCGCCAGTGATGAGCTTGGGAAAAGTGGGACTGAGGCCGAGGCCGGTGAACTCGTTGGGGGAATCATCCGGGCCCTGGATCGAGTAAGCTTCGACCGGCAGCAGGCGGTCCCAAGTTTTCCCGAAGTAGGTGTCGGGTTTCTTGGCGGCGTTGAACGCCTCCACCCACGCCGGCAGCGCGCGCATGTAGTAGGTCGAGGTCACGAAGCGATCGCCCTCGGTGTAGTAGGCGGCATCGGCGAAGTGCCCGGCCATCAGAATGGCGGCGCGGTCCTTGTTGGAGAGGCCGATGACCTTGGGCCGGCCGCCGCGGGCCAGCTTGAGGGTGTCGCCGACCGTGGTGGCGAGGTAACTGCGCGGGGAGCGGGCGGCGGTTGCGCGGTCGCCGGGGCGCTGCGGTCCGGTGCGGGGAGCGAGCCCGACCACCTGCTCCGCCGGGTCGTCGCAGCAATAGACCCGGGCGAGGGTGGTGCGGTCCAGCCAGTCGTTGGCGATGATGCCGTGGACATTGGCGTGCACGCCGCTGAGCAGCACGCCGTGCCCGGGACCGGTCTTGGTGTAGGAGTGGCGATAGTGGCAGTTGGCGAAGACCGCGCCGTGTTCCAGGAAAAGATTGAAGCCACCTTGGACAAAATACGGACGAAAGCGCTCCAGGTAATCCTGCCGAAACTGGTCGAGGCTGATGGCGACGACCAGCGCAGGCGGTTCGGTGGGTTCGCCCGCGGGAAGCGGTGAAGGGAACAGGGCCAGAGAGGCCAGCAGGCACAGCCACCCAAGCTTGATGATGAGACAATCGATGGCACGGCGGCGGAGGGGCGGGTTGGATTTCGGCATAAAATGAAACGCGCCGGTGTGGGGCCCGGGTTGAGGCGAGGGACGGGGACGGATGGCAGCCAGCCGCGCCGGCGAAGCGGAACAAGCCAAACTAGCCATAATTTTGTCCGAGGAACTGCGGACAATTATGGCGTGGCGCGCCAGCGGACACCCTGCCAGAGCTGGTGCATGCGCTTTGCCCGATACCCCACCTTGGTCGTGCTTGTGTTGCTGGCTCTGACGCAGTTGTCGGCGGCCGGTGTGCCCGTAAATATAGCGCCGGTGACCGGCCGCAACGGGATGGTCGTGGCGGGGCATCCGCAGGCGACGGAAGCCGGGGTCGCAGTGCTGAAAGCCGGCGGCAACGCCGTGGATGCCGCCGTGGCGGTTTCGCTCTCGCTGGGCGTCGCCGAACCGTACGGCTCGGGCCTGGGCGGCAAACTGACGCTGCTCTATTATCAAGCGGCGACGGGCAAGACGTACGCGGTCGACGCGATGGACGCGGCCGGCACGCTGGACGCCAAGGCCTACGTGGCCCGCCCCGAGGACAATCGCAGTTACGGTTACAGCGCCGTGTGCGTGCCGGGTCTTGCCGCGGGGCTTTGGACCGCCCACCAAAAGTGGGGCAAGCGGCCGTGGGCTGACAATGTCGCGCCCGCCATTGCGCTCGCGCGGACGGGATTTGAAATTTTGCCGAAGTCCCGGGACCTGTTTGCCGAGCAGGAGAAGAAACTTTGTCGCGGCGATGCCGAGATTGCCCGGCTTTACCTGCCAAACGGGGAACTGCCGGCGATCGGCTCGCGCCTCCCGAACGAAGACCTCGCCAAGACCATGGAGTTGCTCGCCCAGCACGGTCGCGACGGCTTCTATCGCGGACCCGTGGCCGCCGCGATCGTCGCGGCTTCGCAGGCGGGCGGCGGCAACATTTCGGCGGACGACCTCGCGCACTTCGAGGCAGAGGTCACGCAACCGTTGCAGCTCGATTTCCGCGGCTACCGCTTGCTCTCCAGTCCGCCGCCCACGACCGGCGCGCCGCTGTTCCTGACCATCATGAAGGTGTTCGAAACCGAGCCGCTGGTCGCGCCACTGCGTGCCCCCGCCAACCTGGCGAAAATCGGCCGCGTGTGGCGCGAGGTCCGTGATTTGGTGTACCAAGGGATTGGCGATGCCCCGGAGTCGGTTTTCTATTACGAGAAGATGGTCGCTCCCGATTCGATCGCGAAGCTCCGGGCAAAATTGCAAGCGGAGGAAGTGCCGGTCCAAAAGGTTGCGGGCGACGTGCTCCAGTTTGAAGACGGGGGCTTCAGCCGGGATGTCGCGGCCGCCACCACGCACTTCATCGTGGCCGATGCCGCGGGCAACATCGTCTGCGCCACCCAATCCCTGAGCCTGCACTTCGGCGCGGGCGTCGTTCCTCCGGGCACGGGCGTGGTGATGAACAACTCGATGAGCAATTTCACGTTCGATGATACCAGGAACGTGAACTTCGTGGCCGCCGGACGTCGTCCGCGCAGCACCATCGCGCCCACCATCGTCTTCCGCGCCGGCAAACCGGTGTTTGCTATCGGCATTCCCGGGTCGATCCGGATCCCGACGGCCATGCTGCAGGCGCTCCTCGACCGGCTGGCGTTGAACCGCCCGTTGGCGGAAGCCATCGGCGACACGCGGATTCATTGGGACTACAACTGGCGCCAGAAAGAGGAGTCGATCACCGCGGAGGACTCATACGCCGCGGAAGACGTCGCGGCCCTGCGGGCGCTCGGCTGGAAAGTCGAGTTGACCGAACCGGCCGGCCGGGGCCGGTACTTTGGCGGCATCAATGCCATCGAGTTCAATCCCGACGGCTCCTCCACCGGCTACGCCGACCCCCGCCGCACGAACCTGGCGGCAGGGTGGTAAGTAGCCACAGGCCTCCGTGCCTGTGGGATCGGCAGGCAGGGACGCCTGCCGCTACGCGTGGTGCGCCGACCTAAACGGAGCGGGTAGCCACAGGCCTCCGTGCCTGTGGGATCGGCAGGCAGGGACGCCTGCCGCTACGCGTGCTGCGTCGCCCCGTGCGGCGCGGCCTCGGTGCTCGTCGCCGCCGTCTTCCTCCGGTCATGTGCGAGCAGCGTGTAGAACGCCGGCACCACAAAGAGCGTGAACAGCGTCCCGATGCTCATGCCGGTGGCGATGACGAGGCCGATGCTGAAGCGACTTTCCGCACCTGCGCCGGTGGCGTGCAGCAGGGGCAGTACGCCGAGCACCATGGCGGCGGTGGTCATGAGGATTGGGCGCAGGCGGACGGCGGCTGCGTGTTCCGCGGCCTGGCGCACGCTCATGCCCTGTTCCGCCTGGAGCTTGTTGGCGAATTCCACGATCAGGATGCCGTGCTTCGTGATGAGGCCGACGAGCGTGATCAGGCCGACCTGCGTGTAGATGTTGAGCGTGGCGAAGCCGAAGAACAGGAACACCATCGCGCCCGCGATCGAGAGCGGCACGGACATCATGATGATGAACGGGTCGCGCCAGCTTTCATACTGCGCGGCGAGCACGAGGAAGATCACGATCACCGCCATCACGAACGTGATCATGAGCGAGCTGCCTTCCTGCACGAACTGCCGGGAATCGCCGTTGAAATCCATCGTGAAACCCTGCGGGAAAAACGTCGCGGCCTCGGCCCGCAGCCAGTCGAGTGCCTGGCCCTGGGAAACGCCGGGCGCCGGGGAGAAGGAGAGCGTCGCGGCGTTCAACTGCTGGAAACGACGCAGCTCGCGGGGCTGGACGACCGATTCCTGCGTCGCAATCGCCGACAGCGGCACGAGTTCGCCCTTCGAGGTGGAGATGTAGAACTCGCCCAGCTGGTCGGGGTTGAGGCGGGCGAGTCGCGTCACTTGCGGCACCACGCGATACGCCCGGCCTTCGAAGGCGAAGCGGTTCACATAACCGCCGCCGAGCATCGCGCCGAGGTCGGCACCGAGTTGGGACATGTTGATGCCCAGCGCCGCGGCTTTCTCGCGGTCGATTTTGAGGTTCACCTGCGGGAGGTCGAACTTGAGGTTGTTATCACCGAACACGAAGAGCCCGCTCTTCATGGCGCGCTGCAGCAATTCGTCGGCCACTTCGCTCACGCGCGCGTGCGATTCCGTCGAATTCACGACCACCTGCACCGGCAGGCCGCCCGCGGAGCCGGGGAGGGAGGGCCGCAGGAACGCCGAGAGGCGGATGCCGCCGATGCTGGCAATCTTGGCCTGGATCTCGGGCAGCAACTCCATCGTGGTCCGCTTGCGCTGGCCCCACGGCTTCAGGCGCCAGCCGATGAACGCGGTGTTGGCCGTGCCGCCGCGGCCCACGAACAGGAAGGTTTCCGCGGTTTCAACCGGGTAGTCGTGGCGAATCAGCGCGGCCACCTCCTTGGCAAACATCATGGTCTGCTCGACCGTCGCGGTGGGCGTGGCCTCGGCGTTGATCAGCAGCACGCCCTGGTCCTCGGGCGGCGCCAGCTCGCTCTTGGTCATCAGGAAGAACGGCACGATGGCCAGCAACACCAGGGCCGCGACGATGAACACCGCCGCGCGGGCCTCGAGCGCGCCATGCAGGAATTGCTCATAGCGCCCTTGCAGGCGCTCGAACGTGCGGTTGAGGAAGGCTTCGAACCCGCGGGGATTCTCGCTGTGCCGCAGGATGCGCGAGCACATCATCGGGGACAGCGTCAGCGCCACGAACCCCGAAATCACCACCGCGCCCGCCAGCGTGAACGCAAACTCGCGGAACAGCGCGCCGGTCAGGCCGCTCTGGAAACCCACCGGCGCATACACCGCGGCGAGCGTGATGGTCATCGCGATGACGGGTCCGATCAGCTCGTGTGCGCCTTTGAGCGCCGCGGCGAAGGGCGTCATGCCCTCCTCGATGTGGCGGTGGATGTTTTCGACCACGACGATCGCGTCGTCGACCACCAGGCCGATCGCCAGCACCATCGCGAGCAGCGTCAGCAGGTTGATCGAGAAACCCATCGCAAGCATGAGCGTGCAGACGCCCACGAGCGACAGCGGGATCGCGACGATCGGGATCACCACCGAGCGGAAGGAACCGAGGAAGAGGTAAATGACGATGATCACGATCACCATCGCTTCCACCAGCGTGAGCATCACCTCGCGGATGGAGTCGTTGATGAACTCGGTGAAGTCCGCGACGATCTTGCCGGAAAGACCGGGGGGCAATTGCGCCTGGATATCCGGCATCACCTTGCGGACGCCCTTGATCACGTCGATGGCGTTGGCGGTTGGCAGCGCCGAGATGCCGACGAACACGCCGTTCACGCCGGAGAAGTTGACGAGCGAGTCGTAGTTTTCCGCACCGAGGACGACGTCCGCGATGTCGCGCAGGCGCACCAGCTGGGTGCCGCTTTCGCGGATCACGATGTTGCGGAAACCCTCGACGTCGCGGAGGTCCGTTTCCGCCGTGAGGTTGACCGTGAGCATCGAGCCCTTGGTCTGGCCCACGGCCGAAAGATAGTTCTGGGCGGCCAGGGCGGCGCGGACCTGGCCGGCGCTCAACCCGAGGGCGGCCATCTTTTCGGGCTTCAGCCAGATGCGCATCGCGAACACGCGGCCGCCAAAAATCTCGGCCTTCTGCACGCCGGGGATCGTCGAGAACTTCGGCTGCACGACGCGCGTGAGGTAGTCCGTGATCTGGTTGCTCTGCATCGTCTCGCTGCTGAAGCCGATGTAGGCGGAGGGCGTGCTTTCGCCGACGGCGACGTCGAACACGGGGTCCTCGGAGCCGGCCGGGAGCTCGCCGCGCACGCGATTGACCTTGGCGGTGATCTGCGTGAGCGCGGCGTTCGGGTCGTAGTTCAAACGCAGGCGAATCGTGATCGTCGACACGCCCTGGCGGCTGATCGACTCGATGAAATCGATGCCGTCGGCCGACGCGATTTCGCGCTCCAGCGGCGTCGTCACGAAGCCGCGCACCAGGTCCGCGTTGGCGCCGGGGTAGGCGACGGAAACCGTCACGACCGCGCTGCTGGTGTAAGGATACTGCCGGACCACCAGGGCCTGGATGGCCTGCCAACCCGCGATGAGCAGGAACAGGTTGACGACCGTCGCGAGGATGGGCCGCCGGATGAAGATCTCGGTGAAATTCATCGGCTCAGCTCTCCGCGGGCTTCGGGTTCGTTTCGCTCGACGGCACGATGCGGTTGTTGACCTTCAAGGGTGAGCCCGGGCGCAGCTTCGACTGGCCGATGGTGACGACTTCCTCGCCCTCCTTCACGCCCTCGAGAATGGAGATCAGGTCGCCGCGCTTCGGGCCAACCTTCACCCAGCGCTGTTCGGCGATGAGATTGCCGTCCTTGGTGGCGACGACGTACACCGAGTCGCCGTACGGGCTGTACACGACCGCCGTGGCCGGCAGCACCATCACGTCCTTGGTGCCGGGCAGGACCACGTCGATGCGGGCAAACATGCCCGGGTGGAGGGTTTCATCCTGGTTTGCGAGCGTCGCGCGGAGGCGGAGATTGCGGGTCGTGTCCGTGATGCGCGGGTCGATGGCCTCGATCTTCCCGTCGAATTGGCGATCGGGAAACGCGTCCACCGTGATCTTGACGGGCATGCCCACGGCGAGCTGCGCGATGTTTTGCTGGGGCAGGGCGAAGTCGGCGTACATCGGGTCGACGTCCTCAAGGGTGGCGAGCACGTCGCCCTTGTTGAGGAACTGGCCCACGCTGACCTGGCGGATGCCAATGCGGCCGTCGAACGGCGCGACGATCCGTTTCTTCGCGAGCGTCGCCTTGGTCGCCTCGATGCTGGCTTGGGCCTGGAGGAAGGCGGCCTCGCTTTGGTCAAGGTCCACCTGCGTGTTGGCGTTGGTCTGCCGCAGGTCGCGGGCCCGCTGGAGATTCAATTCCGCCAGCCGCGCCGTCGCCTCGTAGCTGCGCAGTTGCGCGGCCTCGGTGGCGGTGTCCATTTCCACCAGCACATCGCCGGCTTTGACGCGCGTGCCGGACTCGAACGGGACCTTGATGATGCGGCCCTCGATCTCCGAGCGGACGGTGATGCCCTGGTAGCTTTGCAGCGTGCCGACGGAGCCGAGGGACATGGCCCAGTGCTGTTGCGCCGCCTTCGCGGTGGTGACGGCGGCGGGTACGGGCTTGCGGTTCGCGAGCGCCGCCTTGGCGGCGCGGACCTGCACGTACTTGTAGCCAAAGATGGCGCCTAGGACGCCGAGCGCGACCACGACCGTGGCCAGGATGCGAGTCTTCATCGGGAGTAGGAAAATTGCGTCATATCCCCCCGAGCGCAAGCAGTGGCCGGGAAAAGTTTTGCTTGTGTAACCAGCGCGCGCGGGCCTATCCGTGACCCCGCTCGTAGGGGTGTCCTCCGCGGAGGGCTGAGATTGCGGTTCGCACGACTGCTAAACCCTTTGAACCTGAAACGGATCATACCGGCGAAGGAAACAAGCAAGGGTGGCGCGGTGCCGTCCTCTTTTTTCGACCCGGGAGTCCGCTTTGGGTCGGGCATTCATCCACAATGCAACTCCCGACACGATTCATCGCCCTCGTCCTCGCGACCCTGTCCATCGCGCACGCGCAAACGGCCCCGCAGGTCCAGCCGGTGGCGGCGGCGGAAACACTGACGCTCGCGCCGGTGCGCGTCACCGCCGACCTCTGGGAGGCGCCGCTGGCGCGCATCCCGGCGAGCGTGACCGTTTACGATGAGTCCGCCCTGCGGGCCGGTGCGGTCCGCCACTTTGGCGATTTGGTCGACCAGATCCCGAATCTCACCTGGACGGGCGGCACCTCGCGGCCGCGTTACCTGCAGATCCGCGGCGTCGGCGAGAATTCCCAGTTCGAGGGCGAGACGCCCGACTCGGCGGTGCGCTTTCTGATCGATGACTTCGATTTCACCGGGCTTGGCACCATCGGTTCGGCCTTCGACGTGCAACAGGTCGAAGTGCTGCGCGGTCCGCAGGCCGGCGCGTTTGGCGCGAATGCGGCGGGCGGCGTCGTCCGGCTCGTGAGCAATTCACCGACGCCGTTCTGGACTGGCCGGGCCGAGGCGACGTTTGGTGGCGACGACCTGCGCAGCGGCGGCTTCGCGGTGGGCGGTCCGTTGGTTTCCGCGCGGCCGGACGAGTTGATGATGCGCCTTGCGATCCAGCAGAGCAACAGCGACGGCTTTCGCCGCAACCTGACGCTCAAGCGCGACACCAATGCCCGCGACGAATTCAACAGCCGCCTGCGGTTCACGTGGAACCCGAACACCCTGTGGCGCTGGGACGCCGCGCTGCTTTATGCGGACCAGCACGACGGCTATGACGAGTTCGCCCTCGATAACAACGGCCGCCACACCTACAGCGACCAGCCGGGCGTCGACAACCAGCGCTCGTATGCGGGCAGCTTGCGCGGCACCTACCGCGGGTGGGACCTGGCGCGTTTCACGACGGTGACCAGCGTCGCGCGCACGGATTCGCGCTACAGCTATGACGACGACTGGACCGCCGCGTCCTACATGGGCTTCAGCGACCTGTCGCGGCGGCGTTGGGTCGTGAACGAGGAACTCCGGCTCGATTCGGAGCAGGCTCCCTCCGAAGCGTTCAGCCGCTGGACGCTGGGGGCATTTTATTCCGGCATCGACGAAACGACGCGCTACACGGACACCGATCCAGGCAACATCCGCGGGCTGAAGACGGCGTATCATTCGACCAACGTGGCTCTCTTCGGCCAGGCCGCGCTCACCCTCGCGAGCCACACGCGATTGATTGCCGGCCTGCGGGCGGAACGGATCGACCTGCGGGGCGACGGGTTGAAGACGCGTTACCGCATCACGCGCGGCACCTTCGATGCACCGGTGCACGTGACGCCGTCATTTGCCGACACCGTGTGGGGTGGCAAATTGACGCTCGAGCACGACCTGGGATCGCAAGCCGTGGCGTTTGCGTCGGTCACCCGCGGTTACAAGGCCGGCGGCATCAATGTCGACGCGCGCATCAACGTCGGGGTCGACCCGCTGACCTACGAAACCGAAACCCTGTGGAACTGGGAGGCTGGCCTCCGCGGCCATACCGCCGACCAGCGCGCGACCGGCGAACTCACGGCCTTCTATCTCCAGCGGCGGAACACGCAGGTCCGCGACTCCGCGGGCTTCGGCGGTAACTACCGTTTCTTCACGGACAACGGCGACGGGGCGCATGTCTACGGCCTCGAGGCGGCCGGCAGCTACACCTTGTTGCCCGACTGGACGGTGCGCGCCTCGCTCGCGCTCATGCAATCCGAGCTCGACCGTTTCCAACTCGCCAATGGCAACACCGGCGGCGGTCGCGACCTCGCGAACACGCCCCACTACGGCTACACCCTCGGTACGCGCTACGGCGCGGCGCAGGGCGTTTTCGCGACGGTCGATTTCGTGGGCCGCGCGCAGCAGTTCGACTCCAACAACCAGAACGAGGCCCGCCGCGCGTTCCAGGTCGTGAATGCGTCCGTGGGTTACACTTGGAAGGCATGGACCATCACCCTCTGGGCCAAGAACCTCTTCAACGAAACTTACGACAAGCGCGTGTATTTCTTCGGCAACGCCGACCCCGACTTCATCGAGACGCGCTACGAAAACCGCGCCGACCCGCGGCAGGTAGGCGGGACGGCGACGTTGAAGTTCTGAGCGGGATCTGAATCGACCCACCCCGTCGTTTACCCGCCTGCGGCGGCGCCAAAGGCGACCAGGGCTGCGCACCACCCTATCAAGGGGGGACCCTATGCAAAGAGATCCCCTCTCGAGAGGGGTGCCCGCAGGGCGGGGTGTGTCGAACGCAAGCTCGCTCCCAGGGCGCGCCCGGTTTTCCGCGGCCCGGCCGCGTCGCAACAAAAATAATTTCCGCGCGAAGATTTTCCCCGTTGCCGGGCCGCACGGAAACTTTGGTCTCGGGTCTTTTCCTTTCATGGATCTTCCCAATCCCGACCACGTGCTCCGCCTCGCGCAGGAGCTGAATCTCAAGGTCCACCAGGTCGCCGCCACCGCCCAGCTGATCGCCGAGGGCGCGACGGTGCCCTTCATCTCCCGCTACCGCAAGGAAGCCACCGGCTCGCTCGACGAGGTGCAGGTCACGGCCATCCGCGACCGCCTGGAGCAACTCAAGGCCATCGACGAGCGCCGGGCCGCGATCGTGGCCTCGCTCAAGGAGCGCAACCTCCTGACGCCGGAGCTCGAGAAGTCGCTCAACGCCGCGCAAACGCTCGCCGCGCTCGAGGACATCTACCTTCCCTACAAACCGAAGAAGCGCACGCGCGCCACCATCGCGAAGGAGAAGGGCCTCGAGCCGCTGGCGGAATTGTTGTGGGCCCAGGATCCGGCGACGGACGTCGCCGCGGCGGCGCAGGCCTACGTGGGCCGCGAGTACACGCCGGACGACGGCAAGAACACGCCGCAGAAGATCAAGGACGCCGAGGAGGCGCTCGCGGGGGCTCGCGACATCCTCGCGGAACGCATCAGCGACGACAAAAACGCCCGCGCCAAGTTGCGCGCCCTTTATCAATCCCAGGCCATCCTTTCCTCCAAGGTGCTGACTGGAAAGCAGGAGGAGGCCGCGAAATTCAAGGACTACTTCGACTGGAGTGAGCCGCTTGCGAAGGCGCCCAGCCATCGCGTGCTTGCCATCCGCCGCGGCGAACAGGAGTCGCTGCTGATCATGCGCGTGACCTTGCCCGACGAGTCGATGGCGGTCGCCGAAATCGAGCCGCTCTTCGTGAAACCGGCAGGGGCGGTTGCCCCCAACCGCCCTGCGTCCACCGCCAACGCCTGCACCGCCCAAGTACGCCTCGCCGTCGCCGATGCCTCCAAGCGCCTGCTTTGCCCGGCGATGGAAACGGAAATGCGCCTCGAGTCGAAGAAGAAGGCCGACGAGGTCGCGATCAAGGTCTTCGCCGACAACCTGCGCGAACTGCTTTTCGCCGCGCCGCTCGGTCAGCGGGCCGTCATGGCAATCGACCCGGGCTTCCGCACGGGCTGCAAGGTGGTGCTCCTCGATCGCCAGGGCAAACTGCTGCACAACGATGTGGTTTATCCCGATCGCCACCCGACCGAGGCGAAGGAGAAACTCGAGGGCTTCGTGAAGTTCTTCAAGGTGGAGGCCGTCGCCATCGGCAATGGCACCGGCGGACGCGAAACGGAGGCCTTTGTGCGCGCTCTCGGCCTGCCGCCGGCGATTCCCGTCGTGATGGTCAACGAGTCGGGCGCGTCGATCTACTCGGCGAGCGAAGTGGCCCGCGAGGAATTTCCGGACCACGACCTCACCGTGCGCGGCGCGGTGTCGATTGGCCGCCGCCTGATGGATCCGCTGGCGGAACTCGTGAAGCTCGACCCGAAATCGATCGGCGTCGGCCAATACCAGCACGACGTCGACCAGCCGGCGCTGAAGCGCTCGCTCGACGACACCGTGGTCAGCACGGTGAACGGTGTTGGCGTCGAGGTGAACACCGCGTCGAAACAGCTGCTCAGCTACGTGTCGGGCCTGAACTCCGCGATCGCGGCGAGCATCGTCGCCTACCGCAACGAGAAGGGCCCGTTCAAGTCCCGCGCCGATTTAAAGGAAGTGCCGCGCCTCGGCCCCAAGGCCTTTGAGCAGGCGGCGGGCTTCCTGCGCATCCGCGGGGCGGACAACCCGCTCGATGCGAGCGCCGTGCACCCGGAGAGTTATCCGATCGTCGAGAAGATGGCCGCGGACCTCGGGGTGAGCGTTGCGGACCTGATACGCGACGGGAAAGCCCGCGCGAAGCTGAAGCTCGATCAATATGTGACCGACAAGGTCGGCCTGCCGACGCTGACCGACATTGTGGGCGAGTTGACCAAGCCCGGCCGCGACCCGCGCGAGCAGTTCGAGGCGTTTAGTTTCCAAGCGGGCGTGAACAAGCCCGAGGACCTCAAGCCCGGCATGAAACTTCCGGGCATCGTGACGAACGTCACGGCCTTCGGCGCGTTTGTGGACGTCGGCGTGCACCAAGACGGCTTGGTCCACGTGAGTCAGCTCGCGGATAGCTTCGTGAAGGAGCCTGCGGCGGTCGTGAAGCCTGGCCAGAAGGTCATGGTCACCGTCACGGAAGTGGATCTGCCGCGCAAACGCATCGCCCTGTCGATGCGCAGCAAGCCGGAGATCGGGCCGCGGGCTGCGACTGGAGCCGGAACGCTGCCGTTCCGTTCGGGCCCGTCGAGCCCTCGGGGTGGGGGCACCCCGCCTCCAGGTCGTCCCGCCCCGCGCGCCCCACAGGCGCTCAATGACGACTGGTTCACGGCGGCGTTGAACAAGAAGAAGTAGCAGCACGCGTCCCTGCCTGCTGACCACAGGCACGGAGGCCTGTGGCTACGAACGCTGCCGCGGCTTGCCGGGGCTGATTTGCCCTACCTTGACGTGGCCGCCGCGACGCTGTCTCGTTCCCGCGTCACCCGCATGGCTCGCAAATCCAAGGGCATCCCGAGTTCGCTGCGCCGCACCAAGGTTTTTGTCATCCTCAATCTCGTCCTCTGGGGCGGCGTCGGTTCCTGGTATTTGTTCCAGCCGCCGGCGCGCCAGCAGGAGGTCGCGGGGCTGGTGGGCAATCTCCTCGATCGGCGCAAGGACATCACGGCCTTCGAGGTCGCGTGGGACCTGTGGCAACTCTACTCCAGCCAGGACTACGTCCGCGCCGTTCCGCCGGGGGACAAGACGCACGTCTATGGCGGCGCCCCCGCCGGCGCCGCGCCGGTGCGCGTCCTCGTGAACACGGGCTACGTGGTCGGTTACAGTGACGCGCTGGGCAACCCGTTGTGGGCGGCGTATCGCGTGAGTGACATTGATCTCAAGGACGCGCCGCCGCGGCCGGATGACTTCCGGCCCGACGATCGCACCGCCGCGCGCATCGACTCCGGCGTGTACAACCGCAGCGGCTACGATCGCGGGCACATGGCGCCGAATTACGCAATCGCGACCCGCTACGGTCGCACCGCGCAGGAGGAAACGTTCCTGATGTCGAACATCACGCCGCAAAAGCACTCGCTGAACGCCGGCCTCTGGAAGGACCTCGAGCACCGCATCGCGACGAATTATCCCGCGCGTTTCGGTGAAGTGTGGGTGATCGCCGGCCCGATCTTCGGCCCGCGGCCCGAGAAGCTGCGCCGCCGCGTCGCCATTCCCGACGCCTTCTTCATGATCATCGTCGATGAAAGCGACGGCCGCGTGCGCGCCGAGGCCTTCGTGATGCCCCAGGACGCCACCGGCAACGACCTCGAGAAATACCTGGTGAGCGTCGACGAAATCGAGCAGCGCACCGGTTTGGATTTTCTCGCCGCGCTCCCCGACGAAGCCGAAAACGCCCTTGAGGCAAAAAAGGCCTCGCGCGTGTGGTAAGCCCGGCTGCCCAAGCCCCGGGCAGGCTTGTAATATAATGGATTACAAACCGGCTCGGGCGAATTTGTCGTCCAGCGGACGACAAAGCCGCTCGAGCACTCCGGGGCTTTAGGTGGGAGGGGTTTCATACCCCGACTCTCAAGCCGCGGGCGTGAAATGGAGCCTAAGAATCCGGGCCCCATTTCCCGGCGTGCTCGATGACGGCGGTGCGCTCGCTCGCGCCGGGTCAGTGTTTCACGTCCTGCCGGCGCAGGAGATACATGGGCGTCGTTTCGAAGTTTTTCGCGGTCGTGAGGTGGCCGACGTATTCCGAGGCGACGCCGCTGTCGGGCTCGAGGCGCAGTAGCGCGGCGAAACTGGTGGTCACGTACACTTCACCCACTGGCGTGCGTGGCTCAATGCGCGCGGCGCGCGTGAGGCCGCGGCCCATCACCATGGGCAGCTTGAGCACGGGGTCATAGACGGGCACGAGCGGCGCGACGTGGCCGCCGAGGCGCAGGCCCATGTCCGCCGGCAAACCGGCCGCGGGCAGGTCGATCCCGTGCAGGCGCTCCTGCAGGTCGAGCGCGCAGCGGGCGCCGTGGACGGCGTCGTCCATCACGAGGAACAAGCCGTCGCCCCAGGTGTTGCGCACGATCACGTGTTCCCCGTAGCGGTCGAGCACCTCGGCGACGGGCTGCATCACGGTCGCGAGGAAGAGCTTGATGTGCTCGTCGTGGAGCCGGCTGAAACCCTTGAAGTCGCCGAACAACACCGAGCGAATCACGCGGCGCGAGGACAGCGCGGCAAACGGCGCGACGGTCCGGGTGGTGCGGGTCGAGCGCACGGGCACGACCACCGTGCGGCCGCCGGCGAGTTTCCACTGCGCGATGTCGTGGGCCGTGCCGGCCTTGTCATGCGCCTCGTCGCCATCGAACACGGCAAGCTGCCACACGCGGGTGTCGATGCTCGCCGCGCGGTTCATCGCCTGGCCCATGGCGATGCGACCGGCGTACGCAAAGAGGACATCGTCGCCCGCATACGCGCTGTCGCTGGCAATGGTCACCGACGTCGCCGCGCCGAGGCAGAGACGGAACCGGCTGACCCATTCACGGCCCGCGGGCTCGACGCTGATCGCAATGAATTCGTCGATGCCGAAGGGCAGCACCAAGTGCAGCTCCGCGCCGAGCTCGAGCACGAGTTCGGCGATGAGGATGTCCGCGCCGCTCGCGAGTGAACCGTGCGCGAAGCCGACGCGGTTTTTCTGCAACAGTTCGCGGATGCGCGCGGCGGTTTCCGCCTGCTGTTCAGCCGGGAAACGGGCGGGTACGCCGGCGGGGGCCGTCATGTGTCCGCAGAAATGAATCACTTCCGGCTGCGGCAGCCGTTCGACGAGGGAAGTCGCGTCCAGCCCGAGCGCTGCACACAGGAACCGCAGCTGCCGGCGCGTGGAGGCCTGGGCGCCGTGGTCGCCGTTTTCCGAGCTCGCGGCCATGTCGAGCGCGCGTTCCGCCGCCGGGATGTCGCCAAGCACCAACAAGGCTTCCGCGCGCGTGGCCCACGCCCAATAGAAACCGGGGTCGACCGGGCCCTGCAGCGAAGCCGACTCGCGGTCGACGAGGGCGATCACCTCGCGCGCGAGTTTTTGCGCCTGGTCCACCCGGCCCGCGATGCGCCACAAGGTCGCCGCGTTCACGCCGGCGTAGGAGCGGCCGAGCCGGCGATAAACATCCTCGTACGCGGCCGCGGCCGTCGCGGCGAGCGCAGCGCGTTCTGGCGGGGGCGCCTGCAGGGCGTGCTCCTTCGCGATGCGCGCGGAGAGCGCGGCGATGTCCTCGGCCAGCGCGGGCGGCAAATCAGCGGGCAGCGAGTTTTTCAGCGCCTCCGCCTCGGCGGTCGCGCGCAGCAGGCCGCCGGAGCGCGTGAGCGCGAGAGCGCGCAGGTAACGCAGCTCCGCGAGTGCTAGGGCCGAAAGGCCCGGATTAAACGGGTGTTGCTCGGCTTCTTCGGCGGCGTCGTAAGCCGCGAGGTACTCGCCTCGGCGAATCAATCCGCGAATGGCGGTGATGGCTTCCGCGCTCGTCGTCGAGGAGATCAGGGCCGGCTTGGCAGGGGAGGGGGTAGGCATGCGAAAGCGGGCCGGTGATTTTTAACGGGTGTCACTGCGGCTTTGGGCTGGCAAGGCCGAACCGAAACCGGCAAGAGTGGTGGCGCGTTTATGTCGGAAATCCCACAGCCGGCTGGCAGCTCTTCTCCGAAGGAAGATTCCGACAGGGCCGCCGCGGCGTCGGACAACGCCGCGCGCCGCCGCCCAACGTTGGCGCCGATGCCCTCGAGCAACACGACGGCGCCGATGCGTACGCGTCCGCCGATGACGCCTTTGCCGCCGCTCGCGCCGAAGCCACCGCCACCACCCGAGGTCGTGGACGAGCCGGCGAAAAAACCGCGCCGACGCGTCGGCCTGTGGGTATTTGTTTTTGTCCTCCTGGCGGCCGGCGCCGCCGGCGCGTACCTGAAATTCCTGCGCTGACGCCGACCCTCGCGGTCGAGCGCTCCAAGTGCCGCCGCGATCCTGTCGCGGCCGGCTGGAAGCCCCAAAGTTTGTCCGGAGCCGTAGCCTGGCCCCTTTGGATTGATCGAATTTGGGCCAGTCAGCCCTAGTAAATTCAATTGAGCCCACATCGCGGATTGGAGCGTCAAGACGCTATCGATTTGCGATAGCTCGCGTAAAATCCGGGCCGGTTTGGGCTGGCAAGATTCCAGCTTAACCGGCATTTACCTCGCGAGTTATGTCGGAAAGCACACACCCGACGGGCGGCGTCTTCTTGAGCTATGCACGGGAAGACGCGGGCACCGCACGTCGCATTGCGGAAGCGATGCGGGCGTTCGGCGTCGAGGTATGGTTTGATGAGAACGAATTGCGGGGCGGCGACGCTTGGGATGCGAAGATCAAGAAGCAGATCCGGGAGTGCAGTTTGTTCATCCCGATCATCTCCGCGACGACGCAAGCACGGGGTGAAGGCTACTTCCGCCGCGAGTGGCGGCTGGCCGTCGAGCGCATGCAGGACATGGCCTCGGGCGTTCCTTTCCTGCTGCCGGTGGTTATCGACGACACGCCCGAGAAATCGTCCTTGGTGCCCGAGGAATTCATGCGCGTGCAGTGGACGCGGATGCACAAGGGCATCCCGTCACCGCAGTTCGTCGAGCACGTGAAAAAACTGCTCGTTGACCGCAGCTGGCAGCTCACCCGCTCGCCCGGCGCGGCCCCCGCGCCCGTCACGGCGGCGCCCAAGAAATCCGGCGGGCCGCTGAAACTCGGCCTCGCGCTCGGGGCCGGCGTCCTCGCGGTGGCGCTCGGATGGTATTTTTTCGGACGTGGCTCCGCCGCGCCCGCGGCCAGTGCGACGATCGCCGCGCCGGCGCCAACGCCGGCGCCGGCCAAGCCCCCGCGCCTCGCGGACAAGTCGATCGCCGTCCTGCCGTTCACGAACATGAGCGAGGACAAGGACAACGCCTTCTTCGCCGACGGCGTGCACGAGGACGTGCTCACGAACCTCGCGCTGATCCGCGAACTGCGCGTGGTCTCGCGCACCTCGGTGCAGACCTATCGCGGCACGACGAAGTCGATGAAGCAGATCGCCGAGGAGCTCGGCGTCACGTACATCCTCGAGGGCAGCGTCCGCCGTGTGGGCAACAAGGTGCGCGTCACCGGCCAGCTGATCCACGCCGCCAGCGACGAGCACGTCTGGGCGCAGACCTACGATCGCGACCTCACCGACATCTTCGCCATCCAGTCGGAGCTTTCGCGGGAGATCGCGGCCGCGATGAAGGCGGCGCTCTCACCGGAGGAAAAGGTTTTCATCGCGCGCACGCCAACGACGAACCCGGCCGCGTACGACGAATTCCTCAAGGGTCGCGCGACGCGCAACCGCTCGCCGACGGGCAGCCGCTCGGCACTCATCTCGGCCGAGCAATCGTTCCAACGGGCCGTCAAATTGGACCCCAACTTTGCGGCCGCTTGGGGGGAACTTGCCGTGGTGCATGCCCTCAAGATCTTCTGGGGCCAGGACGCGAGTGCCGAGCGACGCAAGAAGGGGGATGCGGCGGTCGCGCGTGCGCAGCAATTGGCCCCCGAGGCACCCGAAGTCGTTCGCCTCGTGGGCACTTATTTTTACTACGCGAACCGCGACTACGCGAAAGCCACGGAGAGCTACGAGAAGCTCCTGCGGCTTCAGCCGAACGATCCGACTGGATACGAGTCGCTGGGTTTGATCCAGCGACGCCAGGGCCGCTGGGGTGAGGCGCTGGTCAACCTGCGAAAGGCCGTCGAACTAGAGCCCGCCAACGTCACCTATGTGCGCAACCTGCTTTCGACCGCCCGGTACTGTCGTCGGTGGGATGAGGCCCGTGCCATGCAACAACGGCTGATCGCGCTGTTGCCCGACCAACCGCGGGAGCAATGGTTCGCGGCCCAGATTGAATGGGATGCCACGGGCTCGGAGGTGGCGACGGAGCGCTTCTTCAACGCGATGAGCCCGGAACTGCGGGACTCAGAAATCGGCCGTTATCTGATCTACAATCGGGCCATCGTGCACGACGATTATGAAACGTTCAAAAGGCTGGACGCGTTGAAACCCGTGTATCCGGATGAGGTAAGTCCGGCGGTGACGGCCATTATCGCCGCGACGGTCTACTACGCGCACGGCGACAAGGCCGCCGCCCGCGCCCGCGTCGAGCCGCTGGCGGAACCGGCCCGGGCCCAATGTCAGGCTGAACCGGATAATTTCCGGGCCGCCCTCGCCCTCGGGTCGGTGGAATTCTTCTTCGGGAATACGGCGGAGGCGCTGCGCTGGATCCGCCGGGCCGCCGAATTGATCCCGGAAAGCCGGGATGCGCTGGATGCGCCCAACTGGCGCTACAACCTTGCTTGGCTGTATGCGAATTCAGGTGACCCCGACCAGGCGATCGCGGAATTGCGCCGCCTGCTTTCGGTGCCAAGCGGCAACAACGTCCATGGACTGCGCGCCGACCAAGCGTTCTTCAGTCTGCGCGACGTTCCGCGTTTCCAAGCCTTGCTCAACGACCCCAAGAACAGCGCGCCCTTGTTCTGATGAGCGAATCCAGCAAAGCGATCTTCCTGAGCTACGCCCGCGAAGACGCGGATGCGGCGCGGCGCATCGCCGAGGCACTGCGTGCGTTTGGGATCGAGGTGTGGTTCGACCAGAACGAGCTGCGCGGCGGCGACGCTTGGGACGCAAGCATCCGGAAACAGATCCGCGAATGCGCGCTGTTCATGCCCGTGATTTCCGCGACGACGCAGGCCCGGAGCGAGGGGTATTTCCGCCGCGAGTGGCGGCTGGCGGTCGAGCGTTTGCAGGACATGGCCGGCGGCGTGCCGTTCATTGTGCCCGTCGTGATCGACGACACGCCGGAAAAGGGCGCGCTCGTGCCGGACGAGTTCATGCGCGTGCACTGGACCCGGATGGTGAAGGGCATCCCGTCGCCGCAGTTCGTCGAACAGGTGCGCAAGCTGCTGGTCGACCGCTCGTGGAAATCCAGCCAGGGTCCGGCGGCGGCGATCGCGCCCGCGGCCGTTTCGTCGTCGAAACCAGGCGTGCCGATCTGGGCGTGGGGCGTTTTGGCGGTTGTGGTGATCGGGGTCGCCGCCGTCTGGTTCCTGCGCCGTCCGGCGGCGGAGGTGGCGTCCACTGAACCCGCCGCGGCGAAACCGGCGCCGGCCGCGCCCGCCGCGCCAGCCGTGAAGGAGGACAAGTCGGTCGCGGTGCTCGCGTTCGCGGACATGAGCGCGGACAAGGGCGGCGAGTATTTTTCCGACGGCATCAGCGAGGAACTGCTCAACGTACTTGCGAAGGTCCCCGGCTTGCGCGTGGCCGCGCGGACGTCCGCGTTTTTTTTCAAGGGCAAGAACCTGCCGATCCCGGAAATCGCCGCGAAGCTGAACGTGGCTTACGTGGTCGAGGGCAGCGTGCAGCGCGTCGGCGAGCGCGTGAAGATCACCGCGCAGCTCATCAAGGCCGCGGACGGCTTCCATGTTTGGTCCGACACCTTCACGCGCGACGCCAAGGATGTCTTCGCGGTGCAGGAGGAAATTGCCGGCCGCATCGCCAAGGAGCTCTCGCTCAAACTGGGCATGAGCTCGCCCACCGCCACCGCGGCCATCAACCCGGAGGCCTTCGAGCTTTTCGTCCGGGCCCAGCAGGATTGGAACCGCCGCAACATCGAAGCCTACGGTCGCGCGGAAAAGGCCCTGCAGCGCGCGCTCACCCTCGAGCCAAATTTCGCCCGCGCCCACGCCATGCTGGCCATGGTCTGGCTGCTTCGCGCGGTCGAGCAGGGGGAACTCGGGCGCTTCAACCAGCGCGACAAGCCGATCGTGCAGCAGATCCGCGGGGAGATCGACCGCGCGCTCGCGCTCGATCCCAATGTGGTCGAAGCGCACACCGCGCTGGGCAACTTGTTTTGGTACACCTGGGAAACCGAGTCAGCCGTCCGCGAACTGGAGACGGCCATTTCGCTGAACCCGAATTACGCGACCGCTTACCAGTGGCTCGGGCGCCGGTTGCTGTGCGACGGCCGGGTCGACGAGGCCGAGGCCGTGATGCGCCGGGCGGTGGAACTGGACCCGCTGGCTCATCGGATCCTGGACAACTATTCCATCCCGCTGCTGATCCAGCGCCGATTCGAGGAGGCGCTGGCGGTGCTGGACCGGGCGCTGGCGATCCAGCCGGATTCGAACCAAGCCCTCGTCTGGAAGGCCTCGGTCCTGGTCGACTTGGGACGAATCGAAGAGGCACTCGCCGTGCTGAAGAAAGCGCCTTGGCAGGGCAGCATCATGGTGCCGTGGGCCACGCGCGTGTATGTCAGCGCCGGCCAGCAGGCGGAGGCGGAGCGCGCATTGGCGACGTTGCCGGCGGAGGCGAGCGCGGGTCGATTTGTGTCCTTGGCCAAGATGGGGCGGGTGCAGGAAGCGTTGGCGGTGATGGATCCCGCGATGTTCAGCTCGGCCAGTGTCAGCGATCTGCTCTTCAGTGAGGAGTACGACCCGATTCGCCGGGACCCACGTTTCACCCAAGTCCTTTCCACGCTCGGCCTGACGGCCGCGCATGAACGCGCCCAGGCTTGGCGCGCGAAGCACCCGCGGGCTTCTGCCAAATGAGCGAAACCTCCAAGGCCGTTTTCCTGAGCTACGCCCGCGAAGACGCGGATGCGGCGCGGCGCATTGCGGAGGCGTTGCGCGCGTTTGGGATCGAGGTGTGGTTTGACCAGAACGAACTGCGCGGCGGCGACGCGTGGGATGCGAGCATCCGGAAACAGATTCGCGAGTGCGCGCTGTTCATGCCGGTGATTTCCGTGACGACGCAGGCCCGGAGCGAGGGGTACTTCCGCCGTGAGTGGCGGCTGGCGGTCGAGCGTTTGCAGGACATGGCGGGCGGCGTGCCGTTCATCGTGCCGGTCGTGATTGACGATACCTCGGAGAAGGAGGCAATCGTGCCGGACGAGTTCATGCGCGTGCACTGGACGCGGATGGTGAAGGGCATTCCGTCACCTCAGTTCGTCGAGCAAGTCAGGAAGCTGCTGGTGGATCGTTCGTGGAAGGCGGCAAACCCGCGCGCCTCGGCGCCGGTTGCGGCGGACGCGTCCGCGAAAAAATCCTCCGGCGTGCCCCTCTGGATACCGGTTGGCCTGGCGGTGGTTTTCCTCGGGGCCCTCGCGGCCGTGTGGTTCCTGCGTCCGGCGCCCGCCGCCGTTGCTCCCGCCACGGGGTCCACGCCGGCCGCACCGGCCTCCGCAGTCGCGAAGCCGGCCGCCCCGGCGCCGGCCGCCCCCGTGCCGGCCGCGGTCGAGAAATCCATCGCCGTGCTGCCGTTCACGAACATGAGTTCGGACAAGGACAATGACTTCCTCGCGGATGGCATCCACGAGGACGTGCTCACAAGTTTGGCCAAGATCCGCGACCTCAAGGTCATTTCGCGCACGTCCGTGCTCGCGTACCGCGACACCTCCGCGCGCAACCTGAAGCAGATCGCCGCCGATCTGGGCGTCGCGGTCGTGCTCGAGGGCAGCGTGCGGCGCATGGGCACCAAGGTCCGCGTGACGGCGCAGTTGATCGATGCGCGCACCGACGAGCACCTGTGGGCGGAGAATTACGATGGCGACACCAGCGACGTGTTCGCCCTGCAGGCCAAGCTCGCGCAGCAGATCGCCGCGGCGCTAAAGGCGACGCTGACGCCCGGCGAGCGCTCGCTGATCGAACGCCGGCCAACGCAGGACGCCCAGGCCTACGAGTTCTACCAGCGGGCCAAACTGCTGAAGCAGGGTCTCCACGCGCAGTCGGTGCGGGAGGAGTACGATGCCACGCTCGCGCTGTATGAGCAGGCCGTGGCGCGCGATCCTGGCTTCGCGCTGGCTCACGCCGACCTGGTTTTCATGCACGGCGTGATGTATTGGTTCGGCGCCATCGATCCCACGCCTGAGCGGCGCGCGAAAGCTGCCGCGGCCCTGGCGGCGGTGCAACGCCTGGCGCCGGAAGCGCCGGAAACCCGCATGGCCCAGGGCGCGTTCGCCTACCTTTGCGAAAACGACTGGAACAAGGCGCTGGGGGAGTTCCAAGCGGCGGCGGAGCGCTTGCCGAACGACGACCAGGTCCAGTACCTGCTCGCGATCAACTATCGCCGGCTCGGCCGCTGGCGCGATGCGGCCGATGGTTTTGAGCGGGCGGTGGCGCTGAATCCGCACGACCGGCGTGCGGCGACCAGCTACATCGAGACTTTGTTCGATTTCCGGCGCTTTGAAATGCTGCCCGCGCTCGCGCCGCGCTTCGTGGCGTTGTTCCCGAATGATGCCAGCTTTGCGTCCTGGTTTACGGATGCGCAGTTCGAAATCGATGGGGACCGCAACGCGTGGCTGCGGCGCCGGGCGGCGATTCCGCCGCTGCCGGGCGACACGTTTGGCCTCGGTCGCACCTACGGGTACGCGATGCAAACCGGTGACCTGGCGGCGGCGGAGCAGGCGGTCGCCGATTCCCGTCAGGAGTGGCACGGCGGCCTGGGCGGCGTGGCCAACCAGCCGAGCGCGCTGCTGCGGGCGGAACTGGCCGCCATGCGGGGGGATTCCACGGCGGCCAAAAAACATGCCGAAGCGGCCTTGGCGGCGATGGCCAGCCGCCAGTGGGCGCCCCGTCAGGAATTGATGGTTCGGACCTTTCAAGCCCGCGCGCGGTTGTGCGCAGGAATTGCCGGCGCGGAAAAGGAAATCGAACAGGCGATGGGTACGATGGTCCAGCAGGACAAATTCCTGAACGTATCCTGGCTGGAAGCCGCCCGGACCTACGCCGCCACGGGTCATCGCGAGGAATCACTGGCCGCCCTGCGCCGTTTGCTGTCCGGTCCGTCCACCGCCTTGCCGTCGGCGTTGCGGGACTCGCCGTGGTTCGCGTCGCTCAAGCGCGACCCCCGTTTTGAGGAAACCCTGAAATCCGCCGTTCGCCTGTGAGCGATTCCTCCAAAGCCATCTTCCTGAGCTACGCCCGCGAGGACGCCGGCGCGGCGCGGCGCATCGCCGAGGCGCTGCGCGCCGCGGGGCATGAGGTGTGGTTTGATGAGAACGAACTGCGTGGTGGCGATGCGTGGGACGCGAAGATTCGGAAGCAGATTGACGCGTGCGCGCTCTTTATCCCGCTGATCTCCGCGCACACGCAGGAGCGGAGCAAAGGCTATTTCCGCCTCGAGTGGAAACTGGCGGTGGACCAGACGCATTTGCTCGCCGCAGGCGTGCCGTTCATCGCGCCCGTCGCCATCGACGACACGAAAGAAGACGGCGCCCTGGTCCCGCCGGAATTTTTGAAGGTCCAGTGGACGCGACTGCCCGGCGCGCTGCCTACGCCGGAGTTTGTGGCGCAGGTCAAGCGCCTGCTCGGCTCGCCCGCCCCGGCCGCGAGTGCGACGCCTGCCGCTGCGACCAGCGCGGCGTCCGTACCCGTCGCAAGAAAGTCTTCCCTGCCGCTGGCGCTCCTCGTGGGTTTCGCGAGCATCGCGGTGAGCGCCGGCCTGGTGCTCGTGGTCATGCGTCGCGGCGAGCCGACGGCGAAATCCACGGAGCCGGCGAAGGCCGCACCGGTGGCGGAAAAACCCGCCGCGAAGCCGGCACGCCTCGCGGACAAGTCCGTCGCCGTCCTGCCGTTCACGAACATGAGCGAGGACAAGGACAGCGGGTACTTTGCCGACGGCGTGCACGAGGATGTGCTCACGAACCTCGCGCTGATCCGCGAACTCCGCGTCGTTTCGCGCACCTCGGTGATGCAGTACCGCGGCACATCGAAGACCATGAAGCAGCTCGGCGAGGAGCTGGGCGTCACCTACGTCCTGGAAGGCAGCGTGCGACGGGTGGGGAACAAGGTGCGCGTCACCGGCCAGCTGATCCACGCCGCCAGCGACGAGCACGTGTGGGCGCAGACCTACGATCGCGACCTCACTGACATTTTTGCGATCCAATCGGAGATCTCCCAGCAGATCGCGAAGGCGCTGTCGGCTGCCTTGTCCCCGCAGGAGAAGACGCGCCTGGAACACGTGACCTCGGTCAATCCCGAGGCTTACGACCTCCTGCTGCGCGCCCGCCAGATCGACCGAATCGGCAACGACACCCGGCAGGAACTCCTCACGCAGGAGGCGATGTTGCAGAAGGCGGTGACGCTCGATCCCGCTTATGCCAGCGCGTGGGCCGCGCTCAGTTGGGTGCATTCCCAGATCATTTTCAACGGCGTGGATGCTTCGGACGCCCGGATGGCGAAAGCCCGCGAGGCAATGGAAACGGCGCGCCGGATCGACGGCGAGAATCCCGACGTCCAGCAGGCGATCGGCACATACTATTATTATGCGCTCCGCGACTACCCGAAGGCCTTGGAGTACTTCGAGCGCTACGCCCGCCAGTACCCGAACAATTACCTTGGTTATTTCCTGACCGGGCTGGTGCAGCGCCGGCAAGGCCGCTGGGCCGAGTCGCTCGCCAACCTCAAACGCGCCTCCGAACTCGATCCCGGCTCGCCGGAACACGCCCGCAACCTGATGATCTCTTACGCCGGCATGCGGCGTTATGCCGACGCCGTCCGCGAGCAGGAACGGCGCGTGCGGCTCATGCCCGAGTCCTTGCGCGAGTCGTTCGAGGTGGCGCGGTTGAAGTTTTTCCTCGATGGCTCCACGGCGGAGGGCGACGCCCTGCTCGCGGGTCCGATTGCGAACCGCGCCGACCCGGCGGTGGCCGCCGGCTACCGCAAGCTCTGGGCGTCGATGAAGGGCGACCTGGCGACCGTGATCCAATTGAACCGCAGCTACCCCGAGGCGTGGGCGCCCGGGATCGCTTCCGGCGGGGGCTCACCCTCCGAATATGCCTTGCAGAACGCCATTGTGCTGGCCGCCATGGGCGATCGCGACGGTGCCCGGCGACTTCTGGAGAAACATCCGGCGGAGTTGCGCGCGCGCCTGGTGAATGAGCCCGAGAATGTGCTCCCCATGATGATCCTGGCGCAGATTGAGGCCCTGCTCGGGAATGCCCCGGAAGCCCTGGCCGTGGCTCGCCGGTCGTGCGAAATCCTACCACTCGCACGCGACCCGCTGTCCGGACGCGGCCCGCGCCTGGCCTACGCTTTTGTGCTCGCGTGGACCGGCGACAAGGCGGGCGCGTGCGCGGAATTGCGCCGCCTCTTCGCCACGAACGGCCAGCTGAGCGCCCGGCTCATCAAGACCTCACCCTTGTTCGCCCCTCTCAAGGGCGATCCGGAATTCGAGGCGATCGTGAACGATCCGAAGAACCTCGCGCCGCTGTTCTAGGCAGAATCGGAGGCGCTCAACTTCCAACGTCCAACTTTCAACGTGCAAATTTCAACCCCATGCAACCAAACCACTCCACAGGAAATCGCCGGGATCGCGGAGGTTTGATGGCCTTTAATCCATTCTGCCCCCATGGGACGTTCAGCGTTGAACGCCCCGGGTTCGGCGTTGGCGCGCAGCGCTCCTCAGCGGTCCCTGCGACCTCCTGCATGAGATTCCGGAGGTTCGTCGATTGAGCGTTGAGAGTTCAACGTTGGGCGTTGGGCGTCCCGCAGCGAAGAGCCTGCGCGATGATCCGCGTTTCGCGGCGCATTTCGCCCACCCCAAAAATCCTGTCCACCCATTTTAGCCAACCCCCCACGCCCATGACCCCAGACCCTGCCGCCGCCGCCACCCTCTCCTCCGCGCCGCTGCACGACGACGTGTGGGACGATCTCCTGAATTACATCGAGGAGAAACGCGTCATCCCGATCGTGGGTCCGGAATTGCTGAAGGTGCAAACCGACGCCGGCCCGCGGCAACTGTTGGAATGGCTCGCGGAAAAACTCGCGGCCCGCCTCAGCGTCGACACCACGCCGCTGTCCAAGCCGCTTCTCCTGAACGACGTCGTCTGCGCCTACCTTGCCAAGAACGGCCGGCGCGAGGAGGCGTACACCCGGCTCCGCACGATCATGCGCGAAGCCGCGTTCACGCCGCCGCTGCCGCTGCGGCAGCTGGCGGAAATCACGGACTTCAATCTCTACGTCTCCACGACCTTCGATCCTTTGCTCGAACAGGCCGTGAACGCCGTCCGTTTCGGCGGCGCCGCCAACACCGAGGTGATCGCCTACGCTCCGAATCGCGTCGCCGACCTGCCGGTGGAGCGCGACGACCTCCAACGGCCGGTCGTCTACCATTTGCTCGGCCGCCTGTCGGCGTCGCCGACGTACGTGATTTCCGACGAGGACATGCTCGAGTTCGTGTGCGCGTTGCAGAGCGAGCACCTGACGCCCGAGAAACTCTTCCACGCGCTCGAGCACAACCACCTGCTCGTCATCGGGAGCGACTTCTCGAACTGGCTCGCGCGCCTGTTCCTGCGCATGACCAAGCGTCGCCGGCTGTCGGACCCGCGTGACGTGGGTGAGATCCTTGCGGACAGCCACAGCCTCAAGGACGTGCGGCTCGTCTCGTTCCTGCAACAGGTCAGCGTGCGCACGCGCATGTTCGCCGGCGCCGAGGAGTTCGTTGCCGAATTGCATCGTCGTTGGATGGCCCGCCGCGGCGGCAGCACGCCGCCGGCGGGCGCGGGTGCGCCGAGTCGTTTCCTGCCCCCGGCCCGCGAGATGCCGGAGAACGCCGTGTTCATCAGCTACGCCCGCGAGGACCTTCCGGCCGTCCAGAAACTCAAGGCCGCGCTCGACGCAGCCGGCATCACGACGTGGTTCGACATGGAGCGGCTCGAGGGCGGCGACGATTACGACCATAAGATCCGCACCAACATCGGGCGCTGCTCGTTTTTCCTGCCGGTGATTTCCGCCACCACCCAGCGCCGCCACGAAGGGTACTTCCGCCGCGAATGGAGTTATGCCGTGGACCGCACGCGCGGCATGGCTGACGGCGCGGTGTTCGTGCTGCCCGTCAGCATCGACGAGGTCGCGGAAGCCAGCGCGATCGTGCCCGAGAAATTCAAGGCCGTGCACTTCACCCGCGCATCCGGGGGCGAACCGCCACCGGAATTCGTCGCCCGCCTCAAGGAACTCGCCAACACCCGCCGCTGATGAAGACGAACATCCCCAACACGGCGGCGCCGGTGGCGACGGTTGACGCCCAGAACCCCTGGCTGGGCCTCGTTTCCTTCACCGAGGAAACGCGTGGCTATTTCCATGGGCGCGACGAGGAAGCGGCCGAACTTGGCCGGCGCGTGCAGCGCAAGCTGCTGACGATCCTCTTCGGCCAGTCGGGCCTCGGCAAGACTTCGATTCTCCAAGCCGGCCTGGTGCCGCGGCTGCGGCCCGAGGGCTACTGTCCGGTGTATGTGCGCCTCGACTACGATCCGCATTCGCCGCCCCCGTCGGAACAGATCAAGCGCGCGGTGTTTCGCGCCACCGAGGCGGCGGGCACTTGGACGCAGAGCGGCTCGGCCGTCTCGGGCGAGACGCTCTGGGAGTTCCTGCATCACCGCGACGACATCCTGAAGGATGCCGGCGGCCGCACGCTCACGCCCATCCTGATTTTCGACCAGTTCGAGGAAATCTTCACGCTCGCGCAGTCGGACGATGCCGGCCGCAAGCGCGCGCAGGAGTTTCTCACGGATCTCGCCGACCTCGTGGAGAACCGCCCGCCCGCGTCGCTCGAAGCGCGCATCGACCGGGACGAAGCCGATGCCGCCAAGTTCGATTTCGCGCGCGCCGACTACCGCATCCTGATTTCGCTGCGCGAGGATTACCTGGCCCACCTCGAGGGCCTGAAGGGCCAGATGCCGTCCGTCACGCAGAACCGCATGCGCCTGGCGCGCATGACCGGGCCGCAGGCCGTGGCCGCCGTGCGCGCGCCCGCGACGCACCTCGTCAGCGAAGCCGTCGCCGAGGCCGTCGTGCGCTTCGTCGCCGGCGGCGCCGACCTCGCCCGCGCCGAGGTCGAGCCCTCGCTGCTCAGCCTGATCTGTCGCGAACTCAACAACGCGCGCCTGGCGAAGGGCGAGGCGGAGATTTCCGCCAGCCTGCTCGCGGGCTCGCGCGACACGATCCTGACCGGGTTCTATCAACGCGCATTGGCCGACCAGCCGCCGGGGGTGCAGACGTTCATCGAGGACGTGTTGCTGACCGATTCCGGATTCCGCGAGAGCGTCGCCGAGGAACGCGTGCGCAAGGCATTTGCTGCGGCCGGGGCAGCGGAGGGCGCGTTGGCCCTGCTCGTCGACCGGCGCTTGCTCCGCGTGGAGGACCGGTTGGATTTGCGCCGGGTGGAAATCACCCACGATGTGCTATGCAGCGTCATCGGCGCGAGCCGCAGCGTCCGGCGCGAGCGCGAGGCCCTGGAGGAATCGAAGCGCCAATTGGCGGCGCAGAAAGAGCGGGAGTTTGCGACCCGCAAGGCGCTGGCCCGGGCGCGCCGCGTGGCGGCGGTCGCGGTGGCCATCATGCTCGTGGCCATTGGCAGCGCGGTGTTTGGCTGGATCAACCTGCGTCGCGCCCAGGCGGCCGACCGCGAGGCGCAGGCGGCGCGGCAACTGACGGAGCGCGCCCGTGGCGAGGCCGAGAAACTCGTCGGGTTCCTGCTCGAGGATTTCTACGAGGAGCTGAAGCCGACCGGCCGCGTGGAAATCGTCGGCAAACTCGCGGAGAAGGCGGAGGCCTACTACGACGGATTGCCGCCGGAACTCATGACGCCGCAAACCCGGCTCTACCGGGGCATGGCGATGGTCCGCAAGGCGGCGGCGCTCTTCGATTCCGGGCAGCAACGGGAAGCGGAGGCCGTCGCCCGGCAGGCGAAGAAGATCTTCGAGGACATGCGCGCGGCGGGCGACCGGAGCGACGAGACCGCCACCGGGCTCGCCCTCGCGGTGTTTGCCACCGCCTCGCCGGCCGCTTTGGGCGATGCCCGGGCCCAACTCGTGATGGCAACCGAACTGCTCCGGCCAATGGTCGCCGCCGGGCGGGCGACGCGTACGGCGAAACTCGCGTTCTGCGACATGCTGCAGTACCTCGCGCATGCGCAAGCCGACGCCAAACAAGCCGTGGCCTTTTGCGAGGAGTCCCGGAAGATCCTGGCGGAGATGGGGGCGTTGGAGCTCACCGACCTGACCGCCGCTTCCATTTATGGCGACGTGACCGATTCGGAATCGCGCATGACCATGCGCCTTGGCCAGGTGGAGGAGTCGGACCGGCTGGCGGCGATCGTGAGCGACATCGCGGAGAAGGTCCTCCAGCAACGTCCCGGGGATCTTCGGGCGATGAAGAACCGGTATTTCTCGCTCAACATGCAGGCCAATGTTGCGCGCAACCGGCATGACGATGCCAAGGCCTTGGAATACAGCCTGCAGTCCGATGAGGCCGCCCGCTATTACACCCGGTTCAACCCGGCCGATGCCGCCGGTTGGGATAATCGCGGCAGTGGCATCCGGGAGGTGGCCTTCGCCTACTTCGACCTGGGCCAGGTGTCGGAGGCGCTCAAGAAACTGGACGAAGGGGTGAATCTCAGCCGGCTGCCCGGTAACAAGACCGGCAACAGCTTCTTTGCCTACGTGGCGGCCGCGCAGCGGGTGGCTTTGAACGCCCAGCTGGGAAACCTGGGCTCGGCGCGCGCGGATCTCGTGAAGGCCCGGCAAAACTTCGCCGAATTCGTGAAGGCGCGCTCGATCGACGGGGAACTGCAGGAGATTGGCGGGCTGGGAGTCGATCTGCTGGAGTGCCAGCTGGACTTTTCCGAGGGCGACTACGCCAAAGCCCGCAGTCGCGCCGCGACCATTGCGGACAAATTGGAGCGCATGAAGGTCAAGGCGGAGGGCAACGTGGAAACTTGGGGCAACATAATCCGGCAGGCCCACAATATCCAGGCGGAGGCGGCGCTGCGCGTCGGCAACTTCGAGGAGGCGGGCGCGCTGGCCCGGGCGCAATTGGAGGAACCCAAGTTCGCGCGGCGGATGGACGCGTTGGACAAGGACTTCGCCGCGGCCCGCGACAAACTGCGTTACGGCCAGGCCCTCTTGGGGTCCGGCAAGCCGATGGATGCGCTGCTCGCGCTGCGCGATGCCGAGGTATTCTACCGCGAACGGCAAAAACTGGGCGCCCGCGACACCGGCTTCCGGATTGATTTTGCCCGGACGCTTTTCCACATCGCCCGGGCGCAGACCAATGACGTCGTCGGCCGCGCGGCGCGCCTGAGTCTGCTGAACGAGGCGCTCGACCTGCTGGGCGGGCTCAGCCTCGAGGCCCAGCAACTGCGCGAGTGCCGCGAGCTGATCAAATCCGTGAGCGACGCCCGGCGCGAAGCCTTGGCGAGCTGAGCCCCTGATCGATCTGCACGCGGAACGTCCAACGCTCAGCTCTCAACCCTCAACTCTCAACGGCATGCACCCAAACCATTTTACAGTGGACGGCCGAGATCGCGGAGGTTTGCTGGCCATGATTCCATCCTGCCCTGATTGGAAGTTCAGCGTTGAGCGTGCAGCGTTGGACGTTGGCGCACGGCGCCCCTCCGCGTCCTTGGCGGCCTTCTGTAAGAAAACTCGGAGGTCCGCGCCTTGAGCGTTGAGCGTTCAACGTTGGACGTTGGAAGTTCCGCGCCGCGCGGCGCGGTCTTCCTGAGCTACGCCCGGGAGGATGCGGACGCGGCTCGCCGCATCGCCGAGGCGCTGCGGGCGGCGGGTCTCGAGGTTTGGTTCGACGAGAACGAACTGCGCGGAGGCGATGCGTGGGACCAGAAGATCCGCCGGCAGATCAAGGAGTGCGCGCTGTTCGTGCCGTTGATCACGGCGAACACGAACGCCCGGCCCGAGGGTTATTTCCGTCTCGAATGGAAACTCGCCGTCGACCGCTCACACCTGATGGCGGATGACGCGCCGTTCCTGTTTCCGATCGTCGTGGGCGACGTCACGGATGCCACCGCGCGCGTGCCGGAGAAATTCCGCGACGTCCAATGGACCCGCCTCCGCCTCGACGAAACCCCCGCCGAGCTCGCCGTCCGCATCGTCAAATTGCTGGGCGGGGGATCGTCGGTGGGAGGGGTTTCACACCCCGACTTTTCCCAATCGTCGGGACGTAAAGTCCCTCCCACCACTGGCTCGGCCGCAGGCGGCTGGCAGTGGTGGATGGTGTTCCCGATTGCGGGCACAATCATGGGGTTGGTCTTTGCGTTCGGATCGTTCTTCCGACCGCGAAGCGCCGCACCCGCCGCCGCGACGCCGGCCCCCGCGGTGGCGCCGGCCCCGGCCCCCGCCGCCAAATCGGTGTCCGAGGCGCGCCGGCTGGCGGATCGCGCGTTTGCGCTGAGCGTCGACAAGTATGACTCCACGCTGGACGACTACACCTTGGCGGAATCGCTCATGCAAAAAGCGCTGGCGCTCGATTCGGCCGACGGCGAGATCCTGGCGCGATCCGCGCAGCTGCAGCTGATGTTCCGCAACCGGGGTTTTGATTACAACGAGGACCGCATCGCGAAGGGCCGGGAGCAGGCGGAGCGGGCCGTGCGGCTGGTCCCGGATTCCGCCGAGGCGGTTCACGCGTTGGGCCTGGCGCAGCGTTACACGGGCAACAACCAGGCCGCGATGGAGTCGATGGAACGCACGGTGGCGCTCAATCCCAACCACGCGCGCGCGCTGCTCACGCTGGGATCGTGGCGCATCACCCAGGGAAGGACCGAGGAAGGCTACGCGTTCTACGCCCGCGCCCGCCAGATCGGGCAATGGGCGCCGCTGGCGGATTATTATGAGTTCCTGCGCAAGTTCAGCACGCGCGAGTTCGCCGAAGCGGACCGCCTGGTGCGCAGTGCTTACCAAGCGGGCCCTGCGGCGAACCCGGCGGCGGGGATTGCGCTCGTGCACCTGACGGCGGACGGTGACATGGAGGCCGCCGCGCGCGAACTGGCCGCCGTCCCGGCGAAGCTCCTCACCGTCCCCCGGATCGTCGTGGCCACGGCTTACGTGCATTTCGCGCGTCGCAAGCCGGAGGACGCACTGAAGGCGCTCGATCGCCTGCCCGACGAGTACATCCAGGATGCCTGGGGCACCGGGCCAAAGAACGGGCTCGTCGGTTTCGCCCACGCGCTTGCCGGCCGGCCCGCGGCGGCCCGCCTCGCGTGGGAGGCGGGTCTCGCGGCCACGGACGCCCGCCTGAAGTCGGCGCCGCGGGATCCGGGTTATCACCACAGCCGCGGGATGCTGCTGGCCTGGCTCGGTCGCGCGGAAGAGGCGCTGCAAGAGGCGAGTTTGGTCCAGGAACTCTATCACGGCTCGGTGCCGGGTTGGATTAGTTCCGAAGCCACCATCTACGCGGCACTGGGCCGCGCGGACCTGGCCCTGCCAATCATTGAAAAACTGCTGGCGGAAAAGAGCGGGCGCGGAAACTGGCCCCTCACCGTCACGATCCTGCGACTCAATCCGCTGTGGGACAAAATTCGCGATGACCCGCGGTTCCAGCAAGTGTTGGCTGATAACACGCCACCTCGCGAATGGCCCGTGAATCCGAAATTGAAACCGGCCTTCGCCATCATCACCGCCCTCGACACTTCGATGGAATCCTGTCGGCTCGCGGAGGACATGGTGAACGCGGAGCTGAAGGAGCGGCCGACGGATGCCGAGGCGACGATTCTCGGCGCCATGGTGCAAAATTACGTGATCAACCGCGGATACGATGCGAGCGAGGAGCGCTTTGTGCTCGCGCGCCGCTTCAGCGAACGGGCGCTGCAACTCGCCCCGGACGACCCCGAGGCGATGGCCGTGATGGCGCAGTTCCTTTCTTTCCGAAAGTCCGACGTGGTTCGGGCGGAGGAACTCATTCGCAAGGCGATCAAGCTCGCGCCGGCCGAGGCGAGGTTTTCGCGGATTCTGATCTACAATGTGCTCTACGGCACCCGGAACATGGATGCCGTGACGGAAGGCAAGGCCGCGCGCCTGCGTTTTCCGAAGGATCCGCTGACCCACTACAACCTTGCCCTGATCAGCCGCTCGACCGGTGACTTGGGTTTGATGGAGGAGTGCCTTGATCGCGCGATCGAACTGGCCCCGGTCGGATCCGCGATGATTTGGAAGGGCTGGCTCACCGCCTGGCTCCACGGCGATCTTCCGGGGTTCAAGACGTGGCTCGATAAGATCAGCGGAAGTTTCCGGATGAACGAACGTGCGGTGTATATGCGCTATGTGTATGCCGGACTCAGCGGCGACGCCAATTATGGATTGCAAGCGGTGCAGTCGTACCCCGGGGCATGGTTGAATGATTTCTATTACAATGGGCCGCGGTCGCTGTTGGTGGCGGACCTCCTCGCCATCCAGGGCCGCAAGGAGTTGGCGCGCGAAGAATACCAACGCGCGCTCGCGGAGATTCGGCGCGCGAAAGAGGCGAATCCCAGCGATACGTCGGCGAGCCGCGCGGAGTTGTGGGTCCTGCTCGGCCTCGGGCAGATGGACGAAGCGCGGGCCGCTGCGCGAAAACTCTACGAGCAACAAAGCCGGCCGTTCTGGCCCGTGTACACAGTCTGGTGGCACCACGTCATTCCCGCCGAACTCCTGAGTGGCAACCGAAAGGAGGCCCTCGAGCTCATGAAGGAGGCGGCGCAGCTTCCCGTCATCCGCGACCAAATGCGCGTCGCGATGAAGATCGATCCCCGCATGGCGCCTTTCCGCGACGACCCGGAAATCCAGGCGATCCTCGCGGAGCCCACGGCGGCGAAACCGCCGCAACGTTGAACATCCAACGTCCAACGCTGAACGTCCAATGCCCCAAACCATTTCTACAGAAGTTAACGAAGCCAACGAAGCCGAGGCATCGGTTCATTCCTTGGTTACCTTCTGTAAAACACTCCGGAGGTCCGAGCGTTGAGCGTTGAGAGTTCAGCGTTGGACGTTGGAAGTTCCGCGCCGGGAGGCGCGGTGTTCCTTTCCTATGCTTCGCAGGACGTCGAAGCGGCGCAGCGCATTGCGGATTCCCTCCGCGCGGCGGGCGTTGAAGTGTGGTTCGATCGCAGCGAACTCGTCGGCGGCGACCAGTGGGACACGAAGATCCGTGGCCAGATCGGCTCGTGCGCGCTGTTCCTGCCGCTGATTTCCGCGAACACGCAGGCGCGGCTGGAAGGCTATTTCCGCCGCGAGTGGAAGCAGGCGGCGGCGCGCACGCATGATATGGCGGATGAAAAGGCCTTCCTGCTGCCGGTGGTAATCGACGGCACGCGCGACGCCGAGGCCAAGGTGCCGGCGGAATTCAAGGCCGTGCAGTGGACGAAGCTCCCCGCCGGCGAAACCCCGCCGGCGTTCGTCGCGCGCGTGAAGAAACTCCTCGGCGGTGAACGCCTGGAGGCGGGACGCCCTCGTCCCGCAGATTCGGCGCCGGGCGCAGCCACGAGCGCTCCTCGACCTGCAGCCGGCTCCCGGGCAAATCGCCTCTGGTGGGCACTGGCCATCGTCGGCGCAGCTGCCGGCCTGGCGTTCCTGCTTGCGCCGTTCTTGCGTCGGGGCGCCGGTTCACCCGCCGTGCCACCGAACGCCACGGCCAATCCAACCGCAGGCGCTCCCGCGCCGGCCAAGTCCTCGTCAGCCACTCCGTCCGAGGCGCGGAATCTCGCCGAAAAAGGCCGGGCGCTGTTGGACAAGCTCGACTCCAACGCCGATGACTTCGCGGTGGCCGAAAGCCTGCTCAAGCGGGCGCTTGAGTTGGACGCGACCGATGGCGTGATCTGGGCCTATTCGGCCCGGCTCAATGCGGCCTACCTCACGCGCAGCTTCGAACGGGGCAGCGCGCGCGCCGAGACCGCGCGCAACCATGCCGAACGGGCGGTGAAACTTGCGCCTGATTCCGCCGAGGCGTGGCATGCGCTCGGCCGCGCCATTTGGCGGAGCGACCCGCCGCGAGCGGAAGAAGCGCTCCGCCATGCACTCCAACTCGCCCCGGACGATGGCCGCATCCTTTTGAGCAACGGCTCGATTCTTCGCAATCAGGGACGGGATGACGAAGCCCTCGCCTTCTACGTGCGCGCCGCCGCGCAGGCCGACGTCCGGCCCCTCGCGCTCTACGACCAATTCCTGATCCATCTTTATCAGCGTCGATTTGCCGAGGCGGATCGTTGCGGTCGCGAGGCGGTTGCCGCGTTGCCTTCGACCAACTCCGTCACCGGCCTCGCGATCCTCGAGATTGTCTGGCATGGCAACGTCGATGCCGCCCGGCGGATGCTGGAGGCGGCGCCGACTTCGACGCGTTCCGAGCCGCGCATGGTGTTCGCCTCCGCCTTGACCGCCCTGATGGCGAAGCAGTCCGACGAGGCGCTGCGCGCCCTCGACCGCCTCCCCGGTGATTTCATCAACGACGCGTGGTATTCGGGCCCGAAGGCTTTGTTCATTGGTCTGGCTCACGCCCAGGCGGGCCGCGCGGAAGCCGCACGCAACGCTTGGGAGGCGGGGATTGCGATCCTACGCCGTCGACTCCAGGACGCGCCCAACGATGCCGAACTTCACCTCCGGCTTGGCGAGTTGATCGCGTGGACCGGTCAGGTTGAGCCCGCGTTGCGCGAGGCCCGGCTCTTCGAGGAACTCGTGCGCAATCGCTCGGACTGGACGTTTTCCTCCGCCCGGATCTATGCCGCGCTCGGCCGGGCGGATGCCGCCGTACCCATCCTGCAAAAATTCCTTACGGCCGCGGGCTCGGGTCGCTGGCCGTTCACGGCCGCGCTGCTCCAGCTCGATCCCCTTTGGGACAAGCTCCGCGGTGACGTCGCCTTCCAGCGCTTGATCATTGAAAACACACCGCCCCGCAACTGGCCGCTCAACCCCGACCTGAAGAAGGTCACGGCGTTGATCGACGGCCTGCAGGTGATCCCGGAGGATTTTCGACTCGCGGAGGAAATGGCGGCGCGCGTGTTGAATGCGAACCCGACTGATCCGGAAGCCGTGACGGTGATGGCGCGCGTGCATTCGATGTGGCTGCTGCGCGGTTGGGACCGCAGCACGGCGCGGTACCAAAAGGCCAAGGCCACCGCCGAGCGCGCGCTGCAGCTTGCCCCGAATGAACCCGAGGCGCACATCGCGCTGGCCATCCATCTCTATTCCCGCGGCGCGGAGCCGCAACGCGCGGTGGAACTCGCCCAGCGAGCCGTTGACCTTTGTCCGCAGGAAGCGCGCTTCCATCGGATGCGTGACAATTGCCTGTGGGTGCTGAACGTGCCGGCCGGCAGCGTGTTCAACGACACCTCGGTGGACAAGGAAAACGCCGGGCTGCGCGCCGCATTGGCGAGCGCGCGCCGCACGGTGGAGCTTTTCCCGAATGACCCCATCGTGCGCTACGAGCTGTCGCGGCACTACCGCGACATTGGCTGGTGGGCCGACTTCGAGCGCACCAATGACGAAGTGCTGGCGATCGCACCGCTCGCGAACGCCATGGTTTGGCGGGCGCGCGCCCGCTTTGGCCTGCACGGCGACCTGCCGGGCATGAAGGCGACGCTCGACCAGGTGCCGGCGCGCGTGCGCGGCATCGAGCGCACGGTGTTTGGCTATTTCCTTTATGCCGCCTTCACGGGCAACACCCAGGAAGGGCTGGATGCCCTGAACAGCATGACCGACCCGTGGATGATCGATTTTGATTACCGCGGACCCAAGGCCCTGCTGAGCGCGGCGCTGCTGGAACTCGCCGGCAAGAAGGAGCTGGCGCGCGTGCAATACCAGACCGCGCTGGCCGACCTCGAGCGCGGTCGCACGCTGAATCCCGAGGACGGCCAGACTTACCTGAATGAGGCGTGGATCAAGTATGGCCTCGGTCGCATCGACGAGGCGAAGGCCGCCCTCCGCATCGCCAACGAAACGCTCGCGCGTCCCTACGTGCTCGGACCTTTGGGCACCTGGTGGTTCCAAGCCGTGGCGGCGAACCTCCTCATGGGCAACCGCACCTTCGCGTTGGATTTGATCCGCGATGCCTGCGAAGCGCGGCAGGACGCGAAGACGACCATCCGGCAACGCCTGGCGCTCGATCCCCGGATGGCGCCATTCCGCGACGACCCGGAAATCCAGGCGATCCTCGCGGAGCCCACGGCGGCGAAACTGCCGCAACGTTGAACATCCACCGTCCAACGCTGAACGCCCAATGCCCGAAATCATTTCTACAGAAGGTCACCAAGGTAACGAAGCCGAGGCATCGGTTCAGACCTTTGTTCCCTTCGTTGCCTTCTGTAATAAACGCCGGAGGTCCGAGCCTTGAGCGTTGAGAGTTCAGCGTTGGACGTTGGGCGTTCCGCGCCGCGTGGCGCGGTGTTCCTGTCGTATGCCTCGCAGGACGCCGAGGCGGCGAAGTGCATTGCCGACGCGTTGCGCGGCGCGGGCGTCGAGGTGTGGTTCGACGCGGAGGGCGGCCTGGAGCACGGCGATGCGTGGGACGCAAAGATTCGCCGACAAATCAAGGAGTGCGTGCTCTTCATCCCGATCATCTCGGCCAACACGCAGGCGAGGGAAGAGGGCTATTTCCGCTTGGAGTGGGATCTCGCGGCGGAACGCGCGCGCACCATTGCCACGGGGGTCGCGTTTATCCTGCCTGTCATTATCGATGGCACGCGCGAGCCCGACGCCTTGGTGCCGGATCGCTTCCGCGCGGTGCAGTGGACGAAGCTGCCCGGCGGCAACGTGCCGGCCGAGGTCCTGCAGCGCTTCCTGAAGTTGTGGTCGCACCGCACCGGCGCGCTCAAGGCCCTGGAGGCGGGACGCCCTCGTCCCGCGGAGCGTGAACTGCAGAACGAGGGCACCCCACCTCCAGATAATTTCAAAGCTGGCCCCAAGGCGTTCCTGCTTGTCGCCGCAGTGATCGCACTCGTTGTGGCTTTTGTCGGCGCTTGGTTCCTACGGCGTCCGGGGCCGCTCCCGACGGCGCCCGGGGTTGCCACGGCGTCCGCCCAACCAGTCCCACAATCCCTGTCCGAGGCGCAGCAATTGGTGGCGAAGGCCCGCGAGCTCCTCGCCAAACCGGAAATGGCCCGGGCGGAATTGTCCGCGGCGGATGAGCTCTGCAAGCGAGCCTCGGTGCTCGATCCCACGGATGCCGACGTCTGGGCGACGTGGTCAAACGTGCACACCTGGTATCTCTATCATGGCCTCGATAGTTCCACAGCGCGGCGGGAAGTGGCGCGGGATGCTACGGTCCGGGCGATGCAACTTAACCCGAAATCCTTTGAAGCGAGATTTGCCCAGGCGCTTTGGTGGACTCGCGGGGCGCCGGCATCGCAAAAAACCAAGGGCTCTGGGCAGCAGTGTCAGGACGCCGATCAGCTCTTCCGCGAATTACTGGCCGAAAATCCCGGGGAGCCGCGGGTGCTCTTCAACCTTGGCTTCCTCTGTGCGTGGCATGGCAAGCGGGAGGAAGGGCTTCAATTGCTGGCGCAGGCCGCAGCGAATCCCGACTACGCGGCCGTAGCCTGGCAAGAACACGGTTGGTATCACATTTTTCAGGGCAATTACCGGGAGGCCGAGCTTTCCGCTGACCGCTCGATCGCCGTTAAACCTTATTGGAACAACCTCAGCCTAAAAATTCTCCTCGCCTTGGCATGGCACGGTGACCTCGATCTGGCGCAGGCCACAGTGGAGCGGCTGCCCCTTGCGTCCCGGCAGGAAGATTGGGGCGTATCGATGATTACGTACGTGCTGGAGCGGCGACGGGAGCCGCGCGAGATTATACGCTTCCTCGAGGGCATCCCGACGGAGTGGCTCCGCACGAACTGGAGTGTTGGGCCAACCGCGCTCTTACTCGGGGAGGCCCGCGCGAATGCCGGCCAGCCCGGAGCGGCCCAGCGGGATTTCCGGCGAGCGTTGGTCCTTATCGACAGTCGACTCGGGGAGGATCCCAACAACCTTGAGTACCTCCGTTTGAAGGTTCGCTGCCTTCACGCCATGGGCGACCATGCGGAGGCGGAAAACGTTCGGCGCGCCCTCCGCGAAATCCAGCCGAATGAACCCTGGTGGCTTTTGGCTCGATATGGCCCGGCCGACAAATTCTTTGCGTGGGCCGAGGCATCGATGCGGGATAAGCAAACAATCTGGCTTACAGCGGCGAGTTTGCGGCTGGACCCCGACTTCGACCCGATGCGTAACGACCCACGTTTCGCCCGCCTTCAGGCCGAAGCTGACGCGGATCCGCGGCTGTCGCCAAATGCGAAGCGCGACGAGGCCCCGGCGGAACCCGCCGCGAAGCCGGCGGTGCCGGATGAAAAATCCGTCGCCGTCCTCGCCTTTGCCAACCTCTCCGACGACAAGGCCAATGAGTATTTCTCGGACGGTATTTCCGAGGAGCTGCTCAATGTGCTCGCGAAGGTGCCGGGTTTGAAAGTCTCCGCGCGCACCTCGGCGTTTTATTTCAAGGGGAAGGATGTCCCCATCCCGGGGATCGCGCAGAAACTCGGCGTGGCTTACGTCGTCGAGGGCAGCGTGCGCAAAGCAGGCGACAAGGTCCGGATCACGGCGCAGCTGATCAAGGCTGCCGATGGCTTCCACGTGTGGAGCGACACGTTTACCCGCGACCTGAAGGATGTGTTTGCGGTGCAGGACGAGATTGCCGGGCTGATCGCGCAGAATCTTTCGCTCAAACTGAGCACGACTTCTCCACGGAAAGCCGCCCCCGTCAATCCGGAGGCTTTTGAGCTCTACGTGCAGGCCCGGCAGGCTTGGAACCTGCGCACCGCGGAGGGTTTCGCCCAGGCCGAGCAGAAGCTGAACCGGGCGCTGGTACTGGCCCCGGATTTCATCCGCGCGCGCGCGGCGTTGATCGATGTGGTGCAGATGAGCGAATTGCGACTGGGCGACAAGATCGGCGCGTTTGGCCAGCGCAACTCCCCGGAACTGGCCCGCCTCCTCGGGCTGGAGCGTGAGGTGATCGCGGCCGATCCGGAAATGGCCGAGATCCATGCGACGCTCGGCACGACCTTGCAGGCGATGTGGCGCAAGTCGGAGGTGGAACCCGCCTATCGTCGGGCGGTGGAGCTTAATCCCAATTATGCAACCGGGCATCACTGGCTGGGGATGCACCTGGCCCAGGAAGGTCGCATGGACGAAGCGCTGGCCGAACTGAAATTGGCCAGCGAGCTGGATCCCCTTTCGTTCATCATCTTGGACAACTACGGCTGGCTGCTCAATCTTGCCGGGCGGCAGCACGAGGCGCTGCGGTACCTGGACCGCGCCCTCGCGCTGAATCCGGGGTACGACCAGACGATGCGGGTCAAGGCCTCGGTCCTGGCGGCCCTGGGGCGCACTTCTGAGGCGAGGGCCCTGGCCAAACAGGTGAGCAGCCGGGAACGGGTGCTGGATGTTTTCATGCTCGCGGACGTCGGGCTGTTGCCTGAAGCGAAGGCCTTGCTGGCCTCATTGGAACCCCGCTCCGTTCGATCCTCCCTCATTCCCCAATTGGCGGTCGGGCGGTCGGAAGACGCGCTGAACTCGCTGAGCGATATCTCGGGCGCAAGTTATGGGGAGGAGATCGAGGTCAATTTCCGGCCGATCTTCGACCCGGTCCGGAATGACCCGCGCTTTGTCCGCTATCTCGCGACCGTCGGTCTGACCGAAGGGCACGCCCGGGCGCAGGCCTGGCGCGCCGCGCATCCGCCGGAAAAGGCGGAGACGAAACCATGAGCGACCCCGGCAAAGCCACCAAATGAACGTCCAAATTTTAACCCCTGACGCCCAATGAGCCGAGGGAAACCACCCACTTGGAGGACAGTCATTTGAGCGTGGAGAGTTCAGCGTTGGACGTTGGGCGTTCCGTGCCGAAAGGCGCGGTGTTCCTATCGTATGCCTCGCAGGACGCCGACGCGGCCAAACGCATCTGCGACGCCCTGCGCGCGGCGGGCGTGGAGGTGTGGTTCGACCAGAATGAGTTGGTCGGCGGCGACGCCTGGGATCAGAAAATCCGGAAGCAGATCGGCAGTTGCGCGCTGTTCGTGCCGATCATTTCGGCAGCCACGCAGGCGAGGGAAGAGGGCTACTTCCGGCTCGAGTGGCGGCTGGCGGACAAGCGCACGGAACTGATGGGCAAGTCAAAGGCTTTCCTCCTGCCGGTCTGCATCGACGATACGCGTGACAGCGCGGCCGATGTGCCGGATTCGTTCCTGACCGTGCAATGGACGCGATTGAAAGGCGGCGAGACCACGCCGGCCTTTGTCGCCCGCGTGCAGAAATTGCTCGGTGGGTCGACGGTGGGAGGGGCTTCACGCCCCGACACAACCGAACCGTCGGGGCATAAAGCTCCTCCCCCGCGATCCCGTCCCCGCTGGCTGCTGCCCGCGGTCATCCTTGTCGTGCTGGTCGCCGGTGCCCTCGGCCAGCGCTACCTCCAGCGCGAGTCGGCGGCCGCTTCCGCCAATTCGCCGGCGCCGGTTTCCACGGCTTCCACGGAAATCGCCCGCGTGCGGGCGCGAATCATTCCCGACCGGTGGCAGCGCGAGGACTTTGGGGTGGTTTCCGCCATGCTCGACCGCCTGATCCAGACCGAGCCGGAGAACGCCGAGGCCTGGGCCTTGCGCAGCATCATCAACAGCCTGCAGGTGGTCCGCAATTTTGACGCCGGCACGCGCCCGTTGGAGGCGGGAAAAAGCGATGCGGACCGGGCGCTCCGCCTGGCGCCGGGCTCGCCGTTGGGTGAGCTCGCCTATGGCATCCACCTCGTGGCGATGACGAGCCGCGGCGGCGATATCGCGGCTTGCCGTCCCTACATCGATCGGGCCGTCGCCGCGATGCCGGCTGACGCGCTGACGCGCTACGCCAAACTTGTTTCTTATTGGTTCGGCTACGAGTTCGAGCCGGTTGGCAAGGTGGCGCACGAATGGCTGGAAGCGGAGCCTCGGGCGAGTTTCCCCGCCTGGATCCTGTCGCAGTCGTCGATCGTGCAGCGGCAACCCGACGAGGCTGAGAAATGGGCGGAGCGGGCCCTTGTCGACCCCGGCATCACCGGAGTGCGCGCCTACTACTCGCTGTTTGAGATCAAGTATTATCTGCGCGCCGATCTGCCGGCGGCGCAGGCCGCTCTCGACCAGCTGCCCGCGACGGGGCGTTCCGTGCATCGGGTCGTGCACGCCCGCTGGCTGCTGGCGATGGCGGAGCAGAAGTGGGATGAGGCGCTGCAGGAACTCTCCCGGGTACCGGAGCCGTTTCTCTTCGATCGCTCTTATCAGGGGCCCAAGGCGCTGCTGGCCGCATTTGCGCACCAACGCGCTGGACGGCCTGAGGCCGCGACCGCCCAATTCCGCGAGGCGGAACGCCTGCTCCGCGAGCGGCTGGCCGCCGATCCGGACAACGAGGAGTTGCACGGCGTGCTGGCGGTCACCCTCGCCAGCAATGGCCGGTCGGCCGAAGCTCGCGGCGAACTGGCCCTGATCGAGCCGTTGGTGCAAGGCCGCGCCCCCACGCTGCAGCGCGGCTCCCTGGCGCTGCAGCTCGCGCAAACCCACGCCATTCTCGGCAACCAGGATCGCGTGGTGGCCTGGCTGCGCCGGTTGCTGGCGGAGCCGTCGCAGTTTCCCTTCACGCCCGCGGCGCTCCGCATCGACCCCCGTTTCGCCGGCCGGCTGGAGGCGCCTGAGGTCCAGGCACTGCTCAGGGAATTTGCCTCGCTCGACCAGGCCGCGGACCGCGGCAAGCCCGACGACAAGTCCGTCGCCGTCCTCGCGTTCGCCAATCTCTCCGACGACAAGGCCAACGAGTATTTCTCGGACGGCATCAGTGAGGAGCTGCTCAACGTGCTGGCCAAGGTGCCGAAATTGCGCGTGTCGGCCCGCACCTCGTCATTTTACTTCAAGGGCCGGAACGAACCAATTCCGGAAATCGCGCGAAAGCTCGGGGTCGCCTACGTCGTGGAGGGCAGCGTGCGCAAGGCCGGCAACAAGGTCCGCATCACCGCGCAGCTCATCAAGGCGGCGGATGGCTTCCATGTGTGGTCGGAAACCTACGACCGCGACCTGACGGACATCTTTGCGGTGCAGGACGAGATCGCGCGAAACATCCTCGGGGTGGTGAAGGGCAGCGTGCTCGGCGATGCCGAGCTGCCGCACACGCAGACCACCAAGATCGAGGCTTACACGCTGTTTCTCCAGGCCCAAGGCGCCTTCGCCAAGCGCGGCGAGGCCAACCTGCGCGAAGCCATCCGCCTCCATGAGGCTGCGCTGGCGATCGACCCGGATTACGTCCCGGCCCTCGCCGGCAAGGCGCAGGCGGGCATGCTGCTGCCGATCTATGCCTTCGTGACCGGGACCAAGGCGCGGGAGATGACGGCTGATGCGCTCCGCACGGCCCGTCGCGCCCTTACGCTCGATCCGCAGAACACCACGGCCCTGGCCGTGGTCAGCTGGTCGGCATTCCAGTTTGATTGGCGGTGGGACGAGGGTCTGGTGGGCTTGATCCGCGTGCGGGATCTGGCGCCGAACGACTCCTGGGCTTGGAATTGCCTGGGTGACGCCCACCGCTACACGGGCAACTTTGTCGAGGCGCTCAAGGACAAGCAACGGGCCTGGGAACTCGACCCCCTGAGTCCCGTCACGCACTGGGATATCAGCTACAGTTACCTCGTGGGCGGACGCTACGCGGAGGCCATCCAATGGTCCCACCGGACGATCGACCTGGCGCCGCGAAACCTGGACAGCTACATCTGCGGGCTGCTGGCTTCAGCTCGCGCCGGCCAGTTCGATGAGATGCACAGGCTGCTCGCGGCGGCCCGGCAGAACATGCAGGAAGCCGGCGGCATGCTCGAGCTCACCGCGGCGCACTGCGCCATCATGGAAAAGAATTTGCCCGAAGCGCGCCGCTGCCTGGCGCAGGCGGCCGCCTTGTCGGAAAAGGGTCAGGTTCCCCCCGGATACCTGGGGTACTTGTACCTGCTGGTGGGCGAGACGGACCAGGCCCGCGTGTGGCTGCAGCGCGGCTGCGAGGTGAACGACCCGTCCCTGACGTGGACGGAACAGGTCGACCTCGACGTGATCGCCGCCAATCCGCTGACCCGGCCCATCCTGGACCAGTCGCCCCTGAAGGAACTCCGCGAGATCCGCCAGCGCAACGCCCGGGCGGGCCTGAGCAAACTCTGAGGGAGCTGCGCGCCTGCCGCCGCACGCCGAACGCCGAACGTCCAACTTCCAACTTTCAACGTCCAATGGCCCAAACTTTTATTACAGGAGGTGGCAGAGACCGCCGAGCAACTGATTTGATTCGGGTCTCTGCTGCCTCTGCGTCCTCCTGCAAAACCTTCCGGAGGTCTTCTCCTTGAGCGTTGCGAGTTCAAAGTTGGGCGTTGGAAGTTCTGCGCCGCGCGGCGCCGTATTCCTTTCCTACGCCTCCCAAGATGCCGAGGCGGCGAAACGCATCGCGGACGCGCTGCGGGCCGCGGGCGTGGAGGTGTGGTTCGACCAGAATGAACTGGTGGGCGGCGATGCATGGGACCAAAAGATCCGGAAACAAATTGCCGAGTGCGCGCTGTTTGTGCCGGTCATCTCTGCGCACACGCAGGCGCGGTTGGAGGGTTATTTCCGGTTGGAGTGGAAGATCGCTGCGCAGCGGACCCATACGATGGCGGACGAGCGGGTGTTCCTGTTGCCGGTCGTGATTGACGCCACGCGCGATGCCGAGGCGAAGGTGCCGACGGAATTCAAGGGGGTGCAGTGGACGCGATTGCCCGAGGGCGGCCCGCCGGGGAAATTCTGTGAACGGGTTAAAGGATTGTTGGCCGGGGTGGGCGAGCCCGGCCGGGCTGTCGCCGAGGCACCGTCCGGCGCACCGACCCCGCAGGCCGGACGCCGGCGCCCGGCTTGGCTGGGTGGCGCGCTGATTGCCGTGCCCTTGCTGGTCGGGTTGGGATTTGCCTGGCGTATGCTCTCGCCTCAGGGGGGCGCGCCCGATGTCGCGCGCGAAACCAAACCGGCCGTCGTCGCGTTGTCTCCCGCCCAGGAGTTGGTCGCCAAGGCCCGGACCATCCTCGACCAAGGCGACGAGTTGAACCGCGAAACTTACGTGCTCGCGGAGGAACTGCTCATCAAGGCGGAGCAACTCGACGTCAGCGAGCCCTCCGCCTGGATCCTGCACGCGCAGGTTTCGTCGGCTTTGATCGGCTACGGTCTCGACGATACCACCACACGGCGGGAGGCCTTGCGCGCCCAGGCCAATCGGGCGGTGCAGCTGGCCCCGGCCTCCCTGGATGCCCAGCTCGCGGAGTGTGACGCCCTCATCGCGTTTGGCCAAAACATCCCGGCCATTGTCGAACGTCTGCAGGGCTTGGCGGCCCAACATCCGGAAAACTGGCGGGTGTTCGACTTGCTCTGTGAGGGGTTAAGGATCGAGGGAAAGTCCACCGAGGCCCTGGCGGCAAATGACCGGGCTCTCCGGTTGGCGCCGGACAACTTCTTGCTCAAGGGCAACCGGGTCGCGCTGTATTCCCGCTCGGGCGACTGGGCGGCGATGGAAAAGGAAGTGGCCGGCATGATGCAGGGGCGTACCTCCGCGCGCCTCCTCGCCTACGACGCGCTGGTGAAACTCGGGTGGCGCGGCGATGCGGCCGGGGCGCTTGCGGCCGTGCAGGGTTGGCCGGCGTGGTTCCTGATCGAGGACCGCGGCGTGGTGCACGCGGTCTATGCCGCCCTCTGGAGCCGGAATCCAAACCTGGCTCTGCAATTTGTGCAGAAATATTCCCGCGACTATATTCGGGATTACCTGTTCACCGGCCCGACGGCGGTGCTCAGCGCGTGGGCCAACGAACAGGCCGGCAACACCGCGGCCGCGCGGGCTGACTGGCTGATTGTCCAACAGGTGACCGAGCGCGAACTGCGGGCCAGGCCGAACGAGGCCTACGCGCTGCACTGGCGCGCGTGGGCGCTGGCCCGCCTGGGTGACCGCGCGGCCGCCGAGTCGATCTTGCAGCAACTGGTGGAGGGCAACGCGTCCATGCGGAACATGTCCCGCGTCCTCGGCCGGTACGGAGCCCTGGCGCTCAGTGTGGGCCGCACCGACGTGGCGCTGGCCCAGCTGGCCAAGGAACCGCGCACGGCAACCAGGGCCATCCTGCGGCTGAATCCAGTGTTCGATCCCTTGCGGAGCGACCCGCGGTTCCAGGCGTTGGTCGAATCGGCCCCCGGCCCGCAGGAAATCGCGCCGACGACCCTGCCTTCCGTCGCCTTGGCGAAGGAGGACAAATCCGTCGCCGTGCTCGCCTTCGCCAACCTCTCCGACGACAAGAGCAACGAGTATTTCTCCGATGGCATCAGCGAGGAACTGCTCAACGTGCTCGCCAAGGTGCCGGGCCTGAAGGTCACCGCGCGCACGTCGGCGTTTCATTTCAAGGGCAAGGACACGCCCATCCCGGAGATCGCGAAGCAGCTCGGCGTCGCCTACGTCGTCGAAGGCAGCGTGCGCAAGGCCGGCGACAAGGTCCGGATCACGGCGCAACTCATCAAGGCGGCCGACGGCTTTCATGTCTGGAGCGACACCTTCACGCGTGACCTGAAGGACATCTTTGCCGTCCAGGACGAGATTGCGGGGCTGATTGCCCAGCAACTCCAGCTCAAGCTGGCCGTGGGCAGCGACCGCGGGACCGTGGATCCGGCTCTCTATGAAATGCTGCTCCAGGCACGCTCGCTGACCCTGCGCGAAAGCAATGAGGATTGGCGGCAGGCCATCGCGTTGTACCGGCGCGCGCTGGCGCGCGAGCCGCGTCTCGCCCTCGCTTGGGCGGAAATGGCCCGGACCTACGTCCAGCTCGGGCGGTTCGGCGGAATGCCGATCCAGGAAGCGATGCGGGAGGCGCGTGCCGCCGCCCAGCGGGCTTTGGAATTGGAGCCCGACCAGGCCACCGGTCTCGTGGCCTTGGGATGGGTGCAGCGCACGGCCGACTGGGATTGGCATGGCGCGCGGCAATCTTTCCAGCGCGCCCTGGAACTCGCCCCGGGCAATGCCTCCGTCATGGGCGACGTGGCCGTCTTCTACTTCAATACCGGCCGCGTGGCCGAGGCGAAGACGCTGGCCCGCCAGGCGGTGGAGCGCGATCCGTTGAATGCGCGGGCCCAGGCCAGCTTGGGCTTTATCCTGAACTTGAACGGTGATTGGGAGCAGGCGCTGGGGCCGCTGCGGCAGGCCGTCGCCCTGGCCCCTTCCATCGAGGAGGTGCGCTCGCATCAGGCCCGCGCCTTGATGGCGCTGGGGCGCGGGCCGGAGGCCGCGGCCGCCGCCGAGCAGGAACCGAACGAGGCCTACCGCCTGATTGCCCGCGCCTTTTCCGCGGGGCCGGCGGCGGATGCGGCGCTGGCGGAGTTTGTGGCCAAGTATGGCGAGGAGATGCCGGGATATGTGGCCAACATCCACGGCATCCGGGGCGAGATCGATCCGGCCTTTGCCTGGTTCGAGCGCGCGCTGGCGCGGCGAGACGCGGCCGTCGCCTGGGTCAAAACGAACGTCAACAATCGCTCGTTGCGCACCGACCCCCGCTGGCCGATTTTCCTGCGCAAGGTGGGCCTCGCTGACGACCAGTTGAAATGAACGAACCTTCCAAAGCGGTTTTCCTGAGTTATGCTTCGCAAGATGCGGAGGCGGCGAAGCGCATTGCCGACGCCTTGCGCGAAACCGGCGTCGAGGTCTGGTTCGACCAGAGCGAATTGCGCGGGGGCGATGCCTGGGATCAAAACATTCGCCGGCAGATCAAGTCCTGCGCGCTCTTCATTCCCGTCGTGTCGGCCAACACCCAGGCCCGCCGCGAAGGCTATTTCCGGCTCGAGTGGAAACTGGCGGACGATCGCACGCACCTGATGGCGAAGGGCACGCCGTTCATCCTGCCGGTCTGTGTGGACGACACGAAGGACTGGGATGCCATCGTGCCCGATTCCTTCATGAGCGTGCAATGGACCCGCCTCGCGGCTGGAGCCGGCGCCACGGCTTTCGCCGGGCGCGTGGCCCAATTGCTGCGCGGCGAGAATCCCGCGCCCGCTTCGCGCCGCGCCCCCACCGCGGCGGCGGATCCGACGACGCCGGGCCCGGTCCGTTCGGGAAAAAAGACGTGGCTCGTGGCCAGCGTCGCGGCCATTGCGGCGCTGGGTGGGGTGGTGGCGTGGCGGTGGACGCGCGGTGTGGATGCGCGAACCGCCCAGCCCGCGGCTGCGCAAACTTCCACCTCGCCGGCAGCGGCCTCCCAGTCCGAGGCCCAGAAGCTGACGCGCCAGGCGTTGGCGTTGCTGGATGACCCGATGGAGTTGCGGGAAAATTTCTTCCTCGCGGACGAACTCGCGCAGCGCGCGGTGAAGGCGGACCCGACTGACGGCGAGGCCTGGGCGGTGGCGGGCCGGGTGTCCATGAACCTGGCTCGGCGGGCCTTCGATGTCTCACCCGCGCGCCTGGAACTGGCCCGGACCCAGATCGGTCGCGCGCGCAGCCTGGCGCCGGCTTCGATCGAGGGCGCTTTTGCCAGCGCTTTGCTCCAACAAAGAAACGGGGATGTCACCGCCGCCGAGCAGCTGCTCCTCGAGCTGACGGAAAAAGCGCCGGGTGACTGGAGAATCTGGATGGAGTTGGGGCGCCTCCGGTTCATTAAGGAAAGCAATGCGGAGGCGGTCGCGGCGTACGACAAGGCCGCGGCGCTCGCGCCGAACGACGCCCGTCCGCCGTGTCGCAAGGCCAATGTCTTGATTTCCGATCTGCGCCTCGCGGAAGCCGACCAGCTCTTCACGCGCGCGCTCACGCTGAATCCCGGGCGCGAAGTCTATTTGCGGCGCTTCCTGTTCCTGGGCCTCTACGTGTACGACGTGCCCGCCGCGCGGGCTTTCCTTGAAACCGTGCCGGTGGCTTTGCGGCAGGAAGACGGGATGATCAGCCAGGTGGCGGAGTTCTACCTGCGCACGGGCGACGGCGATCGCGCGCTCGCGGAGTTGCGGCGGCTCCCGCGGGATTTCTTCGAAGACGGTTGGGATTGGCGGCCCAAGGGCTACCTCGCCGGCTACGCTCACCAGATCGCCGGCCGGCCCGCGGCGGCACAGTCCGAGTGGAAACAGGCGCTGGCGGTGGTGGAGAAACGCCTCGTCGCGGAACCGCGGAACGAAAGCTTGTTGTACTGGCAGTGCGTCCTGCAGGCGTTGACGGGACAGGTGGCCGCGGCGCGCGAAGGTCGGAAGGTGTTGAACGAACTCTCCGTCGAAAGTGTCCGACAGGACAGCGGCTGGTTTGATGCCATCCTGTTGGTCGCATTGGGCGACCACGAGGCGGCGATCGACCTCATGGTGAAACGCTGGCCGACGATGGGGCGCGTCCGCATGGATCTCTGGGGCGATTTTCTTTACGCGCCCTGGTTCGCGCCGATTCGCAACGACCCCCGGATTCGCGCCATGGCGCTGGAACACAAGGCCGCCATCGACCGTGCGTACAAGCCCGAAGCGGGTGGGGCGGCTGCGCCGGAAGTAAAGTCGGTGGCGGTGCTCGCGTTCGACAACCGCAGTGACGACAAGGACGCGGAATATTTCTCCGACGGCGTGAGTGAGGAGCTGATCAATGCCCTCGGGCGCGTGCCGGGCCTGACCGTCAAGGGACGGACGTCCGCATTTTTCTTCAAGGGCCGGAACGAGACCGCCCAGGAAATCGCGGAGAAGCTGGGCGTCGCCTACCTGGTGCGCGGCAGCGTGCGCAAGGCGGGGAGCCAGGTGCGCATCACGGTCCAGCTGAGCCGCGCCGCGACCGATCAACTCATCTGGTCGTCCGAGCCGCTTGATCGCGACCTGAAGGACGTGTTTGCCGTGCAGGACGAAATCGTCGCCCTCATCGCCAAGAATCTCTCCGTGCAGATGGGCGTGGCCACCCGCGCCGCCCACGCCGTCACTCCCGATGCCCTCGCCGCCCTCCTGGAGGGCCGGCATTTTTGGGTGCTCCGGACCCCGGAGGGTTTTGCCCGCGCGCGGACGATGTTCAATCGCGCGGTGGCCTTGGACCCGGAATGGGCCCCCGCCCACGCCGCGCTGGCCAACCTTGAGGCGATCGAGGCTTCGTACGTGAAGGGGGCCGGCGGCGCGGCGGCGGCGCAATTTCAAGTCGCCGAGCAGGCGGCGAAACGCGCGATCCAGCTGGATCCGACGCTGGGCGAGCCCTACGCCGCGCTCGGGAAGATCGCCATGGAAGCCGGGCGGGCGGCCGAGGCCACGGACTATTTCCGGCGGGCCCTCGCGCTCGAACCCAACAACGCGCTGGTGCACGACTGGTACGGCGACCTTTGCGTCGGCCAGGGCCGGCTCGATGTGGCGATCGCCGAATACCGGCGCGCCCTCGAGCTGGAACCCCTGTCCCCCTACATCTTGTGGGATCTCGCGTGGGAGCTGCTGCATGTGCGGCGGTTCGAGGAGTCGCTGGCGCTGGTGGACCGCGCGATCGCTCTGACGCCGGCCGGCTCGCCGCGGCTCGCCTTGCGCCGCGCGCGATTGTTGGTCGAACTCGGCCGTCAAGCCGAGGCGGCGACGGCGCTCAAGTCCTTCCTGTCGACGATCGCAACCGAGACCGACCCGCAGTTTGCCAATGAGCTCGTGTGGGCGTTGCGCGCCACCGGGTCCGCCGCCGAAAGCGAACGGTGGGCGAAGGAATTCGTGCAGCACTATCCCGACAGCCCCGCCAGTGGCGTGATCTGGGTGATGTTGGGGGATCTGGAGAAAGCCTACCCGCTGCTCGAGAAGACCCCGATGATTTTTCACCAGCAGATCTACTGGGAGAGCATCTTCGACCCCCTGCGGGGCACCCCGCGCTTCCAACAGCTCCTGGATAAACTTGGCTGTGCCGACGCCTACCAGGTCGCCCGCGACACCCGCGACCGCCTCCTCCGGGAATACGCGGCGCAGAAGTGACCGAGGAAAAACCCGGCGCTCAACTTTCAATTTTATACCCAATGCACCCGCACTGTTCTACCGGAGGCCGCCGAGATCGCGGAGAAGTCATGCGCAGGGCGCCGCTCCCCTCTGCTGCCTTTGCGACCTCCTGTAAAATCTTCCGGAGGTTCGAGAGTTGAGCGTTGAGAGTTCAAAGTTGGATGTTGGCATTTCCGCGCCACGCGGCGCGGTCTTCCTTTCCTACGCATCGCAGGACGCCGAGGCCGCGAAACGCATTTGTGATGCCCTGCGCGGGGCGGGCGTCGAGGTGTGGTTCGACCAAAGCGAGTTGGTCGGCGGCGATGCCTGGGACCAGAAGATCCGGAAGCAGATCAAGGAGTGCGCGTTGCTCATCCCGATCATCTCAGCCAACACGCAGGCGCGGACCGAGGGGTATTTCCGGCTTGAGTGGCGGCTGGCTGACCAGCGCACGCATTTGATGGCGAAGGGCCGTCCGTTTCTTCTGCCGGTGGTGATCGATGACACGCACGACGCGGACGCGCACGTGCCCGATTCATTCACTGAGGTGCAATGGACAAAGGCGCCGGGTGGGGTGGTACCGGCGGCGTTTGTTGAACGCACCAAACGACTCCTCACGGGCGAGGCGAGCGCCCTCCCTCGGGCGGTGGGTTCGTCGACGGGTCCGAGTGAAGCGCCCGCGGGCCCAAGCCGCTTTGGCCGCATTGCCCTCATCGGCGTTGCAGTGGCGGGGCTCGGGCTCGCAGCCTATCTCTCGCTCCGCCCGGCGAAGACGCCGGCCCCGGCCGCTTCGGCGACGCGAACGGCTTCAGGCGAAACGCTCCAGCGCGTGGAAGCGATCCTTGGCAAACCGGACGTGACCCGCGTCGAGCTCGACCTCGCGGGGCAGCTGCTCGCGCAGGCCGCGCAGGCCGAGCCCACCAATGCGTTGGTGTTCGCCGCGTGGGCCCGCGTGGATTGCCGGTATTTCACGGAGAATTACGATTGGTCCGAGGCCCGCCAGGACGCCGCGCGCAAGCACGTGGCCCAGGCCGTGGCGCTGGCCCCCGATCGGTTCGAAGTCCGGCTGGCCCGCGCGGTCAGCATGAAGGAACTGGCGGACAAGGCCGGGAGCGCTGAGGTGTTGCGCATATGGCAGGGGCTCGCCAAGGAGCGGCCCACGGATGTCGACGTGCTACACAGCTTGGTCTGGTGCCATTTCAATGCCGGGGACCCTGCGACCGCTTTGGCCACGCTGGACCGGATTGAGTCCCTGGGTGGGACCAACGCCCGAACGATGTTCAACCGGGGCTTGATCCATTTGCTCAAGCGGCGCTTTGGCGAGGCCATGCCGTTGTTTGAGGGAGCGACGGAGCGCGAACCGGCGGTCAAATACCTGCTTTGGCGCTCCTACTTGGAAACGATCTGGCTTGGCCGGCCGGATCTCGCGCGGCGCACGCTGGCGCAGATCCCGGCCGATTATTTCTTCGAGGACATGCCCGCTTCCGCCAAATACTTCGTCGAATGCCGCGCCCGGGATTTCGAGGCGGCCCTCGCCAGCATCCGGGCAATCCCGCGGGACTACGTTCAATCCTCCGCCGGCGCATTCCCGACGGGGTATCTGCGGGGACGGGCGTTGAAATTCCTGGGGCGCACGGCGGCGGCGGAGGCGGAGTGGACCGGCGCGTTGGCCGCGGTGGAGCGACGGCTTGCCGCGAATCCGAATGACCGCGACCTCCTGCAGTCGCAGGCGGTGCTGCTGGCGGCACTCGGGCGCAACGACGCGGCGGCCAAGGTCTGGACCACGGTGACGCAGCTTTATGGGCCCTCCCACGGCAGCTGGCTGACTATGTATTATGCCTTCGAGCGATCCAGCCGCGATGAGTTGCTGGAGGTGCTCGCGCGCGGCCGAACCGACTTCATGTGGATGACCGCGGCCGAGCTGCGCATCGACCCGATGTTTGACCAGGTCCGGGATGATCCCCGTTTTGCGGCGTTGCTCAAGGAAGCGGAGGCCGACCCGCAACGCGCCCCCCAACCCCTGAAGGCAGCGTCCCCCGATCCAAAGTCCATCGCCGTCCTGCCGTTCACCAACATGAGCGAAGACCAGGACGGCAATGCGTTCTTCGCGGACGGCATCCACGAGGACATCCTGACGGACTTGGCCGGGATTCGCGAACTGCGCGTGGTTTCACGAACGTCGGTGATGGATTACCGCGGCACCACCAAGAAGATCCCGCAGATCGGCCGCGAACTGAACGTCGCGTACGTGCTGGAAGGCAGCGTGCGCCGCGCGGGCAACAAGGTCCGTGTGACCGGCCAGCTCATCCGCACCGCCACCGACGAACACGTCTGGGCCAAGAGCTTCGACCGCGACCTGACTGACATTTTCCAGATCCAAACCGAACTCGCAAAGGCGATCGCCAGCGAACTCAACGCAGCCATTTCCCCGCAAGAACAGCAGCAACTCGCGGCGCGACCCACGGAAAATCTCGCCGCGTACGACCTTTACCTGAAATCCCGCGAAATCGCGAATCGCGGGGCTGCCAGCACGCGCGAGGAATTGCAGAAGCGCGAGCGGCTGCTGCAGTCCGCCGTCGAATTGGACCCGAAGTTTCTCGATGCGTGGTGTGAACTCGTGCAGGCCCACGTTGGGTTGATCGCTGCCAGCGTGGACACGACGCCCGCGCGGCTAGCGAAGGCGACGGCAGCGCTCGAACGGGCGCGTGAGCTGGCGCCGGAAGCTCCGGAGGTCGCGCGGGCCACGGGAGCCTATCAATTGTTCGGGATGCACGATCCCGCCAATGCGTTGGCGCAATTCACGCAATTAGTGGACCGTTATCCGAATGACACCGATAATCTCAGCTGGTTGGCGGTGGCGCAAATGCTCGGCGGGCGCTGGGCGGAGTCGCTGGTCACACAGCGCCGGCTAACCCGGTTGGATCCAGCGAATCGCGGCGCGGGTATGGGCTACGCTTTTAATCTGCGATACGTTCGTCGCTACGATGAGGCGCTTGCTGAGGTCCGACGGATGATGGTGTTACGACCGGATGATTTCGGGCTCCATGTCACCATGGGCTATTTCAGCTATATGGCCGATGGCTCGACGCTCCTGTTGGAAGAAACGCTCAAGCGGGCTGAAGCCATCAATGCCAACAGCCCCACGGTCGTGGAACTTCGTCAAGCGAAGGCTTTTCATGATCGCGATTACCAGGAGTATCTCCGCTTGGACAAACTCTTGCCGAATCGGACCGGTCGCGGCTCCTTTGATGCAGGGGTCGCCACTGCCCTCGAAGCAGCTGCGGTCCATCGGGCGTTGGGAGACACCGCCGGGGCGCGTGACCGACTCGGCAGCCTGCCGGTAAGGTTGCGCGCGCAACTCGAACTCGAACCAAATAACACGCAGCACCTGCGCGCACTCGCCTCAGCGGAAAGTATTCTCGGTAATCACGCCGAGGCTCTGCGTTTGATCGACCGGGCGGCGGCGATGCTCCCCGAGTCCAAGGAGACCAGAATCGGGATGAACATCAGCGTGGTGCGCGCACGCATCCTCGCTTGGGCCGGTGACAAGGACCAAGCGATCGCGGAAATCACGCGCCTCCTGAAGGTGCCTTCTGAGCTCAACGTCCATATGATGAAATACTCAGTCGAGTGGCTGCCCCTGGCAAAAGACCCCCGCTTTCAAGCCCTGCTCGAGGACCCGCGCAACAACGCGCCGCTGTATTGAACCGGACCGCCTGACTCCCAGGAATTCCCAACACTGAACACCCACGCCCCGATGCACCGATTCTTTCCAACCGAAGCCAACGAAGGCAACAATGCCGAGGCATCGGTCCATCCCTTGGTTACCTTCGTTACCTTCTGTGGAGCATTCCGGAGGTTCGAGAATTGAGCGTTGAGAGTTCAGCGTTGGACGTTGGACGTTCCGCCCCGCGAGGCGCGGTCTTCCTGTCGTACGCCTCCCAGGACGCCGACGCGGCGAAACGCATTTGCGACGCCCTGCGCGGCGCGGGCGTCGAGGTGTGGTTCGATGCCGAAGGCGGGCTCGAACACGGCGACGAGTGGGATGCGAAGATCCGGCGGCAAATCAAGGAGTGCGTGCTGTTCATCCCGGTAATTTCCGCCAACACGCAGGCGCGCGAGGAAGGTTACTTCCGGCTCGAGTGGGAGCTGGCGGCGCAACGCGCCCTGAGCATCGCGAGCGGCGTGGCGTTTATTTTGCCGGTGGTGATCGATGGCACAAAGGAACCGGCGGCCCTCGTGCCGGATCGTTTCCGGACCGTCCAATGGACCAAGCTGCCGAATGGCGTCGTACCGCCGGAGGTCCTGCAGCGATTCCTGAAGCTGTGGTCGCACCGCACCGGCGCTTTGAAGGCTCTGGAGGCGGGACGCCCCCGTCCCGCGGCGGAGCAGGGTGAGGGCACCCTGCCTCCAGTGAATCAACCCCGTCGCTGGGTGCCGGTCCTTGCCGGCGTTGGCGTGCTCGCCGCCGTCGCAGCCGGCTGGTTTTTGCTGCGGCCGGCCCCGGCGCCAACCAGCGCCAACGTCGCTGCGAGCGAGCCGGTGACCGCCAAGTCGCCGGCGGAATGGCCCCGTGACCCGGAACTGCGCCGCGCCTACCAGCTCTCGAACCAGATCAACAGTATTCGCGAGGACCTCCTGCTCGCCGAGGAAATGGCGAAGAAGGCCGTGGAGAAATCGCCGTCCGACCCGGAGGCTGTCGCGGTCCTCGCGCACATCGAAAGCACGATCCTGCTCCGGAATTTCGATTTTACGGCGGACCGCACGGCCATTGCGCGGCGCTATTGCGAGCGGGCGGTCCAGCTCGCGCCGGATAATCCCGTGGCCTTGGGGGCGCTCGCGGTGTTTCTGACCCAGCGGGGCGGGGATCATCCGCGCGCCGAGGAATTGTTGCGGCGCGCCAGCACGCTTGATCCCACGGAGCCGCGGTATGCCCGCAACCTCGCCTTGGTCGTCGGCCGCCAAAACGGGGCGGCGGGCACGGCGGCGGCGATGAAACTGCTCGAAGAGGCCGTGGCGCGTTTCCCGCAAGATGCGTTGGTTCACTATAACCTGGGCATCCAATACCGGGACGGCGGCGACTACGAAAATGCCGAACGCTTGTTTGATGCGGCCATTGCCCTTGCGCCCATTGCGAATGCCATCGATTGGAAGGCGCGTTTTGCCCTGATGCGCGGCGACCTCCCTGGGATGAAGGCTTGGCTCGATCGGGTACCGGCGCGCCTGCAGGCGGAGGAGCGCTCCGTCCTGACGCGGCTCGCGTACGCCCTGTTTAGTGGCGAGGTCGACTACGGGCTGAACGCGGTGAACAAGTATGCGGAGCCTTGGTTCTTCGATATCTCAAATTACACCGGCCCCCGCAGCCTCCTGCTTGGCGCTTTGCGGGAGCGACAGGGCAATGCGGATCTCGCGCGCACGCACTACGAGGCGGCCCTCACGGAGATTCGCCGCTATCGTGAGGAGCACCCGGCGGACCCGGGCACGCATGCGGCGGAGGCGTGGGCCCTGCTGGGGCTGGGACGCTTGGAAGAGGCGCGCGCGGCCCACCGGGTTTCCGTTGCCGGGGCGCCACGTCCCACGCGTTTCTTTGCGGGCGGGCTCTGGTGGTTCTTTGCGCATGCGCGCGTGTTCCTTTTGGAGGACCGGGCAAAGGTCCTCACGATGCTTCGCGAAATGGCGGAGCAGCCGGAGGTCCGCGAACCCCTGTTGCGCCGCATCCGGATGGACCCACGCCTGGCGGCCTTTCACCACGATCCGGAAATCGTGGCGATCCTTGCTCCGCCCGCCGCGCCCGCCAAGGCCGCGGCGCCGGATGAAAAATCCGTGGCCGTGCTGGCGTTCGCGAATCTCTCGACCGACAAGGACAACGAGTACTTCTCCGACGGCATCAGCGAGGAGCTGCTGAACGTGCTGGCGAAAGTGCCGGGTCTCAAGGTGTCGGCGCGGACATCGGCGTTTTTCTTCAAGGGGAAGGACATCCCGATTCCCGAGATCGCCCAGAAGCTCGGCGTCGCGTACGTCGTCGAGGGCAGCGTGCGCAAAAGCGGCGAGAAGGTGCGCATCACCGCGCAGCTCATCAAGGCGGCGGACGGATTCCACGTGTGGAGCGACACGTTCACGCGCGATTTAAAGGACGTGTTCGCCGTGCAGGACGAGATTGCCGGACTGATCGCCAAGAATCTCCAGCTCAAGCTCGCGGACACGGTCGGCTCCGTGCGCACCGATGATCCGGAAGCGCACCAGCTTTACCTGCGCGGCCGGTTTCACCTCAACCAATTCAACCTGGAAAACGTGCAGCGCGGCATCGAGCTGTTCCAGCAGGCGGTGCAGCGCGACCCAAACTTCGCCGCCGCCTGGGCCGGGCTTTCGCAGGCGGCGTCGGTGCAGGGCGGCTATGGCACCACGTCCACCATGGTCGCGGAAGGTTTCCGGCTCGCCCGGCAGGCCGCCGAGCGCGCCATCGCCCTCGATCCCAAGCTCCCCGCCGGCTACCTCGGTTTGCTCAGTGTGCAGCTGTCGCACGATTTCGACCTGAAGGCGGCGGCGGAATCGCTGCGCCGCGCGCAGGCCTTGGCACCGGACGACGCGGCGGTCCTCGCGTACGGGGCCCGGACGGTTTACGCGCTCGGCCGGCGGGCGGACGCGGTGACGATGTTCGCGAAGGCCGTCGACCTCGACCCGGTCAATCCGGCGGTGCGCTCCGAATACGGCTTCGCGCTGCAGTCGCTGGGCCGCTTCGCGGAGGCGGACGCCCAGTTCCGCCGCTTGATGGAGCTCAACGCCGCCGCCCCGTGGGGCCATGGCGGCCTCGCCCTCAACTACCTCCTGCAGGGTCGGCTCGACGAAGCCGCGCGCGAAGCGGCGCTCGAGCCCACCGACTGGGTGCGCGTGTTCGCCGTCAGCCTCGTGCAATGGGCCCGGGGAAAAAAGTCGGAGTCCGACGCCACGCTCCGCGAACTGATCGACCGTTTTGGCGGAGTAGCCGCGTTCCAAGTCGCCGAGGCCTACGCCTTCCGTCGCGACGCCGACCACACCTTTGAGTGGCTCGACCGCGCCTTGCGCCAACGCGACCCCGGTCTGACCTGGTGCGCCTCGGACCCCTTCTTCAACTCCCTGCGCAGCGACCCCCGCTGGCCGCTCTTCCTCCAAAAACTAGGCTTCGCCGAATCCGAAGCCCGATAGCTCGAGCGCACGGCCCCGCACCCCCGGGCCGCTTGTAATCCATTATATTACAAGCCGCCCGAGCTGAGCGCGGGGAAAACGTCCAACGCTCAACTTCCAACCCGCAGCGCATGCCTGAATGTTGGGCGTTCAGCGTTGGACGTAGGAAGTTGTCTAGCTTGGTTCCGCGGCCGGGGTCGAACGTTCACGGCTTCTGGCCGCCGACTGGGAGTCGCGGTATAAATCCGCTCCCACCGAGTACAAACGGGCAGCCGAGGACCGGGCCGCTTGTAATCCATTATATTACAAGCCGCCCGAACTGAACGCGGGGAAAACGCCCAACGCTCAACTTCCAACCTGCAGGGCATGCTTGAACGTTGGGCGTTCAGCGTTGGGCGTTGGAAGTTTTTCCAGCTTGGTTTCGCGTCTTGGGTCGAACGTTCACGGCTCCTGGCCGCCGCCCAGGAGTCGCGGTGTAGAACCGCTCCCGCCGAGTGCAAACGGGCGACCGGGGACCGAGCCGCTTGTAATCCATTATATTACAAGCCGCTCGGGCTGAACGCGGGGAAAACTTCCAACATTCAACGCTCAACGCTCAACTTCCAACCCGCAGCACATGCCTGAACGTCGGGCGTTCAGCGTTGGGGGATGAGGGTTGCTGGAGGTTTGCCCTCCAGCAGCGACCACTTGTCCAGGCCCTCGAGTTGCCAGAAAGCGGGGTAGAGTAGAGGGCTCGTGAAGAGCAGGCGGTTGGCGGGGTCGCGGAAGAAGACCCGGCCGCGTTCCACGCCGGTGAATTGCAGGCGGCCGCGCGTTTCGTGGTCGATCCATTGATCGGGGCCGCCGAGGCGAAAGCGGCCGAGCCATGACGAGTAGCGACCGTCCTCGGTCGCCGTGGCCTGCACGGCTGCAGGCAAGCCTTGCGGGGGCGGGATCACCAGGCCGCCCTCCTTCTCGAGCACGGGACCCCAGTAGGGAACGTCGGCGGGGATGTAGAGACTCCCGGGCCCGGTGGTTTTCGCGAACGCCTCGATGGCGGGAACGAAGTCGCGCAGGTGGAAGCGGGTGGCGGCGCGGGCCCAGTGGTTTTGTCCGGGCAGCGCGAAAACCAACAGGGCGCCGACCACGGCGAGGACGGCTATGAATTGCCGTCGCGACAGCAGGCGCGCCGCCGCAATGCCGAGGGCAACGTACAGCAGCAAGGTCGGCGCCGTGAGATAGCGCGTGTGGACCGGCAGGTGCAGCGTGGCGAGTTCCGCGACGTAGGCCGTGCGGGCGAGGCTGAGGAACAACATGCCCTGCGCGATCAGCACGAGCGTCGCGGCCGGGAGCAGAAAATCGCGGTCGCGGTATTTCCAGATCCCGGCGACCAGCGCAACGAGCACCGCCAAGCCAAACCCGTCGAGCACTGTCGGCGGCAGCACGGCGGCCCACCGCGGTCCGAGCAGGCCCACGCCGAGCCAGCCGCGAAGCACGAGGCGGCAGAGCGCCGCCGGCAGGTCGGCGGGTTCGAACATTCCGGTGCGTTCCGCCTGCTCGATGCGCATGAAGATCGCGAACACCGCGACCAGAAACAGCGATGCCAGCATCAGACCGATCTTCAGACGATGAGCCGGACGGCGATCGTGCCACCACGCCGGCAGCGCAAACGCGGCGAGCACGATCGTCGACGGCGACGACCACACGCAGAGGATCACCGCAATCGCCAGCAGCACCTGGTTGCGCGGGGTGATCGGGGCGGGCGCGACGAAAATCAGGCAGAGCGCGAACGCGAGGTACCAATGCAGGCCCAGCACGAGCCCGAGGTTCTGGGCGTTGGGCGCGACCGCGAGCAGCAACCCGAGCAACGCGCGCTGGAAATCGGACGGCACCAGCCGGCGAAACACCGGCAAATAAAACGCGGCGAGGATCGCGGCGTTCAACGTCAGGCCGATGCCCGCGTAGGCGTACGGCTGCTGGACGATCGGCAATCCGCTGCAGAGTTCCGCGATGAGGCGCGGGACGAGATGGAAGTACCCGGCGTATGGGAGCAGCAGCGAGCCGGGGAACGATTGGTTCCAGGCGTCGGCAAAAAACACCCAGCCATCCTCGGCAACGAATTCCCCCGTGGACCACAGCAGCGGCACCCGCGCGGCGAGGATCGCGAGCACCGCCAGCGTCAGCAGGAGCTGCTTCCAGGACCGGTGTTCGGCGATTTGCTCGAGGCGGCTCATGCGGGAGTGATCAGGTGGAACGCGGCCTCCGGACGCGTTTTCAGGAGGCGCGCAACGGATCAACCCGTCCGGAGGCCGGGTTCCACCTTGGGTGGCACGAGCTCAGTGGGGCCCGATTCGCTTCTGCGGTCATCTTGAACCGGGCGAAGAATCCAAACGCGCATGCGAATCCCGCTGGTTCCTTTGCTCGGCTCAGGATGACGGGGATTAACATGAGCAACGGGGAAGAGTGCATCTTGTAGGAGCCTGCTGGCAGGCGATTCGAGCGGGCACCGCGAGACTGGCGTTCAGTCGCTTGTAAACAAGCTCCTACACGGCGCGGCCGATCAAAACTCCGCGGCGATTTCCGCGACCTGGCGTTCGTAGGCAATGCCGCTTTCGGGCGGAAAGTGTTTCAGGCCGTCGGCGCGCAGGGCGGGCGCGTGGAGGCGGACGTAGTCATCGAAGGCTTTGCGCGACGGGAAGCTGTACTGGGTTTCGATCAGCGCGCGTTCGCCAGGATTGGCTTGGTCTGGTAAGACGATCCGTACACCCGTTGCACCGCCCTTCATGATTTCCATGACGTGGTTTGGCGAAAGCCACGCCAGGTAGCGTCCCCGCACTTGGGCGTTCGGGCAGGAGACGCGGACGGTGTAGAGGATCTGGGGCATTGCTGGGCGGGAAGTTGAAAGTTGAAGGATGAAAGATGAAAGCAGTGGGTGAGAGCTGAGAGTTGAGAGGTGAGAGTCGGGAGCGGGCAAGGCGCAAAAAAAACGCCCGCCGGAGGGCGGGCGTGGGGGGAGCCTGCGCGGAGCGCAGGTTGGTTTGCGCGCTACCTTATTTGGCGACGGCGCCGGGCACGGTGCCGGCCTTGATGATGACCATCTTTTCCGGATTCAGGTGCTTCTTGATGGCGCTGTTCACCTGCGCCGGCGTGAGGGCGGCGATTTCGGTCGCGTAGGTGTCGAGCCAGCTCAAAGGCAGGCCACGATGCACCGTCACCATCAGCTGGTTGGCCATGCCATCGGTGGTGGCGAGGGCGACCTTGTAACGGCCGATCAGGTTGGTCTTGCGGTCGCTGACTTCCTTGTCGCTCACGCCATCGTTGTACCAGAGCGACAGCTGCTTTTGCGTCGAGGCGATGCCCTTGTCGAGGAGGTTGGGCGCGAAGGTGCCGGCGATGCGGAAGTCGCCATCACTGAACGTGTCGTTCGCCAGCTGCGCACCGATGCCATAGGTGAGGCCTTCCTTGTCGCGGACGTTGCCCATGAGGCGGCCGGTGAAGCCGCTGCCGAGGATGGCGGTGGCAACGCGCAACGCCTGGTAGTCGGGTTGGCCGTAGCGGAGGCGTGACGGCTGGGCAAAGACGACGCTCACGCTGGTCTTTTCCGGCATGAAGACGACCTGCTCCTTGGCCGTGTCGCCCGGGGTGGCGGGTAGCGAGGCCGGCAGTGCGACGCCACCAGTCCAACCGGCGAAGGCCTTGGTCAGCTCTCCCTGGATCTGCGGGATGTCGAGGTCGCCGACCGCCGTGAGCGTCATGTGGGCCGGGCCATAGTGCTTCGCGTGGAAGGCCTTCACGTCGGCGAGCGTCGCCTTCTCGATGGCCGCCATCATTTCCGCGTGCGGCGTCGGCCGGTTCGGGTGGCCGACGGGATAGAGCGCCAGCGCCGCGGCTTCGGCCGCCTGGTTGTCGGTGTTCTCGAGCGAGCGCTGGAGGCTGCCGGCAAACTGCTTCTTGGCCTTTTCGAATTCCTCGGCGGACAGCGCCGGGGTGCGGAGCTGCTCGGCGATCAGCTCGACGACGAGCGGCACGTCCTTCTTGAGGCACTTGGCGCTGATTTCGACCAGTTCGTTGCCGACGCTGAAATCCAGCGTGGCGCCGACGGCCTCGAGTTTGGCCGCGATGGCGAACTTGTCCTGCTTGGTGGTGCCCTGGTCGAGGAGCATGCCGGTGAGCGTGGCGACCGCGGGGTTCGTGTCCTTGGAGAACACATCCCCCGCGGGCAGCGAGCCCTTGAGGTTGACGACGTTCTTCACGCCGGTGGGGTAGAGGAGCACGTCGATGCCCGCGATGCGCGTGCGGGTGACGTTGGGCGCGATCTGCGCGAGGGCCACCGAGGACAGCAGGCAGAGGGCGGAAAACAGAAGGGTAAGGCGTTTCATGGTATTCACTTTTTCGTCATTCTGAGCGGAGCGAAGAATCCAGTGACAGGCGCGGGTCGGTTGAGGCGCGTGGAATTAGCGGGATCCTTCGTTGCACCCAGGATGACGGGTTGTGGTTGTTTTTAATAGTTACTTGGCGGCGGGGGCCTTCGGGGCCGGCGGCGTGATGGCGACGAACCAGCCGGTCGTGCTCTGGTCGACGTTGAAGTAGAGGTTGGCGACGCGCTTGACGTCCGCCGCGGTCACCTTGGCGGTGGCCTCGTCGAGCGTCACATAGAGCGTCCAGTCGCCGACGGCGATGCACTCATTGATCTGCGAGGCGATGGCGAAGGTGCCGTCGCGTTGGAACGCAGAGTCCGCAAGCAGCTGGTTGATGGCGCTCTGGACTTCACCGTCGGTGACGCCGTCCTTCTTGAGTTTTTCGATTTCCTCGAGGGCGATTTTCTCCACCTGTTCATGCGTGACGCCCGGCGCGAGCGGGACGAAGGTGTAGTGCAGCATCGGGTCGCGCGTGAAGCGCGGGAAGGTGAACACGCCCGTCGACAGGCTCTGGTCGGTGATGCTCTTGTAGAGGCGCGAGTTCTTCCCGCTGCCGAGGATGGTCGCGAGGACCTGGATGGCCGGGTAGTCCGCGTGGGTGCCCGCCGGGATCTTGTGGCCAATGGCGACGGCGCCGAGCTGGCCGGCGCGCTTGATGACAAAGCGGCGGGGGCCGGATTGGGCCGGTTCCTCGGTGTAGACCTCCGGGATCGGCTTGGGCGCCTTCGGGATGGCGCCGTAGAATTTCTTGATCAGTTCCAGGGCGTTGGCCGGCTGGAAGTCGCCGATGACGGTGACCGTGGCATTGTCGGGCCAGTAAAAGGTGTCGTAGAACTCCCGCAGTTTTTCGATCGAGACCTTCTCGATGTCGGAGCGCCAGCCGATGGTCGAGTGGTGGTACGGGTGGGCAATGTAGGCGTAGGAGCCGAGCTCGAGGAACAGCGCCTGGATGGGGTTGTTCTGGCCGCGCTCGAATTCGTTGCGGACGACGGTCATTTCCGGCCGGCGGTCGTCCTCGCGCAGGAGCAGGTTGCGCATGCGGTCGGCCTCCATCTCGACGACCATCGGGAGGTGTTCGCTGCCGAAGGTCTCGTAGTAATTGGTGCGGTCGACGGACGTCGTCGCATTGTTGCTGGCGCCGATCGGGTCGAGGATCTGGTCGACCTTGTTGCCCTTCTCCTTGTTGAAGTTGGCCGAGCCCTTGAACATGAGGTGCTCGAGGAGGTGGGTGGCCCCGGTGGTGCCGGTGACCTCGTTGCGGGAGCCGACGCGGTACGTCACCATGAAGGTGATGACCGGCGCGGAGTGATCAGGCATGAGCAGGACCTGGAGGCCGTTGCTCTCGAGGCGGTATTCATCGAAACCGCCGAGGGATTTCACGTGACTGAAGCCGTCCACCGCCGCCGGCGCTGCGGACAGCGACAGGGACGAGGCCAGCAACGCACACAACACGAGGGAGCGTTTCATCATAGGCAAGGGGGATGGGAGTCGCGACCCTAGCCCGAAGGCCGATTCACGCAACAAGACAAAAGCGGTGCCGTTTAGGTCGTTGGAACCAAGGCTCCAAGTGGAGACGGGTTGCCGTTACCCCGCGAGTGGGACGGGGACGAGAGAACGGGAAATAGAAAGAGCAGGTGGCCGAAAATGATCTAAATAGGGTGGAGCGCTTTGACCTCAACGCGCTTCTGGGGCGGCTCATCTTGCAGGAGCCTGCTTGCAGGCGTCCGGGGCGTGCGATGACGTCGTGGGTTCCGAATCGCCTGTAACTAGGCTCCTACAACGGCAACCCGTGCGCGTGAGGTTTGTAATATAATGGATTACAAAAACGGTTGGGCGGATCGCCCGCAAATCGCTTCGGGAATTCGCCTCTTGTAGGAGCCTGCTTGCAGGCGACACGGGGCGTGCGATGACTTTGTGAGTCCTGAATCGCCTGTAAACAGGCTCCTACGAGGGTAACCCGGGCGCGTGGTGTTTGTAATATAATGGATTACAAACACGGTTGGGCGGGGGCTAATTTTGGGGGAGCTTTTTGAGGAGCTCGGTGACGGCGGACTCGAGTTGCGGGTCGCGGCCGGCGGCGAGGGAGGCGGGGTCGTTGCGGACGAGGCGGTCGGGGGGGATTTCCTGGTTCTCGAGCCAGCCGGTTTGGAAGTCGCGGGCGCCGAGTTGGGGGATGCCCCACTTGAGCGCACCTTTCATCGGGAACATCCACCAGACGGCGGTGCCGGTGCCGGGCACGCGGTCGCCGACGATTGGGCCGAGCCTTTGTCGGCGATAGAGGTGAGGGAAGATGCTGCCGTCGGAGTAGGAACTGGCGTTTTGCACAAGAGCCGTCGGTCGGGCCCAGCGTCCGGTCGGCATTCGGCCAACGATTTCATTGCGGCGACTCGTGAAGGCGGCGATGACCTCGCCGGTGAAAAGCGTGATGAGCTGGTCGTGGAGGTTGCCGCCCATGTTGTAGCGGACGTCCACCACCAGGCCTTCCTTGTTCCGGTAGTCGCCAATCACCTCGCTGTACGCGCGCTTGTAACACTCCGCGTTCATCTCGGGCAGGTAAACGTAACCGAGCCGGCCGCCGGAGAGGCGCTCGGTCATGGCCTTGCGTTCCGCCACCCACTGGGCGTTCCGCAGGTCGGCGGCCTGCTTCAACGTGATCGGCACGACGGTCTCGGTCACGGATTGCTTCGCCCCGACCGGGCGCACGCGCAACTGCACGGCGGTGTCCGCCATGCCGCCGAGCAATTGGTCGATGTCGCTGTGGCTATCGAGCATCTCCGTGTCGAGCGCGAGGACCAGCGCGCCGGGTTTGAGGCGGCTACCCGTGATGTCCGCGGGACCGCCGGGCAACACCGCGGCGATGCGCAGCCCCGGGCCTTCGTACTCGTCGTCGAAATAAAGCCCGAGCGACGCCGTGTGCTGGGCGAGCGGCGCGGCCTTGAGGTAGTAACAACCCATGTGCGAGGCGTTCAACTCGCCGGCCATTTCGGACATCATCTCCGCAAAGTCCTCCCATGTGTCGACGTGCGGCAGGAAGCGGCGGTAGCGCGCGCCAATCGCATCCCAGTCGCGGCCGTGCATGGTGGGCTCGTAGAACTTGAACTTTGTGAGCCGCCAGAAGTGCTCGAACCACGCGGCTTCCTCGCCGCGGGCGTCGATGTCCATGGTGGTGTCCAATGCGAAGCGCCGCGTCTCGCCCGACGCCAGGTCGGTGCGCTCGACGGCGCCGTCGAGCAGGGCGTACAGGTGTTTGCCCTCGGCGTCGGCGACGTAGTCGTCGGCCTTCGGTCGCGTGAAGAGCTCGGTCATCTCGCCGCTGCCGACCTTGAAGAACCGTGCGGCCGCGCGGCCACCGCTCTCGCGGTCCACGACCAGGAGTCGTTCCTGGTCGGGCATGAGCATGAAATAGAGCGGATCCAGCGAGAAAGGCGTCAGTCGCTTCGTGCGCTGCTCGATGCCCGCGGCCTGCGGCTGCCAGTTTTCTCCGGCCGGCTCGGCTTTCTGGTCGTAGGCGGCGCGCGTGAGGTAGGCGAGGTCGATGTCCAGCTGCTCCTCGCTGTTGTCCACCTGGTGCATGCCCTCCCGGGCGGTGGCCCAGAGCACCGCCTTGCCATCGGCGCTGAACTCGGGGATCGCTTCGTTGTAGCCGCCGTGGGCGACGTACATGGGCGGGCGTTGACCACTCGCATCGACCAGCACCACGTCCAGGTTCGTGGCCACCGAGCCGACGGTCGAGGCCAGCCAACGGCTGTCGGGCGACCAAACGAAGCTCATGTCCTCGTCGACGTAGGAGTAGAAGTATCCCGCCGGCAGCGCGGTCACCGTCGTGCCGGTCGCGCGGTCCAGGACCTGGATGCTGCGGCGGTCCGCGAGGTAGGCGAGTTTCTTGCCGTCGGGGGAAATCTTCGGGTAGAGCACGTCACCGTCGGTATCGACGACCCGGCGTTCGATGATCGGCCCGTCGTCGGTGAAGGCCTTCATCGTCGGCGATCCGAGCGACGCCTCGTAGATGTCCATGTCGCCTTCGCGTTCGGAAATGTAGACGAGCGAGCGCCCGTCCGGGGCAAACGAGAGGTTGCGTTCGTGGCTGGGGGTCCGGGTCAGGCGCCGCGTGACGCCCGTCTCGGTGGAAAGCACGAATACCTCGCCGCGGGCAATGACGCCCACCTGCAGGCCGTCGCGCGAGACCACGAGTTCAGTGAGCTGGTCGTTGGCCTGGGCGGTGACGTGTTCCGGGCCGCGCGGTTGGGTGCGGAGGCGGACGTCGACCCGCTGGCCTTCACGGGCGCCCGGTGCGCGGCGCCAAATCTCGCCCTCGAGCCCGTACACGAGCGTGCCGTCACGGGCGACGCTCAGGAAGCGCACGATGCCGGGGTGACGCGTGAGTTGTTCGGCGCGGGCGCCGGGTTTCGGGGTCGTGCGCCAGATATTGGAGGAGCCGGACCGTTCGCTGAGAAAATAGAAACCTTTGCCATCGGGGGCCCACACGGGATTGCGATCCTCCCCGCGATAGTCGGTGAGGCGCTCGTGGGTTTTCTTCTGCAGGTCGTACAGCCAGATGTCGTGGGTGCCGTCGGACACCGCGCCCTTGCGCCAGTCGTTTTCATAAACCGGGCGATCCTCGTACAAATAGAGTGCGCCCGTCGCATCAAGCGAACCTGCCTTCGCCGGGGTGGGGAGAATGAGCCGGTTGCGTCCGCCGATCGTGGGCACGGCGTAGAGTTGTTCGCTCACCGCGTACGCCCCGACGAAAACGGACTGCGGGCTGCCGAGTCGATTCGAGGCGAAGTACACTTCGCTGTCGTCCGGGGAAAAGGCGGATGGCACGTCGTCGGCCGAGTGGTACGTCAGGCGTTTGGCACGGGTACCGTCGGCCTGCATCACATACACGTCGAGGTTGCCAAACTGTTTGGAGGCGTACGCCAACCGCGAGCCATCGCGTGACCACACGGGGTTGGTGGCGTAGTGATCCGGATCCGTGAGCGGCGTCGCCTCGCCCCCGGCCGCCGGCACGCGCCAAATGCGGCCGCCATAATTGAAGGCGATTGTCGCACCGTCCGGCGAGACTGCCGGGCACCGCATCCAAAGGGGATGGTCGACCAAGGCCGGTTCGGCGGCGGCACGCGACCCGCCCACCAAAATTCCGATCAACCAGCAGATCCTGCAGAACGTGGCGGACAACATGGGGACGCGGGCGATCACGGCAGGTGGGTGGCTTTTACAATGTGATTGTCCGGACGGGTGGCAATGGCGGAGACGCGGGCGCCGCTGGCCAAAAAAATTCCAACATTTCCTTAGAAGGTTTGGCAGGTTGGGGCATCTCAGGTCAGGGTGACCCTAGGTCCGCCCATCCGCTTTGCCTCCCGAATATTCATCTGAACACGCCTGGTTCATGTCGGAATTGCAGCCGCATGAGCCGATGTTGCGCGCCTGGTTGCGCAGCCAGTTTCCGTCGCAGGCGGACATCGACGACATCGTGCAGGAGGCGTTCGTCCGCGTTTTGCGGGCGCGGGCGGAGGGCGGAGTGCGTTCGCCCAAGGCGTTCTTGTTTGTCACGGCGCGGAACCTCGCGCTGATGCAGCTGCGCCACCAAAAGGTGGCCCGGGAGGATTCGTTAACGGAAACGGAGCTCTGGGGCATCCTCGATGAGAGCGTGGATGTGCCGCAGGCGGTCGCCCGCGCCCAGGAACTCGAACTCTTGACGAAGGCCATCCAGTCACTGCCAACGCGCTGCCGCCAGATTCTTACCCTGCGGAAAATCTACGGCCTATCCCAAAAACAGGTCGCCGCCGAGTTGGGCCTCGCCGAGCACACCGTGGAAGTGCAGGGCACCATTGCCCTTCGCAAACTCGGCGAATACTTCGCGCGCCACGCCGGTCCTACCCCAACATGAACGCCACCCCTGCCAATTCCCCGTCCGACGAAGCCACCGAACAACAGGCGGCAGCCTGGGTCCTGCGCACGGACCGCGGGCTCACCCCCGCGGAGCAGGACGAATTCCTGCAGTGGCTCGCCGCGGATCGCCGGCACGGCGCGGCCCTGGCCCGGCACAAGCGCAATTGGGATCGCCTCAATCGGCTCGGCCAGTGGCTGCCCGAACACAGCCTGCAGCCGAACCGGGACCTGCTTGCCCCGCGCCCACGGCCGTTCCTGCGCGTGCTGTCGGGTCGCGCCGCCTGGATCGCCCCGCTCGCGGCGGCGGCCGCGCTCACGGTCGGCCTGTTCCTCTGGCGCAATGCGGAATCGCGCGACCGGGCGAACGAACCGCTCGTTGCGAGCATCACCTCGCGCACACTCGAGGACGGCTCGGTCGTGGAGTTGAACCGCGGTGCGATTATCAGCGTGCTCTACACGCCGGCCGAGCGCCGCGTGCGGCTCGAGCGCGGCGAGGCCCACTTCACCGTCGCGAAGAACAAGGAGCGCCCGTTTGTCGTCACGGCCAGCGGCGTGGCGGTCCGCGCCGTCGGTACCGCGTTCAATGTCCGTCTTGGCGAGGCCGCCGTTGATGTGCTCGTCACGGAGGGCGTCGTGCAGGTCAAGCAGCCGCTGGCCGACGGGGCCGCGTCGGCCGAGCCGCTGCAACTCGCCGTGAACCAGCGGACCCGCATCCCCCTCGACCACGCCGCGGCGACGCCGGTCGCGACCGCGGTATCGAAGGAGCAGGTCGATGCCCTGCTGGCGTGGCAGCCGCGCATGCTCGACTTTACCGGGACCCCGCTGCTGGGCGTGGTCAATGAATTCAACCGGCACAACGCGCCGATCCGCCTGGTCGTCGAGGATGCGACGCTGGCCCGCACCGAGGTGAGTGCTTCGCTGCGCTCCGACAACGTCGAGGGCTTCATTCGGCTGCTCGAGGCCGGGTTCAACGTTCGGGCTGACCGTCAGGGAGAGACGATCACGTTGCGGTCCACGCGCTGACGCGGACCCCCGGGCGCGGCGTCCGCGCGACATTTGTGCAAAATCTTTTAGCAGGTTGGTGCCCGCCGCGCATCCCATCGGAAGCACCCACTCACACCATGCCGATCCGATCGTTTGCTGTTACTCGCCGCCTCGCGGCTGTCCTGTTCCTGATTTTTGCCACCGCCTTCACCTACGCGGCCGACGCGGTGAAGATGAAATTCAACCTGCCAGCCGGTGACGCCGGCAAGACGCTCAAGCAATTTGCAACGCAGGCGAAACGAGAAATCCTCTTCGCCTCGCAGCCCACGGACGGTGTGAAGACCAACGCTGTGCAAGGTGAACTCACCGTGCGCGAGGGTCTCGATCGCCTGCTGGCCGGCACCGACCTGAAGGTGATCGAGGACGAAAAGACCGGCGCGCTCGTCGTGCGGGGGACCGAAAGCCCAAACGCCCCAAGGGTGGCGCAGGAGCCGGCGACCACCCCGAAGGACCCAAGCAAGGTTGAGGAAGGCAAGCTCGTCCTCGATAAGTTCGAGGTCTTCGGCAACAAGTCGATCAACCTCGACGTGCCGCGCACGCGCGACGACGCACAGCCGTACGTCGTTTTCAGCCGCGAACAGATTGAGCAATCCAATGCCACTAATCTGGACGAGTTTTTTCGGACCCGGCTGCCGATGAACAACCCTGGCGCAAGCACGCTCACGAATTCCCAAACCGGCTATAACAATGCCAGCGCGATCAATCTCCGTGGTCTCGGCACGAACCAGACCCTTATCTTGATCGACGGCCGGCGACTGCCCTCCCAAGCGAGCTCGGCGGGCGGCGTTGCGGTCGTCCAAGGCGACATCAACGGCATTCCCGTCAGCATGATCGAGCGCATCGAGATCCTGCCGTCCACCGCGTCCGGCATCTACGGCGGCGGTGCGACCGGTGGCGTGATCAACATCATCACGCGCAAGGATTATTTCGGCCTCGAGGCGACGCTGTCCTACGCCAATACCTTCGATACCGACGCGTCCCGCCGGCGCGTGGACCTCAGCGGCAGTTTCTCCCTGCAGGGCGGCAAGACCTTCCTGACCCTCGGTGCGAGCTACCTCGATGGCACGGCTCTGCTCGTGCAGGATCGCAACATCATCCGGCGGTCGCGCGAGCTTCAATTGGCCTACAATCCGGCCGCTTTCTACGGCCCGACCGTGACCCCGGCGGTGGGCTACACGACCAACATCCGCAACAGCGTGGCGGCCAATCTCGTTCTCAAGCCCCAGTATGGTGGCGCGACCTTGAATTCACCCTACACCCATGTCCCGGTCGGTTACGCGGGTGCGAGTTCGGACAATGGCGCGGGCCTGGTCGCGGCCGCGGGCACCTACAATCTCGATCTGCCGCAATCCAAGGCCGGTGGCGCGCTCTTCAGCGCGCTCCCGATTCCGCTGGTGAAGAGCCTGACCCTCGGCGCCCGTCACAAATTCGGCGCCAACGTCGAGATTTACGTGGACGGCGCCATATTGAGGAATCTGGGTCGAGGTACGGGGGTCGCGTTCTCGCCGACGTCGACGACGCTCGCGGCCAACGCACCCAATAATCCGTTTACGACCGCAGTTGTCGTGGCTTACCCCGCCACCAATCTACCCTACAACGTCACGCAGAAAAACGACAACGATCGGCTCGCGGCCGGCGTGGTGTTGCGCCTGCCGCATAATTGGACCTTGGGGGCGGACTATTCGTGGAGCCGGTCGCGCCAAAATTTTGCCCAAGTATCCAGCATTGTTGGCGATCCGGACGGGACCGGTCCGCAAATCTCCTACTCGACGGCGCTTTCCACCGGCGTGGTCGACGTGATGAAGGACCTCAATGTGTATCCCCTCGATTACACGCCCTACCTGATGCCGCAGCCGACCCGGTTTTTCGACAATACCACGCTCGGCCACGACGGAACATTGCGCGCGGCGGGCCCCGTGTGGGAGTTGCCCGCCGGCCCGATCAACGTTGCCATGAGCGTGGAGTGGCGGCAGGAGGCCCAGCCCTCGGTGATCACGGAACTGCCCACGACCGTGCCGAGCACGTTCGCGTGGTTTCCACGCGTCAGCACCGATCAAGGTTCGGCTTACCTGGAGACGCGCGTGCCGGTCTTCTCCGAAAAAAGCACCACGCTGCTGCGTTCCCTGGATATCCAGGCGTCTGTCCGCTACGATACCTACCGCGCAAAACTCATGAGCTTCTCCGGGGGCGTGGCCGTGACCGGGCCCACCGGGCCGGTGCCCACCGCGCCGTTTCCGTATCTGATCCGCAACTTCGAATCCACGAGTGGCACGGTCGGGTTCAAATACTCACCCAAGCAGGACATTGCGCTTCGCGCCAGTTGGGGATCCGGCTTCTTGGCGCCCGCTCTCGGTCAGCTTACGAACCCCTCGGTCATTAGCAACACGTTGACCGTCATCGACCCCAAGCGCGGTAATGTGTCCGCCAGCACCGGAGTCATCTCAGTGCCCATAGGCGGAAATCCCGACCTGAATCCCGAATACTCCACCAGCCTCTCCGCGGGTGCGATTTTCACCCCGCGTTTCCTGCCGGGTTTCCGGCTCTCGGTGGATTACACGCAGATCCGCAAGCGGGATGAAATGAGCTCCCTGAACGTGCAGCAGGAATTGTATCTTGAAGATATCCTTCCGGGCGTTGTGACCCGCGCCCCGCTGACCCCGGAAGATAAGGCGCTGGGTTATACGGGCGGCGTGATCACTGCGGTCGGTGGCTTCCGCACGTTTAACATTGCGAAACGTGAATTGCGGGCGATCGACATCCAGATGGATTACGAGAAGCAACTCGGCTCGTTCGGCAGGCTGCATCCTTACGTGATGGCGACCTATCAGCCGAAATTCGCCACGCAGTTGGTGTCCTCGTTCCCCTTGATCGATGAGGCGGGTTACTCCGCGTCGCTGCTCTGGCGGGGCAACGTGGGCCTTGATTGGAAGCGCGGCCGCTGGTCGGCGGGATGGAACATGCAATTCTACGACTCGTACTACCGGTACGGCGCGAGCTTTACCGCGGCACAGGCCGCCAACATCGTTCTCAATCAAGGCTCGGCAAAAGTGCCGCGGCAGTTTTACCACGATCTCTCGCTGGGCTACGATTTCGGGTATCAGTCCCAGGGCTGGCACCGGTACCTCAACGGCACCCGGCTGACGGTCGGCGTCCAGAATTTCCTCAACACCATGCCGCCGATCGGCGCGGGCCCCGGCACGGGACAAAACTTTGCAGCAGGCTACGCGCAGGGCATCAGCGCCTACGGCGACGCGCGGTTGGCGCGTTACACGATTACGCTGCGCAAAAGGTTCTGAGCGCCTCGCCTCCCCGAAAATCGAAAACTTGCCATCCAAATCATGAATACGCCCCTCTTGCTGATCGCACTCTTCGCGCTGTCAACCAGCGTGAAACTCGCCGCCGATGACAAACCGGCCCCGCCGCGTCCTGCGTATGAAGTCGACATCGATGGCATCGGCGAGCGGGTGAGGGCGAAGTACGCCGCTACGCAGGGAAACATGCGCAACCTCCAACTGGCCGAACTGGACGCCCTTGCGGCCAAGTATGCCGGGCAGCCGGAAGCGCTGGGCGCGATCGCGATGCGGCGCGCGGCTTTCACCTTGTGGATGCTGCATGACGACGCGTCGGCCGAGGCCCAGGCGAAGGCGGTGATGGAAAAATTCCCCGGAACGCAAGGCGCTGCTCGCGCCGAGGAATTTATCCACAAGCTACTCTCCCCGCAGGCGAAAGCCGAGCGCGCGGAATTCATGGCCAAACGAAAGGCGCAGCTCGATGCCTTGCTCAATCATGCGGCGCCCGAATTGGACTTCACCTGGTCGAGCCGCGCCGGTTTGAAGAAGCTTTCGGATCTGCGCGGCCAGGTGGTCGTGCTCGATTTCTGGGCGACGTGGTGCGGGCCGTGCATTGCCTCTTTTCCGCGGATCCGCAGCGAGGTTGCGCACTTCGCGCGTTCGCCGGTGGTTTATCTTGGTGTGACGAGCCTGCAGGGCAAAGTAAACAATCTCGAGGCAAAGCCCATCGACGTGAAGGATCAGCCAGAGAAGGAGTATGCGCTGACCAACGACTTCAAAAAGAAGCACGAGATGACTTGGGACATCGCGTTTTCGACCCAGAAGCTCATGAACGACGATTATCGGGTGTCGAGTGTTCCCTACGTGGTGATCATCGCGCCGGACGGCACGGTACGGGAAGCCGCCCTCAATCCGCTGCTCGACGGGGACAAGATGCAGGCAAGCATCATCTCCATCCTCAAGGAGTTTAAACTGCCGGTCCCACCGGCGTGAGCACCGGCAGGGCCCGCGGATCGCGGGTCGATGCTGACATTGAGAGGTTTTTGTTGATGACTGCGGCATGAAATTACTCCGCGCAGTCATCATCGGTTTGCTGCTGGTGGCCGGCGTCAGTGCGCAGGACACCCACCTCATCTTGCTCGGCACCGGCAACCCGAACCCGGATCCCGAGCGGAGCGGGCCCGCGGTGGCGGTGGTGTCGGGCGGGAATGTTTACATCGTCGACGCCGGTCCGGGGGTGGTGCGCCGCGCGGCCAAAGCCGGGTTGAAGATGGCGCAGTTGAAAACCGCCTTCATTACGCACCTGCATTCGGACCACACGGTCGGCCTGCCGGATTTGATCTTCACCCCGGCCGTCACCGGCCGCGAAGTTGGCATCGAACTTTATGGCCCGCCCGGGCTCGAGGCCATGACTGCGCACATCACTGCAGCCTGGAAGGAGGACATCGACGTCCGCCTGCACGGCGGCGAACCCTCCCAGCCGAAGGTCTACGACACGCGCGCCCATGATGTCATGCCAGGTGAGATCTACCGGGACGAAGCCGTCCGCGTGATCGCGTTCCCCGTCAACCACGGCACCTGGAAGCATGCCTACGGCTACCGGTTTGAGGCCAAGGACAAGGTGATCGTGATCTCCGGCGACACCACCTACAGCGAAAGCCTGATCGCCGCAGCCCAGGGCTGTGACCTCCTCGTGCACGAAGTTTTCTGCCGCAAGGCATGGGAGAAACGGCCGCCGGCGTGGCAGGCTTATCACGCCGCCTTCCATACGTTGGCACCGGACCTCGGGCGGCTGGCGGCCATCGTTAAGCCGGGCAAGCTTGTGCTTTATCACCAACTTCCGAACACCGGATCAGAACAGGATATTCTGCAGGAAGTGCGCTCGGGTTTTCAGGGCGAGATCATCTACGGCAACGACCTCGACGTCATCCGATGAAAGCTGGGTGTTGAGGAGTGCTTCAGGGATAATCCGCTTCATCCGCGGAGAATCAGCTTCGGACTTTTTCCCGCGGATGGCGCGAATGACCGCGGATAGAGGCAGTAACTTCGTTCCCTTAGTGAACTTCTGTAAAATGGATCGGGATCCTCTAGGTCAGAATCTCCGCGATCTCTGTTACCTCCTGTAAAAACGACTGGGAGCCCATCCGCCCGGAAAGTTTCTCCGGTTTTGATTAGGGGAAAAGGATCGCTCCCGCGTCTTTAATACGTCCGCCTCCTCTTCCATGCCTACCCTCCGCCGTTTTGCCCTGATTTCCGCCCTCTGGCTTGCCCTGCTGCCCGGCCTCCGCGCCGAGGTGGCCAATGCCGATCAGTCCGCCCAAGCGGATAAAGCGTTCGCAGCCTTCGATGCCTCCAAGCAGGCTTCGCCGCCCGATGAGGTGAAAAACGGCGACCGGGCCGCGCAGATGCGCTGGATGGACACCAAACAGCAGGATCTCATCCAAAAGGGCCTCGCGCTCTACGCCGCTTACCCGACCGATCCCCGCCGCTGGGAGGTTGTGCTTTTCATGACGCAGGGATTGCGTCCGACGTTCATCAAGGAAATCGGCGCGGATTTCGCCACCGCCGGCATGAAGGCCGTGGTCGCCGATGAAGCCGCCAAGGCCGCGTGGGCGGCCAAGTCTGCCGAGCTGTCCGCGGCGCTGGCCGCGGCGACCGACCTCCCGCCGGCCGTGCGTGAGAGCGTGGATTGGGGCAACTTTGCCAAGGCCTTCCGGGCCACGACGCAGGCCAAGAGCAAGGGCGAGGCCTACGACTACAGCGGCTTCAAGGCCCTCTTCGACGCCCATGTGGCCAAGTACCCCGACCTCGGTGACGCCCTCGTCAACCGCGCCAATGATTACCTCGGCGCCCTTGCGCGCAATGAACCCGAATCGGCCCGCGCCGGCTGGGCCCACCTGGCGGCGGATTCTACCAATGCCACGTTGAAGCAGGCGGCCTTGAAGAAGCAGGCCAGCGCCGAGCGTATGGCGAAGCCGGTCGACCTGAAGTTCGCGGCGGTCGACGGACGCGAGGTCGATCTTGCGAAACTACGCGGCAAGGTCGTGTTGATTGATTTCTGGGCGACGTGGTGCGGTCCGTGCATCGCCGAGCTCCCCAACGTGGTCGCGAACTACAAGAAGTACCACGATCGCGGTTTCGAGGTGGTCGGCATCGCGCTCGAGAACGGCCAGCTCGCGCCGAAGGACACGCCGGAACAGACGTCCGCCAAGCTCGCGAAGGCGAAGAAGGTGCTCACGGATTTCACTGCGTCGCACGACATGCCCTGGCCGCAGTATTTCGACGGCAAGTGGTGGAAGACCGATTATGCCGTGCAGTACGACATCCAGGGTATCCCCGCGATGTTCCTGCTCGATCAGGACGGGAAGATCGTCTCGACCGAGGCCCGCGGCGAGAAGCTCGAAGCTGAGATCAAACGACTGCTGAAAATCTAAACGATCCTTTTCACACCAAGGACGCAAAGGCCGCCAAGCCCAAGCGAGTTCCCCCCGGCTTCGCTCCCTTCGCTATCTTGGTGTAAATCCCCCGTACCCATGGTTGCCGAACGCTATTGTTTGTTGCCGCGGCCGGTGCGCCCGGTGCGCATTGAAGAGCCGCTGACCGGCGCGGAGACGGAGGTGCTGTCGTATGTCTGCGCGGGCTACAGCAACAAGGAGATCGCCCGGTTCCTCGGCAAGTCGGAGCCCACGGTGAAAAACCAGGTGAGTTCCTGCCTGCGGAAGTTTCGGCTCACCTCCCGCATGCGGCTGATGGCCGCGGTGCTCTGAGGCGCCGCCCGGAATTTGGTCATAGTTAGTTGTGTGTGTTGCGGCCGCACCCGCTTCGGCGTGGTGCGGCCTGCTTCGCCTCCCTTTTGATGAAACATTCCATTCTCCTGCAAACCGCCACCAATGCCTCGCAGCTCTCGCGGCTGACCTGGGTCCTGCGCTGGCAATGCGTGATTCCCGAGCAGTTGCAGTGGGAAGCCCTGCCGGACGGCGCCGCGTGTGTCCGCGTGGTGGTGGAGTGCGATGACTGGCGCCTGCGGCGGTTGCTGGTGCACTGGAAGCGCATCGTTGGCGTGAAGGTGGTCGCCGCGGTTACGCTGGAGGAGGGCAACCCCGCCGCTCCGGATGGCCACCTGGTGCCGACCGCGCGGTGAGGGGAAAAGGCAGGGTTTACAGAAGATCGCAGAGATCGCAGAGAGATTTTATCCGGGAAATCCGTGTCATCCGCGGGGAATCAGGCTCGGAAGTTTTCCCGCGGATGGCGCGGATGGTCGCGGATAGAGGCTATCCCTTCGTTCCCTTCGCGACCTTCTGTGAAATGGATTGGGGATTAACCACAGAATACACGGAACACACGGAAAAGGGGACCAATCAGATTTCTCACACGAAGGCACGAAGCCACGAATCGGTATCGGGAGAACGATTGAGAGAAAGAGAACGAGAAAGATTTACCCCAAAACCGATGCAGCAGTCGGGATGTGAAATCCCTCCCACCGGTAGTCTCGATCTCCGCGACCGGGACCACCTGTAAAAACGATTTCGCTGCAGATTCTTTTAATTGGTTTGGGTGGGTGGGGGGTCTTAGATGGTGGCGGCCCGGACTTTCTCGGCCGTCGCGTACATGTCACCGCCCAACCCCGAGATCGCCAAATGGTTTGCCGAGGAGGTCCTGCCTCATGAGGCGGCCTTGCGGTCGTGGCTGCGCGGGCGCTTTCCGTCGCTCGTCGATGCGGATGACCTGGTGCAGGAATCCTATTCGCGGCTGTTGCGGGCGCGGGAGACCGGCTCGATCGCGTGCGCGAAGGCGTTCTTGTTCGTGACGGCGCGCAACCTCGCGCTGAACCAATTGCGGCATTTGCGGCATGAGCGTCCGGAAGGAATCACGGAAATCGACGCCGCGGGTGTCTTGGATGAGAGCGCGGCCATTCCTGAATCGGTGGCCCGCGCCGAGGACCTCCAACTGTTGATCCATGCCATCCAGTCGCTGCCCGACCGCTGCCGTCAGATCATGACGCTGCGGAAGATCTACGGCCTGTCCCAGAAGGAGGTCGCGGGCCGGCTCGGCATTTCCGAGCACACCGTCGAGGCGCAGGGGGCCATCGGCCTGCGCAAGTGCATCGAGTATTTCCGCCGCCACGGCTATGGCCGTCATCCCCGCCCATGAACGCGCCTGCCAATTTCCCCGAGGAAGCCGATCCGATCGCCCAAGCCGCGGCCGAGTGGGCGATCCGCCATGACCGTGGCCTGACCGCCACCGAGCAGGACGACTTCACGCAATGGCTGGCCACCGACCCCCGCCACCGCGCGGCCTGGGCGGAGCACCGCTGGGGCTGGGAGGAACTCGATCGCCTCGCGGGCCTGCAAACCTCCGTCCACGCCGTGCCCGACCCGGATCTCCTCGCGCCGAAATCCGCGGGTAGGAAGTGGGGCTGGTTGGCGCTGGCGGCCGCGGCGGCGGTGGCGATGGGTTTGTTCGCCGTGAGGGAAATTTCATCGGCTCCCGATCCAGCCATTACGCATACCCTCGCGCGCATTGAACAGCGCGAATTGCCTGACGGATCCGTGATCGCGCTGAACCGCGGCGCGGTCGTGACCGAGCATTTCACAGCTGGGGAGCGGCGCGTGCGGCTTGAGCGTGGTGAAGCCCATTTCCAAGTTGCGAAGGATGCGACGCGTCCCTTCTTCGTCGAAGCCGGCGGCGTCGCGGTGCGCGCGGTCGGCACGGCGTTTAATGTCCGACTCGACTCCGCTTCCGTCGAAGTGCTCGTGACCGAGGGCAAGGTGAGCGTCGCACCCGAGGCCGGCCTGCCGGCCGGCGGAAGCCCGACCTACGTCACGATCGGCGAGCGCACCGTGGTTTCGCGGGCGCCGGCCGCCCCGGCGCCGCAGGTGGCCGTGGTGCCGCCCGCGGAGATCGAGGCGCGGCTGGCCTGGCAGCCGCGATTGCTGGATTTCAACGACGCGCCGCTGCCGGAGATCGTGGCGGAATTCAATCGGCGCAACCCTGTGCGCCTCACGCTGGGCGATTCCGCGCTCCAGGAGTTACGCCTCAGCGCGAATTTCCGATCGGACAACGTCGAGGGCTTCGTGCGCCTGATGGAGTCGGACTTTGGCATGCGGTCGGTGTGGCGCGGCGACGACGAGATTGTGCTGACGCGCGCTCCCTAAGCGGCGCGAAAAATTCTCCTTAATGGAAAACCTGCGGGCGGGGTTCGTGTAGGCGGACACCACACATACCGATACCATGCGCCTGCCAATTCTTTCATCCTTACGCCGGTCTGCCCACCTTGGGCTGGCCGTTTTTGTTCTCCTCGCGCCGTTCGCCGCCCGCGCGGTTGAGCCGGCCAAAAAAGCCTTCGATGTGCCTGCCGGTTCCGCGGGCGAAACGCTCAAGACCTTCGCGCGCCAGGCGGATCGCGAAATCGTATTTTCGTTCGAGGCAGTCGGCGCCGTTTCGACCAAGGCCGTGAAGGGCGAACTTGCGCCCCGTGACGCCCTCGACCGCATGCTGGCCGACACCGGCCTCGTCGCCACGCAGGACGCCAAGACCGGCGCGTTCGCCGTGAAGAAGGGAGTCAGCGACCCAAACGCCCCAAGGGTGGCGCAGGAGACGGCGACCACCCCGAAGGACCAAAGCAAGGTTGAAGACGGCAAACTGGTCCTCGACAAGTTCGAGGTCTTCGGCACGAAGTCCCTGAATCTGGATATTCCCCGCACGCGTGACGACGTGCAGCCCTACGTCGTTTTCGGGCGCGATCAGATCCAGAATTCCCAGGCGACGAACCTCGGCGACTTCTTCCGCACCCGCCTGCCGATGGCCACGCCGAACGGTCCGACCAGTGCGGTGGCGTTCACTCCGCTGGGGCCAACCGTCACCAGCTCCATCAATTTGCGCGGACTTGGCAGCAACCAGACCCTGATCCTCGTCGATGGTCGACCGATGCCGGGCGGCTCGGCCGGCGGAGCCAATACCAGCCAGACCGATATCAACGGCATTCCGCTTTCGATGATCGAGCGGGTCGAGATCTTGCCTTCGACCGCGTCGGGCATCTACGGCGGCGGCGCCACCGGCGGCGTCATCAACATCATCACCCGCAAAGATTTTTCCGGGGCGGTGCTCACGCTGAATTACGTCAACACCTTCGATACCGACAGCGCGCAGCGCCGCGCGGACCTCACCGCCAGCACCAGTCTGCGGGGCGGGGCCACGGTGCTCACGTTCACGGCGAGCTTCGGAGAAGCGAACAATATTCTGGTGGCCGATCGCGACTTCGCTCAGCGCGGTCGTGATCTTGCCTTCGCCAATAATCCCGCTGTTTACACGACCTCCGCCCGGGTTCCCCGCGGTTACACGACCAACATCCGCAATCCATCCGGCGCAAATCTCGTGCTCAAGCCGCAGTATGGCGGCACGACTCTCAGCTCGGCGATCACCTTCGTGCCGGTGGGCTACGCGGGCATCAGCTCCGACAACGCGGCGGCACTGGTCGCCAACGCCGGTCGCTACAACCTCACAATACCGAACGACACTTTCGGCGCCCAGTCCCAGTTGCTGGCGCTCGATAGTCCGCTCCGTTCGCTCGGATTCAGTGTTCGGCAGAAAATCACGCCTTGGCTCGAGGGCTACGCGGACTACGGGCTGTCGAGCCATCAGGGGACGAGTTGGAATCTGGCCGGCACCCAAGGCAGCGCGACGATCGCGGCCAACGCGCCCAACAATCCTTTCACCACGGCGATCAGTGTCGGTTTCCCGCTTCCGGGAGTGGTCGGCGTCTCCACGTCCAAGTTTCAGTATACGCGGATCTCGTCGGGGCTCGTGGCCAAGCTACCGGGGGGCTGGCAGGCGGCGCTCGACTACACGTGGGGCCGCGTTCGTGTCCGGCAATATTACGCGTCGACGCGATTGGGCGACCCGGATGAAACGGGGCCGGGCATTTCCGCCACTGCGGCTTTTGCGAATGGAGCTTTGGATGTGCTGCGGGACATCAACGCGCGGCCCTTGGACTACACGCCTTACCGGATGTCGCCGGCGGTCTCGAGTTATGAGATCAGCGATTACTCTGGCATCACTCAATCCGCCACGGCTCGCGCGTCCGGCCCCGTCTTCCGCCTTCCGGCGGGCGACATCGTCGTGTCGGGCAGCGCCGACTGGACCGATGATCGCAATCCGGAAAGTTTTCTTCGCAGCGACGGGACCTCGAACACGCTTCTCACCTACACTTTGTCCCCCGAGACCAGCGTGACCAAACGTTCAGCCTACGCGGAGATGCGCGTGCCGGTGCTGGCGCCGCGGGCCGGGATGACGCAGCCGCTCTTGGAGCTGCAGGTCGCCGGTCGTTACGACGCGTCTCGGGCGCACACCTATCTGGATACGGTGCTGCCCACGGCGCAGGGCGCCAATGGGCCCTACACTCCGGTCACCTACCTCACGCGCAATTTCAGCGCCACGTCCTACACGGCCGGCCTGCGCTTCGCGCCGCTGCCCGACTTCACCCTGCGGGCCAGCGCCGGCACCGGCTTCCTCGCTCCGGCGCGTTCGCAGATGAATGCGGGTATCCCGGTCCCCAATTTCACACCGGTCGTCATCGATCCAAAGCGTGGTGGGATTTCGGGATCGATCGTGATTCCCGACTACAAGGTGGGAGGTAATCCCAATCTGCGTCCCGAGCTTTCGGAAAGCATCTCAGCGGGCGCGATTTTCACGCCGCGCTTCGTGCCCGGTTTCCGGCTTTCGGTCGATTACACCAAAATCGACAAGACCGACGAGATTACGTCGCTCCTGCCTCAGCTGGCGTTCTTCTACGAGGACAGCCTGCCGGGAGTGATCACGCGCGCTCCCCTGACTCCCGCCGACCAGGCGCTGGGCTACACCGGCGGCGTCGTCACGGCGATGGACATTCGCTCCGTCAACTTCGCCCAACGCAAGGTCGAGGCCGTGGACCTTCAAGCGGACTACACCCGCAAGGTTGAGCTCGGTGAATTTCATTTCTACGGCGTCGCCACGTGGAACCGCACTTTCCTCGCCCGGGTGGCCCCGGGCTCGGTGCCCGTGGAGTCGGTCGGATTCTATAACGGCCCGCTGAAGTGGAGCGGCAACGGCGGCATCGATTGGCGACGCGGTCCGTGGTCGGCCGGCTGGAACGTCCACTACTACGGCAAACAATTTATCTATGCCTCCACGGCCACGGCGCCTGCGGTGGCCACGGCGGTGCTCAATCAAGGCTCCGACCATTTTCCCGCACAGTACTACCATGATCTCCAAGTGGCGTATCAGTTCGGGCGCAACGGCGCGGGTTGGCGGAAAGTTTTCACTGACCTGCGGTTGAGTGTTGGCGTGCAAAACCTCTTCAACAGCGAGCCCCCGCTGAGTGCGCTTGGTCCCACGGCGATCAACGGCGGTTTCCAACCGTCGGAGGACCCGCGCCTCCGCCGCTATTCTCTCAATCTCCAAAAAAGATTCTGAGTCCCGGATATGTTTGGTCGCGCGAGGCGAAGTTTCGCGTCGCGCGGCATCCTCCTGATTTACGCAATGAAGTCCCAATTCCTCCTTCTCTCCGCTATCGCCGGTCTCGGCTTGGGTTCGGCGTTGGCCGGACCGGCCACACAAAAATCCGAAGCATGGATCTCCCCGCAGGCTCGCGACGTGATCGCGCGGGCTCGCGCGGCCTATGCGGGTCTAGAGGGTTGGACCATGTCCTCGGTAACAGAAGCGCACCAATACTCGCACGGCCAGGATCGGCCCTATGTCTGGCAGGTCGAGGAGCGCTACCTCAAGGGGAGCGGTCCGACGCCCTGCTATGCAGTCAACTTCCACTACGAGCTCTACACACGCCCGCCCAAAGGCGGCCCGGCTGAACCTCGGTTCGTTGTGGTTCAAAACGGCGATTCAGAATACACCTTGCGGCGTTGGGCAAACGGAACCCTGCACCGGGAGGCCTCCCCTCCCACCGAGGAAGCGAAGCCAAACCTGCTCCGCAATCTGGAGGGCACGCTAGGCAACGCGCAGTATGTGCGGTATCTCGGTCGCGACACCGTAGACGGCAAGGTCTGTGAGATCGTGGAAATGATCGCCTTTAAGGATGTTCCGCCGGATGCCCCGCCACGGATCGACAGCACGCGCTTCTACGTGGATGCCGCAGGGTTCGTCGTGCAGCGGTCGACCGCCGAGGATGCATTCGAAATGAAACCGGGTTTCCCTGCGGAGCCCAACGACCGCCCATCCATCGCGACATGGGAAGTCGAGCGCGTCACCCGCTACGATGCGAAGGCGTCGCTCACCGCCGCGGATTTTTCGCTGGAGGTCTTCGAGCGCGAAGCGGCGCCGTTGCTTAAGCCCGGCGAAGCGATGCCGGAAACGGAGCAGAAACTTTACCGACGTGGCGAAAATCTGCCCGATTTCGGCTTTATCGCCTGGAATGACCAGAAGCCGTTTCGGATTGCTGACCTGAAGGGCAAGGTGGTGGTGGTCGAGACGTGGGCCTCGTGGTGCCATTTCTGCAAGGAGGCGTTCCCATACTACGAAAAGATGCGCCAGCAGCTCGCGGCGCAGGACGTGGTTTTCGTAGCCGTCAGTTTCGACCAAAAACTCGCCGAGTACGAAAAGTGGATGAACGCCCATTCCAAGGACTATGGCTTCAAGTTCGGACGAGTGGATTCGCCGGACCCGCTGGCTGCGATGAAACAGTTCCGGGGTTCATTGCCCGCCTTCTACGTGCTTGGTCGTGATGGACGGGTGATCGGCTCCTATCTCGGCTACGGCTTTGGCTCCGGCGGTGAAGACCCGCGCCTGCTCGCGGCCCTGCGGGAGGCGGGCGTGAAACTCTGAGTCGTACCTGTCCTGCTGAAGGAAACTGGAACAGGCCAAGTTTTACAGGAGGCTGCGGAGAACGCAGAGGCACGGCTGCGTCGGAAAGCTGAAGACTGAAATTGATCGGGCCGGGCCGGAACCCGGTAGGACCTTCGCTCCCAATGGCCCTGCTCCAATGCGTGGCGGTTGAGGGCAACCGCCGCTACCGGGAACCATCCATTTGCTCCGCGTCATCCGCGGAGATTCAGGCTCGGAAGTTTTCCCGCGGATGGCGCGGATGATCGCGGATGGAGGCAGCCCTTTGTTCCCTTTGCGACCTTCTGTAAAATGGATTGGGAGGTATCGTCGGTGGGAGGGGTTTCATACCCCGACTGGATCGGAAAACGATTAAGAGAAAGAGAACGAGAAAGATTTCCCTCCTCGAAACTGATGCAGAAGTCGGCATGTGAAATCCCTCCCACCAACAATCCCAAGCTCCGCGAGCTCTGTTACCTCCTGTAACACCGATCGGGATCGGATGCTACGCCGGGCCGGCGATGATCTTCTCGCGGAGGTGGGTGCATCTTAACTTCGACTCCGCGTTGCGCACGGCCATGCCGTAGGCGGCGGGTTCGCCGACGATGAAGACCTTTTTGCGGCCGCGGGTGATCGCGGTGTAGATGAGGTTGCGCTGCAGCATCACGAAGTGCGCCTTGAGCAGCGGCACGATGACCACGGGATATTCGCTGCCCTGCGACTTGTGGATGCTGATCGCGTAGGCGAGGGCGAGGTCGCCGAACTCGCCGCGCTCGAAGGTGTGTTTCGCGCCGTCGAAGTCGGCGGTGAGATGGCCCTTCTGGACGTCGATCGCGACCACCGTGCCAATGTCGCCGTTGAACAGATCCTTGTCGTAGTTGTTGCGGAGCTGAATCAGCTTGTCGCCGACTTCAAAATTGCCCGCGACGGTCTTGAGGGCGGCGGGGGAGTGGCCCTTGAAGCCGCGCAGCGCCGCCTGCAGGTGCGCGTTGAGATTGCCCACGCCGGCGGTGCCCTTGTGCATCGGCGCGAGGACCTGCACGTCATTGATCGGGTGAAACCACTTGAAGTGCTGCGGAATGAATTTCGTGCAGAGCTCCGTGACCTTCGCGAGGCAGTCCTCCGGCGAGGACGCCGCAATGAAGTTCAGGTCGCTCCACGCCTGCGCCTTGGCGACCTCGCTGACGACCGGCGGCGGCTGGTTGTCGCCGCTGTTGATGCCGTGCGCAACCGTCGCAATGGAGCTTTCCTTGCCTTGGCGGTAGACGAACTGGAGGCGGGTCACCGGAAGAGCCGGTGACCCGGGTTGAGAGTTGAGGGTTGAGAGTTGAGAGTTGGACGGTGGGCGTTGAGCGTTGGCGGTGTTCGACACCGCGATCAGGTCCTTGAGGACGTTGCCCGCGCCTACGCTTGGGAGCTGGTCAATGTCGCCGACGAGGAGGAGGTGGGATCGGACCGGCACGGCTTGCAGGAGCGCGGCGGCGAGGCGGGTGTCGAGCATCGAGGCTTCGTCGACGATGAGGAAATCGGTGGCGAGCGGGGACGACTCGTTGACCGTGAAGCCGAGCTTGGTGCCTTCGAACTTGAGCAATCGGTGAATCGTCGACGCGTAGCCGCCGGTGGTTTCGGCGAGTCGTTGCGCCGCGCGGCCGGTGGGGGCGGCGAGGTGCACGCGGGCCTTCTTGGCCTTCAGGATGTCAACCAGGGCGCGGAGGATCGTGGTTTTCCCGGTGCCGGGACCGCCCGTCAGGATCGTGAACTTGTGGGTGAGCGCCTGCGCGAGGGCGGCGGCTTGCAGCGGGTGAAACTCGAAACCCGCCTTTTCCTGCGCCCACTTCACGGCGGCGTCGACCTTGATGGCGGGAAGTCCCGAGGGAACGGACGTCAGGCGGCGAACGACGTCGGCGATCTTTTGCTCCGCGCGGGAGTTTTGGGGAAGCTGGATGAAGGTGTCGTTTTGTGGGGGCGTCCCTTGTGGACGCCCGTGGGCGCCGTCAAGCGGCGCCCCTACAGAATGTTGCGTGAGCGCTTTCTCCCCCAAGAGCGCGTCGATGCGGGCCTGCAGGCGTTCGGCGGAGGTTTCGAGCAGCTGGGCGGAGTAGTCGACGAGCTCCCCGCGCGGAAACGCGGTGTGGCCCTCCTCCTGCAGGGTCTCGAGGGCGAAGATGAGCCCGGCGTCGAGGCGCGGCGGCGCGTCGTTGGCGTAGCCGAGGTTGATGGCAATGCGGTCGGCGGTCTTGAAGCCGATGCCGTCGATCTCGCGCGCGACACGATAGGGCTCGTGCGTGATCACTCGTTTGGCCTCGGCGCCGTATTTGTTGACGAGCTTCACGCACTGCGAGGTCGTCACGCCATACGTCTGCAGAAAAATATGCACCTCACGGAGCGTCTTTTGCTCTTCCCAGGCCTGTTTGATCGCGGTGGCGCGCACCTTGCCGATGCCCTCGACCTTGCGGAGCTTGCCGGACTCCTCGCTGAGGATGCGGAAGGTGTCGGTGCCGAAGGCATCGACGATCTTGTTGGCGTACACCTTGCCGATGCCCGGGACCAGACCGCTCCCGAGGTATTTGCGAATGCCGTAAACGGAGGACGGGAGTTCGGACTTGTGACTGACCACCTTGAACTGCGCGCCGTGTTGCGCGTGGCGCGTCCACTCGCCCGTCAGCTGGAGCGTCTCGCCGCATTGCACGCCCGGCAGCGCGCCGACAATCGTCACCAGCGACTTGTCAGCCGCAGCCTTGGCGGAGGCTGGATCTTCCGCGGCCTTGGCGGCTTCCGGCCGGAGCTCCGCGATGGTGTAATGGTTCTCCTCGTTGAAAAAGATGATGCGCTCGAGGACGCCGGTCAGGGCGACGGAGCTGTTGGGAGGAGGGGCCACGGGATGAAAATCAGGGAAAGGACGGGCTTCAAAAAGCACAAAAAGCACTTCGAGGCGAATTTGTGGCGGCAGATCTGGAGGGCTCAGCTCCAGCTGGGCCCGAATTGGAATGCG
>JBGAKQ010000019.1:0-96010 GCA_044224295.1 Lacunisphaera sp. | reverse complement strand
GAGGGACGGATTGTGTCGCATCAACGGGCCAAAAAGCGTCTGGCCCGATGGCGTTGAGCGGAAGAATCAAAAGGACTAGAGGCGAGAGCGGTGTGCAGAAACCTGAAACCGGAAACCTGAAACCTGAGAGGTAGGACAAGGCCCGGGACGAACTGGAGGGCCGGTCTCCTGGCCGGCCGGTTTGGTGTGCGTTGCAGGGGTGGGTCACCGGGTTTCGGCGTAACCGGTGATCGGTCGTCGAGCCGAACGGTCGCGGCTCACTCCGACTTGATCCGGGGCATGCGGAGCAGGGCGGCGACGATGGCGGCGCAGACGAGGACCGTGCCGAAGGCGAAGTGGAACAGATGGGTGGGGTCGATCTTGGCGTCGCGAACCCAGCCGGCGGCGTAGATGCCCAGGCCGCCGATGGAACTACTGAACAGCGTCGACACGCCCCAGCTGGTTGCCCGGTAGCGAGGGTCGACGAACAAACAGAGCACCGGCATCGCGTTCGCGTCCGAGAAGAACCGCGCGCACGCGTAGAGGGCCAGGGCCCCGAGCGCCACCGGCAGAACGGTCGTGTGCGCGAGGAGCAGGATGGCGGGGGCGGCGGTCACCAAACCGATGACCGAAACTAGGATCGGTCCCCGCGGATCACGCCGGCTCCAACGTCCGGCCCACGCCCCGCCGATCAACATGCCGGCAAAAGCGGCCGCGTTCATGCAGATGGTCGTCGTGAGCCCCGCTTCACCCTGGTTCATGGCGAAGCGCTCCTTCATGAACGTGGGCATCCAGCCAATGATGGACCATCCCACCATGCCCAAGGTACAGGCGTAACCCAGCACCAGCAGGTACGCGCGGTTAGTGAACAGGTGCTTGAAGGCGTCGAGCATGGAAGGCGCGTCGGCCGCAGCGACCTTCGCGGCTTCCTCGCTGGATTGGGTCCGCTCCCGCAGCAGCAGAGCGAGCACGACCGCGTGCGCCACGCCGATCCAGCCAAAGAGTTCGTAAGCGTAGGTCCACGCGTGACGGTCGGCAAACCAGCCGCCCAGCCCCGCCAACGCGCCGCCGGTCATGCCGCCGCTCAGGAGAAGTCCGGACGCGAGGGAACGCGTTTGGCCGCGATGGTAGTCCACGATCAACGCCACCGAAGCCGGCATGCACGCCGCCTGCGCAAGCGCGAGGAGGATGCGCGTGCCGAGGAGTTGCTCGTAGGTGGTCACCCAGGCGGTCGCCAAGGTCACCAGGGACCACGCGAGCACGCTCACGGTGATGACGCGGGAACGGCTGACCCGGTCGGCCAGAAAGCCCGCGAACGGGCTCACCAGTGCATACACGACCAGAAAGGCCGTCGTGAGCAGCCCAAACTGGGCGTCCGTCATCGGAATGGCCTCCTTGAGCGAGGATCGCAGGGTCGTCAGGATGAGCCGGTCGACATAGTTCAGCGCCGCGCTTACCCAGAGGAGGGCCACGATGATCCAGGCGCGTGGAGGCAGGGCGGGGTTGGACGTCACGGGCTCGATTTCACGATGCAGGGTCCGGTCCGCATGTCCAGCGCAGCCGCAGTCATTTCCTTGTCGACGCGGCCAGCGCGAATTCGCATTGTATACAGACTTGGATCATCGTTTTGGGGATAAATTCGTCCCCCAAATTGACCCGGGTCCGCGCACCCCGCATGAAGACTCTTCGTTTTGGCATCATCGGCTCCGGTTTCATGGGCCGCACGCACATCGAGGCGCTGAAGCGCCTGCCCGGAGTCGCCGCCGTGGCGGTCGCGGGCGGCCGACGGGCGCCCGGCCTGGCGCAGCGCTACGGCATTGAGTGCGTGGACGTGAAGGACGTGCTGCTGCACCGGCCGGACATCGACGCGATCGTGATCACGACGCCGCACCACTTGCATGTGGAAGAAGCGCTCGCGGCCATCGCCCATGGCAAGCACGTCCTGGTGGAAAAACCGCTGGCGACGAGTGCGGAGGATTGCGAGCGGATCGTGGCCGCCGCGGCCACGGCGGGCGTGGCGCTCGGCGTGGGTTACCAGCAGCGCTTTCGCGTCAACAACCGCAAGGCCTGCGAGCTCGTTCGCGCGGGCACGATTGGCGATGTGCAGGCGTTCCAGGTCAACATGCCCATGTACGCCGGGGCGATCAAAAGCGGCGGCTTCGGCGGGGATTGGTCGTGGTGGAACGACCCCGAGAACATCGGTCACCTGCTCAACAGTTCGCCCCACGCGATCGACCTGCTTAGCTGGATGATGCAGTCGCAGGTGAAAACGGTCTCGGCGTTTTCGCGGACGCTTTTGCCCGACATCAAGGTGGAGGACACAACCGTGGCGCTCATGGAGTTCGCCAACGGCGCCATCGGAACCCTGTTCTCCAGCCGGGCGATTCCGGCGCCGTCGTTTCCCGGCGAGGATTTCCGGTTCCGCATCGTTGGCAGCAAGGGCCTGCTCGACCTTGATGCCTACAGTGAGCTGCGCCTCTCGGATGAGAATGGCTGGCGGGTCGTCTCGCAGCAGCCGCCGGTCAAGCATGAGGGCGCGGACACGGCTTTCGCCGACGTGCGCATGCAGGCCTATCGCGACCAGATGGCCGCGTTCATCGACCTGATTCATGGCCGTCCCAGCGATATTGGTTCGGGTGAGGCCGGCCGGTCGGCGGTCGCGGCTTGCCGGGCGATGTTGCAGTCCTCGGCCGAGCGTCGCTGGATTTCGCTCTGAGGTTGGGACGCTTTCCATGGGCGCGCCGGACACGCTGGAGAAAATGCTCAACCTCGACGACGTCGAGGCCCGGGCGCGGGAGCTGATGCCGCCGGTCGTCTATAACTTCGTGGCCGGTGGGGCCGCGGACGAGACCACGATTCGGTGGAATCGCGAGTGCTTCGGAGAGATTAAACTTAGGCAACGGGTCCTGCGGGACCTGGCCGGGCTCGACCCGTCCGTCACGCTCTTTGGGAAGAATCACCCGATGCCCATCATGCTGGCTCCGACCGCGGGGCACCGCTACACGCATCCGGAGGGCGAACTTGCCACGGCGCAGGGCGCGGGTGCCGTGGGAACGACGATGATCCTGAGTTCAGGAACGCATACTGCGATCGAGGACGTGATGAAGGTCGCCCGGGCGCCCGTTTGGTACCAACTCTACGTCGTGAAAGACCGGGCGATCACCGCCGCGCTCGTGGAGCGGGTGCAGGCCGCCGGGGCTGAGGCGCTGTGCGTCACCGTCGACAGTCCGCTCGATGGCGCGAGGTACCGTCAGCAGCGGGAGATCCTCGCGATCCCGCCGGGGGTGACGTACCCGCACCTGGCGGGCGTGCGCGAACCGTCGTCGATTCAAACACTCGACCGAGTGATTCCGGCAAACCTCACTTGGAAGGACATTGCGTGGCTGCGCTCGATCACGCGGGTGCCCTTGCTGCTGAAGGGTGTCATGAGCGCCGAAGACGCGGTGGAGGGCATCGCAGCCGGGGCCGATGGCATCATCGTATCGAACCACGGCGGCCGTTGCCTCGACACGTTGCCCGCGACGATCGAGGTCCTGCCGGAGATCGTGGCGGCCGTCCAGGGACGCGTGCCGGTGATGGTGGACGGCGGTATTCGCCGCGGCACGGATGTCGTCAAGGCTCTGGCGCTGGGCGCCGCAGCCGTGCACATCGGGCGCCCTTACGTGTATGGCCTGGCCGTGGGTGGCGCGGCCGGCGTGGAACACGTGCTGAAAATCCTGCGCCAGGAGTTGCTCATGGCGATGTCGCTGCTGGGCTGTCCCACGATTCCGTCCATCACCCGCGACGTCTTGTGGCGCGCGAAGTGACCGGGTCACCACGCAAGCTGCAACTGCGCCCACTCCGCGATGCGGTGGTAGTTCGGCTCTGACAGGCGCGCGGTGGAGGAAAGGATTTCCGGCCCGTGGCTCCGGTCGTAGCGGCAAACGGCCGTGCGCAGCCCGCCGAGTTGCGCGCCGGGGGCGAGTCCGAGACACCGGAACGGGACGTAGGCGCGCGCCGCCCAGTGGGTTTTCTCGACCTGGGTTTCGCTGCTGACCCAATTCGGGTCCCCCACGGTGAATTGCTCCAGCGCGGCGGTGCCCGCGCGAAACCGCGCGAGCCCGTCCGGCGGCCACAGGAGTTGCAGCCGCTGGTTTTCGGGGGTGACGTGCAGCTCGAGATAACGACCGCCGGCGACTTCCTGCAGGAAGAACTCGGCGATGTCCCCAAGCTCCCAGGTGCGCTCGTTGAGCTGGCGGGCGTGATTGGCGGGATTACGTTGCAGGAAGACGGTTTCGAACAGCAGTCCGGCCTGATCCCAGCGAATGCGAGCCCAGCCGCGATTGAAGTTCGCCTCGGAGGCGGCGAGCCAGGATTGGCGGAGTTCGACCCAGTCCGGGCCAAGGTTCGCCGGTGAGGCGAGTGGGACGCTGAACGCAGGTTCGGTGAGCGCGGGGGCCGCCCACGAGGAGCCGACGGAGGGGACGCTGGCTTTCACCAGATCGTCCAGCCACCGTCGACCACGAGGCTGTGTCCCGTCACGAAAGAGGCGCTGTCCGTGAGCAGGAACAGGGTGGGGCCGACGATCTCGTGATTCTGGCCCACCCGCTGCAGCACGGTCTTCTTGTTGAGGTCGGCGATGAACGAGGGGTGGTTCCGCTGGACGGCCGTGTTCGGGAACGGACCCGGCGTGATGCAGTTGAAACGCACGCCCGACGGCCCGTAGTGCATGGCCAGGTATCGGCACAGCTGCAAGGTGGCCGCCTTGCTGGCGCCATAGTCGATCGGGTTGGGCGCCATCGGGTCGTGGTAGATGCTTTTGTCGGGGGCCACGACGCCGTACATGCTCGAGAAAAGCACCACGCTGCCACTGCCGCGCTGTTGCATCCGGCCTGCCAGCGTGCGGCAAAGGATGAAGGACGGCGTGAGCGCGAGATCAAAGGTGCGCTGAAACTCCTCGGGGCTCAACTGCTCCAGGCGTTTGCCCGAGGAGGAGGCGGTTACCAAATGCACGACACCGTCGGGCACGCCGTGAGTCGCGAGCAGCTTTTCCAAGGTCGCCGGGAGCGTCGCGGCGTCGTTGATGTCGGCGTTGAGCGGAATCGTCTGCTTGAGCCGGTTGTCCCGCACAAGCGCCTCGGCTTTGCCGGGCAGGTCAAAACAGAGCACCTGGGCGCCGACGCGGTCCAGTTCGCAGGTGATGGCCGACCCCAGGTAGCCGGCGCCGCCGGTGACCCAGATCTTTTTGCCCTCGAGGTGATACCAGGGGTTCATTTGGCGGTGTGGCCGCCATCGACCGGAAGGTTGGCCCCCGTCACGTACGTGGAGGCGTCGCTCAGGAGGAAGATCACCGCGCCGCCGACCTCCGCCGCATCGCACATGCGGCCGAGCATCGTCACCTTGTTGTAGCGGTTGATGAATTCCGCGGCCTGCGGGGTCTCGGGATTGTAGATGCCGCCCGGCGACACGACGTTCACCCGGACTTTCTGCGCGCCGTAGTGGGAGGCGAGGTAGCGGGTCAGGTTGATCATGCCGCCCTTGTGGAAGAAGTAGTCGGGGGCCGTTGTCATGGTGGTGCCCTCGTAGAGCGAGAGATTGCTGCCGACGATGCCGTAGATGGAGGCGATGTTGACGATGCTCCCGCCGGTGCCCTGCTTGGCCATCGCGTCGCCGAAGACGCGGCATGTGGCGAACATGCCGGTGGCGTTGGTTTCCATCGATTCACGCCAGATCTTCAGGTCGTCATTCATCGTGCGCATCGGGCGGCTGACCGCATTGAAAACGATGCCGTCAATCTTGCCGTGCTTCGCGATGACGCGGTCGCGCAGGGACATGAGCGAGGCTTCGGAAGAGATGTCGGTCTCCTCGATCAGCACCTTTCGCCCCGCCGCCGCCTCGGCGTCCGCGAGCGATTGGAGGGCCGCGCGGTTGCGCGAGGCCACGACGAGGGTGGCCCCGGCGGCCGCCAGCGATTTGACGAGGGCGCGACCGAGGAGGCCGGTGCCGCCGAACTGGATGATGACTTTGCCGTTAAGGGCGATCACGGAGGTGGACATGGGTGGAAAGATTAGACGCAACGCCCGCCGTCGACCTCGAGGCAGACGCCGGTGATGAATTCCGAAGAGGGTTCGGCGAGGAAAACGGCGGCGTTGGCGACGTCGCTCGAGCGCCCCAGCCGGCCCAGCGGGATCGACGCCGTGAATTTGGCGCGGTTGGCCGCGGTGTCTTCCAAGCCCATGAAGGTGGTGAGCAGCGGCGTTTCCGCGATGGCCGGGTTGATGGCATTCGCGCGGATGCCGTCGGGCGCGAGTTCCGTAGCCATTGACTTGGTGATCAGCACCACAGCTCCCTTGGAGCCGTTGTACCAACAGAGCCCGGGCCGCGGGCGCACGGCGGCGGTGGAGCCGATGTTGATGAAGCAGCCCCGCTTTTGCTTGCGAAAGACCGGCACGCAGTGGATCGCGGAGAGGTAGATGCTCTTGACGTTGACCTGGAAGATCCGGTCGAACTCCGCCTCGCCCACGTTGAGCATCGGCTGGTTCGCGTGGCTGATCCCCGCGTTGTTCACCATGATGTCCAGGCGACCGAAGCGCTCCAGGGCGGTGGCCACGAGGCGGCCCATGTCCTCGTTGCGCGTGACGTCGGTTTTTTGGAATTCCGCCTGATGCCCGGCGGCGCGAAGGGACTGGACGGTCTGGGCGCCGCGCTCGGCGTTGACGTCGCCGATGACGACGCGCGCCCCCTGGGCGCAGTATTGCCGGCAGATTTCCTCGCCAAAACCCGAGGCACCGCCGGTGACGATGGCCACCTGTTGCGCAAGACGCATGGCTGGGCTCCGGTTTAGGCGTAGGGCGAGCGGGCCGGCGGGCGGACAGCCGGGGGCAACTCCGCGATCAGGCCGCGCACCAGTTCGAGCCGCTGCTTGACGTAACCCGTCAGGGCCACGACATCGGCCCCGATGCCCACGACCCGGTAACCCTCGTCGACCAGCTGGGGCAGCGGGGCGATCAGGCCAGCGGTCATGGCAAACTTGCCAAACTTTTTCGTGGCAGCGCCCACGCGCTTGCGGGCGGCGACCACCTCGGGCGCGTCAATCTGCCCGGCCTTGCCGATGCGGTGGCTGAAATCGCCCGGCCCGAACAGGATGCCGTCGAAACCCGGGAGCGCGCAGATCTCCTCGACGTTCTCCAGCGCCTCGGGCGACTCGATCTGCAGGATGACAATCCGCTCGGTGTTCGAGTGCTTGATGTACTCGTCCATCGGCATGAGGCAGAACTCGCCGTCGATGTTGCCGCCGTCGAGGGCGCGCTTGCCGATCGGGTGAAAGCGGACCCAGTCGATGATCTGGCGCGCCTCGGCGCGGCTGGCGACGTGCGGCACGATGATGCCGGTCGCGCCGGCCTCGAAGGGCCGGATATAGTCGCTGTAGCTGCCGCGGCCGACGCGCACCAGGGTGTCGATGTTGTGGACGCGGGCGGCGCGGATCTGGTTTTCCAGGCCGATCCAGTCATTGGGCACGTGCTCGGTGCAGAGCCACACCGCGTCGACGCCGCTGAGGCCGGCGATCTCGATGACGCGGGGCTCGGACAGGTTGACCTTGAGGACGGTGGGCAGCTGTTGCTCGCGGAGGAGTTTGAGAATGCGGCTGGGTCTTGCGCTCATGGGTGGAGAATCAGATTTCGGACAGGGGAACTTCGCGGCCGCCTTCATCGCGGCTGCGGATGCTGGCGATCAGGATCTGCATCAGCTCGACCGTTTCCGCGAACGGGAACGGTCGGACGCCGGTGCGCAGGTAGGCGATGAAGGCCTCGAGTTGGGACTTGAAGGAAAAGAAGGTGTCGCCGCTGCTGACGTTGACGTGGCCCGCGGTGCCGACCAGTTGCAGCAGGCCGAAGCCGCCAAACATGTCGTAATTTGCGACGACCACGACGTCCGCACCGTTGCGGTGTTTGAGGTGGACGAGATTGCGTTCCTTGGTGCCGACGTTGCGCGCGCTGATGAAGCCGGGCCCAAGGATCGGGTACATGCCTTCGAGGGCGTGGATGCCGTAGGTTTCCCAGCTCTTCGGGGTGGTAATGCTGACGAAGCGCAGGTCACCGAGTTCGCGGGTGGACAGCCGGTAGGGCAAATACTCCTTCGTGTAGCGCATGCTGCTCGAGGACATGATCGGCTTGCCGGCCGCGACCCACGCCCGGAAGGTGTTCAGGTCGGCGACATTGTCGGTCAGCGGCTTGTCAATGAAGACGGGCAGGCCCGCCTCGATGAAGGGACGCGCGCGGGCGACGTGTTCGGCACCGATGTCCGTCGCGATGATGACCGCGTCGACGTGGCCGATGACATCCGTGGCGCGTTCCACGACGTTCGGAATGAGCGAGCACTTTGCGACGTGCTCGGCGGTGAAACCGCCGCCGCCCTCGCAGTGGATGTGCGTGACCTTTGCGCCCGGAATCGTGAGGCCTTCGGTCGGCTGTTTGTTGAGGTAAACCGGAATCCCGGCGAAGGGACATTCCTTGGTCATCGCCTCGCGGTTGTAACCATTGAACATCGCGCTCCACGAGTACGGGTGACCGTTGCCCGGCGTGCTGCCGAGCATGGCGAGGCGGATGTTGTTGGGTTGCGGGACGAGGCTCATGGGAAAATTATTCGACGTTGATCGTCAGTTTGCCCGTGCGGTACTCGCGCTCCCACACCTCGATCACGTCGGCGGTGTATTTTTCGAGCGAGCGCGTTTCGCCGACGTGTTTGAGTAGTTCGGGGAGCCAGCGTTTCCCGAAGCGCACGTGCTGGGTCTCGTCCGCGATATCGTAGCGGACGAACTGCTCGCTCAATTTGTCGCCCGACTGCTGGTGGGCCTCGACCCGGCGGTGGCGATAGGGGAACGCGTGGACCTCGTTGCCCATCGTGAGCATGCAATACTGCATCACCGGCGGAAACTGGCTCCGCCATTTGTAGATGTGCAGGTACTGCGGGGATTTGAACGGATCCATGTCGTGGGCCCGCATCCACTCGTAGCCCATGAGGCAATGGCGGACCTCGTCGTAGAGGTGGCGGGCGCTGTCGTATTCGAATTCCCAGGGCATGCCGCGGGTGGCAAAGAGCACCTGGGCCACTGTTTCGGCGGCGAGCATCTCGGTGGAGTACCGCTCGAACTCCTCCACGGTGTGTTCCTCGTAGGCTTCCTCCGGTGGCATCGTGCCATGGTCAGCGAAAAGGTTGGTGAAGCGCTCGTCCCGGCTGGCTTCGCGCGGGGTCACGAACGGCACGCGCACCGCCGGGGCGGCGGCCGGTGCGGGGCGTCGGCGGCCGAGGCCGCTGACGCCACCGCAGGCCCCGAGGAGCGCCTGGATGTAGCGCTCCCAAGCGCGGGTGCGAGAGGTGAACTTGCCCGCGCGTTCCGCTTGCTTCAGCAAAGGTTCCACCCGGCGCAACTGGGCGCGCAGGTCGATCAGCGCATGGGTGATGACGTGCACGCTCGGTTGGTCGCTGTTCGGAAAGGTCGCCGTCTCGTGGTTCTCGAGCGAGTCGATCAGGCTCGGGAGCACAACGCGGTAGAGTCCGCACGCGTAGGCGAATTCATCCGGCGCGTGGAGCATTTCGCCCACGAGCCGCACGAGAGCGGCGTCACCCGGCTTTTGGAAGGCCGGCGATTGGATTTCGCGCAAACGCAGGTAGAGCGCGTTCACGTGCTGGGAAAATTCCCAGAGCGAGCGCCCGAACTCGCACTTGAGTTCGAAGGTGGCCGCCCGGGGCAGCCAACCCGCGAGCTGGATCATGGCCTCGTGCTCGACGTACCGATAGTTGTTCAGCAGGCGGCGGTTCGCATCGATGTCGATCGCGACCTGGGCGGGAGTGGCCGGGCGGCGCGAGGCCGGACGCGCGGGTCGGCGGGCAGGGGAGCGACGGGAGGAGGACGCGGCTTTCATGGGAAATTCTTCAACCGAGGACTTGTGCACAATGTACGCGCGCGCCGCAGTCCGCGGATGCGAGGGCCGCCAGGTTAAACCGGAGCGTTTGCACGGCGGCTTCAAGCGAGCACAGGCGGAGCGGCTTGCCGTCGATGTAGTCAAGGAAGCGGTTCGCCTGTTCGATGAACGGGCCGTCGCGATCCATGGCCGGGACCTCGTGCCACTGCCACGCGGGTTCGCCGAGGCGCAGGACGCCCCAGCGGCGGTTGTGCAGTTCGACCTTCACGCTGCCGGTGGCCGTGTTGAATTGATGCGTCGTCTCGTTCGGCGCCTGGAACTGGTTGAGCGTGTAATTCACGAGCGTGCCGCCGTTGCGCGCGCTGATGTTGACCGTGTCCTCCACGGTGACTTCCGGCAGCGCCTGGTGCGAGCAGTCGCACATCACGCTGTCCGTGGGGCCCAGCACGCTTTCGAACCAGTTGGCGGTGTGCGTCAGCGCGTCCTGGATGGCGCCGCCGCCCGTCTTGCGGTCGCGGTAGTAGGTCTTCGAGTAGTGGACCGTGTGCGCCGGGCGTCCGCCGGGGAAATACTGCCCACTCGTGCACGTGGCGTGCAGCACGGGTCCCAGCGCGCCGCTCTGCAGGAATTCGCGAACCGCGCTGAGAATCGGGTAAACGTGGAGCACATATGCGACCGCCGCCTTGCGATCAGAGCGCCGGTGCGTCGCCAGCAGCTCGGGCACGCCGGACAGGGATTGGGACAGCGGCTTTTCGATGAGGACGTGCATGCCCCGCTGGAGGATTTCCGTGGCCATCGCCACGTGGAGGTGCGCGGGCGTGCAAATGACGGCAGCATCGAAGTGGCCAGTGGCAAGGGCTTGCCGCCAGTCGGTGGCGGTAGCGACACCGTAGGTTTTGGCAATGGTTTCAAGCAGTGCCGGGTTGGCGTCGCAACCGGTGACGGTTGCCCGACCGGTCTTGCCGAAACAACGGAGATGTCGCTCGCCGATGCTGCCGCATCCGATGACCAAAATGGAATGCATGAGAGAGGTTAAAACGTCGTCGCCGAGGAAATCACTTCAAACCTGCCCGTTCCGATCGGAATGGCGTGGGAAAGGCTCTCGGATTAAGTGTTTCTATATGTATACAGACGTATTTCGGTGGGTCGAGGGTGTGTCAACACCGATGTTGGGTCGCCAGAATCAGGATTTGGTGGCGGACAGTTTGAGAATCGCCCAAGCAGCGCCGATTCGGGTGTCGGGATTGGCATCTTCGAGCAGGGGAGCGAGCCGCGTGGCCTTCTCTGCCGGCCAGAGCTGCATGAGGGTGAGGCAGATCTCGTATTTGGCTGAGAGGGCAGGGTCGAGGGCCAGTTTCTCAAGCCGATCGGCGTATTCCCTTCGGTCGCCGGGGGTTTCGGCGAGGATGGCCATGGCGCATGTCAGGTAGGGGTAGGCGGGCGAATCCGCGGGTTCGGTCGTGAAGGCGCGGGCAATCGCTTCGCGGGCGCCCGCGCCGGTCAGGCGATCCCGTTTGAGGATATACGCTGCGCGCAGGCGGGCGATTGGGTCGCTTGCAGTGGCTGATTCCACGATTTTCGGCAGCACGTTGGCGTCGCCGTTGATTTGCAGAACCCAGAGCGGAAAAGCGGCCTCCGCAGGCGTCGCGCGGAGAGCGTAGTCGCGAATTGCGGCGATTTCGGTGGGATCCAGCGACACATGGAGTTTGCCCAGAGTTTCGACCGCTTGGAGTCGGTCGGTCGCCTGGGCGTCGGTGGCCACATTGCGGACTCGTTTCACCCACGCGGCTTTTTCCGCCGGTGTCGCGCTCGCGAGGGCGAGCACTCGCCAAATGCCGATGCGGGAGGTCGTCGCCGTCGCCGTTTCACCGGCGCGGGCAAAGGCCGCGCGCACCGGCTCGACCTGGCCGGTATCGATGAGGGCTTCGGCTGCGTGAATGCGAATGAAGCCGGTCTCTTCGCGCAAAGCCCGCGCGAGCACGGTGCGCGCTTTCGTCTGAAGATCGGAGGCCTCGGTGGCGACGAGCGGATGGATTGAATTCATACAAAGAAGGGCGAGAGCGATCAGTTTGGAGCGGGGCTGCCAGTGGGGGGATGGAAGCGTGTTGATGGAGGCGTTCATTAGGAAGCGTGCGTTCAAATATGAGGTTGACTGTTGAGCACAGCTGTATCGTGCTGTATACAGTTTTGGCAAGCTGGCAATCAACCCAACCCACCAAATGAAAATAGTTACGGTGTTCGAAGTCTTGCGTCGTCGCGTCATACTCCTGTGCGCGACTTCTCTGGTCCTGGCTACGGGGACCCATGGTCAAGTGGCGGCCCCCGCCTCGGATGGCAGCAAAAAGGACGATGTTCTCGCCCTGTCGGTCTACCGGGTGAATTCCACCCAGGATACGGGCTACGTCGCCAAGAGCGCGACCCCGTTCAAGACCAAGCAGCAGGCGGTGGACATCCCGCAGGCCATCACGGTGGTCACCCGGGACCTGATGGACGACATCGGTGAGTTCGACCTGGCGAAGACCCTGGTCTACGTGGGTGGTGTGCCGAAGTTTGGTGGCGAACTCTACCAATTGCGCGGCAGCAACGCCTTTTCGACCTACCCGGTCGTGGACGGCATGACGACCCGTACGGTGTACATGGACAACGTGTTCATCGATTCGATCGAGATCATCCGCGGTCCGGCCGCGTTGCTCTATCCGAACTCCCAACTCTCCGGCGTGGTCAACAAGACCTCCAAGCGCCCGCAGTCGAAGTTCATGGGCTCGGTCAAGACGAGCATCACGGACTATGGGCTGTATCGCGCGGTCGGTGACTTCACCGGCCCCATCGGCGATATCGGCGACGGCCAGCTGAAGTATCGCCTCATCGGCGGCGGCTCGCGCGGCGACGGTTATTTCAAGAATACGAAGGAAGACCGCACGTTTCTGCATCCCAGTTTTCAGTGGGACAACGACAAGACCAGCGTGATGATGGCCTACGACTACCAGGAGATCGCCCGGCCCTCCAATCCGACCGCGGTGCTCCAGCCGAACGGCAAGATCTTCACGGGCAACGGACGTGAGGCCAGCACCTTCCTGCCCCCGGGCGCAACGGAAACCCACACCCACCACGGCTTCCGCGCGAACGCGGTGCATCGGGTGCTCGACAACTGGGAAACCCGAATCGGCCTCGACTGGAATAAAATGCACCGCATCGGCAGCGTCGTGCTTCCGACGGGCGGTGTGAATTGGGACACGCGCACGATCACGTTCCTGAACCGCAAGAATAACATTCACCTGGAGAACGCCTCGATCGCGTGGGATACCAATGGCCGCTATGAAATCGGCGGCATGCAGAACCAGACGACCTTCGGTTTGAACGTCACGATCCAGAAGGCTTCCAACAAACTCTGGAACAATGAGAACTATGGTGGCCCGGGCGTTCGCCTGGCGACGCGCCCAATCGATGGCCTCGATATGAACACGCTGCCGGCTCTGCCGCTCAGCCAGTTCGTGTCCCCGGCCAATCCGGGCAACCGCGTCCGCAGCGAGTTCTCCAACTTCTACATCCAGCAGAACGTCGAGGTCGTCAAGGACCACCTCATCCTCGTCGGCGGCGTCGCCAAGTTCAAGGACGAGACCAACAATCTCGCCAACTACCTGATCAACACCGCGACCTTGGCCAAGGTGAACGCCAACCTCCATCGCTGGGGCGTGGTCGCCCAGTTCATGGATAAGAAACTGGCGGTGTATGCCATGACCGCCAATACCCAGCTGCCCTCGAGCCCGACGGCGATCCTCGCCGACGGTACGTCCGTCCCGGGTGCGTCCGGCAAGGGCAAGGAAGTCGGCGTGAAGGTCAGCCTCCTGGACAACAAGCTCAACGCGACCGTGTCGTTCTTCGACTTGGACACGACCGGCCTCGCGGTCTTCGGCGGCGTTCTGCCCGACGGTCGCACGTTTAACGTGATCATCGGCAAGACGGAGCAGAAGGGTATCGACGGTGAAATCTCCCTCAGCCTCAACCGTGAGTTCGAGCTGATCACGAACTTCTACTCCGGCAAGGTGAAGGACCAGAACGCCGGGCCGGTGGACGACTCGTACAAGTCCACCATCGGCGTGTTCGGAAAGTACTCGTTCCGCGATGGCGCGGCCAAGGGGCTCGCACTCGGTGTTGGCGGCTATCGCACCAGCGGTCGCGTCACGGCGACCGGCGCGCTGACCTACGCGGGCAAGCCCGCGTTCATCACCAATGATTCGGATCCGGTGGTGAAGGTCTTCGCCAACTACAACCTGAACCAGCATTGGTCGTTCAAGCTTGAGGTTGAGAACGTCTTCGACGGCCTCACCCCGCAAGCCATCAACTCGGCCACTCTGCTGGAAACCAACATCGGGCGCAGCTTCACCTTCCACGCCGCCTACAGCTTCTAGGCGGACGCGGGGAGTGATGTTTGCCCCACGCAGTGTAGTCCGGTGCGCAGCCTGTTCGCTGCGCACCGATTGCACTTTTAGGAAACCACCGCGACCGGGTCGCGGTGGGCCGAACGTCGCGCAAGCGATTTTCGGTTAGCGACCAGGAGTGCGGATCGGGCGACCGATTCGTCGCTGCTGGACGTCATGCGGGTGGCCGGGCTTCCGGCGATCCGGGGGAACTGACTCATCCCTGAATCGAATTCACGGGTTCCGACTTTCGTCCTTCCTTCGCTCTTATGTCCACCGCCGCCGATGCCGATGAGTCCCCTAAGCCCGGGCGCCGCGAGTTCCTGCGTGCAGCCACGGCGCTGACGGGATTGGCCGTGCTGCCACGTGCGGCGGGTGCCAAGGAGGCGACCCCAGCCACAGGGAGCGCTGCGACTGCGGCCGTCGAGCCTGCCGCTTTCGTATTTCTGGCGCTCGATCCGGCCGAGGCGGAGTTTGTCGAGCACATGGTCGACGTCATGTGTCCGGCCGATGAGATGACTCCGAACGGGGTGGCATGTGGCCTCGCGGCGTTTATCGACCGTCAACTGGCGGGTTCGTTTGGACGGGGCGAGCGTCTGTATCAGCGCGGCCCCTGGCGGCCCGGACGGCGTGAGGACGGCTACCAGTTGCCGATGAATCCGGCGCAGTTTTTCAAGAGCGGACTCGCCGTTGCGGCGGCGGCTTGTTTCGAGCGGTATGCACGGCGTTTCGCAGCACTCGCGCCGGCTGAGGCGGATGCGTTCCTGAAGGATGTTGCCGAGGGAAAGGTCAAATCGGCCGGCGTGGATCTCGACGAGTGGTTTAATGAAATGGTTTACCCGCTCTTCACGCAGGCCTGTTTTTCCGACCCAATCTACGGCGGGAATCGCGACAAGGTTTTCTGGAAAATGATCGGTTATCCCGGACTGCCGGCTGTCAACGGCCTGAACATGGTGCGGTATCGCGGCAAGCCGTTCCCGGGTGCGAAGTCACCGCAGTCGATGGAGGATTTCGGCTGAGATGAAAACCCTGCCGCACTGTTCCGTGGTCGTTGTCGGGGGCGGTCTCGCCGGCGGCCTCGTCGCGCGGCAGTTGGTGCGACGACAGATCAGCACGGTCGTGCTCGAACGCGGTGGCGATCGGCGCGGCGGGGCGGAGGGCCGGCTTCCGACGCAGCGCGATGAATTGCGGTGGGACGTGCGCACGGGCTTGATGCAGGACGCCGCGACCGAAACTTACACGTTTCGCCGGGAGAGCACCGCGGAGGCGCGGCCGATGCGGCGCTTGTCCGCGTTCCTGCCGGGCACCGGGGTGGGGGGCGCCGGCAGCCACTGGGGCGGGCAGGTCTTTCGTTGGGCGGACTACAACCTCACGCTCCGCTCGCGCTTCGAGCAGCGGTACGGCAAGGGCGCGATTCCCGACGACATGCCGATTCGCGATTGGGGTGTGGGCTACGACGAAATGGAGCCCTATCACGACCTCTTCGAAAAACTGTTCGGCGTCTCCGGCCAGGCGGGCAACCTGCGCGGCGTCATCCAGCCCGGCGGCAATCCGTTCGAGGCGCCCCGGCAAAACCCGTATCCGCAAGCGCCGCTCGAGCGGACGGAGGCTGGGCAGATTTTCCAGGACGTGGTGGTCCGGGAATTCGGTTACAAGCCGTTTCCATCGCCCGCCGCGCTTTCCCACGGCGCTTACGAGAATCCCGACGGCATGCGTCTCGGCGCGTGCCAATACTGCGGCCACTGCGAGCGCTTCATTTGCGAGGCCAACGCCAAGGGCACACCGGACCTTTTGCTGTACCCGTGGCTCGCGCGGCAGCCGGGGTTCACGCTGCGGACGCACAGCCACGTCCTCGCCATCGAGCATGACCCGGCCACTCATCGGGCCCGGGGCGTGCGTTACCTGGACCTCGCGACCGGGGAGGAGACGTTCCAACCCGCGGACGCGGTGGTGCTGGCGGCGTTTACGTTGACCAACACGCGGCTGCTGCTCACCGGCCGGCTGGGCCGACCCTACGATCCGGCATCCGCGACGGGCGTCGTGGGGCGCAACCTCTGTTACCAGGCAAACTCCGGCATCTCCATTTTCATGCGGGACCGGTGGATCAATCCGTTCCTCGGCGCCGGGGGCACCGGCACCATTATCGACGAACACAACGACGACAATTTCGACCACACCGGGATGGGTTTCCTGGGCGGCGGGTACATCGGCGTGAATGTCACGGGTGGCCGGCCGATCAACGCGCGCCGCGTGCCGCCCGGAACGCCGCGTTGGGGCACGGCTTGGAAACGCGCCAACGCCGAGTGGTACCCCCACACCTTCGCGATTGGCGTGCAGGGCAGCTGCTACCCGCATCGCGGCAACTACCTCGACCTCGATCCGGATTACACAGACGCGTTCGGGCAGCCGCTCGTGCGGATGACCTTCGATTTCCGCGCCAACGAGGAAAAAATGTCGGCCTACTGCACGGGCCAGGCGGCGCGGATCGCGCAGGCGATGGGCGCGACCATCGTCGGTCCCGTGACGCCGCGCACCGCGCCGTTCGATGCGCGTTACTACCAAGGGACGCACGTCACGGGCGGCACGCCGATGGGCGCGGACCCCAGCACCAGCGTGGTGTCGCCCCGGCTGCAACACTGGGACGTCGAGAATCTCTTCGTCGTCGGGGCGTCGATCTTTCCGCATAATGCCGGACACAATCCCACGGGCCCGGTTGGCGCGTTCGCCCTGCGCCTCGGCGATGACCTCGCGCGCTACGTGGCCAAACCGGGCCATCTGTCATGAAAGCGCTGTTTCTTTTCCTTGGACTTGCCGGACTCGCGACCGCTACCGAGCCGGCCTCGGGCGACGTCGAGCGGGGGAGGAAGATCTTCGCCACTTGCGCCGCCTGTCACCGCGAGGCCTCGGAGGAAGTCCCCAATCCCGGGCCGAACCTGCTGGGCGTGTTCGGTCGCCCGTCGGCGAGCGTGCCGGGGTTTCGCTACAGCCGGGCGCTGCGCAACGCGAAGCGTACCTGGAACGAAGAGAACCTGTTTGAGTTTCTCGGTGATCCGCAGGCCGTCATTCCGGGCAATACCATGCCTTTTCCGGGTCTCTCGGACGAAGCCGAGCGCCGCGACCTGATTGCTTTTTTGAAAACCGTCAAATGAACCCACCAATCAGCCGCAAACAATTCATGGCCGCGCTGGGCGTCGGCGGCCTCGCCCTGAATTCCCTCGATGCCGCGGGTACTTCGGGCGGCGGAGGCGCCGGCGCGACCGCGCCCGGCAGCGCGTCGCTTGACCCGCTGCTTAACCTGGATGATGTCGAGGCGGCGGCGCGCAATGTGATGCTACCCGCGGTCTACGATTTTGTGGCCGGGGCCGCCGCTGATGAACTTACCGTGCGCTGGAACCGCGAGAAGTACCGCGACATCCGCCTGCAGGCGCGCGTGCTCCGGGATTTGTCCGGGCTCGATTGCTCAACGACGCTCCTCGGCCAGCGGATGTCGACGCCCATCCTCCTCGCGCCGACCGCGAGCCATCGGTTGTCCCATCCCGAGGGCGAACTGGCCACCGTGCGCGGCGCGGGTGCATTCGGCGCGACCATGGTTCTCAGCTCGGGTTCGAACACGAGCATCGAGGACGTGGTGGCGGCGGCCACGCACCCGGTGTGGTTCCAACTCTACGTTTCCCGCGACCGCGGCTTGAGTCGGGCCCTCGTGGAGCGCGTGCAAGCGGCCGGCGCCAAGGCCTTGTGTGTGACGGTGGACAGTCCGCTCGATGGTCCGCGCAACCGGCAGATGCGCGCCCCCGTGCAACTGCCGCCGGGTGTGACGTATCCGCACTACGTCGGCATCCGCGACCCGGCCTCGATTCAAACGTTGGATGTCGTGCAACCGCTCAACCTGATGTGGCGCGACATCGAATGGCTGCGGTCGTTTACCAAGGTGCCGATGTTGCTCAAGGGCGTGATGAATCCCGCCGATGCGGAAATCGGCCTGAAAGCCGGCGCGGACGGCATCATCGTTTCCAACCACGGCGGCCGCTGCCTCGACACGCAGCCCGCGACCGTCGAGGCACTGCCCAGGGTGGTGGAAGCGGTCAACGGTCGCGTGCCGGTGATTGTGGATGGCGGCATTCGCCGTGGCACGGACATCGTCAAGGCGATCGCCCTCGGCGCCGCGGCGGTCCAGATCGGGCGACCGTACGTCTATGGCCTCGCCGCCGGTGGGGCGCCCGGCGTCACCCACGTACTCAAGATCCTCCGTCAGGAACTGCTGATGGCGATGTCGCTCCTTGGTTGCCCAACGATCGCCTCGATCGACCGCTCGATTCTCTGGAAATAACTCAACCCCTCCGATCATGAAGAAAATGCGTTTTGGCATCACAGGCTCCGGTTACATGGGTCGCACCCACGCCGAAGCCATCCTCAACAACAAGGACACCGCCGAACTCGTCGCCATCTGGGGCGGCTCGCGCGCCGGCGACCTCGCCAAGCGTTACGGCGTCGCCGCCGAGCCCACGCTGGAGGCCTTGATGAAGCGCAAGGACATCGACGCCATTGTCATCACGACCCCGCATTTCACGCACCATCGGGAGACGATGCTCGCCCTGGAAACCGGCAAGCATTGCCTCATCGAAAAGCCGATGACCCAGCGGGTCGACCATTGCGATGAGATCATCGCCTCGGCGCGAAAGCACGGTCTCACCATCGCGGTCGCGCACAACCTGCGTTACCGCATCAATCTGCCGATCATGCGGCGCATCATCCGCTCCGGGGCGATTGGCAAGGTGCAGAGCATGCATTTTGCGATGTATCGCCAGCTGGCCGTCGTCAGCAATTTCGGCGGCAACAAGGCGGGTTGGGTGAATTCCCCCGAGTCCATTGGATTCGTGATCGACGCCCTGCCGCACGGCATCGATGCGATGCGCTGGGCCACCGGCGAGACCTTCAAGCGGGCCGCGGGCTTCAGCAAGACCTACTCGCCGGATCGTCCCATCGAGGACACCACCGTCGGCATCTTCGAGACCGCGGGCGGGGCGGTTTGTACCGTGCACACGACCCAGGCTTCGCATGGCGAGTTCGAAGGTGAAATGGCGCACCTGCAGATCATGGGCAGCAAGGGCTCGCTCGACATGGATGGATTCGGCAAAATGTACCAAACGGACCGCGAGAAAGGCTGGCGCTTGGTCTCCGAGCAGCCGCCCGTGATGGCGGACGACCCGGAATCCGCGTACAAGATCGGCCGCATGCTGGCCTTCAACAACCAGATCGCCGGATTCATCGACTTCGTGCATGGGAAGCCCTCCGACATCGCGACCGGCGAGGACGGACGCGCCGGGCTCGCGGCCAGTCTCGCGCTCATGACCTCCTCCGCCGAAGGTCGCGTGGTCAACATTCCCTGAAACCGGACATGCCCGCAGCAGTGACGCGCATTCTTTTCAATCGTGACATCTCCTATCGGCCGACCGCGGCCGAGCGCGCCGCGATGCAAGCGGCGTTGCCCGGGATGGAATTGGTCGAAACGCACGGGCAGCCGCCCGAGTCGATCGACTTGCGTGACGTGGAGATCTTGATGACGGACCTGCACGTGCCGCGCGACCTCTCGGTGTGCCCGAAGTTGAAGTGGATTCAACTCGTGTCGGCCGGCGCAAACCAGGTCACCAAGACTGCAATCGCGCAGAGCAACATCCTGGTGACGACGGCGAGCGGCCTGCACGGCGTGCCGATCGCGCAGTTTGTCACCGGCAACCTCTTGATGCTCGTGCACTGCCTGCCGCAACTCGGCGCGATCCAGCGGTCGCGGCACTGGCCGCCGGCCCGCTGGGACCTGCGCGCCTCCGTGCTGCGCGGCCTGACGGCCGGCGTGTTGGGTTACGGCAGCATCGGGCGCGAATGTGCGCGCCAACTGCACGCGCTGGGCATGCGCATCGTGGCACTCGACCCGGCGCCGCGGCGCGACGATGGCTACAACCATTGGCCCGGCACCGGCGACCCCGAGGGCACGCTCCCGGAAAAGTGGTTCAAGCCGGCGGAACTCGCGCCCATGTTGCGCGAGTGCGATGTGCTCCTCGTGGCGGCGCCTTACACGCCGCACACCGCCGGCATGATCGGCGCGGCCGAGTTGGCGCTGCTGAAACCTGGCGCGCGGGTGATCATCATATCCCGCGGCGGGATTGTGCAGGAACGGCCGCTGGCTGATGCGTTGCAGAAAGGGCAGATTGCCGGCGCCGCAGTGGACTGCTTCGAGCAGGAGCCGCCGCCGTCGGATCACTTTTTCTACGACACGCCAAATCTCATCATGACGCCGCACATGGCCGGCGCCTTCGAGGGTTTCTGGCAGGCAATGATGCAGCTCTTCACGGAGAACCTGCGACGCTACGCCGCGCGCCAGCCGCTGCACAACCAAACCAACAAGCTGCTCGGCTACTAGTTCGCCTTCTTGGATCCCAACCAACTTATCCCGTGACCCCCACCGACTCAGCAAAATCCCCCGGTCCCGTTGCCGCGGCGCTCCCGCTCGCGGCCTGGACTGCCGTGGCGGTGCTCTGGGCGGCGGCCGCGTCCAATTATCTGACGCGCACCATGGTGACGACGATGCGCGGCTCGATCGTGGAGGCGATACCCATGAGCGATGCCCAGTTCGGGTTGCTCACCTCCGCGTTCCTGTGGGTCTATGCTTTCGCGAGTCCCGTCGCCGGTTTCGTCGCGGATCGTTTCAGCCGGCGCAAGGTCATCACGGTGACCTTGTTCATCTGGTCGGCGATCACGTTGGTCACGGCCTATGTGAAGTCGTTCGAGCATTTTTTTGTTCTGCGCACGCTGCTGGGACTGAGCCAGGCGTGCTACATTCCCGCGGCGGTTGCCCTGATCATCGATTATCACCGCGGGTCGACCCGCGCCCTGGCGGCGGGCATTCATGTGACCGGGATGGTCGCCGGTTCGGCGCTCGGCGGCGTGGGCGGCTGGCTGGCGGCGGAACTGGGCTGGAGCCGAGCTTATGAAATCATCGCGGTGCCGAATCTCGCGCTCGCGGCGGTGCTGTTTTTCGTCCTGCGTGAGCCGCCGCGGGAAGGCGTGACCGAGGCGGCCGCCGACGGCGCACTGCCGGGCATCAGGCTGAGCGACGCCCTGCTGAGCCTGGCCAAGCCGGGGCCTTTCTACGCCATGATGGCCTTCTCGTTGGTGCAGGGCGCGGTCAGCTGGATGATCATCGGCTGGATGCCGACCCAGATGAAGGAACAGTTTTCGATGGGGCAGGGCGCGGCGGGATTTTCCGCGCTCGGCTTCCTGTATTTCTTCCAGACGGTGGGATTGCTGGGGGGCGGCCACTGGTCCGATCGTCTCAGTCAGTCCAACCCCCGCGCCCGGGTCACCCTGGCGGCGGCGGCCGTGCTCGTGGCGGTCCCGGCTTTCTTTCTCACCGGCTGGATTCCGATGCTGGCCTTTACCCTGCTTAGCTTGAGCTTGTGGGGTTTGGCCATGGGCGTCGTTGGGGCCAACCTCATGCCGATCATCTGCCTGACAGTGGATTCGCGCTATCGGTCCACCGCCATGGGGGTTTCCAATCTTTGCGCGGCGGTCAGCGGCGGGCTGGCGGTCTATGGGGTGGGCGCCCTGCGCGATGCGAAACTGGGCGTGAACCTGATCCTGGCCTTCGCGGGTTTCGGCGCCTTTTTCTGCGCGCTCTTTCTTTGGCTGGTCAATGTCGTGCTGAAACGAAACCAGCAAAAGACCACTGCCTGAATCGACGACCAATCTCCCATGACCAAAATCAAACTCACGAATTGGAAACTGTGCGCGCCGCTCGCCCTGCCGCGGGCGGGTTGCGCCGTGGCGGTGACGGGTGGCCGGCTCCTGGCGGCGGGCGGCACCTACTGGGTGGGCGAAAAGAAATTCTGGGACACGCGGGTCGACGCCTACGATCCAACCACGGACCGCTGGCATTCACTGGCGCCCCTGCCCAAGCCGTGGGGCGATGCGCCGGCCGTGGCCGTCGGTGATGCCTTTTATATCCTCGGGGGCGGCGCCGAGGGCGTCGCGCAGAGGGATGTGCATTGTTATCAGGGCGGAGCCTGGAGCGTGGTGGCGGGCATGACGTTGCCGGAACCGCGGCGTTCATCGGCGGCGGTGGTCATCGACGGCAGCATTTATCTGCTGGGCGGTCTGACGGGCACGGGCAGCGATTTTGGTTCGGCGACGAGTTCCCTTTGGGTTGCCCGACCCGGTGAAGCCTGGCAGGTCCGCGCGCCCATGCCGGGTCCGGCGAGATTCACGGCCTCGGTTGGCGCGGTGGGCGGCCGGTTCCTGGTCGTCGGGGGTTGCACGGCCGAGGGCGGCAAAATCCGCAACCTCGATGACATCCTTGCGTATGATCCCCGTCGCGACCAGTGGACCGCCCTGGGGCGGCTGCCGTTTCCCCTCCGGGGCGCCTGTGGATTGGTCATCGGCGACAAACTCGTCGTTGTGGGCGGCTACACCGATAAGTTCCTCACGCAGATCATCAGCGTGGATCCGCAGTCGGGTCAGACGCAAATCGTGGGCGAACTGCCCACGGGCCTTGCGGACACCCGCTTCAACGTCCTTGGCCGGGAGGTCATCGGCGTCACCGGGGAAAACGGCATCAAGATGCGCTACCCCGATACGATTGTCGCCCGGCTGGATTGAGTTGGGTTCACCACCATAAATTCCATGAAAATCAAAAGCCTGAAAACGTACCTGCTGAGCCACCCGATGTCGAAACCGACGGGCCCGGCTAACTTCTATTACCGCACCCGCACGACGCTCATCATCCGGATCGAGACCGACGAAGGATTGGTGGGGTGGGGCGAGACGGTTGCCTTGCCCGGGGTGAGAGGTGTGATCGACGACCACTGCGCGACGGTGTTGCGCGGTCGCGACCCGTGTGATCGCCGCGCGATCTCGCGCGAGCTTTGGGGGCAGAGCTTCGGCAACGGCATGGCCATCGGCGGCGTGGAGATCGCGCTCGACGATTTGCGCGGGCAGATCCTCGGTCTGCCCATCGCGGAACTTTATGGCGGCCGCCTCCGTCCCCGGGTCCAGGCGTACGCCTCCGCCATGAACTACATCGAGGGGGAGAAGCCCGAGAAGTATTACCCGCGGGAGGCCGAGCGACTGGCTGAGTCCGGTTTCCGCGCAATGAAAATGCGGCTCGGCGGCCAGCCGCATGATCGCGACCTCGCTGCCGCCAAGGCGGTGCGCCGCGCCGTCGGGCCTGACGTCAAACTCATGGCAGACGGCAATGGCGCCTATGCCCTGGGTGGTGCGATCAAGATGGGCCGCGCGCTGGAGGAACTGGATTACTATTGGTGGGAGGAACCGCTGCCCCAGAGCGCCCCTGATTATGCCGGCTACGAAAAACTGGTCGAGACGCTGGACATACCGATCGCCGCCTGTGAGGGCCTGACCTCGCGCGCCCGTTTCAAGGAGGCGCTCAATCGGGGCATCATGGACATCGCGCAGCCCGACGTCGCCCTGGCCGGCGGCATCGGTGAAGTGCTATTCATCGCCGAAATGGCGCGGCTGTGGGGCGTGCAATGCATGCCGCACTGCTGGGCCGGCGGCATCGTCATTGCGGCGTCGGTCCACCTGATCTCCGTGCTGCCCGACGCCTCGTGGGGGCGGACTACCGAGTCTCCCATGCTTGAACTGGACCATGTTGAGAACCCCTTCCGGGACGACCTGCTGGTCGAACCGCTCAAAATATCGGATGGTCAGGTGACCGTCCCGACTCGCCCCGGCCTCGGAGTGGCCGTGGACGAGGAACGGCTGGCCCACTACGCGAAGAAAAACTCATGAAAATCATCCCGTTTCTCACCTAACCGGGTGCAGATCGGGCGCCGCGTGGGCGTTATAAAAAGTTGAGTTTCTTGTATACATGGTCAGCGTTTACCCCAGATGAAAAGCGTCAACACCGATGTAGCCTACGACTATATCCGCAAGCGGATCCTGAGCGGTGATTTTCCGCCCGGGCACCCGCTGATGACGGAGGTGCTTTCGAAGGAGATCAAGGTGAGCCGGACGCCGGTCCGCGACGCCTTGCGCAAGCTGGAAACGGACGGTCTCGTGACGATCCGCGCGCACATTGGCGCCAGCGTGAAGAAGATGAACCTGCGCGAGTTCCGCGAGATGTCGGACCTGCGTCTGGCTTTGGAAAGTCACGCAGCGGGCCTGGCAGCCGCCAACCGGACGGAAACCGATCTGGCGGCGATCAAGTTCGCCCTCGAGGCGATGCGCGTGCTGACCGACAAGATCATCGCTTCCGACAAGGAACAACCCTGGCTGAGCGACCTTATGCGAGAGGATATTCGCTTCCACATCGCAATTATGGCGGCGGCGAAGAACGAGCTCATGAAGCGTGAAATCATGCGCTTGCACCTGCTGCATCGGGTGGTCTCGGGGCTGTCCAATGTCGAGGCGGCGGTCACGCCAAAGTCGGAGTCCGATGTTCGCCGCCGTGCGGTGCTCGCGAAGCACGAGGACATTTACAACGCGATTGCGGCCGGCAATGCCCCGCTGGCCAAGCAGGAGATGGAGTTCCACCTGCAGGAGCTCATCGATCACAACTTCAGCATGCTCGCGCAGACGGATGCCGGGGTGATCGCCCGGGACCTGACGGCTGAGGAACTCCTTTATAGCGGGGACCTTTGACGGGTTGGTGGGGGCTTGAGCCCAAATGGGCGTTGACAGGATAATGCGCCCGTATAAATCTGTATACAGAATCGGACGAATCACTCGTCCGACCTAGGCACACCTAATGACACCCAAAAATCGTAGCGTCACGTGTACGTGGCGCGGTTTGTTCACGTGTGCGGCCACTCTAGCCGCCACCATGACTGGGTTCTCCCAGTCCGCTTCGGCGAACTCGGAGCCAAAACAGGAAACGATCCAGCTCACCAAGTTCGAGGTCAACTCGACCCAGGACAAGGGCTACGTCGCCAACAACACGGCGACGGGGTTCAAGACGAACCAGGAGCTGATCAAGATCCCACAGTCACTCACCGTGGTGACCCGCGACTTGATCGATGACATCGGTGCCACCAAGACCTCCGACGTCCTGCAGTTTGCGGGCGCCTCGCAGTTCTACCGTGGTGAATCGATCCGCCTGCGCGGTGCGCGCGTGCTGAACTCCTACATGGATGATGCCATCGAGAACGTTCCGTACAGCGACAACGTCAATATCGACTCCTACGAAGTCATCCGCGGCCCGGCGGGCGTGCTCTACGCCAACGCCGGTCTCGGCGGCGTCGTGCTGAAGTCCACCAAGAAGCCGTTGCCGTACGCGATGACCAAGATCACCGGCTCATTCCGCGACTACGGCCAATACCGCGCCGAACTCGATGCCACCGCCCCGCTCGGCCAGATCGGTGACGCCAAGGTCGGCTACCGCCTCGCGGCCGCTTTCCAGGGCGGCGATTTCTACCTGAACAACGTCAAGGACGACCGCATCGCGGTGCACCCGACGTTCCAGGTCGAACTCAAGAACACGGTCGTCCGCTTCGCGCTCGACTATGTTTCCATCGACAGCATCGCGGGCGGCCAGAACTTCGTCCTGCCGGACGGCAAGATCTACACCGGCGCCGGCCGCGAGGAAGGCTACTACCCGAAGGGCATCATGGAAAATCACAAGCAGGTGCGTGAGCGCATCGCGATCATCCAGCGCCTGGCGGACAACTGGGAGTCCAAGACCTCCCTGCAGCACCTGAAGTACGTGCGCCATGGCACGAACCTCCTGCCGTTCGCCCTCGATCTGCAGGCCAACACGTTCACGCTGTTCGCCCGCCGCAACTACCAGCGCCAGGAGAACTGGGTGCTGAACCAGGACTTCCTCGGCAACTACAAGATCGGCCCGGTCGCCAACCAGAGCGCCGCCGGCTTCACGCTGACCGACGAATACAACCGCGCTTCGTTCCTCAACGGCAACGGCGCGGTCACCGGTGCCATCACGGCCCCGCTGTTCGGGACCAACGGACGCCAGGCGTTCGACATCGCCAAGCCGAACATGGATGCGGTCGTCGTACCGTCCTACTCATCCTACGGTGATCCCTCCGCGGTCGGTAGCTGGACCAACAATCGTCGTTCGACCTACTACTACCAGCACCAAGCCGAGATCATCCCGGATCGCCTTATCCTCGTGGGCGGCCTCAGCTACGCGACGCTGCAGATCAACGACGTTCCCGCCGTGGTCGCCCGCAACACCGCCGGCGGCACGCGCATCGTCAACTTCGAGGAGAACCTGCACCGCTACGGCGTCGTGGTCAACGTCACCAAGGAGATCGCGCTCTACGCGCTCGACTCGACGACGTTCGCCCCGCAGGGCAACAGCAACACGCGCGACGTCAACGGCGTGCTGCTCCCGGCCCAGTTCGGCAAGGGTAAGGAATTCGGCCTCAAGACGGCCCTCATGGGCGGCAAGTTCTCGGCAACCCTGTCGTTCTTTGACATGGACCTGACGAACGTCGCCGTGCTGCAGGCCGGCCTGAGCCCGATCACCGGCCAGCCGTTCTTCGCCCCGTCCGGCCTCCAGACCCAGAAGGGCTGGGACGCGACGCTGGCCTTTGCGCCCACCAAAAACTGGCAGGTCATGGCCACCGCCTACAAGGGCACGGTCGAGGACCAGACCGGTGCGAAGATCAACAATACCTACGGCAACCTGTATAGCTTCTTCACCCGCTATGACTTCACCGACACGGGCCTGAAGGGCTTCAGCATCGGCGGCGGCGCCAGCAAGACGGGCGACAACTACTTCTCGACGCCCGGCAGCTACACGTTCCCGACCGGCGTGACGCCGGCCCCGATCGTCCTCGAGTCCGTTTGGAATGCCAGCCTGTTCGCGTCCTACAAAATGGACAACCACTGGACGTTCCGCCTGAACATCGAGAACGTCCTCGACAAGACGTTTGCGCTCGGTGCGCAGAGCCCGCTGTTCGTCGACATGAGCCCGCCGCGTAACTTCCAGTTCACGGCCAGCTACAAGTTTTAGTTCGGTTCATTAGGTTAGGTAGGCAACTCCACTTTCGGTTCATCCCGGGAGTGGAGGACTTTCGCGGGGCCGAGGCGACATCCTCGGCCCCTTTTTTCTGGCCCGTTTTTCACTGATCACTCCGCGACCTATGAAGATCACGAATATCCGCTCGATGCGCCTGTGGGGACCGCGCAACCACGGGGTGGGTGGGGGAACCTCGAACATCGCGAAGATCGTCGTCCGGGTGGATACCGACGCCGGCCTTTACGGCCTGGGCGAGGTGGACGATTTCATGGGCGTGCGCGCCGCGCTCGCCTACATGCGCGACTATTTTGTCGGCCGCGACGCGTTCGCCGCCAACGCCATCGTTTCGGAAATGCTCTACGGCACGCAGGCGCCCAATCCCGCCGAGGCGCCGCGGGGCGTCATGCCGGGCGGCATGATTTCCATCCGCATGTGCTCGCCGACGGCCACGCCCTGGGGCCCCGTCGTCTGGGCCGCGAGCGGCGTGGACATCGCGCTCTGCGACCTGATCGGCAAAGCGCTCAAGACGCCCGCCTACAATTTGCTCGGCGGACGTTTCCGCCCCCGCGCCAAGGTCTACCTCGACCGCAGCACGCCGGACGACGTGACCGATCTCGGTGCCTGGCGCGCGATGGCGCGCGAAACCGTCGCGAGTGGCTTCACGCAGATGAAGTTCGACATCGATTTCATGGCGCCCGAGTGCGTGCGCGACGTCTGGAATCGCAGCCTTTCCCTGGAGCAGATGAATCGCATCGTGGAACGCCTCACGGCCGTCCGCGAGGGCGCGGGCGCCGATTTCGAAATCTGCGTCGACTGCCACATGCAGTACAACGTCCCCGACGTCGTGCGGCTCGTCGAGCGCCTCGCACCCCTGCGCCTGCTCTGGCTGGAGGATCCGGTGCCAATCACGAACCCGGACTCGTGTGCGGAAGTGCGCGCCAAGACGTCCATCCCGATCTGTGTCGGCGAGATGTTCATCGCGGAACAGTGCCGCTTGTTTGTCGAGCACAAGGCCTGCGATATCCTCCATCCGGATGTGTTGTTCTGCGGCGGCATGCACGAGTTGCGTCGCATCGCCGATTACGCCGAGCTCCACCACCTGCCCGTCGCGTTCCATGGCAACGGCGGCGCGCTCGCCACCATCGCGGCGGCCCACGTGGGCGTGGCCTCACGCAATTTCCTCGGGCTCGAATACCATTTCATCGAGACGCCTTGGATCGGCTCGTACGTCCGGCGCGATGTGCCGTTGTTCCGCGACGGCCATGTCGAACTCACCGACAGTCCCGGCCTCGGCGTCGAACTCGACCTTGAGGTCTGCCGCCAGCACCTCGCGCCCGGCGAAACCCTGCTCACCTGACCATGTCCGTCGGTCCCTTGAATATCGTCGTTCCGCGCATGTTCGCCAACGAGCTCGCGGCGCAGCTCACGGTTGGCCACACGCTGATTCCCTTTGGCGGCCAGGACGACGCGGCCATGGCGGCGCTGCTGGCGGACGCGGACGTGTTTGTGTCCGGCGCCTACAAGGCCGCCTGGAAACCCGCGGGCGGCCGCTTGCGGCTCATCCACTCCACGGGCGCCGGCGTCGATGGAATTCATTTCCCAAGCGTCCCTGCGGGCTGCGTCGTGTGCAACGTGTACGGCCACGAGCGGGCGGTCGCCGAGCAGGCGTTCATGCACCTGCTGGCGTTGCACAAGGGACTATTCCGCCTCGATGCCGCGCTGCGGCAGGGCGACTGGCTGCCAGGGCAGCCTTACCTGCCCGAAATGATCGGCCGGCATCTCCTGATCCTCGGCGCGGGCCAGATTGGGCAGGCGCTTGTGCGGTGGGGGAGGTTCCTCGGCATGGAAGTGACGGTGCTCACCCGCAACCCGGCGACCGGTCGCGTGGGACCGGGCGTGCGCGCGCTGGGCGGACTGAATGAATTGCCGGTGCATCTGCCGCAGGCCGACTTCGTCGTCGTCGCGATTCCCGCGGCACCCGGCACCGTCGACCTGATTTCCGCGCGCGAATTCGGGATGATGAAGCGCACCGCCTGCATCGTGAATGTCGGCCGCGGCCCCGTGATCAACGAGGAGGCGCTCTACGAGGCCCTGCGCACGCGCCGCATCGCCGGCGCCGGCCTCGATGTGTGGTACCAATATCCGTCCGCGCCCGGCCAGATCCAGCGGCCCGCCCGGCTGCCGTTCCATGAGTTGGACAACATCATCATGACGCCCCACAAGCCGACGACAGAGACGATGGCCTACCGCTGGCGGGCCATCGCGGGCAACATCGCGCGTCTCGTGAGCGGCGAGTCGCTGGTGCGTGTCGTGCGTCCCTGATTCGCCATGAAAATCACCGGAGTCCAAACGCATTTGCTTACGACCCAGTGGGTCGACGACCCCTCGTTTCCGAACTCGGCCCATTCCACGGCCATCATCCGCATCGAAACCGACTCCAAGATCGATGGGCTGGGGGAGTGCACGTGGGGCTACTTCGCGCCGGACGCGGTCCCGGCCATGGTCGCCTATTTCGCACCCGTGCTGATCGGGCGTGATCCGTTGCAGATCCTCGAGGTGACCCGCGCCATCATGGACGACTCCGTCTGGTGGGCGCGCTCGGGCGCCGGTCGCAGCGTGATCAGCGGCATCGAACTCGCGCTGTGGGACCTCAAGGGCAAGGCGCTCGGCGTGCCGGTTTACCAGCTGCTCGGGGGCAAGGTGCGCGACCGGATCCCGGTCTACGCCTCGGGCGGGCCGGCGCTCTGGCCGGTGGAGGATACGGTGCGCAAAATCGATTTCTACCTGAAGCACGGTTACCGCGCCGCGAAACTCTCGACCGGCTTGTATCGCCTGCCGCCGCCGGCGGCGGACCGGCAATCGCGGTTGGAGTCGGTCAAGTTTCCCTTTGCCGAAAAACTGACCGTGCTCGAGGGCGTGTTCGCTCGGCTGCGTCGCGAGTTTGGGTCGACCATCGACCTCGCGATCGACGGACACCAGGGCGGCGTGCCCAACCCGATCCCGGTGAGCGAGGCGGTCGCCATCGCCGAAACCCTCGCGCCGCATCGCCTGCGCTTCTACGAGGAGCCGCTCGCGTACACGAACCTCGACGGCTACTGCGAGCTGCGCGCCCGCTCGCGCATCCCGATTGCGGGCGGCGAGAGCCTTTGTGGGCTTGATCAGTTTCACCCGCTGATCACCCGGCAGGGCGTCCACGTCATCCAGCCGGATCTCGGGTTTGTCGGCGGTCTCCAGGAAACCGTCCGCGTCATTCACCACGCGGAGGCCTTCAACCTTTCCACGGCGCTGCACACCGGCGCTTCAATGGGGCCGTCGCTCGCTGCCTCTTGGCACCTCGCCGCTGCCTCCCATTCGGTCGACTGGCTGGAACACATCATGGCGTCGAAATCGATTCAGGACGCCATCCTCCTTGATCCGTTCATGGTTTCCGACGGTACGGTCGGACTGCCCTCGGCGCCCGGCCTCGGCGTCCGGCTGACCCCGGAGATCGTCGCGCGTTTCTCGTTCCGCCCGAATTCCGGCGAGCGGACCTGACGATGAAGCTACATCTCAACACGGTCTTTAATTTCTCCGATGCCCAGCGCGAGGCGCTGGCCGCGGCGTGCCCGGGACTGACGATCGCCGAAACCAACACCACCAAGCTCGACGAGGTGGATGGCGCGGATGTCGACATCCTGGTGAGCGAGCAGGTGCCGCGAAACCTCGCCGCCTGGAACCGGCTGCGCTGGGTGCAGCTGCTTTCCGCGGGCTCGAACCAATTGGTGGGGCACCCCATCCAGCAAACGTCGATCCCGGTGACCACGGCAAGTGGCACGCATGGCGTGCCGATCGCGCAGTATGTGACGTGTGTCGTGCTCATGATGGCGCACCGCATGCCGCAGGTGCTCGACTTTCAGCGGACGCAGAAGTGGCCGAACCGGCTCGCGCTCGCAAGTCAGCCGCTCCGGGGCCAAACCGTGGGGATCATCGGCTACGGCAGCATCGGGCGCGAGTGCGCCCGGCAACTCACGGGCCTCGGCCTGCGCGTCCTGTGCCTCAAGCGCGATCCCGCGACGCGACGGGACGAGGGCTTCAACGCGTGGCCGGGCACCGGCGACCCGGACGGCAAGTTTCCGGCGGGCTGGTATGGGCCGGGGCAACTCGCGGAGTTCCTTCCCCAGTGCGATTTTGTGATCGTTACCGTGCCAAGCACGCCGGACACGGACGGCATGCTGGGCCTGAAACAACTGGCATTGTGCAAACGGTCCGCGCACCTCGTGGTCATCTCCCGCGGCGGCATCGTGCCGGAAACGGTCCTGGCCGAGGCGCTCCGCACGGGCCTGCTTGCCAGTGCCGCGATCGATTGCTTCGAGCGCGAGCCGCTCAACGGGCCGCACGATCTTTTCACGGTGCCGAATCTCCTGATGACCCCGCACATGTCCGGCGTCTATCAGGGCTTCTGGGAAATCTTCGTCGACCTCCTCGTCGAAAATCTCCGCCGCTTCCACACCGGCGCACCCCTGCTCAACGCCGTGAGCCATCGCCTCGGTTATTAGCAACGCCTTCTTTTCGCCATGATCCTCGACACCCTTGCCAATCACGCCCAATACGCCGCCATTTCGCCGCGCTTTGCCCGCGCGTTCGCCTTCCTCGAACAACTCCCCGCCGACGCGGCGGTCGGCCGCCACGAGATCGACGGCGAGGAGATCTATGCCTTCGTGCAACAACACCAGACCAAGCCGATTGCCGAGAAACTGCTGGAGGTGCACCGCCGCTACATCGACATCCAATATATCGTGAAGGGTCGCGAGATCATTGGTTGGGCCCCCTTGGCCGGGTTGACCGAATGCACGATGCCATTCGACGCGGAAAAGGACGCCGCTCTGTACAAGGTTTCGCCCGACATGGTGTCCGTGCAGGTCAGGCCCGGGCAGTTTGCCATTTTGTTTCCGGAGGACGGTCACGCGCCCTCTTGCGCTTGGGATGCTCCCGCCGAAGTCCGCAAGGTGGTCGTGAAGGTGATGGTATGAACACGCGTCACCTCGGCGTTTTCCTTGGGCTGGCCCTCTCCGCCGCACCGGCGGCGCACGCGGCCATTGACCGGGACAAGATTGGCCTCAGCGCCGCGCTCGACGCCTCGCTGGCACCGGCTTTGGTGCCAGTGCCGGACGTTCCTGGTCTGCCGCGCGTCCTGCTGATCGGAGACTCCATTTCGATCGGCTACACGCGGGAGGTGCGCCAGCTGCTTGCCGGGCGCGCGAATGTCCATCGTCCGCCGGATAATTGCGGCCCGACGATATTCGGAATCGAGCAACTCGACGGCTGGCTCGGCGCGGGTCCTTGGGACGTCATTCATTTCAATTTTGGTCTCCACGACCTGAAGTACCTGGACGAGAAGGGCACCTACATCGTCCCGGGCCCCCAGGACAAACCGCTCGCGTCCCCGGAGGTTTATGCGGCCAACCTGCGCACGATTGTCGCGCGGCTGAAGCGGACGGGCGCAAAGCTCGTTTTTGCCACCACCACACCGGTGCCGGCGGGTACCGTGGGTCGGACCGCTGGCAGCGAGGCGGCTTACAACGCCGCGGCGCTGGCGGTCATGCAGGAACTCGGTGTCGCGATCGATGACCTGCATGCCTACGCGACCGCCCGCCCGGAATTGCAGCGGCCGAAGAACGTCCACTTCACCCCCGAGGGCTGTGCGGCCCTCGCCAGCCAGGTCGCCGCCGTAATCACCCCCCTGTTACCCCCTGCGAAACCATGAATGCCGCCGACTCTCCGCCCGCCATCCTCGCCACCGCGGTCGTTCCCTGGAACGAGCGCTTTGAATTTCAGGAGGACGTTTTTCGCCGTCAGGTGCACATCATTGCCCGTGACCTGACGAAGCACATCTACCTCTTCGGCACGGCGGGCGAGGGCTACGGCGTGACGGAAACGCAGTTCGATCAGATCACCCGCTCGTTCTGGTCGTGCGCACGCGAGGCGCAGGTTACCCCCATGGTGGGACTCATCTCACTGTCGCTCCCGACGATCATCGAGCGCATCGAGCGCTGTCGCGCGCTGGGTTTCCGGCTCTTCCAACTGTCGCTGCCGTCCTGGGGCGCGCTCAATGACGCCGAGGTCGACCGGTTTTTCGCGGAGACCTGCGGTCGTTTCCGGGACTGCCAGTTTCATCACTACAACCTGATGCGGACGAAGCGCCTGTTGACGTCCGTCGAGTACCGTCGTCTCGCGGCCGCGCACCCAAATCTCATTGCGGTCAAGAATAGCACCACGGATCCCGCCGTCATTGCCGACCTCATGACCATGACGCCGCGCCTCCGCTTCTACATCACGGAGTTTGGTTATGCGATCGCACGGAAGACCCACGACGTGGGGCTGCTGATCTCGCTCGCCACGATCAACGCCGAGCGCGCCAAGCGCTTCGTGGCCGGCACGGATGCCCAGCGCGCGGCCGATTTGGAGGAACTGAAGGGCGTGATCGCGGGCCTCAGGGCGGCGGGCGACAAGTTCCACATCGACGGCGCCTACGACAAGATGCTCTACCGCATGACCGACCCAACTTTCCCGCTGCGCCTCCTGCCGCCGTATACGAGCGCGTCGGAGGCTGACTTTGAGGCCTTTCGCGCGGCGGTGCCGGCCAGTTGGCGCCAGCGTTGATAGCGGAACCGGCGCACATTTTACCCCGCTGCCCCATGAACGCATCCCGGTTCCTGGCCGTCGTCGCCCTCGTCCTTCCGGGCGGCCTTTGCTTCGCTGCGGCGGAGCCGAAGACCGCCGAATCCGCCTCTCATCCGCCGTACCCGCGCGTCAACCTCGCGCCACAATATGAAGTGGTGCCGGGCTGGCCCGCGAGCCCCCCGGGCGCCGCGGGCGCGGCCGTTTCGGCGGTGTCGCTGGATCGCGAAGGCAATATTTGGATCTACACCCGCAAGAACCCGACCGTGCAGGTCTACGCGCCGGATGGCCGTTATCTGCGCGGGTGGGAGGAGCCGAATTCCAAGACGGTTCCCCACGGGCTGAAGTTCGACCGCGACGGGAACGTCTGGCTCGTCGACGTCGGCCTCCACGTGGCGCGCAAGTTCTCCCCGGATGGACGGGTCCTGCAGGTGCTGGGCACGCTTGGCGAACCCGGAGAGGACGAGACTCATTTCTTCCAGCCCACGGACATCGCGTTCGCGCCGAACGGTGACATTTTTGTCAGCGACGGCTACGGCAACAATCGCGTGGTCCGCTTCGACGCGAGCGGACGTTTCCTGAATGCCTGGGGCACGCTTGGCGTGGCGCCGGGCCGCTTCAGCATCCCGCACGCGGTGGCGGTGGATTCCAAGGGCCGCGTGTATGTCGCGGACCGCAATAACGTCCGCATCCAGATCTTCGACGCCGAGGGACACCTGCTCGACACCTGGGCAAACGTCGTGGTGCCTTGGAGCATCTGGATCTCGCCAAAGGATGAGGTTTGGGTTTGCGGCTCCACCCCGATGCCGTGGCGCGTCGATGCCAAATACCCGACCGCGCCGCTCGGGTGTCCGCCGCACGACCAGATTATCGTGGAGTTCAGCCCGACCGGTCGGGTGCTGCAGCTGAGTCCGCTGCCAAAGGGCGAGGATGGCCACGAGAAACCCGGCGAGGTCAACTGGCTCCATTCGATCGCGATCGACGCCCAGGGAAACATCTACGCCGGCGACATCATCGGCGCCCGCATCCAAAAATTTGTCCGCAAATAGTCATCACCCGCGGCCGCCGCCCGCCTTCTCCATGGAAAATTTCAAACGTTTCAAAGATCAAAACGCCATCGTCACCGGCGGTGGGTCGGGCATCGGCCTGGCGATTGCCCGCCGTCTGCGCGCCGAAGGCGCGACGGTGGCAATCTTCGACTACGGTGAAGCCGTTCTGCAGGGATTGGCGACGGAGTTTGGCCAGCCTCATCAACTTGCCAGGGTCGATGTGACCGATGATACCTCCGTGAATGTGGCCGTCGCGACGCTGATGAAGGTGTGGGGTCGGGTGGACGTCCTTGTGAACAGCGCTGGCATCACCGGGATTTCCGCACGGAAGACCCACGACATTCCGTTTTCCGATTTCGAGCGCGTGGTACGAGTGAATCTCTTCGGATCCTTCCTGACCGCAAAAGCCGTGCTGCCGGGCATGGTGTCCCGTCGCTACGGACGCATCCTGCATGTCGCCTCAATCGCCGGGAAGGATGGTAACGCCGGCATGGTCGCCTATTCGAGTTCCAAGGCGGCGGTCATCGGAATGACAAAGTCACAAGGCAAGGAGTACGCCGAGAATGGCATCACGGTCAATGCGCTGGCGCCGGCGGTCATCCAAACACCATTGGTGGACGCGATGCCCCCGGAGCAGGTGAAGTCCAACACCGACAAAATCCCGATGAAACGGTGTGGCACGCTCGATGAAGTTGCGGCCATGGCGTGCTTCATCGTGTCACCCGAAACCTCCTTCACGACCGGCTTCACCTTCGATCTCAGCGGCGGCCGCGCCGTCTACTAACCCAAATTCCCATGATCATTAAAGACGTCCGGACCACCTTGCTAACGGGTCCCTGTACCAACGACCCCTTTCTCAGCGAGGCGCGCAAGCGCCGCAGCGCTGCGTTTATCGAGCTGATCACCGACGGGCCGTTGATCGGCATCGGCGAGACCTACGCGGGCTATTTTTGTCCGGAGGCCGTCCCGGCCATTGTGGACTTCTTCAAGCCCATCGTCGTCGGCCAGACCTTGGACGACATCCCCGAGCTCTGGCGGCGCATGTACCACTGCGGCAACTTCTGGTGTCGAGTTGGGCTCGGAGCCTCGGTGATCAACGGCATCGAGGCGGCGCTTTGGGACCTAAAGGGCAAGCAACTTGGCCTGCCCGTGCATGCGCTGCTCGGCGGCTGCCAGCACAGCCGGCTCCCGTGTTACGCCACCGGTGGCCCCGCCAACTACCCGAAGGATCGTTTGGCCCAGAAGATTGACCATTACTTTTCGTTCGGCTTCCGCGGCATCAAGGTGGCGACGGGCAGCCGCTCGCCGGACAAGGGCTGGTACACGCCGATGACGCCGGCGGAAGCGGCCGACTTCGAGGCCGACAAGGTCGCGTTCATGCGGAAGCACGCCGGGCCCGATGCGTGGCTGATGCTCGACGGGCACATGGGCAACAGCCCGGGCCAGACTTGGAACGTGGAGATCGCGATCGCCGCCGCGAAAGCGGTGGAGCCCTTCAACCTCTTCTTTTTCGAGGAGCCGCTGCACTACACCGATCCGTGGGGTTACGCGGAACTCTGCCGCGCGACCACGACGCCGATCGCGGGTGGCGAATGCCTCACCGCCTCTTACGAATGGCGCGTCTTCGCGTCCCAGGACAGCTTCGACATCGGCCAGCCTGACGCGTCCTACACGGGCGGACTCACCGAGTGCATGTCGGTCGCGAAGATGATGGCCGAGCGCGGCCGCAAGATCGCCACCCACGCCTGGGGCGCGGGCGGCTCGCTGATGCAGAACATCCATTTTGGCTTCGCGGCGCCGAACACCTGCATGCTCGAGGTGCCGCCGAATTACGCCGGTTTGCATTCCGAGGTCATCGACGGCGCTTTGGTGCTTAAGGACGGCTACATGCTGCCGCCGGATCGCCCGGGGCTGGGCATCATCCTGACTGACGAGATCAAGCGCCGCTATCCGTTCCAACCCGGCAGTGGCGAATTCAACAGCGTGCCCGGAAAAATCCTCCGCGACTGAGCCGCATGAAGATCGTCATCGATGTCCCGGTTGAGGAAGCAATCCTCACCCGATTGCGCGCCAGCGGCCGGCACCAGTTCGAGGTGCTGACCACGCCCGGTGAAACCACCCGCACGCTGCCCCCGGCCTTGGTGGCGGATGCGGACATCCTTTTCTGCACGTTCCCGCCGAGCAATCACCGGGACATGACGAACTGGAAATGGGTCCAACTCGCCTCGACGGGGTATACGCAACTGTTCGGCCTGGACCTGCCGGCACGCGGAGTGCAGGCCACCAACTCGCGGGGCTGTTTCGATGTGCCAATCGCGGAGTGGAACGTGGCGATGATGGTGAACCTCGCGCGCGATTTCCGGCAGATGATTCGCAACCAGGAGGCGACCGTCTGGGATCGCTCGGCGATTTTCCAGCGGGAGATTCGCGGACTGACGGTTGGCCTGTGGGGCTACGGCGGCATTGGCCGGGAAACGGCCCGACTCGCTAAGGCGATGGGCCTGCGGGTCCACGTTTTCGCGCGCAGCGGAGTGGGTCCGCGCGGCGAGGTTTATGCAGTGGCCGGCACGGGCGACCCGGATGGGACGTTGCCTGACCGCGTTTTTCGTCCGGGTGAGGAACACGAGTTTCTCAGCGGCTTGGATTTTCTCGTGCTCGCGATGCCGCTGACCAAGCAAACCGAGGGATTGATCGGCGAGCGGGAGCTGCAGGCGCTGCCGAAGCGCGCGTGTCTCCTCAATCCGGCGCGCGGGCCGATCGTCCAGGAAGCGGCGTTGCTGCGGGCGCTGCGCGAGGGCTGGATCGCCGGGGCGGCGCTCGACACCCACTACCATTACCCGATGCCCCCGGAACACCCGCTGTGGAAGTTTCCGAACGTGATCTTCAGCCCACACATCTCCGGGTCGAGCCTGAGTCCGCACTTCAAACGTCGCCTCTGGGAAATCTTCGCCGAGAACCTCGGTCGGTTCGAGACGGGCCGCCCGCTGCTCAATGTGATCACGCCGGCCCAGTTGGCGGGGGCCTAAAGCATGGGCCTGCGCGTGCTAGCGATGCCGACGAACGAGGGACTCCATGTCGTCGGCCTGCTCCTCGAGGCTCAGAAGGAGCGCCAGCTGCGCGCGCGTGCGCTCGAGGTTGTGGTCGGGCCGCGCGATCTTGTAGTACGGGTCGCCAGCCAGGAAATCCGTGAGGAAGCGAACCGTCTGCTCGAAGGTCAGCAGCTGGCCCGCGAACGCGAGCTGGTCGACTTCGGCCGGCAACAGGAAGCTCCCGGCGGCTTCAAGGTAACCTTCCACCAGGGCGGCGAACATGGGCAGGCGCGCATGGACCCGCGCGAGGTCGGTGTCGTCCTCGGCACCGGCATTCGTCGCGGTGCGAACCATGTCGCCAAAATCGTGCGCGGCAAGCCCGGGCATGACCGTGTCGAGGTCGATGACACAGACGGCGCGGCCGGTGACGTCGTCGAGCATCACATTGTTCAGCTTGGTGTCGTTGTGGACGATCCGCTCAGGGATCCGTCCCTCGGCGTGCAGGTTCACCAACCGATCGGCCATGGCGCGACGCTCGCGGACGGCGGCAATCTCCGGGCCGGCCACGGCGACACGACCGCGGGGGTCCGCGGCGATTGCGCGTTCCAGCGCCTCGTAGCGCCGTCGGGTGTGGTGGAAAAACGGAATCGTCTCGTGGAGCCGCGGTCCGGGCAGGTCCGCCAGCTGCGCTTGGAAACGCCCGAACGCAAAGGCCGCCGCCCGCGCCTGGTCGGGGTGGGTGAGCACGTCGTGCGTGTGCGCGCCTTCGATGAACCGATACATGCGCCAATGCTCGCCCGTCGCGTCGCGGGCGCTGGGTGCGCCGGTGCGCGTCGGCACGAGGGAAAGCGCGCGGTCACGCTCGGTGGCCGGGGCTTTTTCGGCGAGGTGCCGCGTGACGCGCTGGATGTTCTCCATGAGTCCGGCCACATTGGGGAAGACCCGTTGGTTGATTCGCTGCAGGATAAATTTGCCGCCTGTGGCCGGCGTGACGACGAAAGTATCGTTGATGTGCCCGCTCGTCGCCGGGACGACGTCCTGAACCGCAGCCGGGATCGCAAACTCCGCACTGATGGTGGCAAGCTGGTCTCGGGTAAAGGCGGGGCGCATCGGAGCGACAATGACTCCGACCAGCGTGCGGTGCCGCCGCCGCGAGCGGAAGCCAAAATCTCGTCGACCCTTCCGTCCTGCCGCCTGAAATTGTCTCTATGAAATCACGCGTAAAGCAGAAGTTGCAGGCGGGCGGCGAGGCGATCTCCGCCAAGGTTTGTTACCAGGACCCCGAACTGGTCGAACTGATGGCCGGCGGGGGCGTCGATGCGTTGTGGCTCTGCACGGAACACCGCAAGATCGCCCCGGACACCCTTTACGCGATGATCCAAGCGTGCCGTCTGGGCGGAGCCGACACGATTGTGCGCGTGAAGCCCGCCAATCACACCGACGTGCTGCCTTTGCTTGAGGCAGGCGCCATGGGACTGATGCTGCCGCGGGTGCGACATCCGGACGAGGTGCGCGCGGTCGTTAACATGATGAAGTTTCCGCCGCTGGGCCAGCGGGGTTATGATGGTGTGCACGCCGATGCGGACTTCGGACGCATGAAGCCGGCTGACTACCTGGCCCAGGCCAACCAAGAGACGTTCCTCGTGGTGCAGATCGAGGAACCCGAGGTCGTGCCTTACATCGACGAGATCGCGGCGTTGCCAGGCGTCGACATCCTGTTCGTGGGTCCGGGCGATCTCACGTTGGGCATGGGCAAGTTCGGCCAGACGTCCGCACCGGAGATTGTCGCCATCGTGAACCAGGTGGCCGCGGCCTGCGCCAAGCACGGCAAGGTGGCGGGCATTCCGTGTCCACCCGACCAAGTGGAAGGCTACCGGAAGCAAGGCTACCGCTACTTTAATGTGTTCAGTGACTACCGTGGCGTGACCGCCGGGTTGGCGTCCGCCCTGGCCACCGCTCGGGGCAAATCGACCTGATGGGCGCCGGCGTCACCCTGCAGGCGGCGGACTGGCTCGTGGTGGCGGGCTACCTCGGGCTACTGTTCAGCATTCCGCTGATCCTCGGGAGGCGGGAGAAGACCGCCGCCGACTTCTTCCTCGCGGGCCGCAACATGCCGTGGGTTTTCGTCGGGCTGAGCATGTACGCGACGCTGTTCAGCACCATCAGCTTCGTGTCGATGCCCGGCGAGGGCTACAAATACGGCATCATCAAGTCGCTGCACTCGATCTTCTACACCGTCGTGTCGCCGCTCGCGATCTGGGTGTTCCTGCGGTTCTTCTACAACACCCGCTCGTTCAGCGCCTACGAATACCTCGAGCGGCGCTTCAATCTCACGACACGGCTCCTCGGCGCGGTGATCTTCCTCATCTCCCGGACGCTTTACGCCTCCCTCGCGCTCTATTCGGCGGCAAAGGTGTTCGAGCAACTCATCGGCTGGCCGCAACCTGCCACCCTCGTAATCATAATGGCGGTGACGGTCCTCTACAGTTTCCTCGGCGGCATGCGGACCGTGATCATTGCCGATTCCGTCAAGGCGCTGCTTATGATCTTCGGCCTCGCGGTCATCATCGCGAGTCTCAGCCGCGCCATTGGCTACGACTTCGCGGGAGCGTGGCGTTTCGCCGCAGCGGACGGACGCACCTATGGAAAAATGCTCGAGCCGGATTTCTACTCGCTCGACCCGCACGTCCGGCTTTCTCTTTGGGTGCTGCTCATCACCGGGGTGACGACGCCATTCATGAATTGCGGAACCGACCAGCTGTTCGTGCAAAAAATGCTGGCGACAAAATCGTATGCGGACGCCTTCAAGGCCGTCCTGTTCAAGACCTTTGCGGCGCTGCCGCTCTCGCTGCTTTTCTATGGGGCGGGGCTTTTGCTCTACTACTATTACCACCGCGTCTCGAATCCACCGGCCGGCGTGCATCCGGATGCGATGCTGGGATACTTCATCAGCACCCACCTCGTCTCGCCGTGGCCGGGCGTAATCGTCGTCGCGCTACTGGCCGCCGTCATGTCGAGCCTCGACTCCACGATCAGTGCGCTCTCGTCGATTGTTTCCGTGGATTTTGTTGAGCGCCTCTGGTTGGTTTCGCCGGAGAAACTGAATCTCTTCCGCTTGGGCCGGGCGCTCACGGTGGGCTGGGGTGTCGTCATCACGGGCGCGGCGCTGATCCTGATGGGCGCCAGTGAGTCCATTGAATCGACGATCGCTGAACTAGCGGTCGTCTGGGCCTCCTTGTGGGGCGTGTTGCTGGTGGTGGTTTTGGGCGGCGTGTTCACCGCCTGGGTCACGGCGCGGGCAGCCGTGGCGGCGCTCGCGGTGGGCATTGCGCTCAACCTGCTGCTACCGCTGCCGCTCTATTATGCCGTGCCGGCGGCCCAGCGTATCAGCTTCATCTGGGTCGGCGTGCCGGGGTGGATTCTGGCCGGAATCGTCCTGATTGCGGTGAGCCTGGCTGACTCGCGCAAAACCACGGAACTGGCCGGGCTTACCTGGCGCACCGCCCGACGCTGATGAACTCTCCGCGTGAACTTTCCTGTGACGTCCTGGTGGCCGGCGGCGGCATTGCCGGGGTTTGCTGTGCGCTCGCCGCCGCGCGGCTGGGTGCGCGGGTGATCCTCTGTCAGGACCGTGCGGTCCTCGGCGGGAACGCCTCAAGCGAAGTGCGCATGCACATCGTCGGCGCCACGGGCCTGACCGGCGGCGCGCCGCTGGCGGCTGAGTTGCGCGAAGGGGGCATCGTGGAGGAGCTGCGGCTCGAACTCGCGGTGCAGAACCCGCAAAGGGCGCCGGCGCTGATGGACCTCGTGCTCTACGACAAGTGCCGCCGCGAACCGAACCTGACCTTGCTGCTCAACACGACCGTGGACGGCGCTGAGACGGAGGGTGGTCGGGTGCGAGCGGTGACGGCGACGCGGCCGTCGACGGAAGACCGCTTTCGCATTACGGCGAAGAGCTTCGTTGACTGCACGGGTGATGGTCGTCTCGGCGCCGAGGCCGGGGCGGCATTTCGCCAAGGCCGGGAGGGCCGCGACGAGTTTGGCGAAAAACTGGCGGTTGCATCCGCGGATGCGTGCACGCTGGGGTCGACGCTCCTCCTGCAGGCGCGCAAGCATGACCGGCCAATGCCATTCGTGGCGCCGCCGTGGGTGCGGCGGTTCACTGCCGAGGATCTCAAGCTGCGGCCCTACGGCCGGCCGGGGTATGACCTTGGCCTTGAGTATGGCTACTGGTGGGCGGAGTGGGGTGGGTGCCTCGACACGCTCAAAGACAACGAACGCATCCGCGACGAACTCGTGGCCATCACGCTTGGCGTCTGGAACCACATCAAGAACGAGTCGGACCTCGCGCCCACGGCGGCGAACTGGGCGTTGGAGTGGATTGGTTTCCTGCCCGGGAAGCGCGAGAGCCGGCGATTTGTCGGACGGCATGTGCTTTGTGAAGCGGATGTGTTCCAATCGCGTCCGCAGCCCGACGCCATCGCCTTCGGCGGCTGGCCGGTGGACCTGCATCCCCCGGGGGGCGTCGATGCGCGGGACCTGCCGCCCTGCGACCAGCACCACTTGCCGCATCTCTTCGACATCCCGCTGCGCTCCTGCCTGGCGCGCGAGTTCGACAACCTGCTGTTTGCGGGACGTAATTTCTCGGCGACGCACGTCGCGTTCGCCTCGACGCGAGTCATGGCCACCTGCGGCGTGGTCGGACAGGGCGTCGGCACCGCTGTCGCCCTGGCGCTGCAGGCGGGCGTCGCGCCGGCGGAGATTCCTGAAAGGCCGGATTTGCTGAAAGCCGTCCAGCAACAGCTCCTCCGGGACGATTGTTACCTGATCGGCGTTGAAAACCGTGACGCCCGCGACCTCGTGCGTCAGGCCCAGCGCATCCGTGCCTCCAGCGCGCAGGCGGGTGGGGAGCCGGAGTTGATCCGCAGCGGGCAGACGCGCGCGGTGCACGGCGTCGAGGGCCTCATCTGCGCGCCGCCCGACCGGGCCCGGCCCGGGCTGCACCGCTGGATGAGCGACCCCGCAGCGGGTTTGCCAGCATGGGTCGAGGTGCAATGGGCCGCGCCGATGGAGGTGGGCTGCGTGGAGATCGTTTTCGATACCGGACTGCACCGCTTGCTGACCCTCTCGCAGGCGGATGGTTACACGGCGAAGATGCTGTGGGGACGTCCGCAACCCGAGACCGTGCGCGACTATCGCCTCGAGGCCAGCATTTCGGGCCAGTGGGTCGAAATCGCGACCGTGACCGGCAACTACCAACGCCGCCGCGTCCATGCCCTGGCTCCCCGTAAAGTGGATGCCGTGCGGATCTCGGTGTCGGCGACGAATGGCCTCGACCATGCGCGGATCTGCGAGGTGCGTTGCTACGGTCCGGAAGAAGCGCGCTGACCGATGAAGACGGCGCGACGAATCCTCGGAAGCCTCGTCGCGGTGGGTCTGCTGTTTTGGCTCCCGGTGTCGTCGTTCGCAGCCACCGTCGTGCTCGAGGGCGGTCGTTACCTCGACTCCGGCGGAGTCATGAAACCCTTTGCGGCCATCGTGCTCGCAGGGGACCGGATCAAGGCGATCATTCCGACCGGGGAGGCTTACACGCCGCCGGCGGACGCGGCGCGGGTCGACGCGCGCGGCCGGTACGTGATTCCTGGGCTCATCGATGGGCATGTGCACCTGGTGCACATTCTGTTTGGCCTGAAGATTTCCGCGGAAGAGCTGTTTCCGCTGTTCCTGGTGCACGGCGTGACTTCGGTTCGCGACACGGGCGATGAACTCGTCACGCAGCAGAAACTCGCCGCCTATGCCCGCGAGCACCCGGACCGCGCGCCTGGTGTTTTTCTCGGCAGCCCGCTGGTGGACGGCAACCCTGCCTACCATCCTTTCGTGAGTTGGCCGATGACGGATCCGGCCGAGGTGCCGGGCTTCGTTGAGCGCATGAGCGCCGCGGGCGTGCAGACGTTCAAGATCTACGTTGGCACCTCGCGCGCCGTCGGCCGGGCCATGGTGAAGGCAGCCCAGGGCCGCGGCCGCTGGGTGACCGCGCACCTCGCGTGGGGTTACACGGCACAGGAAGCCGTGGCGGACGGCATCAACAGCCTCGAGCACATCGGCTCCCTTTATGAGTTCATCCTGCCGGCCGGCACGCCTCGCTGGCCGCCGCCGGCGGAGCGGGCGAAACTTCCCCGGGACAAACTCGCGGAGCTCGAACGGACCGTGCTGGAGGCGAAGGCGAGGGTGGACCTCGACAGCCCGGTGGTACGGGAGTTGATCGATGCGCTGGTCCAGCTCCGGGTGGCGGTCAATCCGACCCTCGTCGTCTACCGGAATTGGATGCTCCTCCGTGATCTCGAGTCCGTGCAAACCCATCCCGACCTCGCGCCTGTGCCAGCGCGTTTGCGCGAAGGCTGGAGCGTGTCCGCCCAGGCCGCCGCGCTGGACCCCGCAACCCAGCCCCTGCGTCGGGCGCAGTTCGAGCTCATGAAGCAACTCACAGGGCGGCTGCAACGTGCCGGCGTGACGCTGATGGCCGGATCGGACACTCCCGTGCAATTTTGCCCTCCTGGCGCCGCGTTGCTGCAGGAGCTCGAACTCCTCGCCGAGTCCGGCCTGACCCCCGCCGAGGTTCTCCAAGCCGCCACCGTGAACAACGCCCGAGCGTTGGGTGTTTCCAACGAGCTCGGCACCATCGCCCCCGGTCACCGCGCCGACCTGGTAATCCTATCCGCCAATCCCCTCGAAGACATCCGCCACACCCGCGCCATCCACCGCGTCGTGCACGCCGGGGAAGTGCTCGACCCGGCGGAACTGCTCAAGCGCGTGCCGACTAGATAGAGAAGCGCCAGCTCAAGGGGCCACGTCTCCATGGCGTCTTCGTTCGCTGTGCGGTTCAGAATAGAAGGAGGAGTGGGCTAGCCAAAAGCGAGGCAACTCCTATCACGCGAATCGGGAGGTGAAGGCAAACATGCTCCGACTCCAAGAAAGCGTACGTCCACGCCCTTCGAGAGAAAACCTCGATGCCAGACTTTCGATCCTGAATCACCGCAATACCAACTGTAATCGCCCCGGACATGCTCATGATTGCGCACAGGTAAAGCGATCGATTCACGGTGTCTTCGTCCCCGAAAACCATGCGGAGCAGTACTGCTAGAATAAGCGGCACCAAAAAGATCACTTTGCCCAGCCCTTTGAAGCGCGGGTTCATTTCTACCGGTTAGCGCCATTCAGTTTCGAAGAAAAGCGCTCGTTGTGGGAGAGCCATTAGCACCTAAAAGTAGGTTGCACCTTTCGAGCGCAAGCGCCGGAGTTCCAATCGCGCCGCGCGGGAGCGCGGTCCCAGTCCCTTCGTTTGCTTGGTTACCTTCTGTAGAAAGCATTCCGCGTGTCCCGGGTGTTCGGTCGTTGAAACCTCCGAACGGTCGGCCAGGAGGCCGACCCTCCAGATTCGTTGCAAGGACGAGCGGGAGCGGAGGCCGAAAACGGTCGGCCGGGCCTGTCCGCCGTAGGCTCGGCGAAGGAGGAAGGCCGACCCTCCAGGGTTGTTGTACGGACGATTGCGAGCGGTCTTGCGGACTGTGGGACTTTGGTCGCCATACCCGCGTGGATCAGGAGTCGCTATTCGGCGACTTGGGCTTTTTCTCCGGCTCTTCCTCGATGAGGTTGACGAGGGTCGCCACGGCGCGGAAGGGACGGAGTACCCAGCTGCCTTGGAAGATGGGGCCCACCGGGCCGGCGGTTTCGGGGAGGCGGCGGATGAAGAACAGCAGGCCGACACAGAGGATTAGCAGGCTCGCGTAGTAACCTTCGAACACCGGCACGTCCACCGCCGGGGTCTCGCCTGGCACCTTCAGGAAGATGCCCCACAGCACCGGCGTGCAGCCGCCGATGAAAGTCATGACGGCGCCGTGGATCGACACCGGCAGCGCGCGATCATGCTCGGGGAGCAGCTTCACGAGGTAACTGAGGTTCGCGGAATTCCAGAAGCCCGAGCCGGCGCCTTGCAGGAAGAACAGGAAGGGCAGGGTCCAGTAGGCTGTGCCGCCACTCGCGAGAAACACGATCCAAGCGGCGGACACGAAAGCGTAGCTCAGGAAGGCGGCCTTGAAGAAGGGTTTCGCGCCAACGTGGTCCATGTGCTTGCGCATTTCGATGTTCGCGACGATCAGGCCGAGGTACGTCAGCATCGTGAGCAGGATCACCTGCGAGGTGCTCACCCCGGCCGACGCTTTCAGATAATACACGGCAAACGGCGCGAGCGGCGTGATTCCGGAGAAAAAGATCACCGAGATCCATAGATAAGACCGGAAGAAACTCGGCTGCGTCATCAGTCGCGGCGTCTCGGTCACGATTTTCTCCAAGCTGATCGGCTTGGGTTTCTCCGCGTCGGGCAACTTCTTCAATTGCTGGTACGCCAGCAGCGCCCCAAGCACAGCGATTAGGTACAGCAGGATGAACGCGGGGTACGTGGGCAGGACGCTGAAGAAAAGCGCATACACGAGGAGCGACACGCCGATCGCGACGCCGGTCGTGAGCTGGTCGGTCGCCCAATAGCGTCCGCGGAGATCGGCCGGGACGAGTTGATAAAACCACGTGGTCAGGGCGGACGTGCCGACGGCCCGCAACAGGCAATAGACAAAAGTCGCCACCACCATCGCGTTGATCATCCACGGGACCGGCGCGGGCGGGGCCAGCAGCGCGAGCCCGATCGGCACCAGCAGGCAGAAGCTGCGCGCGCTCCAGCCGGCCATCGTCAGTTTCTTATAGCCGTACTTCGACAGTAGGGTGGTGGAGAGGACCTGCGCCGGCGTCAGGAGGAACGTCCACGAGAAGACCAGCCCGACTTGGAAGGAGTTGGCCCCCAGTTGCTGCATGAACAGCACGGTCGGCGTGCCAATTGCGACCTGCCAGTTCAGCGCATTGAAAAACGAGAAGTAGATTCCGCCGCGGTACGGAATCAGTTCGGGATGATGCTTGGCGGACGGAAAGATCATGTCGCGAGGCGTATGATCCCGAGCTCGACGCCGACGATCAACCAGTCATCCGTCGATTCGTTGTAAATCCCGATCTCGTTCCAGCCGTCCCGGATCGCACCGCAATCGAGGACGTAGTTCCACGCGATGTGCTCGTCGACGTGCCGCGAATAGGGTCCGGCGGGGAAAAGCAGCTCTTCAACGGCCGTTCGCTGGAATACCGGCCAGGCGCCGTTGAGGCTGACGCCGCCCTCGCCACCGGCCTGGTGGCGGTCGGCGATCACCTGCACAACGAGCTTCAGGCCGGCGTCCGCGGGCTCGGCGCACAGCGGAATGCGCAGGGCGCGACGCTGCTTGGACGGAACGCGCATGGGCAATTGCTCGGGCACATCCCAGATCTTCGTGGAGAGAACCGAACCCGTGTTGAAAGCATAGTGCTTTTCCGTGCCGCGCAGCGTTTCCAGGCGGTCGAGTCCGCGCAGCGCGCTGTAGTCGGCGCGCAGCCCGGCGACGCGGACCTGGTCGGTCACGAAAAAGTTGAACTGCTCAAGGCCGTCCGCTCCCAGCACCAGTTTCCCGGCGGCGTTCGCGCGGATGAATTGGGGGCTGGCAGTCAAATAACGAGTGCCGCGCACCCGCTGGGGTTCCGCAGGTTTGGCGTGGGCATGAAAGGCATTGTCGCCCGCGAGTTGCACGTCGGGTCCCGCCGGGCGCTCCCGCAACGATGGCGCATGTGCCTCCAGCCAGTTCGGGGCGTCCTCCATGCCGCCGTAGATCGTGACGTCCGGCCCAAGCTCCCGGCGCAACGCATCGAGCGGCATTTCCCAAGCGGTCTGCCAGAAATTGCTGAACGTGACGTAGTCAATGATGCCCCGCCGGCACAATTCACGCAGGTCGATGCCGATGCTGTGCAAGTAGTCCAGGTTGGCCGGGGCGCGCACGCCAAGGACGTAGTCCGGGCGGCGGGACTTGGTGAGCGCCCGGACTTCCGCGAACCAGTCCGTCATCATGGCGACGTCGCGGGCGCTGGCGCCGACCTCGAGGCAAACGGGGTGACGCAGCCAATCCATTTCCAAGCCCTCGTAGTCGTACGACTCCACGCCCTCGCGCATCATCGCGAACATGTAGTCGCGGACCGCCTTGCGACCATAGTGGAGACCGATCCACGCGGCCTGCGAAGTCGGGTTCGCGCCGGGCACAGTTCCGGAAAGCCGGTTCTGGGGATCACTGAACAAGCGGCAATTCACCGGACACGCGGGTGCGCTGGAAAAATGCGTGGCATTCATCCGGTAGCTTAGCCAGGGGCTGATCCCGTGGGCGCGGCAGGCCTTGGCGCTTTCCGCGAGCCAATCGACGCCTGCTTCCGCGAGGTCGAGGTACAGGTCGAGCATCTCGACCATGTTGGTGGCGAACTTCTCGGACAACTTGGGCGTCATGCCGGCAAGGCCCGCCGCCACCGACCGGGTGAACGCGAGGTCCCCGCGGCGGTAGTCGCGCAGGAGATATTCGAGCTGCTTCGTCGGATACCACGCGACCTGCGTGTTCGGATTGATCAGCAGGGTATCGACGCCCGCCTTGGCGATGGCGGCAAAATACCGGTGGATGGCCTCCGCCTTGTACGGCCCGCCCTCGGGCTGCCAGATCTCTGGATTGTAGAAGAGAAAATTGCAGTCGCCGTTGAACAGATTGCGGTGCCGCGCGAGCGATCGGGATTTGGCCGCTGTGGACGGAGCCGTGGCGGCGTGGGCGGCTGGCGCGGAGCCAGTGAGCCCAAGCGCGGCGCTTGAGAGCAGGCTGGTTTCGAGGAAGCGCCGACGCGTGATCGGGCCGGAGGGGGACGGCTCTTCCATGGTTACGCTTGGAGCGTGAACTTGCTGATCGCGCTGCCCTCCGGTCCGCTGCGGGACATCATTTCCCGCTCGGCGGGCAGGCGGCCGGTGAGCTTCCAGCGGTCCCCGGTTTCGGCGACGTAAACCGAGCGGTCGCGGCCAACCGCGATTGCGTGGGGATAGTTCATTGTTTCCGGGAAGGTCCAGACGTCGAGCTTGCGACCTGAGCGGTCAAAACGAATGAGGGCGTTGTCGATCCCACAGGAACCGTAGAGGAAACCGTCGGGCCCCGCATAAAGTCCGTCGACCGAATGGAGGTCGGGCCAGGTGGCGACATGCGTGCCGTCCGGCTTGAACACCTGGATGCGATCATTTTCGCGATCGGTCATGTACAGCAGGCCGTCCGCCCAGGCGGTGATGACATGCGGCGTGTGGAATTCGCCCGGCGCCGTGCCGCGCCGGCCCCAGTCGAAGAGGAAACGTCCGTCGGCTGAAAACTTCGCGATGCGCGAATTGCCGTAGCCGTCGGTGACGAAGAACTCGCCGCTCGGCAGCACGCAGACGTGGGTGGGTTGGAAGAAGTGTCGGTCATCGCAGCCCGAAACTCCGTCCACGCCCAAGGTGAGGACGAGTTGGCCGTCGGGAGAATATTTTTGCACGAGGTGGCGGCTCACATCCGTGATCCAGACATTGTCCCACGGATCGACGTGGAGCCCGTGCAACCAGAAGCGTTCCGCGATCGGAATCGGGACCGGGCCGCGCAGGTCATAGGCCATGTTCTTGCGCTGGTGCTCGCCGCCGATCTCGCGATCGAGCGTGCCGTCGGCATTCAGCCGCAGGAAAGGCCGGTCGCCGCGGTGCGCGATGTAGATGCGATTGCGCGAGTCGATGCCGACGCCGACCACGCGGTCGAGGGTGATGCCCGGCAGGCGGGCCCAGCCGGGCGCAGCCACGAGGCGGGCGGTGGCGGAGGGTTTGAAGGGAGCAGCGCGGAGAGGAAACATGGTGGAAGCGGGTTGGCGTTAAATGGCGCGAGAATCGAAAGAGGGGGAGCGGGTGAGCGTGACTGCTAGTGTCGACGGCGGGAGGCGTTGCGCTGAGGCACGGTGGAGGCGAGGTAGTCGGCCGTCTGCGCCGGAGTGTCGGCGAAGCGAGCCGGCGAAAAAGCCGTGAGGTCGATCGGGGCCGAGCCGGTCGCGGCCAGTTCGGCTAGGAAGTAGCCGACCGCCGGGCTGTAGGAGAACCCGCCCGAGTGGAAACAGTCGCCGATCCAGAGCCCTTCCACGCCGGTGACCGGACCGATGATCGGTTCGCCATCGAGGGAGAAGGCGATCAGGCCGACGTGGGTGGTTTCCCATTTCAAGTCGGCGAGTTTCGGGAAGAAGTCCTTGAATCGTTCAACTGCCGGGGCGACGAGCCCGCGGGCCTCGGTGAGCTGTTCGAGCCGAAAATCGAGCGACGGCACCTTGAAGTCATCCCGGTCGGGCGTCTCGATTCCCAACAGGATGCGATTCCCGCGGGCCGGCCGTATGTAGCCAAGGAACGGATCCGCATTGATCGGCGGAAACGGCACCGGGTTCGCCACGGGCGCGGAAACGTAGCGTTGGTGAACAAAGGTCTTCACGGGAAGCGTGACGCCGATCGAGGCCAGCAGCGGAAGCACCCACGAGTAGGTCGCGACGATCACCACATCGGCCGGGATGACGTCGCCGGCCGAGCTGACGCCGCAGGCGCGCCCGTGTTTGACCGCGATTGCCTCCACTGTCACCCGCTCACGGATCTCAACCCCCAGGTCACGGACCCGTTGAGTGAGGCCGGACAGGTATTCGTCCGGTTCGCTATAACCGCCCGTGGGATCAAGCAGGCCCAGGTAGTCTTCCGCGGGATTAAGGCTCGGCCAGCGGCGGCGGATTTCCGCCGGCTTCAGCACCTGGTATGGCGCCTCCACGCGGTCATACAGCGGGAGCAGCGCGGCGCGGGCGGGCCACAGGTCGGGGCTGAAGAGATTCAGGCAGCCGTGCTCGTTGTGGAAGGTATAGCCGGGAAGCTCGTTGGAGAACTCGCGGAAGATGCGGAGGGAATGCCGGCGGGCGCGCACGCCGGTTTCAGACCACAGGAGTCCGGTACTGATGCCGGCGGCCCGGCTGCTGGATCCCGCGCCAATGGCGTCCTTCTCCAACACGATCACGCGACCGTAGCCCCGCTTGGCCAAATGATAAGCGGTCGACAGGCCGGTGACGCCGGCCCCGATTACGATGGCGGTCTTCATCCCTTTAGACAAAGAGGCGGGCGGAGTTGGTGGCGGCGGTACTAGGCGAGCCGGGTGAAGCCGCGTTGGCCGCGGGGCACGCCGGATTCCTCGGCCAGGGTGCCGCGGCCGATGATGGCGGCGATCTCGCCCATGGTTTCGTCGGCGGCGCGCAGCATCGCCTCAATGCGCGCTTCGTCATGGGCGAGCATCACGTAATAGTAGGTCGCCACGAGGAAACCCCGGGCGCGCATGCGGCGCACATACAACGCCTGCGCCAGCGGGGCGTCGGGCCCGAGGTCAAACACCATGGTGGGCGTCGCCGGCATGCCGCCCACGACCAGCTTGCAGGCGGCGTGGCGGGCGGCCAGCGCGCGCAGCGAGGCTTGCAGGCGCTCGCCGCGTTCCCAGACGATTTTCTGCACGCCGAGGCGCTCGACTTTCTCGATGACCGCCAGTGCGGCCGCCGGGCCGACGCCGTCGGTCCAATAGCTGGACGAAATGAAGCTGCCGTCCGCCGCGGCCATGATCGGCTCGCGGCCGATGACTGCGCCGAAGGGGAAACCATTGCTCATGGCCTTGGCGTAAACCACCACGTCGGGCTCGATGCCGAGCCGCGCCATGGCGCCGGGGTGACCGAAACGCAGGCCGCTGGTCACTTCGTCCACGACAAACACGCCGCCCGCGGCGCGACAGCGGGCCGCGACCTTCGCGAGGAAATCGTTTTGCGGTACTTGGGAGCGCATCGGCTCCATGACCACGCAGGCGAGGTTGTCGCCGAGCTTCGCGAGCGCCGCCTCGAACGAGGCAAAGTCGTTGTACTTGAACGGCACCGCCGTGCCCTTGAGTTCGCGCGGCACACCCTTGGGCTCGAGGCCGGGAAGTAGGTGGCCGTTGAGGGCGTCGGTCTCGCCGAGGTTCGCCGCGAGGTACCAGTCGTGCCAGCCGTGGTAGCCGCAGAAAGCCACGCCGCTGCGGCCGGTGGCGGCGCGGGCGATGCGCACGCTCATGTTCATGGCGTCGCCGCCGCCGCGTGCGTAGCGAACCTTGCCGGCCCACGGGTGCAGGGAGAGGAGCTTCTCGGCCAGCTGGACTTCCTGCGGGTTCACCAGCGAGCAATAGGTGCCGAGCGTGATGCGGCGCGTGACGGCCGCCGTGACGTCCGGATCGGCGTAGCCGAGCAGGATGGCGCCCACGCCGCCGGCGAAGTCGGTGTAGCGACGATCGTCGAGGTCCCAGACGTCGCTGCCGGCACAGCGGGAGAAATACGCGGGCCAGGACTTGGCATCGAACATTTCCGCGCGCTTCGAGAGCAGGCCCGTGCCGCCCGAGATGACGGTGCGCGCGCGTTGCCAGAGTTCGAGGCCGGTGGGTGTCGCCGCGGGTGCGGCCGGCGCAAGGTGGGGGGCCAGGAGGCGCTTCGCGTTTTCGCGGAAAATGTCGTGCAGGTCGCCCTGCGTGAGCCCCGTGTCCTCGCAGGCCTCGCGCAGGCACATGAGCGATTCGATGCCGACCAAGGTCATGTCGTTGTTGGTCGGGGCGGAGTAGTCCGCGCGGAGGAGCTCCGGGTGCAGCCAGAAGAACAGGTCGCCCGTGCTGACGCAGCGGCCCCGGACCTCGCACACGGCGAAATCGGAGCCCCACAGGACGCGGCGCGGGCCGAGGACCTTGAGCGCGGCGCGGAAGGCCTCGGACTCGCAGACGGCCGAGGTGTCGATCACGGCGTTGTCGAGGTCGGCCACGGTATGCAGCCCACGCCGCCCATTGCGGTAGTTGAAGCTGCGCGCCACGTGCGCGAGGATCAGGCGCATGTTGGGATACGCCCGGCACAGGCGGCGCACCTCCTGCTGGTTGGACGGGTCCTCGATCGCGCCGTCGCGAACGATGTGCAGCAGCAGGATGCCCCGGATCTCGTGCAGGATTTCCCACATCCACTCCGGCGCGTACTCCGTCAAGTGCGCGTGCATCGTGTCCGGCCGGTTCGCGTAGCAGTGATAGACCTTGATACCGCAGAACCGGCCGCTGCGCAGTGCGGCGGCGACGACGGCCGGGTCGTCGGCGGGCGAGACCAGCATCAGCCCACGGCTCTCCGGGGTGCCGTGCGCGCGGACCTCGTCGGCCAGCCACTCGTTGAGCACCGGGCGGTTCGCCGTGCGGTGGGGCATCCCGAAATAGAGCCCGTGGAGCGTTTTGACCGGCATGTAGCGCTGCAAGGCGGCGCGGTGCTCGCGGCAACCCTGGACCGGCTGGTCCGCCAGGGAGGCCCAGGTGCCCGGCGCGAAGTGCGCGGGGTGGTGCGGGTGGGCGTGGATGTCGTAGACCTCCTCGGGCAGAAAGCCGCTGAGACGCTGGGCGGCGATCTGCTGGTCGCGGGGCGTGAGGGTGGTGACGAATTTCATGACGGGGAGGATTCGGGGGCGCGGGGCTTGATCAGGCTGAGCAACACGGCGCAGACGAGCAGGCCGATGGCGCCGCAATTGAACATGGTGGTCACGCTGATGTGCGCGTCGCGCACGACGCCACCGATGTAGATGGAGAATCCGCCGATCAGGACCGCCAGCATGTTGAGCACGCCAACGGCCGTGGCCAGGTAGCGCTGGTCGATGACCTGACAGAGCAGCGGCACCATGCTGGCGTCCGGGAACGGCCGCGTGAAGCCGTAGACCACCATGCCCAGCAGCACGAGCGGGAGGATCGGCGCGTTGCCGATCAGGAGCACGGCGGGCATGGCGACCAGCACGCCGAGCACGCCGACCTTGATGCGACCGCGCGGACTTGTCCGGCTCCAGCGGTCCCCGATGTAGCCACCGACGACCATGCCGAAGATGCTTGCCGCATGGATGTACCCAAGGGCGGTGAGCCCGGCGCGACCTTGCGTCATGTGAAACTGCTCCTGCAGGTAAGCGGGCAGCCAGCCGGAGATGGACCAACTGGCAATCGACAGTAGTCCCCAGAAGGCCAGGGCGAAGCAGAACGACGGCCGGCGGAACAGGCTGACCAAGGCCTCGACGAGTTTGATCGGGACCACGGGCGCCATCGGGACGGACGGTGAACCGGCGTCGCGCGGCCGGTCGCGGAGGAACAGGAGCAGGACGCCGGAGTAAACCACGCCCATGATGCCGAAGAGCTCGAAGACAAACGTCCAATCCTGCCGGTCAGCGATCCAGCCCCCGAGGCCGCCGAGCCCGGAGCCAACCATGACGCCGCTCAGGTGGATGCCATTGGCCAGCGACCGGGTTTCGTTGCGGTGGTAATCCATCAACAGCGCGCCGGCCGCCGGGAAGTAGCACGCCTCGCTGATGCCCATCAGCGCGCGGTAGCAGAGGAGTTCGCCGTAGCTGGTGGCGTGCGCGGTGAGCCAGGTGGTGGCCGACCACGCGAAGAGCGAGAAGATGATGATCCGGCTGCGGTTGAACTTGTCCGCCACAAACCCGCCCAGCGGGCTCAGCAGACCGTAGGTGATCAGGAAAATCGTCGTGAGCAGGCCGAATTGCGCGTCCGTCATCGGGATGGCCGCCTTGATGGACGAGCGCATCGTAATGAGGATCATGCGATCCAGGTAATTCAGGAACGCGACGAACCAGAGGAGGCCAACCATCAGCCAGGCGCGGCGCATGAGAGAGTTGGCGGGGGACATAGTTGTTCTGGGAGGTTACGCAGGCCGCTGGGCCGGCCGGATGCAGGCGAGAATCCCGGCGCAGATCAGCATGCTGAACGCCGCAAATTGAAACACATGGCTCACGTCGACCTTGGCGTCACGCAGCGCGCCGCCGGCGTAAATGGTCAGACCGCCCACCACGCAGGAGAACAGGTTGAGCACGCCGTAACCGGTGGCGCGGTAGCGCTCGTCCGTCACCGTGCAGAGGATCGGCATCATGTTGGAGTCAGAGAAGGTCTTCGTCAGGCCGAAGATGATCAGCCCCGCGATCGCGAGCGGCAGCCAGTCAATCACCGAGACGAGGAAAATGCCCGGCGCCGCAATCAGCACGCCGATCATGGGCACATAGATGCGGGCGCGGGGGTTGGTGCGGCTCCAGCGGTCCGCCCACCAGCCGCCGATGAGCACACCCGCCAGCGCCGCGGCTTGGTGGTAACCGGTCGCGGAGAAACCGGCTGTGCCTTGGGACAACTTGAAGTGCTCGTTGAGGTACGTCGGCATCCAGCCGACCACCGCCCAGCCCGCGAGACCGAGCAGGCCCCAGTAACAGAGGGCGAAGATGAAGCCGCGCTGCGTGAACAGGCTGCGCAGCGCCTCGAAGAGATTAACGTTGGGTTTGACCGGGGCCGGCTGCCCGGCAACACCCGGGTCCGCGGGACGGTCGCGCAGAAACAGCATGACGACGATCGTGTAGAGAATGCCCACCAGCCCGAAGATCGAGAACGCGTGCGTCCACCCGTAGTGCTCGGCAATCCAGCCGCCGAGGCCACCGAGACCCGAGCCCACCATGATGCCGCTCATGTGCACGCCCGTGGCGAGCGACCGGGTGCTGCCGCGGTGGTAGTCGGCGATGAGGGCGAGCGCCGCGGGGATGTAGCAGGCCTCGCTGACGCCCATCAGCGCCCGCGTCCACAGGAGCTGTTGAAAGGTCGTGGCGTGCGCCGTGAGCCACGTGAGCAGCGACCACGCGAACAGGCTGATCACGATGACGCGCGCGCGGCTGAAACGATCGGCCAGAAAGCCGGCGAAGGGACTCAGCAGGCCGTAGACCCACAGGAACACCGAGGTGAGCAGCCCGAATTGGGCGTCGGTCATCGGAATCGCGTCGATGAGGGAACCACGCATCGTGGTGACGATGACGCGGTCGAGGTAGTTGAGCAGGCCGACGACCCACAATAGGGCGACAACCAACCACGCGCGCGTGGGGAGGGGGGAGTCAGAAGCCATGAAGTTGCGTGGTACTCTATTGGGTGCGGCCACGCGCCTCGACCGTCCAGCGGCCGACGAGCGTGTTTCCCTCGGTGACGGTGACGTCATTCGTGAGATTGATGACCGTGCAGATGTGCGCCGGCACAAAGGCCACGCGCTCGCCCACGGTGAGGCGATCGACGTCCGCGCCGCGGACGTATCCATGCTCCTCGTTGACGCGGACGACCGTCAGGTCGCGGCCGTCGTCAGCCGCGCCGAAATGATTCTCGGGCGTGCGATCGGAGGAGAAAGTCTTCGACCCGGCATCGATCAGCGCGAGGCCCGGTTCGGGTTTGTCGACGACCGTGGCCAGCACATGCACGGCCACATCGGCCGGCGCCATGACCTTGGTGGTGCGTGCCAATGACAGGTCACCGAACATGTAGGCGCCGGGCCGCACGGCCTGGACCCGTCCGCGACTGATCTGGGTGACGAGCCGTGCGGTCACGCTGCAGCCCGGCCAGAGCGCGAGTTTCGCGTCGATGCCCTGGCGAATCTGGTGCATGCGTTCGAGCATCTTTTCCAGCGCGGCCGGCACGTCGGCGGGGGGCAGGCCGTAGAAATGCCCCTCGTGGCAATAGAGTCCGCGCAGTTCGAGGTGCGGATGACGCGCCAGACGGCCGGCGAGCTTGTGGGCGGCTTCGTCCGAACGCGCGCCTTCGCGGCCGAGCCCCGTGTCGACCGCGAGCATCACGCCCAGTTTGCGTCCCGTCGCCGCGGCGAGGTCGGCCAGCGCCTCGAAATGAGCCTCGCTGGTGAGGCCGACGCGCAGGTCCTTCAGTTGGTCGGCAAGGGCGGCGAGCCGCGGCGCGAGGCCGCGGCCGACGAGCGAGTTGGCGATGAAAATTTCCTTCACTCCCGACGGGAGCATGGCCTCGGCCTCGCCGAGCTTGGCGCATGTGAGGCCCTTGGCGCCGGCGCCGAGTTGGCGGCGGGCGACCTCGACCATCTTGTGCGTCTTCATGTGCGGACGCAGCTCGATGCCGGCCCCGTCGCACGCGGCCTGCATCGAACGGATGTTCACGTCGAGCTTCCGGCGATCGAGGAGGATCGCGGGCGTGGCGAGGGAGTCGAAGGCGGCCATGCTGCGTTACATCCGGCCGATCTGGCCGACGGTGAGTCCGCCGTCCACCACCACCACCTGGCCAACGACGTAGGCGGAAGCTTGCGAAAGCAGGTAGACCGCGGTGCCGGCACAGTCCTCGGGTTCGCCCAGGCGCTTGAGCAGGATTTTCTTCTCGTAGTGCTGCGCCTTGGCGCCGAAGCCGAGGCCCGCGGTCAGCGGCGTGCGGATCAGGCCGGGCGCCAGGCCGTTGACGCGAATGTTGTGCTCGACCAGCGCTTGCGCGAGGCTGCGCGTCATCATGACCAGCGCGCCCTTCGAGCTGTCGTAGGCCGTGGAATCCTCCTCGGATTGGAAGCCGTTGGTCGAGGAAATGAGCACCATGGCGCCCGGTCGTTTCCGCGCGATGAGTTCCTTCGCGAACGCCTGGCAGAGGAAATAGGTGGCCCGCACGTTCAGGTTCATCGTCTTGTCCCACGTGGCCGCGTCCATCTCGAGGAACGGCTTGTCGAAGAAGCTGCCCGCGTTGGCCACCAGCAGGTCGAGCTTGGGCTGGACGGCGAAGGCGTTGGCCACGAGCTTGGCCGCGGCGTCGGGTTCGAGCAGGTCGCCGTTGATGAAGGCGCACCCCGCGGGAATCGAGGCGGGCCGCGCGGTGTTGCCGTGGTAGACGACGGCCGCGCCGGCTTCGTGGATGCCGTTGGCGATGGCGAGGCCGATGCCCTTTGAGGAACCGGTCACCAACGCCGCGTTATGAGCGAGTGAGAACTTTTGCATCTTTGAGTTTCAACCAGGCCAGGGTGTTCTTTTCGCCGACCCGCTCCTTAAGATGGGCGGGCAGGGCGTGCACACAATCCGTCTCTGCCTTGTACGTGCTGCGCAGCGACACGTACTGGCCGTCGATGTCCGCCACATAGCTCTGAAAGGGCGTGTCCGAGCCCCACATGAGCTTGTTGGGATACGCCTCCGCCAGTGCGTGCAGCACGGCAGTCGGGTCGCGGTAATCGGCCTTGAAGCGGTTTTTCTCCGGCGCCACGTAGCCGAGGCCGCGGACGACGCCCTCGCAGTGGATGCGGTGGGCCGAGCAATCGAACCACGTGTTGGGCAACTCGGCCACGCGGTCGAGGCAGTTGCGGTCGAACCGGCAGGAGTGGGCGAGGCAGAAGCGAACCTGCGGAGTCTCCTCAGCCACCTTTAGAATGGTCGTGGCCTGCGACCAGGTGTCCTCGGGCGCTACGCTCGAATGAATGATGAAGGGGATGTCCCATTCCGCGGCGAGATCGAGGAAGCCGCGGCCTTCCTTGAGGAGCGCGCCGACGTCCGATTGGATCATGGTCGCCTGGATCTTCAGCGCGTAGAAGGCGTATTGCTCACGCAGCTTGCGCAGGTGGGCGATCTGGGCCGCCGGCTCGCGAAGCGGATCAAGGATCACCACGGGCAGCGTCTGCTTGCCCAGGTCCGGGTAAAGCGAGTTGATCTCCGCCAGCATCCGCTCGTTTTCAAAACCGTAGGGGACCTTCTCCGGCCCGCCCGGGAGGAGTTTGGTTTTCCGCATCGCCGCCACGTCGAACGTGAGGTTCGCGACCATTGGGAAAACGACCCAGCGGTCGACCCCGCAATGCCGGCCCTCGGTCACCATCGCCGGCAGGTCCTGGCAATACGGGCTGTAGCCGTTGCAATAGAAATACAAATCAACCCCCAGGTGATTGTGGCAATCGATGAGCATGCTGGGTTTTTGTTTGACGGAACGACCGTTTCGTATTGTGGAATGACGTGCAAGCCAAAAAACCATGAGCATCGCGGTCCTCGACAAGACTTTCACCATCCTCGAGGTGATGGCGCGGACCGGGCGGCCGTTGACGTTGGCGGAACTCGCGGAGGAATGCCGCGCGCCGAAGCCCACGGTGTTTCGCATCCTGAAAAGCCTGCGCGACCTGGGCTACGTGGAGCAGCCGGACAAGGGCGGGGCGTACAATCTCTCCGAACGCTTGTCGTCGTTGCGTGAATACAGTCGCGACGAAGCGCTGCGCGACAAGGCGCTGCCGCTCATGGAATCGCTCCACACGGAGTTCAACGAAACGGTAAACCTCGGCGTGCTCGAGGGCCTCTACATCCGCTATGCGCACGTGGTGGAAACGACGCAGCCCTTGCGCTGGATCGTGAAGCCCGGTGCGCGCGACCTTTTCCACACGACGGCCCTCGGCCGCGCGATTGCCGCGCATCTGCCGACGGAGCAGCAGGCGCGTCTTGTGACGAAACTCTGTGCGGCGCTCCCGGCCCGCGGCCGCGCGGCGACGCGGGCCGCCTTGGAGAAGGAGTTGGCCGCGACCCGGGAGCGGGGCTACGCCTTCGAGGAACAGGAGACGGTGGAGGGGGTGGCGTGCGTCGCGACGCCGCTCGCGCCGCATGGCGAACCGCTCGCCGCCATCAGCGTTTCCGTCCCGGTCCATCGTTTTCCCGCCGCCCAGCGCGCGGCGCTCGTGCGTGCCGTCCAGCAAGTGTCGGCCCGCGCGCCCGTTCACGCCTAACCTGCTTTTCCCATGCCCTACACGTTTGCCCGTTCCCAGGCCCTTTTCGAACGCGCCGCCCGCAGCATCGCGGGCGGCGTCAACAGCGGCATCCGCAAGATGGAAGCCCCCGTGCCGCTCTACTTTGCGAAAGGCAGCGGGCCGAACCTGTGGGACGTCGACGGCAACCATTACCTGGATTTCCAACTGGGGCAGGGCGCCTTGCTCTATGGACACGCCCCGGCCGGCATGGCAGACGCCATCGCCGCGCAGGCGAAACTTGGCACGCACTGGGCCGCCCAGTGCGAACTCGAGATCGAGGTCGCCGAGCGGATCCAGAAGATGATCCCGTCCGCGGAACTCGTGCGCTTCAACAACTCCGCGACCGAGGTGGTGCTCTCCGCGTTCCGCCTGGCCCGCGCGCACACGGGACGGAAACTGATCCTGCGCTTCGAGGGCCACTACCACGGCTGGGCCGACGAAGGTCTGGTCGGTTTCGCCAACCCGATGGACAAATGGGGTGACGACGAGTCCCCGGCGCGCCTGCATCCGAGCAAAGGCGTCATTCCCGAGGTGCTCGACCAGTTCGTCGTGGCCCGCTGGAACGACGTCGCCCACCTGCGTCGCGTTGTCGACCGCTACCGCGGCCAGCTGGCGGCCATCATCTTCGAGCCCGCCCTCTGTAACACCTGCTGCCTGGAGCCCGTCGAGGGGCTGATGGCGACGATTCGCGAGCTGTGCGACCGGGACGGCATGCTGATGATTTCCGACGAAACCATCACGGGGTTCCGGTTCGGCGCCAGCTGTGCGCAGGGATTTTATGGTTACCGTCCGGACCTCACCATCCTCGGCAAGGCCGTCGGCGGCGGCACGCCGTTCGCCGCGCTGGCTGGAACGAAGGCCGCCTTTGCGAAGATTCTCTCCGGTGAAGTCGTGCATGCCGGCACGCTCAACGGCAACCCGCTCTGCCTGGCCGCGAGCAAGTGGTCGCTGGACCAGGTGATCGCCCTCGGCGCGAGCCACCCGGCGAATGCGCAGGCGCTCGGCAAGCGCCTGATGGAAGGCCTGGCGGCGCTCGGCCGCCAGCACGGCATCCCGCTGCGTCCCCAGGGACCCGGACTCATTTTCCACACGGTGATGCTCAAGCCCGGCGCCGCCGAGGGGCCGATCAAGGATTACCGCGACTATGTGCGTCGTCACGACGCCCCGCGCTGGATGCACCTGCGTCGCTGCCTGCTCGAGGAGGGCGTGCGCGCCATTGAGCGCGGCCTGTGGTCGATCAGCCTGGCCCACGACGGCAGCCACATCGACGAGGCGCTTAAGCGGGCGACCGGCGCGTTCCGCCGTCATGCGGAAACGTGGAAGGCGCCGGCTTAACCGCATCCGCGCATGAAGCCCCGCATCCTCTTCGGCGGTCTCTTCCATGAGACCCACACCTTTCTCGGCGAGACCACCGGCTGGGACAAGTTCGAGGTCACGACCGACGCCGCGATCCTCAAAAAGCTGGGGGACGGTTCCCCGACCGACGGCTTCCTGAGCGAAGCCGCACGCCACGGCTGGGAAGTGATTCCCACCATCGACGCCCGGTGCGTGCCGAGCGGGACCGTGGAGGATGCGATGTTCGAGCGGTACTGGACCGAGTTCGAGCGCCGCGCCGCACCCGCGCTCGCCCAGGGCGTCAACGCCATCTACCTCGTGCTGCACGGCGCGATGGCGACGGAGAGCTTCCGCGACACCGAGGGGGAACTCCTTGGCCGCATCCGCGCCCTGCCGGGCGCCAAGGGCGTGCCAATTTTCGGCGTGCTCGACCTGCATGCCAACGTCAGCGCCCGCATGTGCCGCGAAGCGAACGGCCTCGTGATGTACCGCGAGAACCCCCACACCGACGCGCGCCAGGCGGCCGAACGCGGCGCGCAATTGCTCGCCCGCTGCCTCCGCGAGAAGCGCGTGCCGCACATGGTGTGGTGCCGCCCGCCGATCATGTGGGCGCCGCCGGGCACGGGCACCGCCGCCGACCCAATGATGTCGCTCAAGTTTTTCGCGCACAAACTGGAGACCAAGTATCCCGAGGTCTGGGCCTGCAACATCGCCGCCGGCTATTCGTTCGCCGATACCCCGGACACCGGCTGCTCGCTCAGCGTCGTGACGACCCTCTCCGACGAGGCCGCGCAGGCCCACCTGACGGCCGGCGCGAACCTGGCGTGGTCGCTGCGCGAGCGCGGTACGATTCTCTATCCGCCGGTGGATGAAGTGGTGCGTGGGCTGAAGCCGGACGATTTCAAGCACGGTCCCGTCGTGCTCGTGGAACCCTCGGACAACATTGGGGGCGGCGCGCCCGGCGACGGCACGGGCATCCTGCGGGCGCTGCTGGCGCACAAGGTGGAGGGGAGCCTCGTCATCATCAATGACCCCGCGGCAGTCGCCGTGTTGGCGGATGCGAAGGCCGGCGAAGTCCGGCAACTGGCGGTCGGCGGACGCGGTTCGCCGCTCGATGCCGGTCCGGTTTCGGTCGCGGCGACCTTTGTTTCGCGCAGCGACGGCAACTTCACGCTGGAAGATCCCAACAGCCACCTCGCTTCGATGAACGGGCTGCACATTGCGATGGGCCCGTGCGCCGTGGTCCGCACCGAGTGCGTGACCATTCTTCTGACCAGCCGCAAGACCGCGCCGTTCGATCTGGGCCAACTGCGAAGCCAGGGCATCGAGCCCACGAAGTTCCGGGTGATCGGCGTGAAGGCGGCCGTCGCGCACAAGCGCGCGTACGACAAGATTTCCCGCACGAGCTACTACGTCGACACGCCCGGCCCTTGCACCAGCAACATCGGGGCGCTGCCCTGGAAGAAGCTGGTTCGACCGGTGTACCCGCTCGACAAGGTCACCAACAGCCAACCGAAATTCTCATGAACCCAAAAGTCACGTTTCCCATCAACAAGGACACCCCCGTGTCCCATCTGCCCTTCAGCCCGTGCGCGCGGGTGGGGGACCTCATTTTCGTTTCCGGCCAGGCGTCGGTCGACGCCACGGGCAAGATCATCTCCGACACCTTCGAGGGCGAGTTCCGTCGCTCGGTCGAGAACCTGCGCAAGGTGCTGCAGACCGCCGGCTGCGACCTGGATGACGTGATCCAGACGCGCAACTACGTACGCGATGCCGAGGAAGTGCCGCTCTACAACCAGCTTTATCGCGAGTATTTCAAGGCGCCGTTTCCGACGCGCACCACCATCACGAACTGCCTTCCGCCGGCCCTGCGCTACGAGATCGAGTGCATCGCGGTGGCCCGCAAGTAAGTCCACCATGAAAATCATTCGTTACCAAGACGCCGCCGGCACCGCCAGCTACGGCTCCGAACTCCCGGACGGCACCGTCCTCCGCATCGACGGCGACGTGTTTGGCGCGCACCGCGTCACAACCCAGAAGGTCACGGTCCACAAGCGCCTCGCACCGGTCGTGCCGACGCAGATTCTCGGTGTCGGTCTGAATTATCGCCACCACGCCGCCGAGTCCGGCATGAAGGCCCCGGAGTTGCCCGTGCTCTTTGTGAAGGGCATCAACACGCTGCAGAATCCCGGCGACCCGATTTTGATCCCGACGCATCTCGCGAGCGACGAGGTCGACTACGAGTGCGAACTGGCGGTCGTCATCGGCCGTGCCTGCAAGAACGTCGATCGCGCCCACGCGCTCGACTACGTACTCGGCTACACCTGCGCCAACGACGTGTCGGCCCGCGACTGGCAGATTAAGCGCGGCGGCGGACAGTGGTGCCGCGGCAAGTTCTTCGACACGTTTTGCCCGCTTGGGCCGGTGCTGGTCACGACCGACGAAATTCGGAACCCGAACGAGCTCAAGATCGCGACGCGCATCAACGGCCAGACGCTGCAGGACTGGACGACGTCCGACATGATCTTCGACGTGCCGCGCATCATCGAGTTCCTCAGCGCGAGCACGACGCTCGTCCCGGGCACGGTGATCCTCACCGGTACGCCGCATGGCGTCGGCATGGCTGCCAAGCCCACGCCGCGCTGGTTGAAGCCGGGTGACGTCGTCACAATCGAGATCGAACGCATCGGCCACTTGACCAACCCGGTCGCGCTCGAACCGAAGTCCTGACCAGCGCCGCCGTGTCCACCGCCCGGCCCGAGATTTTCCAGCGCACCCCCGCCCAGCTGGGCGAGGGGCCGTGCTGGGACGTCCGCCACAAGCTGCTTTGGTGGGTCGACATCCTCGGCCGCAAGCTGTTGGCGAGCGCGGCCGACGGTGGCGCGGTGGAAGTTTTCGATCTGCCCGAAATGCCGGGCTGTGTGGTGGCCGCGGATGATGGGCAGCTCTTGATTGCGATGCACCGCGGCGTGCAGCGCTTCGATCTCACGACCCACGCGCTGCGCCCGTTCGGCGTGCCGGCGGGACATGATCCCGCGGTTTTCCGTTTCAACGATGGCAAGGTGGATCCGGCCGGTCGTTTCTGGGCGGGCACGCTTGCGCTCGACTCGCGGCCGCGCCAGTCACGGTTGTTTCGCTTTGACGCCAAGGGGCACGCGACGGTGATGCGTGAAGGCGTTAGTATCTCCAACGGACTGGCCTGGGCCCCGGATGGCCGGACGTTGTACTACGTCGATTCGCCGACGCGCCAGGTGCAGGCTTTCCCCTTCGACCTCGAACGCGGGACCCTCGGCGAACCGCGCGTGGCCTTTGCGCTGGCGGACGGCGAAGGCTGGCCGGACGGGTGCTGCATGGATGCCGAGGGTTGCCTCTGGCTCGGGCATTGGGGCGCGGGCCGGCTGACGCGCTGGGATCCGGTCAAGGGCCGCTGCCTGGCGACGTACCGATTCCCGGTGGCCAACGTGACGTCCTGCGCTTTCGGCGGACCGAAGCTTGATCGACTTTTCGTCACGACCGCCGTCGATTCCGACGCGAAAACCCCGGAGCCTGAAGCCGGCTTTGTCTTTGTGCTAGAACCGGGTGTCACCGGGCACCCCCCCACGGAGTGCCGGTTGAAGTCCTGATTTGTTCTCTTCCTCATGAAAAAAATCAAACTCACGGGCGGCGTCTGGTCCGCCACGCCAACCCCGCTCAATGCCGCCGGCCGGGTCGATGTGCCTTCGGTCGAGCGCCTGGTCGAGCACCACATCCGCATGGGGGTGACCGGCGTGATGCTCGCCGGCACCTGCGGCGAGGGGCCGTGGTTGCTTGATGCCGACCGGGAGACGCTCGTCCGTACGGCGGCGGCGGCCAGCCGTGGGCGGTTGCGCATCGCGATGCAGGTCACGGAAAACTCGACCGTCCGCACGCTGCACATGGCCGAACAGGCCGCGAAGTGGGGCGCGGAGATCGCCGTCGTGGCGCAGCCGTATTTCTTTCTCAACGCCACGCCCGACCGGCAGCTCTCGTATTACCGCGAGTTCGCCCGCGGTTCGGTGCTGCCCGTGGGATTCTATGACCGCGGCAAGAACAGCCCGTACATGATGCCAGACACGCACCTCGACGAATTGCTCAACGAGCCGAACATCGCGCTCGTCAAGGACAGCTCCGCGATGCCCGCGCATCGCGACCGGTTCCTGAACGTGCGCAAGCGGCGTCCGGAGTTGATCCTCCTCGACGGTGACGAGTTCGATTGCGCCAATTACATGGCGGCTGGGTTCGACGGCCTGCTCCTGGGCGGCGGCATTTTCAACGCCGGCCTGGCCCACCGCATCATCCGCGCTGTGAAAGCCGGCGACAAGGCGGAGGCCGATCGCCTGCAGGCGCGCATGAACGACCTCATGCTGCGCGTTTACGGCGGCCCGAAGATTGAGTGCTGGATGAGCGGCCTCAAGGAGTTGCTCGTGCAGATGAAAATTTTCTCCACGCGCAACAACCTGCTCGGCTACCCGCTGACGGACAGCTGTCTCAAGCAGATCACCGAGGCCCTGAGCGGCGCCGATGGACTTGGCTTCCGGGCCGACCTGCTCGAACCGGCGCATCACGCCTGACCCTTTGCTCCCATGGCCACTCCCACGCCCGGCAGCTTGCCTTACACCGACACGAAGCCCGTTGGTTCGGCGGACTTCTATTTTGCCATCAATTCCACGTTCCGGTTCATCCTCAAGAAGCTCGGCCGGGAAGGTTGGATTCGCTACCTGCAGGATCTCGGTCGCGAGTACTACGCGCCGGTCAACCGGCAGTGGCAGACCGGCGGCTTGACGGCCGTCGCGGGATATTGGCGGGCCTTCTTCGCCGCCGAGCCTGGTGGGGAAGTGGAGGTGAAGCAGCTGCCCGACCGGGTGGAGCTGCACGTGAAGGTTTGCCCGCTCATCAAGCACCTGCGCGCCCACGGGCGCGTGCCGGTCCCGGAATTTTGCCAGCATTGCTATCACCTCGGGTCCGCGCGGGCGGCCGCCAGCGGGCTGACGATGCGGCTGTGTGGGGGTGACGGCGCCTGCACGCACACCTACGCGGTGCCGGCGGCGAAACTGCCACCGCAGGACCTGAAACAAATCAAGGAGAACCAACCATGATCGGCTGTTACGATTTCTGCGGGCACTACGAATGGACCTTCGGCTGGTTCGAGCGCACCGGCGGGCACTCCCTGGTGCGTGCCTATTGGGACGAGGCCATCAACCTCGACTCCCAGCAACACGCCCGCGACCTGATCAAGGCGAAGGGCATCCCCGGCATGCTCGAGTATTGGGGACACACGCTCCTCGAGGAATCGCCGGACCTCGGTTTCCACATTTCCCATACGAAGGACGTCTTCCGCATCGATTTTCATCAGTGTCCGTCGCGCGGGTTCCTTTTGCGGAACGACCTCAAGAACTACCGCGACTATTGCGACCACTGTATGGGCTGGACCGGACCGATGATGAAGGAGTGCGGTTACCAGATTGACCACGAGCACAACCACCTGGGCCAGTGCTGGTGGGAGGTTCGCAAGGCCGGCACGCCGGGCGGGCATTCCCCGGTGGGGGCGGTTTCCGGTGACAAGGACGCCCGGTCCCTGCCGAACTGGCAGCCGCCGGGCGCGAAGCTCGATCGTTACACGAAGGAGAACGATCCCGACAAGAAGATGCCCTGACTTCCACGCGTCATGAAAGTCCTCAAGGAAGGCGGTCACCGCCTCTTCGAAACCGATCCGGAAACCGCCCGTTATGTGGCCGAGATGCTCGCGCAGCTCCGCCGCGACGGCCTGAAAGCCGTGCGCGCGATGAGCGCGAAGTTCGATGACTGGTCGCCAAAGAGCTTCGAGTTGTCGGAAAAGCAGATCGCCGCCGCGGTCGCCGAATGTTCGCCGCAGCTGCGCAAGGACACCGACTTCTGCCAGGGCAATGTGCGACGCTTTGCGCAGGCGCAGCTGAAGATGTTCAAACCGCTCGAGGTCGAGTCGCCGAAGGGCGTTTGGCTCGGCCACAAGCATATCCCGGTGAACGCGGTGGGCAGCTACGTGCCCGGCGGACGCTACCCGATGTTTGGGTCCGCGCAGATGAGCATCATCCCGGCGAAGGTCGCGGGCGTGAAGACCGTGGTGGCGTGTACGCCTCCCGTGAAGGGCAGCGGCTACTATCCGGCGACGATCAACGCCATGAAGCAAGCGGGCGCCGACCGCATCTTTGTGCTGGGCGGCGTGCCGGCCATGGCGCTCATGGCCTTTGGCATGGGTGAGGTTGACCCGGTCGACATCCTCTGTGGCGCGGGCAACAAGTTCGTGGCCGAGGCCAAGCGTCAGCTCTTTGGCCAATGTGGCATCGACCTGCTGGCGGGGCCGACGGAGATTGCGGTGATTGCCGATGACTCGGGTGATCCGGCGCTGGTCGCGTGCGATTTATTGGGCCAGGCCGAACATGATCCCGCGAGCGGCCAGCTCTGCGTGGTCCTGAGCGCCGCGTTCGGTCGGGCGGTGTTGAAGGAGATCGAAAAGCAGCTGCCGCTGCTGCCCACGCGGGAGATCGCGGGACAGTCGTGGGCGGCGAATGGGAAGCTGTACGTGGCCAAGGATCGTGATGAGGCCATCCGCATCAGCGACGACTACGCGCCGGAACATCTCGAGCTGCATGTCGACAACCCGAGGTACTACTTCGAGCGCCTCAAGAACTACGGCTCGCTCTTCATCGGCGAGGAGACGACGGTGGCGTACGGGGACAAGAGCATTGGGACGAATCACATTCTGCCCACGAGTCGCTCGGCCCGTTACACCGGCGGCGTGTGGGTCGGAAAGTTTCTGAAGACCGTCACGTACCAGCGCATGACCCCCGCCGCCAGCATCCAAGTCGGCGAAGTCACAGCCCGGCAATGCGACGTCGAACGCATGGCCGCGCATGCCGTCACGGCCCGCGTGCGGGTCGATCGCTACAGCAAACCCGCGAGCCGTCGCACCAAGTAGTCATGAAACCCCGTCCGGAATCTCCGAAGCGCTCACTGCACCTGTTCGCGACGCTTTGGTCGTTCCGGCAGTACCCGACAAAGGCCCGCGAGTGGTCGTGGCGCAAGAAGTTCGCCGCGATTCGTGAGGCCGGCTTTGAGGGGGTTTTTTCGCCGCCCATTCCGCCGATCGCGGAGCGCGGCGACTTGCAATACCTTGCGGTCACGAGCCTCGGCCCGGGGTCGGACTGCCTGACGCCGTTCGCGGCGGCCAAGGCGCTGGGCGCGGTGCAGATCGATATCCAGATTGGCGATTACGACTCCTCGCTTGCGCAGATGGTGACGGTGGCCAAGCGCCTGCGCGCGGCGTCGCGTCGGCATGAGCTGCCGTTCGCGGTGGAGACGCACCGGGACACGTTCACGGAAACGCCGGAGCAGACGGTCGCCTTGGCACGGGCGTACCGCCGGGCGACGGGAGAGACGTTGCCGCTCTGTTTGGATCACTCGCACTTTGCCGTCGTGCGGCATATCGGGGTGGGGCAGCTGTGGGCCCGTTTGCGGGAGCCAGAGTCGCTCCTGCGCGCGGCGACGCAGTTTCACCTGCGACCCTTCAACGGGCACCATAACCTGATCCCGGCGCTGACGCCCACGGGTCGGCGAACGCTCGAGTACGTCGATTGGCTGGGTTACGTCACGGAACTGTTCGCGGCGGAACGCGAACGCCGCACCACTGAGCCGGTTCGGGTGGTCATCGAGATCGGGCACCAAGCGCCCGCGTACCGGTTGAGTTGTTTTCCGGACACCTGGCGGGATGTCCGTCGCGTGGCCGCGGACTTGCGTGCGATCTGGAAAAACGGGAGTGTCACGCCATGAAGGGCAAGGTCGCCTTAGTGACGGGTTCCACCAGCGGCATCGGCTGGGGCATCGCCAACGCCCTCGCGGCGCAGGGTGCGCACGTGATGTTGCATGGTTTGGGCGAAGCCGCGGCCTTGGAAAAGCTGCGCGCGGACCTCGCAGCTCGGACCGGGGTGCGCGTCGGTTTGCACCAAGCGGATTTGAGTCGGGCCGAGGAGGCCGTGCGTTTGGTGCGGGATACGGAACAGGCGCTGGGCGGCGTGGACATTTTGGTGAACAACGCCGGCATCCAATTTGTTTCCCCGGTGGAGGATTTCCCGCCCGAGCGGTGGAGCGAGGTTCAGAACATCATCCTCAACGCGAGCTTCCGGGCCATCCGCGAAGTGGTGCCGGGCATGAAGCAGCGTGGCTGGGGGCGGATCATCAACCTCGCGTCGGTGCATGGCCTGGTCGCGTCGCCTTTCAAGAGCGCGTACATTTCGGCGAAGCACGGGCAGATCGGCCTCACCAAGACCGTGGCGCTGGAACTCGCGGAGTCCGCGATCACCTGCAACGCGATTTGTCCGGGCTACGTCCGCACGCCGCTCGTCGAGGGCCAGATCGAAAGCCAGGCCAAGGCCCACAACCTGCCACGCGATCGCGTCATTCGCGAAGTCCTCCTCGCCGCGCAGCCCACGAAGCGCTTCGTCGAAGTCGAGGAAGTCGCGGCACTCGCCGTGTTCCTCTGCGGCGAGCACGCCCGGTCGATCACGGGCGCCGCCATTTCGATCGATGGCGGTTGGTCAGCGCGATAGGCGCTTGTCGACTCAGCGGACTTCAATACTGAGATTCGGAACCCTTTTTCGAACTCCGATGACTAAAATTCTTAAGCTGGCTGCGGGTTCACTTTGCGGGGCCTTTATTGGCATCATGGTCATGTTTGGGATGGGGGATGCGCGCGAGATATGGCTCCAGGTGGTGCTCGCATGTGCCGCCACCGGAGCGGTCGCATCCCACTTCATGGATGACCAAAAATTTGCACAGTATTTTGAGCGCGTATTGCGGTTTCTAAATCCGCCCTAGCGAAATGAGAGGCTGGCCGGAATCCTTTGCCTCGCGGAGCGGCATTTCCTGGCGCCCCCCTCCGACGTCTGGGCTAGTGTGACATACGCTTGCGATACACCGCCTGGGTTTTGGACATCTCGTATCCAAGCGCCGGGTAGAAGCGGTGGCTCTCCTGGCGGGCGACGTTGCTGCGCACCACCAGCGTATCGGCGCGAATTTCCGCGGCCCAACGTTCGATCTCTTGAACCAACGCCCGGCCAGTCCCGCGGCGGCGAAAATGCTCGCTCACCACGAGTCCCACGATTTCCACGCGGAACCCGGATTCGATGACATCGGTGGCGTGTGCCTGCGCCCAACCCGCGATGCGCCCGTCCACGAGCGCGACCCGGACCCGCTGATCTGCCCGGCCGAGCACACGGGCGAGCCGCGTCGCCATTGCGTCGCTCGAAGCGACGTAGCCCAACTCACCGCTCAGCGCGGCCATCGCCTCGGCATCGGCGGGGGTGGCTTCACGGATGGTCATCCAGAGCGACGCTGGTTTACGAGACGTGCACGCGCAACACGCTAGGCAAGAAAGGTGCGGAGTCCGGCTTCGATGGAGGCGGCGCTGCGAAAACCCAGGAGTTCGGCTGCGGCGGTGGGGCTGCCCAGCGAGTGACGGACATCACCTTCACGGGCGGGACGGCGCCCGGGGTTGAGGGGACGGCCGGAGATTTTTTCCATGGCGGCAATGACGTTCAGCAGTGACGTCGAAACGCCGGTGCAAACGTTGACGACGTGGGCGCCGTTGAGGGGGCGTGTGAGCGCGAGCAGGTTTGCGCGGGCCACGTCGGCCACGGCAATGAAGTCACGGGTCTGTCCGCCATCGCCCTCGAGCGCGAAGGGCCGGCTCTCACGGAACGCGGCCGCCAGCAGCGAAATCACGCCGCTGTAGGGCGAGCGCGGATCCTGCCGCGGACCGTACACGTTGAAGTAGCGCAGGGCGACCGTGCTGATCGCCGGGTGCGCTCGGGCGAGGTCGGCGAGGATGCCTTCGGAGGCGAGTTTGGCCTCGCCATAGGGGCTCAGGGGAGCGGGCCGGGCGGATTCTGTCAGCGGCAGGTCGGTGTTCGCGCCGTAAATCGCCGCGCTCGACGCGAAGGCCACGCGGCGCACGGAGCCGCTTTCCGCGGCGGCGGCCGCGACCAGGTGCGTGGCCTCGAGGTTGAGCCGGCGATTGAGGACGGGGTCCTTGAAACTCTCGGGAACACTGACGAGCGCAGCCAGGTGAAGGATGGCGTCGGGTTTCTCGGTCTTCGTGACGCGGGCCAGCAGGCCGTCACGGGTGATGTCGTCCTGCAGCAAACGGAATCGCGGATGACGCTGCGCGGCGGACAGGTTTTCGAGGCGTCCGGTGCGCAGGTTGTCGATGCCGGTCACCTCATGACCTTCCGCGAGGAGGAGGTCGGCGGTGTGGCTGCCGATGAAGCCAGCCGCGCCGGTGAGGAGGATCTTCGCCATGCTGCGTCAGTTTCCCGAGGGCGGCGGAGCGCGGCAAGATAGTTCTCGGGCAGCGCGTAGGAGCCTGTTTACAGGCGACCGAATGTACTCGATTGGCGCGTGCTCTGAATCACCTGCAAACAGGCTCCTACCGGGAATACACTTGTCGGCCGCCGACCCAGGTGCGGACGGCGTGGAGGCCTTCGTCCCAGAGGACGAGGTCGGCGTCGGCGCCGACTTCCAAGGTGCCTTTGTTTGCGAGGCCGAGAATGCGGGCGGGGTTGAGGGTGCCCATGGCCCAGACCTGCTCGGGCGGGAGCTTGAGCCAGGCAAGCAGGTTCGCCATGCCGCGGTCCATCGTGAGCGCACTGCCGGCGAGCGTGCCTTTCGTGGCGTGACGCGCGGCGGTTTCGGGAGCCACTTTGATCGGGAAGCCCCACGGGGTGTCGTACTGACCGGGCGGGAGACCGGCACCGATGTTGGAGTCGGTGATCAAGACCACGCCTTGCCAACCCTTGGCGGCGACCGCGGCCCGGATCGCGGTGGGATGCACGTGGACGCCGTCCGCGATGAAATCGACGGACATCCGTGGGTCGGCGAGGATCGCCTCGACGGCGCCCACCGGGCGAACGCCGGGATCCTTTTCCGACGGGGCATAGAAGACATCGTAGAAATGGGTGGCGTGGGTCGCGCCGGCCTCGATGGCGGCGTCCGTCTGCTCGGCGTCGGCTTGCGTGTGCGTGAGGAGCACGCGGATGCCCTGTTTCCGGAGCTCGCGAATGACCGGCAGAATGTTCGCTTGGTCCGGACTCAACGACATCGCGGTCACTTTGCCGCCGCAGGCGTCGAGCAACTTTTGCAGGAGGTTGAGGTCGCCGGGCAACGTCGGACACGCCGCGCCGCCTTTGGCCATGAAGGGTCCTTCCAGATGCAGCCCGGGGATACTCGCGTCCTGGATCGAAGGAATCGCCGCCGTGATTTCGCGCAGGCGGCTGAACGTAAGTTCCGTCGGCGGAGGAATGATTGTCGGCAGCACGCACGTGCAACCAAACCGGCCGAGTTCCCGAGTGCACTCGCGCAGTCCCTGTGCGCCGGTTTCGTAGAGGCTCTGGCCGATGCCGTGTGTGTGCAGGTCAATCAGGCCGGGAGTCAGCAGGCGGCCGGCGGCGTCGACGACCGTCGCGCCAGCGGATTGCGCGGCGGCGATCGCACCGACGGCGGCGATGCGACCGTTGCGGATGAGAAGGTCGCCGGAAGTGATGGAGACGCCGGGGCGAACGAGGCGGGCGTGGCGGATCAGGAGATCGCTCATGGGAATGCGCTCTCAATAAAGGGTGAGCCTGCGCGCCGCGCAACGCTCAAGGCCGGGAGCTTTGGATCCCCTCTCAAGAGGGGACCTGTGGATGCGTCGCACTGGCGAGCCGACAAAACAAAAAAGGCGCCGCGGGGGCGGCGGACGGAGTCCGCGCCCTACCTCAGACGAGCAGCAGGGCGGGTTTTTCGAGGACGTCCTTCAGGGCGCCGAGGTACTGGGCGGCGACGGCGCCGTCGAAGACGCGGTGGTCGGCGCTCAACGTCACGGTCATCGTCTGGCCCACGACGATCTGGCCGTTCTTCACGACGGGCTTGGTGACCGTGGTGCCGACAGCGAGGATTGCGGAGTTCGGCGGGTTGATGATCGCGGTGAAACGCGGGATGCCCATCATGCCGAGGTTCGAGACGCAGAACGTGCCGCCGGTGTATTCGTTCGGGGCGAGCTTCTTGTCCTTGGCCTTCTTGCCGAGCGCCTTCGCCTCGGTGCTGATCTGGAAGACGGACTTGGCATGGGCGTCGCGGATGACCGGCGTGATGAGGCCGTCCTCGAGCGCCACGGCAAAGGCCATGTGAACGGCGCCGAAATACTGGATGCCGGTGCCCTGCCAGGAGCTGTTGACGGCCGGCACGCGGCGGAGCGCCTCGGCGCAGGCCTTCAGGACGAAGTCATTCACCGAAAGCTTCACGCCCTGGGATTCGAGGCCGGAATTGAGTTGGCTGCGAATCGCGAGGACCGGCTCCATGTCGATCTCGATGTCGACATAGATGTACGGGATGGTCGTGGTCGACTCGACCATGCGCTTGGCGATGACGCCGCGCATGGTGGAAACGGGAGCAACGCGCTCTTCCTGGATGGGGCCCTTGTTGCCGACGCTGCCGCCTGAGAACGAGCCGCGGGGTGAGGGCACCCCGCCTCCCGTGGCAGCGGACTTGAGTAGCGACGGGTTGGCGGCGGCGGCGAGGACGTCGGCTTTGACGATGCGGCCGTGGGGGCCGGTGCCGGTGATGCGGGACGCGTCGATTTTTTGGTCGGCGGCGATTTTCTTCGCGAGGGGAGAAATCTTCAGGCGACCTTCGGCGACCGGTTGAGTGCTGGGAGTTGAGGGTTGAGCGACCGGAGCTGCGACCGGAGCGGGAGCGGCCACGGGGGCCGGCGGCGGGGCCACCGGAGCGGGGGCGGGCGCCGGGGCCGGAGCGGCGGCTTTCGGCGCGTCACTCTTCGGCGCCGGCGCGGCGGGGGCATCGGGGGCCGCTTCGCCGGCTTTGCCGACGGCGCAGAGCGGGGCGCCGATGGCGACTTGGGAGCCGGCTTGCGCGTAGATCTTGATCAGCGTGCCCGTGAAGAACGACTCGAGTTCCATCGTCGCCTTGTCGGTCTCGACTTCGGCGAGCATTTCGCCGGCCTTGACGGGGTCGCCTTCCTTTTTGAGCCATTTGACCAGCGTGCCCACCGTCATGGTGTCGCTGAGTTTGGGCATGTCGATGATGTCGGCCATTGTTGGAGCGCCTACGGCGCGTTGAAAGTTGAAGGTTGAAAGTTGATAGACCGGATTACTTCAGCGTCTCGAGCGCCGCCTGATAGATGCGGTCGACGTTCGGGAGTTGGAGTTTTTCCAGGGGCATCGAGTAGATGGCCGGGGCGTCGATCGAGTTGAGGCGCTTCACCGGGGCGTCGAGGTAATCGAACGCCTTTTCCTGGATGATCGCGGCCACCATCGCGCCGACGGAGCAGAAGGGCTTCGACTCTTCGACGTAGAGGGCGCGGTTGGTCTTCTTGACGGAGTTGAGAATGGTTTCCTCGTCCAGCGGACGGATCGAGCGGAGGTCGACGACCTCGGCGTTGATGTTGTGCTTCTCTTTGAGGAGGTCGGCGGCCTTGAGCGCCATCTGGATCGCGCGGCCGTGGCCGATGATTGAGAGGTCCTTGCCCTCGCGCAGGACGTTCGCCTTGCCGAGCGGGATCAGGTATTCGCCATCCGGCACTTCCATCGACTCGCCGTAGAGGAGCGTGTTCTCCATGAACATGACGGGGTCGTTGTCGCGGATGGCGGACTTCATGAGACCCTTGGCGTCGTAGGCGTTGGACGGGACGACGACCTTGATGCCGGGGTGGTACGCCGCGATGGACTCGGGCGTGTGGGAGTGCGTCGCGCCGACGTTCGTGCCGCCGTTGGCGGGGCCGCGGAGGACGATGGGGCAGTTGATGAGGCCGCCGGACATGTACCGGATGTTGGCCGCATTGTTGAAGATCTGGTCGAAGGCGACCGAGTAGAAGCTGAAGAACATCAGCTCCATGACCGGGCGCAGGCCGAGCATCGCGGCGCCGACGCCCATGCCGATGAAGCCGGCTTCGGAGATCGGAGTGTCGACGATGCGCTTGGGGCCGTACTTGGCCAGCATGCCTTCGGAGACTTTGTAGGCGCCGTTGAACTGGGCGACTTCCTCGCCCATGAGGACGACGTTCGGATCGCGCTCGATTTCCTCGGACATGGCGTGCCGGAGGGCTTCGCGGTAGGTGATGACGGGCATTGGACTAAAAGTTGAAAGTTGAGGGATGAAAGTTGAGAGACCGATCCTCAGTTGAAGAAGAGGGTGCCTTGGGATTTGCGGTCGGCGGGGTTGTCGGCCTCCCAATAGACGTCCTTCTGGATGTCCTCGACGGTCGGGAAGGGGCTCGCTTCGGCGAACTGCGCGGAGGTTTCGGCCTCGGCGCGGGCGGCTTCGTCGATCTTCGCGATCGCTTCGTCGGTGAGGACCTTCTCGGCGAGGAGCGCGTTCTGGAACACCATGAGCGGATCCTTGGTGGCCTTGTACTCCTCGATTTCTTTCTTGTCGCGGTATGTGGTGTCCGGGTCGGCGACGGAGTGGCCGCGGTAACGATAGGTGCGGATCTCGAGCACGCTCGGCAGGGACTTTTCGTGGGCGAGCTTGATGGCGGCGGAGACCTTGTCGCGGACCTCGAGCACGTCATGGCCGTTTTCAATGATGTCCCAGTTCATGCCGTAGCCCTCGGCGCGCTGGGCGAGGCTCGGACCGGCGGACGAGCGTTCCTGGGAGGTGCCCATCGAGTAGCCGTTGTTTTCGATCACGAAGATGCAGGGCAGGGACCAGAGGGCCGCCAGGTTGTACGCTTCGTGGACGGCGCCCTGGTTGACGGCGCCGTCGCCCATGAACGCGAGTGCGCAGCCCTTGATGCCTTTGTACTTCAGGGCGTAGGCGAGGCCGGTGCCGAGCGGGATCTGCCCGCCGACGATGCCGTGGCCGCCCCAGAAATTGCGGGACGGATCAAAGTAGTGCATCGAGCCGCCCTTGCCCTTGGAGCAGCCGGTGTACTTGCCGTAGTTTTCGGCCATCATCTCGTTCATGCCCATGCCGACGGCGAGGCCGTGGCCGTGGTCGCGGTAGGCGGTGATGATGTGGTCGTCCTTGCCCATGACGGACACGACGCCGACCGCGATCGACTCCTGACCAATGTAGAGATGGAGGAATCCGCCGATCTTGCCCTGCTGGTAGCTCCGCAGGCAGCGCTCTTCGAAGCGGCGGATGCGCACCATGTCGCGGTAGAGTTGGATGAGCTCGTCCTTGCCGAGCTTGGCGTTGATGGGAGCCTGACGGGCATTATAGCCAGCGACTTCGGGCTTTTTGGAGGGCGTCGATTTCTTAGTCACAGGAAAATAGTTTGAGTTTGAAGCAATATTCGGACGTAGGAGGCTGTTCTTGGCCGTGAGGGGCTGAACACAAGGGAAAAGTGCGGCACCGGCGTTTCCTTAACGCAAAGATGCGAAGACGCAAAAGGACCGCATGCAAACAGACGCCCACCTCGCGCCTTTGCGCCCTTGCGTTGAAGATGAACTCAGGTTTCGGGTCGGAGGTCCCGGCTTTGGGTGATCTGCTCGACCGTGATCTGGATTGGTGAGCGGGCGCAGTCGGCTTTCAGGGCGACGAACCCGTCCTTGTACTGGTCGAAGATCGGCCAAAGGGCGGCCTTGTCGGTTTCCGGAATCGGCAGGCCCTTGATCTGTTCGCGGGAGAAGAAGGCAAACTTGCCTTCAGGGATGTCCGCGGGGAGCCGGCCGATCGGCACCTTGCAGCGAAACAAAAACATGAGCCAGTGGGTGTCCCCGCCGTACGCCTTTTCAGCGATCATCGCGAAGAGATGGAGCTGCTCCGTCGTGATCACGAGGCCGGTCTCCTCCTCGGTTTCGCGGGCGGCGCATTCGAAAGGCGACTCGCCGGTCGTCATCTCGAGTTTTCCGCCGATGGGCGTCCAGACGCCCAGGTTCGGCTGCTTGGCGCGCAACAGCAGCAGTTGTTCGCCGGCGGCGTTTTCGATGAAGACCAGGACGCTGATCTTGTAGGGAAGCACGGAAGCCATCGCCAAATGAGCGTGACCTCCGCGGAAGGTCCGGCAAAACAATTATAGTCGCGACGTGATTCCCGCGACCAACCCCAACCCCTCCACGCCATGCCCCACATTGCCCATATCGCGAATCTCTGGTCCCTGCAGCGCCATCCGTCCGCGACCGCGGAGTGGTCGCTCGAACGCAAGATCAAGGCCGTCGCCGCGGCCGGCTTTGACGGCCTCACCACCGCGCTCACGCCCGAGCACCGCCGCTGGGCGGAGAAGCACGAGCTCCGACATCTGCTTGGGTTTATGTCCACGCAGAACCCCGCGGAGTTCCCGCGCCTCCTAAAGGAGCAGAAGGAGGGCGGCGCGGTGCACATCAACGTGCAGCTCGACGACCACGACACGCCGCCCGTGGTGGCGACGAAGCACTGGATCAAGCTCGAGCGTGACGCCGAGAAGATCGGCGGGTTGGTCGTGTCCCTCGAAGTCCATCGCGACACCTGCACGGAGACGCCCGAGAAAACCTACGAGATTGCGGAGCGCTACGAGCAGGCGACAGGGCGGCTCATCAAGATGAACTTCGACTTCTCGCACATTGCGAGCGTCAAGCATTTGAACCCGGACAATTACATCGAGCGGCTGCTCGAGCGTCCCGACCTCGTCCAACACAGCGAGCAGGCGCATTTCCGTCCGTTCAACGGCCACCACTGCCAGGTGCCGGTCACGTTCAAGGGTGGGTTGTCGCCGGAGGTGAAGAGCTACCTGGTATTCGTCGAAGCGTTCATGCGCCTCTGGAAAAAAGCGCGCGGCAACAAGGACAAGACGTTGTTCGCGTGTCCCGAGCTCGGGCCCTACGCGCCGGGCGGCGCCGGCTACAATATCTCCGGCCTGCCGCCCGCGTGGCCCGACGCGATTGTGCTGCGTCATGAGCTGGGCCGGGCCTGGGCTCGCGCGTAGCGTTCCCGATCGGCCGCGGTGGCGCGCACCGAGGGAGGGTGCGTGAATATTCATCACCTCGGCGGTTGCGGAGCGGGAAAAATTCGCCAGAGATTGCGGCATGAGCTCACCCCGGCTGCTGGCTGCCGCACAATGTGCGTTTTTCAAGGAGGAGGGTTACGTGATTGTGCCGGACGTTTTCGATCCGGCTGACCTCGAGCCCGTGCGGCAGGCGCTGCATCGGGAAATTGCCAGGAAGGCCGCGGACTTGAAGCGTGAGGGCAAGTTGGTGAACCTGCATGAGCATCTCGGTTTCGACCAGCGGCTCGCGGCGATCCAGCAGGATTCGAAGGAGAACGGCGAGGCGATCATCCGGCATCTCGAAGGCCTGCGCGGCGGTGGATTCCACTCGAAGGAGATGTTCGAGGTCATCGCCCACCCGAAGCTGCTCGCGGCGGTCGGGTCGTTGTTGGAGACGGAGGAGATTGTGGCGTCATCCGTGTATCGCATCCGCCCGAAGTTGCCCAATTCCGGCCGGGGCATCGTGCCCTGGCATCAGGACAGCGGTTACTTTGCGCAGCATTGCGACACACACCTCATCATCACCTGTTGGGTGCCGCTGGTGGACGCCAACGTGGCGAATGGCTGCATGCAGATCCTCCCGCGCACGCACCGCGGCAAAGTGGTGCGCCACCACACGGGCGGCAACGCGGGTTTCCTGGTCATCAAGGACGAAGACCTGCCCGACGATCCCCACAAGGCCATCACGGCTGCGTGCCCGCGGGGCGGGGTGGTCTTCATGACCAATCGGACCCCGCACTGCTCGACACCCAACACGTCGGATCACATCCGGTGGAGCATCGACCTGCGTTATCAATCCGCCGATACCCCGAGCAACGTTGGCCTGGAGCCCGGCGTGTTGAACCAGGCGGGACGCGCCGAGCCGGAGTTCTACGAAAAGGTCAGCGTCGCCTGCTACCCGCCCGAAGCGGACTTTTTGGTCAAGAGTCGGCGCACGCCTGAACTCGTCACGGACTACGCCGAATACGCGCGGCGGCGGGAAATCTACGACCGCACGCAGACAGATTTCTCCGCCTATCGGCGTTGGCGGCAGGACACGCCGGCGACGGTCTGACCGGCACGCAAGCTCGCAGCCGGTGGCTCCGGTTGACGGGTGCGTTCTGCCACCTTGAGAAAGGTGGATTGAGGCCGCGCCCGCGCGCCGGCGATTTGGTAGGGTGGCTTCGGCGGGCCGGGATACTCGTCTGTGCCTTTCTCCCGGAAAACCCTCGTGATCGATTGTGGCGCCAGCCGCATGATGCTGGGCATTTTTCGGCAAGCCGGCGGGCGAGTTCACCTGGAGAGTTCCTTTGTCGAGCGTTTCCTGGAAATCGAACCTGACCGCGAGAAGTGGTTGGAACGCTCGGCGGAAGGTTTTCGGGAATTGCGCAACCGGGCGCGGCGCGGCGGACCGTGCGTGCTGGTCCTGCCCGGGCACTTGGTGCTCACGAAGTTTCTCACGGTTCCCCGGGTGACGCCGGAGCAGCGCCGCAAGGTCATCCATTTCGAATCGGAACAGAATCTGCCGGTCGCCTTGAGCGAGCTCGTGTGGGACAGCGTGGTGTCCGGCGAGCGCGCGTCCGGCCTCGAGGTGATGTTGGCGGCAAGCCACCTCAAGCGGGTGGACGCCCTGTGTCGCGCAGCCCGAGCTGCGGGATTTGAGCCAAGGCGGGTGCTCCCGGGGGCGCTCGCTTTGCTCGCCGCTTTCCGGGAAGTCTGCCCGGAAGCGCTGGCACCGGTCGTGGTGATGAATCTCGGGGCGCGTTCGACCACCCTGCTGTTTGTGGAAAAAGGACGCTTCCTCACCCGCACCTTTGCCGGCGGGCTGAACCCGAGCGGGGCGAGCAAGTCGATGGCCGAAGTGGGCGAAGTCGCGGCGGTGGCGAGCCAGGAATTGCTTCGGTCAATCCGGCACTACCAGCGGCAAAGCGCCTTCGGCGAGCCAGTGCGCCTGTACCTGACCGGCGGCGGTGCCCGGGTTCCGGGTTTGGCGGGTGCCCTCGGCGCCCGCTTGCCGTTTCCGTTGGAAATCCTGGACGCGAAACAGGGGTTGGGCGGTCGCCCTGCGCCAACCGAGACGAACCAAGAGACTTCCATTGAACTCCTCGGTGCCGCGATCGCCGAAGCGCGGGAGGACGCCACGATCGTGAATTTGCTACCGTCCCGCTTTGTGCGGCACGCGCAGACGCGCCGGCGGCGGATGGTGGCTATGGCAGCAGGCTGCGCGGCTGCGTTGGTCGGCGCGGTGCTCTGGTCGATGCGGCCGGCAGTGCAACGACCGAGTCCAGGGATCCGCACCGCGGCACTGGCCGCGATGGCTCCCGTGATTGGAACACCCGTTGCCGCTCCGGACCAGAACGCAGTCCACGAAGAACCGGCGGAGCCCGCCGCCGAGAACACGCCAAGCCTCGCTCTCGAGCTCGTCGCGGTTCGATCCGAACCCTTTCGCGTGCAACTGGCGGGTTGCGTGGGAGGCCCGGACGACTACCGAGCAATCTTGATGGCTCCGAGCCAGCAAGAGACGCTCGTCGCCGCGAGTGGCAGCCGATTTGAGGCGCTGGGGGTGCAAGTCCGCAACGTCGAGTTGCGCAAGGTGGCGGTCAATCACGGCGACTTCTGGCCGGTTTTCGAGGTGGCGGCATTTGCGACTGTTCACGACGAAAGAACCGGCGAGGAGGTGGTCCTGGATTCCCGGCGTCCCAAGATGGGGCCGTTGCAAGCTTGGTTGCGCCGACCGGACGACAAAGGCGTGTCGCGCCGATTGCGCGAAGGTGATGACCTGGATGATGCGGGGGTCACCTATCGCATCGACCGCATCCAGGCAGATCCACCCGAAATCGTGGTCTTGCGGGAAGTCGACGGCGAGTGGGAGCCGGAGGGCACCGTGCTGCGGCCGGCGGCCAGTGCCCGGCGCGTGGCGACTGAAAATCCAGCGCGGGTGGCGTCGTCTCGCGACGGCGGGTTGCCATGAAACCCCCGCTGTTGTTTTGCGCGGCGGCCTGGCTGGGCACCGCGCTGCCCGTCGGCGCAGGTGGATCAAGCGAATCGCTCGACGCGCTGGTCGCCCGGGGCCGGGCGCAGTACCTGGCGGGGGACGAGGCGGTGGCCGGCGCGACCTTTCGCGACGTGCAGGTGCGCGATCCCATGAATGCCGCCGCCGGGGAGTTCCTGGCCCGGATCGCACGGGCGGAACGGACGAACGCGGCTCGTCGGATGTTGAAGGACGTCGAACAAGCGTGGGCCAAGCCAGCCCCATTTGTCGGTCAGCCCGCACGGGACCGGGTCGTTGCCCCGCAGGCGCCGCTCCATGCGAAACTCGACGCGATCGTACTGCCGACCGTGAATTTCAGCGGCATGGAACTGGGTCGCGTCGTCAATACACTCAGCGTTGTTTCGGCCGAGTTCGATCGCTCCACCGAAGGCGCAAGAGGCGTGAACCTGGTGGTGATCGATCCAGACAACGCGAACCCCACGGTCACGCTGGCGCTGCGGAACGTGAGCTTTCGTCGCATACTGGACTTTCTGGCCGGGGCGGTTGGCTACGACTACGAGGTGCAGTCGGACGCCGTGGTGCTGCGGCCCGCCACGCAGGTGGCGCTCGAAACACGGTTCTATCCGGTTTCCCGGTCCACCGTGCTGCGGCTGATTGGCCGGTCAGCCGAGCCGGTGGTTGGTACGCCAACGGTGTCGGGGACGGCCAGCGTGCCCGCGCCTGCGACGGAGGGCGCGGCGATTCGTGCCTTCCTGCAGATGGCGGGTATCGATTTCGACTCGGTAACCGGCAGCGCGCTGGCGTTCGATGGGTCGCAGCTAATTGCGACGCAGACGCCGCGTAATTTGGAACGCATTGGCAATCTGCTCGGGCGTTACCGGGAGACGCGTCAGGTGGAAATCGAGGCGAAATTCATGGAAGTACAGCAGGGCGCGCTTGAGGAACTGGGTGTGCAGTGGAACCTCGCGGCGAAAGCCGCGCATGCGGGCACCACGCGGTTGGGGGTGGACACGGGTAGCGGGGTGAATCGATCGCTGGCAGAAGCGTTTCGCAATGCGACCAGTTCGCAGCTGATTTCCATCTCGGGGGCCGGACAGCCGGAGGCAGGATTGAACATTCCCACCCCGGCGCCCGCGATTCCGGGCGGTGTGATGTTGGGAACTTCCGCGGGGCCGCTCGCCACGCTGTCGGGCGTCGTGGGCGAGTTCGACGTGCAGGCGACGCTCCGCGCGCTTTCGCAGAAGAGCGGCACCGAGTTGCTGAGCGCGCCGCGTCTCACCGTCTTGTCCGGGAACCCCGCGACGATCACGGTGGCGCAGGAGTTGCGCTACCCGCAGTCGTACGGACAAATCCAATCGCAAGTGGGCACCGGCAGCGTTTCGGGTGGTGGTTCCGCGGGCGTCTCGATCACGTCTGGTACGCCGCAGGATTTCACCACCCGCAATGTCGGCGTGGAACTGCGCGTCACGCCCACCGTGGAGGAAGACGACTACAGCGTGAGTCTCGAACTGAATCCCAAGGTGACGGAGTTCGAGGGCTTCGTGGAATACGGCGGGCCGAGCGTCGCGATCTCCGGGGGCACGACCGTGACGGTTCCACCCGGGTTTTATCAGCCGATCTTTGCCGTGCGCGAGGTGACCACGCGGGTGACCGTGTGGGATGGCGCCACCCTGGTGATGGGCGGCCTGACGCGGGAGGACGTGAAAAAAGTCAGCGACAAGGTGCCGGTTCTCGGCAACTTGCCCGGCGTCGGCCGGCTGTTTCGGTCGAAGGGGGAGAGTTCACAGAAACGAAATCTGCTCATCTTTGTGACGGCCAACCTCGTCACTCCGGGTGGCGGCCTGAAGCGTTCGACGGCAGTGGCCGTTGGGGCCTCGGAGTACTTCGAGAATCCGATCATCGGAGGGGAAGGTGGGCCCGGCGAACGACCCGGATCCGGGCGAAAGTGATTTACCCGCCGCGGCTTTGCCGTTTGCTCGGGCGATGGCGAAATGGCTTTTGGTCGATGGCTACAACATGGCGTTCCGGGCCTTCTATGGCATGCCCGAATTGACGCGGTCCGACGGTTTTCCAACGGGGGCGTTGCACGGGTGGATCAAGACCATGTGGCGGCTGCAGGACCAGGAGAAGCCGGACGCCATGGTGGTTTTCTTTGACCTCGGCGGTTCACAGGATCGCCTTGCGCTGCATCCGGAATACAAGGCGCAGCGCAAGGAAACCCCCGAGCCGCTCGAAAAGCAGATCCCGGTGATCAAGGATCTCACCCGGGCGATGGGCCTGGTCGGCGTGGAGTTGGATGGCGTGGAGTCGGACGACTTGCTCGCGGCTGAAGCGCGGGCGCTGGCCAAGGCGGGGAATGACGTGCTGATCGTCAGCGCCGACAAGGATTTCGCCCAATGCGTCGACGAGCGCATCAAGATTCTGCTGCCGCCGCCAACCGCCAACCCAAAGCTCGGCTGGCGCGTACTGGACGCACCGGCGGTCGTGGAAAAATTCGGCGTGCCGCCTGCACAGATCGCCGAATACCTGGCGCTCATTGGGGACACGTCGGACAACATTCCCGGCGTGAACGGCGTGGGTCCAAAAACCGCGGTCAAATGGTTCAGCGAGTTCGGCTCGTTGGAAGGCATCATTGCGAACGCCGGACAGCTGAAACCCGAACGCTTTCGGGAGGTGGTGGCCCGGGACGCGGAACGGCTGCGCCTGAACCTCAAGCTGACGACCCTGCGGGTGGAGTCACCCTTGCCGCGCATCGAGCAGCGGGCCGAGCCGCAGGCAGCGGCGCTGTTCGGTTTGCTGGAAAAGCTCGAAATGAAGTCGAGCCTCACCGAGGCCAGGCAACGCTACACCGGCCAGACCGAACTCTTCTAGGGCGCGGCCCGCCGGTACCTTCGGCCCCGCTGTCCGCGGTTTATGGCGAGGCGAGTTCGCAGACTTCCAGCACGCGCTTGAGCGCGGCTTCCAGGTGATCGCGGCGCTTGTACGCGCCAATCATCTTGGACTTCCCTTCCTCCAATCGGTTCATGAGCGTGGTCATCAGCTCGGTGTCGTACGCCTTCATGACCAGATCAATCGCCCGTTCCTTGCCCACCCGGGCAATGATGTCCTGCATGGCGGCCTTCTTGTCGAGTGCGCCTGATGGGGAGGTCGGCATGGAAAAACGGGCTGGGTCGGGAATTACTTGGCGGGCGGCTCGAAGATGTAGCCGATGCCGTGGACGGTCTTGAAGCAATCGAGGGAGAGACCGTTCTTCTCGAAAGCGGCGCGCACCTTGACGATGTATTGGTCGAGCGAGCGGCTCCGGACGTCGGCGTGGATGCCCCAGACAGAGTGGATTAGTTCCTTGCGCGTGATGACGACGCCCACGTGCGAATGGAGGTAGGCGAGGATACCCAGTTCCTTTCGGCCGGTCTTCAGGGTAGTGCCATTTGGGAACTCCAGCTCGAGTCGGTCCGGGTGAACCTTGACGCCGAGGAAATCGAACGGGCCGTCCGTGGTGCGGACGTTCTTGGTGACGTTGTAGTCGGTCTTGCCTTCCGAGCGACGCAGCACGGCGTTGATGCGGGCGACGAGTTCCGTGTAACTGAAGGGTTTCGTGACGTAATCGTCGCCACCCAGGTTCAGCCCCTTCACCTTGTCCTGATCGTGCGTGTTGGCTGTGAGGAAAATCGCCGGGGTGTTGATATCCAGTTCCTTCATCTGCCGAAGGAGGTCGAAACCGTTGCCGTCGGGCAGGTTGACATCCAACAGAATGAGGTTCGCGAAATTGTGCTGGAGGAACCGCAGGGCAGGGGCCGTGCGATTGTAGGCCTGGACGTTCATGCCCGCCTCCTCGAGGTGTTGGCAAATGAGCTTCGAAAGCTCCTCCTCGTCTTCGACGACGACAATCAGGGGGCGAGGTTCAGCGCACATAGATGTGTGGGGTGTGTGTCTGGCGTTGCTTTTACAATTACCGCAGAGGTTGTCAAAACCTTGTTGGAGGCTCTCGCAGGCGCTTGGGGCTGAGAGATTTCTTGTAATTCGGAGCGGGAGGAGTTCGCTCGTGCAAATGAAAGTCACCCTGGGGCTGCTTCAACACGCCTGTTCCGCCTCGCCGGCGGAAAACCTCAAGAAAACCCTTTCGCTGGCCGAGCAGGCGGCGAAAAAGGGCGCAAAAATCATCTGCACGCAGGAGCTTTTTCGGTCGCAGTACTTCTGCCAGAGCGAGAATCACGATTACTTCAAGCTGGCCGAACCGATCCCGGGCCCGAGCACGCAGGCTTTTCAGAAAATCGCCAAGAAGCACGGCGTCGTGATCATCGCCTCGCTTTTCGAGAAGCGGGCGGGTGGCCTCTATCACAACACGGCGGTGATCATAGACGCCGACGGGAAGCTATTGGGCATCTATCGGAAGATGCATATTCCCGATGATCCGCTTTTCTACGAAAAGTTTTATTTCACGCCCGGCGACACCGGCTTCAAGGCCTGGCAAACGAAGTACGGCAAGATCGGCGTCCTGATTTGCTGGGACCAATGGTACCCGGAAGGCGCGCGCCTCACCGCGCTGCAGGGCGCCGAAATCCTTTTCTACCCGACCGCAATCGGCTGGCACCCGAAGGAAAAGGCTGAGTACGGCACGAACCAGCACGGTGCCTGGCAGATCAGCCACCAGGGCCATGCCGTCGCGAACGGTTGCTATGTGGCGGCGGTCAACCGCATCGGCCTGGAGAAACCCGTCGGCGGTGACGGGCTCGAATTCTGGGGCCAGAGCTTCGTCGCGGGCACCAGCGGTCAGATCCTGGCGAAGGCCAGCACGAACAAGGAAGAGATCCTGATCGTGCCGGTTGACTTGGGGAAGGTGGACGTCACGCGCACGCACTGGCCGTTCCTGCGCGATCGTCGCATCGACGCGTACGGCGAAATCACGAAGCGCTTTATCGATTGATGCGGGTCGGCGATTTTGCCGATTAAGCTGGCGTGGTCGGCGCGAGTGCCGACCCTCCCCCTGATGTCACCGTCCAAAACCCTCCGTACCCCGGCCGCGCTGGGCTTCCGCATGCCGGCTGAGTGGGAACCGCAGAGCGCGGTTTGGCTTTCCTGGCCGCACAACCTGGCAACCTGGCCCGGCCAGTTTCGTCCGATCCCGGGCGTATTTGCGAAGATCGTCGCGCAGATCAGCCGCTTCGAGGCCGTGCGCATCAACTGCGCCAAAAAACTCCAGCCGCGGGCCAAGCGCCTGTGCGAGCAGGCCGGCGCGGACATGGCGCGGGTGACGTTCTACAATCACCCGACGAACGACGCCTGGTGTCGCGACCATGGCCCGATCTTCGTGCGCAACGACCGCAGCGGCGAAGTGGCGGTGACCGATTGGGTGCACAACGCCTGGGGTGGCAAGTACCCGCCGTACGACCTCGACAACCAGATCCCGCCGAGCATCGCGAAGAAGCTCGGCATGCGCCGGTTTGAAAACGACATGGTGCTCGAGGGCGGCTCGATCGACGTGAACGGCGAAGGCTTGTTGCTCACGAGCGAGCAGTGCCTGCTCAACAAGAACCGCAACCCGGAGCTGACGCAGGAGGCGATCGAACGGAACCTCCAGGATTATCTCGGCGTGAAGAAGGTGTTGTGGGTGGGCGAGGGCATTGTCGGTGACGACACCGACGGCCACATCGACGACATCACGCGCTTCTTCAAACCCGACGGCTTCGTCACCGTCGTGGAATCGAACAAGCGCGACCCGAATCACAAGATCCTGCAGGAAGTGCTGGAGCGTTTGCGGAGTTTCCGCACGCCGGCGGGGAAGAAATTCGACATTGTCGAATTGCCGATGCCCAAGCCGTTCGGTTTCCGCGGCCAGCAGGTGCCCGCGAGCTACGCGAATTTCCTCATCATCAATGGCGCCGTCCTCGTGCCGCAATTCCGCCAGAAGAAGCGCGACGCGGAAGTCTGCGAAATCCTCGGGCATTGCTTCCGCGGCCGCGAGATCGTCCCGATCGATTGCTACGAGCTGATCTGGGGTCTCGGCACGCTGCATTGCATCTCGCAGCAGCAGCCCGCGTGATTGATTGATTCGTTTTCAATGGAGGAGCCTGCTGGCAGGCGATTCGGAACTTTCCCCTTCGATTTGCGTCGCAATCGCCGGCAAGCAGGCACCTCCCAAGAGCTTTTCTGCATGAACCTCATTCGATTTTCCTTTCTAGTCGCGATCGGCTTGGTCCTCGCGGGTTGCGAATCCGTGGGCGATCGCTTCAGCCCGGTCGTCCCGAAGGTGCAGGTCTACAAGGCGGACCAGGACACGCTGAAGGTCGCGGCGCTGCAGGCGTTCAAGCGGCTGGATTTCAATGTTACGCGGTCCAAGGGCCTGGACCTCGAAGCGGTCAGCCGAATTCATTCCAGCGTGGCGTTTGCCGATTCCCGGCAACTGCTCGTGAAGCTTCGTTTGACGGAGGCCGGCCCGGGTCAGACCGCGGCGGAAATGACGGTGACCGAACAGTCGCAGAGCGACCGGGTGGGGGGCACGAACCAGCTCGCGATGCGCGAGCATGGCTTCTTCCAGTTGTATTTCGCTACCTTGCAGCAGGTTCTGGACGAAAATCCGAGCGGCTTCCCGAGCAAGAAAAAGTGATTTTGCCCTTGCCGGGCGCGACGCGATCAGGGACGTTTTCCTTTCCGCGGCGTTCTTCAGTCAAGCCGGTGTTGCCGCGACACTTCCACCGGTTTGTCCGTCAGTCCAACCCTCAACCAACCGGATCCGCAAGGATCCAAGCCGGAAGCCGGGCGCCTTGAAGTGAGCGACCGTCGTTCCGACCACAGTTAATATGAGTTCGTTAATGCAAGACCTGCTCGCCCAGAGCTCCTTCGACAAGCTGAAGGAAGGCTCCATCGTCCCGGGCGTCATCACCGAAATCCGCGCCAATGAAGTCGTCGTCGACATCGGCGGCAAAGCGGAAGGCGTCATCCCCGCCAATGAGTTCTCCGATCTCGGCGAGCTCCAGATCGGTTCCACCATCGAGGTCATCCTCGAGAAGCTCGAGGACAAGGAAGGCAATCCGATCCTCTCCTACGAGCAGGCCCAACAGAAAAAGAATTGGGAGAACATCCTGGTCAAGTGCCAGGAGGGTTCCGTGGTCCCGGGCCGCGTGAAGGCCAAAGTCAAGGGCGGCCTGATCGTCTCGATCGGCGTCGACTCCTTCCTGCCCGCCTCGCACATCGACATCCAGCCGCCCAAGAACCTGGATCAATACGTCGGCCAGACCTACGACTTCAAGGTCCTCAAGATCAACCACGAGCGCCAGAACATCGTCCTGTCGCGCCGTGAGCTCATCGAGGAGCAGCGCATCAACAAGCGCCGCGACCTGCTCGAGAAGCTCCAGCCGGGCCAGGTCCGCAAGGGCGTGGTCAAGAACATCACCGACTTCGGCGCGTTCATCGACCTCGACGGCATGGACGGCCTGCTGCACATCACCGACATGAGCTGGGGCCGCATCGGCCACCCGTCCGAGCTGCTGAAGCAGGGCGAGGAGATCGAGGTGATGATCATCGACATCAACCGCGAGAAAGAGCGCGTGTCGCTCGGCCTCAAGCAGACCAAGAACAACCCGTGGGACAACATCGACCACAAGTTCCCGGTCGGTTCCAAGATCCACGGCAAGGTCGTCAACCTCGTCCCGTACGGCGCGTTCATCGAACTCGAGCCGGGCGTCGAGGGCCTCGTGCACATCACCGAGATGTCCTGGACCAAGCGCATCAGCAAGCCCTCCGAACTGCTCAAGGTCGGCCAGGAGCTCGATGCGGTGGTGCTCGGCATCCAAAAGGAAGAGCAGAAGATCTCGCTCGGCCTCCGCCAGCTGGAGCCGAACCCGTGGGACATGGTCCGCCACAACTACCCGGTGGGCGCCCGCGTCCGCGGCAAGGTTCGCAACATGACCACCTACGGCGCCTTCGTCGAACTCGAGGAAGGCATCGACGGCATGGTGCACGTCTCGGACATGTCCTGGACGCGCAAGATCAACCACCCGTCCGAAATGCTCAAGAAGGGCGACGAAGTGGACGCCATCGTCCTCGACGTCGATCCGAACCAGCAGCGCATCAGCCTCGGCATGAAGCAGCTCGCGACGGATCCGTGGACCGACATCGACTCCTTCTTCCGCATCGGCGACGTCGTCCCGGGCGTGATCTCCAAGGTCACGACCTTCGGCGCCTTCGTCGAGCTGAAGGACGGCATCGACGGTCTCGTGCACATCTCGCAGATCCAGGAAGACCGCGTGGACAAGATCAAGGACGTGCTGAAGCCCGGCCAGGAAGTCACCGCGCGTGTCATCAAGATCGACCGCGAGCAGCGCCGCATTGGCCTCTCGATCAAGGCCGCCAACTACTCCGCGGAGCAGCTGGCGCAGGAAACCGCGACCTACGATCAGTTCTCGAAGAGCTCCGGCGCTTCCGACCTGACCAACCTCGGCGACATCTTCGACGAGGCTTCCAAGAAGGAATAAGTTCCGGTTCAGCCGATCACTTCAAAGGCGTCCCGCGAGAGCGGGGCGCCTTTTTTCTTCCCCGGTTCGATCATGCGTGGGCACCACCACGAACGATCGGAGTGCGGCCAGCCGGCGGAACTGGCGGTCCGTCGTGACGACGCTCAGGCCGTGTTCCAGCGCGTGGGCGGCGATCCAACAAACGGTCTCCGCGACCGGGGCCCCGGCGGCGGCCTGCCGCGCCCGTAATTCCGCGCAGAGGTCGGCGGTGCGCGGAGTCGGCAGCAGTACCTCGAAAGGCGCCAGGTAGAGCCGGGCCGCGACCAGCGCCTCGTCGGCGACTCGTTCATGGAACGGCCCGTACAGGTATTCGCCGACGATATGCGGACAAATGACCGGTGGAAAATGCTTCAGCGCCAGGTCCTCAACCCGGCGGTTCCGCCTGCGCAGCAATTCGAGGGCGCCCGTATCAAACAGAGCCGGCACGCTTCGGTGCGCTGGCCCTGGTGATGGAAAGATTCTTCAGCAGCCAGTCACCGGCGCGATCGAGCGCGGCGTTGGCCGGCCGCACCCAGAACACCTTGTTCGCCGAGGTGACTTTCATCGGCAGGCGAGCTCTGACGTTGGAGTGCGGCGTGTTGGACACGCCCGAAAAAATCACCCGGGCCGGGACGACTCAAGAAAAACAAAAAGGCGACCGTGAAAACGGTCGCCTGAATTTAGGTGGCAGAATGATTACGACGCCACCTGCGCGCCCTTCGAAACGAACTCGCGGATGACCTCCGCGCGTTCCGCGGCGTTGCGCTCTTCCTCGACCTCGTCGGCAGTGCGGATCTTGTTATGGCTCTGCATTTGCCGGCGAATCTTGGCGAGGGCGAGGTACTCGAGTTGGCGGATGCGTTCGCGGGTGACCTTGAACTTCTTGCCGACCTCCTCGAGGGTGAGCTCTTTCTGGCCCTCGAGGCCGAAGCGCAGCTTGATGATGCTCGCCTCGCGCGGGTCGAGGGAGTTCACCATCTTGCTGAGGTCCTCCTTGAGGTTCTTGTCGCCCAAGCCCTCGTAAGGGCTGACGGCCGCGTCGTCGCCGACGAGGTCGCCGAGGGTGGCGGAGTCATTGTCCTCGCCGACCGGCGCGTCGAGCGAGGCCGGGCGAAGGCTCACGGTCTTGAGCAGCGCGACCTTGGCGGTCGGGATCTGCAGTTCGGCCGCGATTTCCTCGTTCTCGGGTTCGCGGCCAAGCTCATCGGTGAGCTTGGCGATCATCTTCCGCATGCGGGAGATTTTGTCGACCAGGTGAACCGGCAGGCGAATCGTCTTCGACTGGTTCGCGAGGGCGCGCTTCATCGACTGCTTGATCCACCACGCGGCGTACGTGGAGAGCTTGCCGCCCTTCGCCGGGTCGAAGCGCTCGACGGCCTTGATCAGGCCGAGGTTGCCTTCGCTGATGAGGTCCATGAGCGGGAGGCCCATCTGGTTGTAGTCGTAGGCGATCTTCACGACCAGGCGCAGGTTGGCCTTGATCATGTGGTCGCGGGCGGCCTTGTCGCCGCGCTTGATGCGGGCGGCGAGCTTGATCTCTTCCTCGACGGTCAGCAGGGGAGTCTGCCGAATCTCATTGAGATAGAGCTGAAGGTTGGACCGCTCGTCGCGGCGATCCACCGGGGAGGCTTGGTCAAACTGGGACGGTTCGGCCGCGGGCTTGATGTCGGGACGAAGGGTGAGGCCTTCCTCGCTGGAGGGAATGGACACGGGGGCCGATGTGCGATCGGAGGGCATCGCGACTTCTGCCGGCGTGGAGCGGAGAGTCTTTTTGCGATTAGGCATAGGTTGGAGGATCTGACGTTGAGCCAAGTGGGACATGGCCCCGCGCCCTTTGCATTTTGAATGCCCAAACGGCGGAGGAAACCACCCACTCGGCTGTTCTGACCCGAATTACGCGGCTGTGTGCCGCCCAGACGCCTCAAGACGTCAGATTGTCCGCCAAAATGATGGCCTTGAAGAGGGCGGACGCCTTGTTGATCGTCTCCTGGTACTCGGCCGCCGGTACCGAGTCGGCAACCACCCCGGCCCCCGCTTGGATGTGGACCTTGCCATCCTTAACCAATGCGGTGCGGAGGGTTATGCAGGAATCGAGATTGCCGTCGTAGCTGAAATATCCCAGCGCGCCGGCGTAGCTGCCCCGCTGGGTGCCTTCCATTTTGGAAATCAGCTGCATGGCCCGCACTTTTGGGGCTCCGCTCACCGTACCGGCAGGGAAGGTGGCCCGCATGAGGTCAAAAGCGGAACGTTCTGGCGCAAGTTGTCCCTCCACCTGTGACACAATGTGCATCACGTGGGAGTATCGCTCGATGACCATGTATTCGGGCACCTTGATTGTGCCGTAGGTGCAGACGCGGCCGATGTCATTGCGGGCCAGATCAACCAGCATGAGGTGTTCGGCCCTTTCCTTTTCATCCGCCAGCAAATCCTTCTCGAAGGCGACGTCCTCCGCCGCGGTCTTGCCGCGCGGCCGGGTGCCCGCGATCGGGCGGATTTCAACCTTCCGACCGGTGAGGCGTACGTGCACCTCGGGCGAGGCCCCAACGAGGGAGAACTCGGGAGTCTCAAGGAGAAACATGTACGGCGAGGGATTCACCGTGCGGAGGGCCCGGTACAAATCGAGCGGCGACTTCCGGAATTCGCGCGAGAAGCGCTGCGAAAGCACGATCTGGAAGATGTCACCGGCGCGGATGAATTCCTTGGAATCCTCCACCATCCTCTCGAACGCCTCCTTGGTGAAATTGCCCGGCGGAACCTTCGCGGGCCCGGTGTCCTGCAAAATGGAAGACGCCAGCGGCGTGGGGCGGGCGAGGGCGGCCTGCATGCGCTGGAGCTCCGCGCAGGCTGCATCGTAGGCGCGGTGCGCCGCTTCGTCCGCCTGGCCGGCTTCGCTCGCCGGGATGTGCGCGTTGACGATCAGGCGCATGGTCTGGTGGGCGCGGTCGAAGGCCAGCACCGAGTCGCACATCATGAACCACATCATCGGCACGCCGAGTTCGTCGCGCGCGGCGAGCGGGACCGTTTTCTCCACGCTGTGGATGAATTCGTAGCCGAGATAGCCGACGGCGCCGCCGGTGAACGGGGGCAGGCCCGGCACGGGCACGGGACGGTAGGTTGCGAGTTCGCGTTGCAGCGCGGCGAGCGGGTCGGCATCGCCGGGCTTGGCCTGGAAGATCCGGCGCGGGTTGCAGCCGATGAAGCTGTAGCGGGAAACGTTTTCGCCGCCTTCGACCGACTCCAGGAGGAAAGCCGGACCGGCGCCGCGGAGCTTGGCGTAGGCCGAGACTGGCGTCTCCAAATCAGCGAGCAGGTCGGCCCGGACCGGGACGACGTTGCCTTGCCTGCTCAACCGCAGGAACTCCTCGCGCGACGGAACAACTTGCATGACTACTCGACTGTGACGGATTTTGCCAGATTGCGAGGCTTGTCCACGTCACGCCCGAGTTCGACCGCGATATAATAGCTGAGCAACTGTACCGGCACCGTGGCCACGATGGGCAGGACGGCTTCGTGGCACTCGGGGATGCGAATGACATCGTCGGCCAGGCCGGCGGGCAACTCGCACTTTTCCGTCGTCACGGCGATGATCTTGCCCTTGCGCGCCTTGATTTCCTGCATCGAGGAAACGATCTTGTTGAACATCTCGCCCGAGGGGACGAAGAAAACCGACGGGCACTGCTCGCTGATCAGGGCGATCGGGCCGTGTTTCATCTCCGCGGCGGGGTAGCCTTCGGCGTGGATGTAGGAAATCTCCTTGAGCTTGAGCGAACCCTCGAGCGCGACCGGGAAGAGCGACAGGCGGCCCAGGAAAAGGAAGTCATGGTACTGCGCGTACCGCTTGGCGATGTCGCGGATGTGCGCGGCTTGCTTCAACGTTTGGCGAACGAGATCCGGCACGCCCTTCAGGGCCTGCACATATTCCGTGCCTTCGCTGAAGCTCATGTCGCGCATGCGCCCGACGTACAGCGCGAGCATCGCGGCCACGAGCAACTGCGAGGTGAACGCCTTGGTCGAGGCGACGCCGATCTCCGGGCCGACGTGCTGGTAAACGCCACCGTCGGCCTCGCGGGCGATCGTGGAGCCCACGACGTTGTTGATCGCGAGGACCTTGTAGCCCTTGCGCTTGGCCTCGCGCATGGCGGCGAGGGTGTCGATGGTCTCGCCGGATTGGCTGACCGTGAAGAAGAGCGTGTTGCTGCCGAGCGGCATGTTCCGGTACCGGAATTCCGACGCGTAGTCGACCTCCACCGGGACGCGCGCAAAGCGCTCGATCAGGTGCTCGGCCACGAGGCACGCGTGCCAGGCGCTGCCGCAGGCGAGGAAGTGAAACCGGTCAGTGCGGCGCAGATCCACCGCGGAAATGTTCAGGCCGCCAAACTGCGCCGTGCTGCCATCCTCGGCGAAGCGTCCGCGCATCGTGTTTTCGAGCGCCGCCGGCTGCTCGAAAATCTCCTTCTCCATGAAGTGCGCGTAACCGTTGAGTTCGGAGTCCTCGATCTTCCAGGTGATCTTGTCGACGATCGGCGACACGTCTTCCGACTCGAGGGTCGAAATCGAGAAATTGGCGGCCGTCATGTGCAGGATCTCGCCGTCCTTGAGGTAAACGACGTTCTGCGTGCGGCTGATGATGGCCGACACATCGCTCGCCAGCATCAGCTCGCCGTCGCCGACGCCAAGGATCAGCGGCGAGCCCTTGCGCGCCGAAACGATTTCGGCCGGACAATCGCCGCACATCGCGGCAATGCCGTAGGTGCCCTCGACGTGGCGGAGTGACTTGCGGACGGACTCGAGGAACCGGCTGCCTTCCTTGGTGGCGGGCTCCTTTTGGTAGTGGTAGGCGATGAGGTTGCAGAGAACCTCGGTGTCGGTCTCGGACTGGAACGAGTAGCCCTTGGTGAGCAGGAATTTTTTGATGCTGGCGTAGTTCTCGATGACGCCGTTGTGGATCAGGGCGATCTTCTGGTCGCTGCTGACATGCGGGTGGGCGTTGGCATCGGTCACGCCGCCGTGGGTGGCCCAGCGGGTATGGCCGATACCGGTTGTGCCCGCGATCTTCTGGGCGGACGTTGCCTTGATGAGTCCCTCGACGCGGCCGATTTTCTTCGCCACTTCAAAGCGGCCGGCTTGTTGGATCGCGATCCCGGCGGAGTCATAGCCGCGGTACTCGAGGCGTTTGAGGCCCTCCAGGATGATGGCCGAAGCCTTTTGTTTACCGATATAGCCGACGATGCCGCACATAATTTGGATTTAAGCTGGCGATTTTTTACCGACTTCGAATATTACCGCAAGGAATTACAACGTAGCATAATGCCCCATGCCTGAATCCAAAAAAGTGTTGTCCGTCATCATGGGCGGTGGCCGCGGGACTCGCCTGTTTCCTCTCACCAAGGAGCGCTGCAAGCCGGCCGTCCCGCTGGCCGGCAAGTACCGCTTGGTCGATATCCCGATCAGCAACTGCCTTAACTCGGGCTTCAACCGGATCTTCCTGCTTTCCCAGTTCCTGACGGCGTCCCTGCACCGCCACATCCAAAAGAGCTTCCAGTTTGATTCCTTTGGTGCGGGTTTCATCGACATTCTCTCGGCGGAGCAGACTGAGAAGAGCAGTGCATGGTACGAGGGCACGGCGGACGCCGTGCGCCGCAACCTGGTTCATTTCAACAGCCACCCGCACGATTTCATCCTGATCCTCTCCGGCGACCAGTTGTACCGGATGGATTTCAGCGCGATCATCGATCAGCACATCGCGACCAAAGCGGACGTCACCATTGCGGCGATTCCGTTTCCGGTTTCGAAGGTGGAGGGCCTCGGTTTGATGCGCGTGAGTGACGACCTCACGATCACGGAGTTTGTCGAAAAACCCAAGGACCCGGCGATCATCCGCGGGCTCACGATGAGCCCGGCCCTCGAGGCCAAGCTCGCGCCGAGTTCCGAGAAACGCTGCCTCGCGTCGATGGGCATCTATGTATTCAGCCGCGATGTGCTGCTTCGCGCGCTCGACAACAACATGAAGGACTTTGGCAAGGAGGTCATTCCCGGCCTCCTCGGCAAGTCGAAGCTCTGCAGTTACATTTTCGAAGGCTACTGGGAGGACATCGGTACGGTGCGCGCGTTCTTCGAGGCGAACCTCGCACTGGCCCAGCCGCTGCCGCCGTTTAACTTCTTCGACGGCGCGGCTCCGATCTACACCCACCAGGACTACCTGCCGGCTTCCAAGGTCAACCGTTGCGCCATTGATCACGTGATCATCGGGGACGGCTGCCTTGTCACGGATTCGACCCTCAAGCGCTGCGTCATTGGCATCCGCTCGATTCTGGGCGAGAACTCTAATTTGGCGGACGTGGTGATGATGGGCGCGGACAGTTACCAATCCGACAAGGACGTGGCCGCCGACCGCGCGCGGAACCACCCGCCGGTGGGGGTGGGTCGCAATTGCCGCATCCAGCATGCGATCATCGACAAGAATGCCCGCATCGGCGACAACGTCGTCCTTTCCCCAGCCGGCAAGCCAGATGGCGACTACGCGCACGGGGTCGTGATTCGCGACGGCATTCTCTGCGTCACGAAAAACGCCGTGATCCCGTCAGGCTTTGTTCTGTGAGCGTCGCCGGGCTTGGGCGATGAGGCCCA
>JBGAKQ010000018.1:0-99359 GCA_044224295.1 Lacunisphaera sp. | reverse complement strand
AGGCCGACCCTCCAGCAGGCTTTCTCCACCGAGCTCACCCTCTACGTGATCCACGGCTGGCTACACCTGGCCGGCTACGATGATTTGCAGCCCGCGAAAAAGCGCCGCATGCGCGCCGCCGAGGCGCGCGCGATGAAGTTGCTGCGGGACGCGGACGCGGTGCCGGAGTTTCGGTTGCGTTGAGTGTTTTCGCGCGTAGCGAACACACCCCGCCCTGCGGGCACCCCTCTCTAGAGGGGAGCGCGATCGGCAGGTCCCCTCTTGAGAGGGGTGGCGCATAGCGACGGGGTGTGTCAGGAACGTTCGCCTGCGCAGTCGGGGTGTAAAACCCCTCCCACCAAGAACCGTGCCACCCCAAAACCCTGCTCGGCACGGGGCAAAAAAATCGTCGCGCCCACCGGCTTCTCTGGTTCACTCGCCGCTCCATGGTCGAATCCCGCTTCAAGTCCCTGCGCAATGCCTTCCTGACCGGCTTGCTGCTGGTCGCGCCGCTCGTCGTCACGATCTGGGCGCTGCGCCTGATCATTGGCTTCGTGGGCGGATCGATCACGCCGCTGTTTTCGCCGTACCTGCCGGAGGCGCTGAGCCACCTGCCGGCGATTTTCTGGGACGTCCTCACGACCGTCATCGTCCTCGGCCTGATCACGCTGCTCGGCTACCTCTCGCGCCTGCTGCTCGGCCAGTTCGTCGGCGCGCTGGCGGAGCGGTTCATCCAAAACATCCCGGGAATCGGGAGCTTCTACAACAGCGTGAAGCAATTCATCGAAACCTTCGGCGCGAAGGGCCACAACCAATTCAGCAAGGTCGTGCTCGTGCAGTTTCCGCGGGCCGGCGCGTACACCATCGGTTTCGTCACGAACACCAGCCGCGGCGAACCGCACGCCCGCCTCGCTTCCGAGCATTGGGCGGTTTTCGTGCCCACCTGCCCCAGCCCCGTGAACGGCTTCTTCATGTACCTGCCCGCCGCCGAGGTCATCGAACTCGAGATGTCGGTGGGCGACGGCATGAAGACCGTCATCTCCTGCGGCGCCGTCCTGCCCACGTGGCACGACCCCGCAGCCGCGCGCGCCGCATTGAAGAGTTCGGGTTTCAAGTAAATGGCGGGCCGGCCTCGCCTCACCGTAGCTCTTGAAGAGCGTAGGCCGGGCTTGCCTCGCCGTAGCTCTTATAGAGCGTAGGCGGGTGCCCGGCCAGCAACTCCAGACCACCGGCTTCGTGCTCGCGAAACAGCCGTCCAGCTCGGATTCGTTCGAGCAGGTGACGGTCTTCGCCGCGGAACACGGCGTGCTGCTTTGCCTGCAACGGCAGCCGAAGACCGTGACGTCGGCCCGGCGCAGCGCGGACGCGGGCAAGCAGGGTTCGCTTGATTTGTTCGATGAAACCGAACTCTGGCTCGAGTCCTCGAACCAGGGCCGGACGTGGTTCATCAAGGAACAGCGCCTGATCCACCGCCACGACGGCATCGGCCGCTCCTATGACGCCCTCCGCGCCGCCGCGGCCCTCGGCGCGTTGCTCAGCCGCAACCCGGTGCCCGACGAATCGCGCGAGGAGGTCGCCGGTCTCGTGCGTACGACGTTCACGGCGTTGGCCTCCGGCGGCCGCCCGGACATCGTCTGGCTCAAGACCCTCTACTGCCTGCTCCGCGACGAAGGTTATCCGGTGAAACAACAGTGGTGGCCGCAATTGCCCGAGGCCGATCGCGACCTCGCCGCCCGGCTGATCAACCAACCTCTCGCCGGCCAGACCACCGACACCGCCGCCGTGGCGCGCGTCACCCGGCGCCTGGAGGATTGGGTGCGCGCGGAGACGGAGATCAAGTTGTAGAGCGTGGGCTCGTTCTGGAGGCGGGGTGCCCCCACCCCGCATTATCACTCGCAGCGGGGTGAGGGCACCCCGCCTCCAGGATTCTGGGAGAACGCCTCTTCCCGCGTTGCTTCCGTCCATTCGGTGTATTCCGTGGACGTCCCTTCATGCAATTCTCCCTCGAAAATCGGACCGTGACGCTGAGCGTCGGCGAATTCGCCGCGTTCGCACTCGGACCGGTCGACGCGAGCGGCGGACCGCAGGGCATCTGGCGCGCAAAGCTCGGCCAGCACTGGCACAACGAACTCCGCGCCCGCACCGAAAAGGAATTTACGGTGGCAGGAACTTTACGTCCCGACGTCCTGTTCGAAGTGGTGATCGAGGGCCGCCTCATCCATCGCGGCTGGACGTTCCAGCTCGGCGGACGGATCGACCAGGTGGTCGGCGATACGCTGCGCGAAATCAAGAGCGTGATGCGTCCCCTGCCCGCCGCCGAGGAGGAGCTGCGCGCCGACTATCCCGAATATTTCCGTCAGCTGGCCGCCTACGTCGTCCTTTCGCGACTCACCGCTCCCAACCCTCAAATTTCTACCCTCAATCGCGCTGCGGTCCGCGCGGAGCTGATCTTCGTCGAGGCCGGCTCCGGGCTGTCGCAGACGATCGCGCTCACGCACTTCGATGAAGCGCTGGTTCATCACCAACTCGACGCCCTCGTCGAGTTCCTCAACCTCCGTCTCCGTGCCACCGAGCGCCGCCGCTCGCTCCAGTTCCACTCCCCCTTCCCCGCCCTCCGCCCCGGCCAGGAAACAATCCAGTCCGATCTGCTCTCAGCTCTTAACGCTCAACCCTCAACTCTGCTCTTCGAAGCCCCCACCGGCTACGGCAAAACCGGCTGCGTACTCGAATTCGCATTGGGTCAGCTGAAAGCGGGCCGATTTAACCGCGTGATTTGGCTCACGGGAAAATCCACCGGGCAACTTCAGGTCGTGAACACACTCAGCCAAATGATGCCAGTTCTGGAACGTCACGTAATACGTGACATGTCATTTCGAGGCCTGGCGTACTGGCAGGTCAGGAATAAGTCCGAGCACTGCGTGAACCACACGTTCCACTGCGTGCGGGACAACTGCAATTACCTCAAGGATTGCGCCGAGCGGTGGCCGGGGAGCGGGCTGGCGAAGTTCTACCTCGACGACGACCAGCCGCGCGATCTCGACACGCTTCGTGCGGCGGGACGCGACGCGCTGATATGCCCGTACGAGATCACGCGGGCGTCGCTGGCCTTTAACGACGTCTGGATCGGCGACTTCAACTACGTCTTCGCCCCGGACAACCAGGGCCTGTTTTTCAACCAGCCCGGTTTTGATCCCCGGGAGACGCTGCTCGTGGTCGACGAGGCGCACAACCTGCCCTCCCGCGTGGCCGGCGCGCACTCCCAACGCGCGACCGACACCGACGCCCGCCTGCTGCTGGCGGAACTCGACCACATCCTGGCGCCGCCGACGCTGGTATTCGCCGTCGAGGAATGGGCCCGATTGCTGGCGTCGCTGCGGCCCACCGAGTCGCTCGACCCCGCGATCGAGGCGGAAGTCCACGATCACGTCGCCAAGCTCGCGAATCTCGTCTCCACCCAACCCCTCGACTACGCCGCGCTCGGCCCGCAGCACGCGGAGACCCTGTGGCAGTTCGCATCGCTCGCCGCCTTCCTCGACGACAACCGCCTGACGCGCCTGCTCTGGGTGGCGCGCGAGGGCGAACTCGAGTTCACCTGCGTCGACGCCGCCCCCGCCATCGGCGAGCTCCTCCACAAGTTCGGCGGCGCGATCCTGATGTCCGCAACGCTGCAGCCCTTCCCGGAGTTCGCGGAGTCCTGCGGTTTGGAGGTAGGGCGCGGACTCCGCTCCGCGCCAGACGGCGGTGAAGGGACTCACCGCCCTACCTTCAACACCCTGACCGCCCCCACCCCCTGGCGCGCCGGCGCGTACGACGTCGCCGTCGACCTCCGCGTCAACACCACCTACCGCGACCGCGCCAGCTTCTACCCCACCACCGCCGAAACCATCGAAGCGCTGCACAATGCGGCAGCGAACGCGCACCGCGGAACTTCCAACGCTCAACTCTCAACGCTCAACTCTCAACTGAACACCGCGACGCGCTGTGTCGCGGTGTTCTTCCCCTCCTACGCCTACGCCGAGGCCATCCAGCGCACGTTGGAAAACAACCACTCCGTGCTGCGTGTCGCGCTGCAGCCGAAGCTGCCCGACCTCACCGCGCAGACCGCGTGGATCGAGGAGAACCTCGCGTTCAGCGACGCCCTGTTCTTGGTGCTCGGCAGCAGTTTCGCGGAAGGCATTGACCTGCTCGGCGGACGCGTGACGCACGCCATGGTCGTGGGCCCTGCTCTCCCGGAGGTGAACGCCGTGCAGAAAACCCGGATGAACGCGCTGTCGACCCTTGGCCGCGACGCCTCCTTCCGCCGCGTCTACCAAATCCCCGGCCTGCAAAAAGTGAACCAGGCCCTCGGCCGCCTCGTGCGCGCTCCCGGCCAAAAGGCCAAGGTCCTCCTCCACTGCCAGCGCTTCGCGGATCCGTCGTATGCCTCGCTGCTCGCGCGGGATTACCAGATGTACACGGAGGTTTCCTCCGACATGGACCTGTCTGATTGGCTGGGCGCCCCGTTTCAGTAAGTCGGCACGACTGGCTGATCAGTATCAACCCGATCGACCCAAAGGCTGGGTTTGAATTCCTGCCGTTCGGAGCGGACCTCACGCTTGAAACGGGCCACAATCTCCTCCCCGACCATCACGATGGTGGAATGTTCGGCCCATTGCGGGTCCCGGTCGACGAACTTCTCCCCGTTCCATCTTTTTGAGCCACCGAGCCTGGCCGAGTTCCAGCTCAGGATCACACCGGCAACGTATGTCGAACGGGTTGACATGAACGAAGTATGCCCGGCGCTCCGGCAGTCCCCGTTGCTGCGATTCACGAGCATGATCTCTCCAGGACCGGAACTGAGCCGATCTCGCGCGATGAGATTGACCAACCACAGGCCGTTTTGACGCTGGGCCGGCGCCGAGATGAGAACGGACGCCGCGGTACCAAGGTCGCCCTGACCGATCCACTTGATGCGGGTTCGCACGGAATTGCGTCCGCCCTCGGCGCCAACCTGGAGCGGAAGTTCCGTCTGAATCACCAGGCGGCTAAGAGCGCAATCCAGCGTGGCATCGAATGCCGGGGCCTGCTTCCAAGCACGGTCGACCAAAGCTTGGGGCACTAGGGTGTAGAGAAAAATTCGTGTTCCGGGTTGATCGGGCGGCAGCCTCTTCACCCGCGGCGACGCTGGTGCGCCCCGTGCCAGGCGCCTGGCCTCAAGCAGCGCATCCTGTTTGGCACGTTCGGCCTGCATTGCTGCCAAAGTTTCGGGGTCGACGACAGGTTTCGGTAGAGACAGCTCGCGGCGCACCAGCGCCTCCGAGGAGAGGTATCCGTCGCTGTAAAAGCTGTAACGTTTGATCGCCAGCCCATCAGCCCACGTCCATCTGAGACGGCTGGTGCCCGTCGAAATCGCCATCTCCGGAGGTAATCCTTCGACATATACCTCTGTGCCCAGCGACACGCCTTCAGGTCGGCCCGCAGCTCGCCCTCCCAATCGGTCATTCGGCATGCTGGAGCCGGCTTTGAACTGAAAACTCGGAAGCGCGGCGACGACCTCCGGCGGCATGGCCGGCTGCGGCAGCGACCGAAGCGTGTCGCGCCAATTCCACGGCGCATACAGGCCAACAATCGCGACCAGCCCCGTGCCGAAGACCGTGAGCAGGACCGAACGAACAAGTCGGTTCGTTAGATAATGATGCGCGGCGATCGCAGCGGAAAAAACCACCGCCATCACAACGGACGACCAAAATCGCGTATAAGCCAGGCCATTGGCGGCCGCCCCCAACTCGTCTCGTGCCGCGTTATTTGGACTAATCGCCGAACCTAGCATGGCCACCCAACCCATGACCGCGATCAAGAGCAGTACCGTCCACATCAGCGTCCGCGCAATCTCATTGGTAAGCGTCGCCACCAAGAAGGCCGGGGCAATCATCACCAACTGCCAGCCAAAGGTCTCGACCGCCGTCCAGAAAAGGTCGCGCAGCGTGAAACCGCACCAGATCCACCATGGCATCAGCAGTGCCACCGGCAGAATGCCAAATATCAGGATTGCCGCTACGGCTTTCGCCACCAACAGCCGGCCGCGTGTGATCGGGCGTGTCGCCCAAAACATCTGGGTACCAAAGAGTGGATCGGCATGGACCAGCCGCACAACGAGCACGTAGCCGGCGATGAACTCCGCAAATACCAGGCCAACGCTGCCCAGCTGCATCTTCATCGGAAACGCGCGATCCTCGCCGGCATCGCTCAGCAGCACGAAGCCGATGACAACCTGGGCGACAAACAGCGCTGCCCACAGCAGCAGCGCCCAGCGGTCGCGCCTCACGTCTTTGAGAATGATGTGCCAGACGAGTTTCATAGGATGAGATTCAGCGGCCTACCGGCACTAATTCTCCCGCAACCGCCTGCTCAATGCGGTCGCCCGGGGTAAACCGGACCTTTACCAGGACTGCCTGCTTCAGCCACTCGTCACTGGCGTTCGCCGACAGCGGGATGAACAAATGACGCCGGCCAACCATGATCGAATCAGCCATCATCGTTCCAACGTCCTCGACCACGGGCACTACATCCGTGCCGCTTGCGCGGTTGACCACGAGGAAGCCATCCGCCACCGGTCGGATGTGGCGCAAAGCGGGCACGTTACTGTGCGAATAAATATCTGCATCCGCAGTCAGCCAGGCATCCCGCTCGTCGAGCACCACGGAAAGCCCGTTGTCGACTGGATCAACGGAATGGACCCGCAGGTAGCTCGACCCAACACGCAGTTCCGCACCTGCGCGCAGCGGCACTTCCCCAAGGGGGGCTCCATGGAGCACGGTCGCCTTCACCACGGCCTTTCGTGGGCGGGGGTCACCCAGCGTGCTGCTGTTTTCAATCGCGGTCGCAGTCCACGCCGCCTCGTTGGGCGCCGAGCCGGCTAGTCCGGCCGCTTGGCGGATAGTTTCGGTTGAGGGCTCGGCGTTCGCCGCTACGCCCGTGAGGCGCGGACCGCGGCCTTCAGCGCCGCCCAGAAAATAGGTTTGCACTGAGTCCACTCGCACATGAGTTCCGGGCGCCAGGCCCGATACCTTGCCGTCGATCGCGACGGGCACCCGGCTGCCGAATGACTGCAACCGATTCGCCTTCAGGGCCCCCGCCGTAATATCGACGCCTGCCATCCCTGCCGAGTTCGGCGCCGGCGTCGATCGCAACCAGCCAGTCAAGTCCCACGGCCACCAGCATCCGCCTACCCAAAGCAGGGCAAGCCCGAGGACGAACAGGGTCCACGTGCGCGCGGTCCGGCGGGACAGGAACTGATGCGCCGTCATGGCCAGCGGGGTGGCAAGCGACAGGACCGCCACCAGAATACTTCTCGTAGCACTGGCCTCGTTGACGTGGCCCCCCTGACTGATTACCCAAGCGAGGTAAGCGGGCAGCACAATTGAGCCGCCGAGCAAGCGGACCAGGAACTGGCCGGAGGATTCCGTAATCGCGCCCAGCGCAAAGGCTCCGAGCGACAACAGAGCTTGCGGCAGGGCCAGCTCCATCGCGGCATGCGCCAGCTGGCGGACAGAGAATCCACAGGCCAACCACACCGGCACCAGGACCAGGACGGGCAGCACACTGAACATTAGCAAAGCACCGAGCGACTTGGCCGCCAGCAGCCGCAGACCGCCGAGGGGCCGAGTACGCCAGAACGCGGTGGAGCTGGCCAGGTTGTCCTCCATCACCAACCACGCGGCCAGGATGAAGCCGACAGCCATGACGATCCCGCCACAGGTGTTCACAAAGTAGCGCTTACCCGTGAGCGCATCGGGGTTGGTACCCATCGGCCCATCCCAAAAGAACAACAGCGACACGTGGCCCAGCACGAGCAGCAGCCAAAGCGCCAGCGGTAACCAGAGCCGGCGGAAATCCTTCCGGACTATATGCCAGACGAGATTCATGCGGCGGGCGCCTTGCTGTTGGCGCGGCCCGCGCGGGCTTGGATGATGAAAATCTCCCGCAGGGAAAGCGGTGAGGCCTTGATGGAGGCGCCGGCATAGCGTGAGCGCCAGGCAGCCTCACTCGCCTCTCCCGTGTAGTCCGTGGCGACGAATTTGGTCAGGTTCCCGGACCGTGACCATTCGAGAGCACCGGTGGGCGCGCTGGCGTCAGCCGGAGCATCAGTGAGTTCCACGGACTGAAAACGACCCAGGAGCGAATCGGTCGGCTCGCTGAGCTTGAGTTTGCCCTGGTCGATGATGCCGACGTGATCGCAGAGGCGCTCGACGTCCTCGATGTCGTGGGACGAGACAAAGACCGTCCACTCGCCGTGGGCCGAAACCTCGAGCACGCCGCGCACGAATTCCTCCCGCATGAGCGGGTCGAGGCCGCTGAAGGGCTCATCGAGGATCAGGAGTTTCGGCCGGTAAGCCAGCGACGAGAGCAGCGCGGCCTTCATCAACATGCCGCGCGAGAGGTGCTTGAGCCGGCGATTGGCAGGCAGGTCGAACTGCGTCAGCAGCGTCCGCTCGAGCTCGCGATCCCAGGTTGGGTAAAAAGGCCGGCAGTAATCCAGCAGCTGCTGCACAGTCATCCAGAGCGGCAGCTGCTGGTTCTCCGAAACATATCCCAGTTGGGCGAGCTCCCGTTCACCCAATTGGCGCGAATCCACCCCCAACACGCGGGCCTCGCCGCCGGTCGGGCGAAGGAGGTTAACCAGCATCTTGATCGTCGTGGTTTTGCCGGCGCCATTGGGCCCGAGCAACGCGAACACACTGCCAGCCGGCACGGCGAGGTTGAGGCCCTGCACGGCTTCGGTCCGCCAGTAACGGTGCGAGAGATTGCGGGTTTCGATGATGTTCATGTGGGTAGATTATTTTTTGCCGAGCTTGCGCCAGTGCTCGGCGACCGCGGCCTGGACATCGTCCAGTTCCAGCCCGAGCTTTTTCGCCTCGACCACCAGCCACTCAACCTCGGCCCCGAGCAGCGCAGCCTTGTCCTTGCGATCACCCGTCACGCGCTCGGCCACGACGCTGCCAACCGCCGGGGTCGTCACGAGCACGCCCTCGGCCACGAGGGCCGCGACCACCTTGTGCGCGGTATTGGGATTCACGCGCAGCTCCTGACTGAGCACCCGCACTGACGGAAAGCGATCACCCGGCCGCAGCTGCCCGGTGACCACCGCTTTGCGCACGGCGAAAAGGATCTGCTCCGCCACCGGCAGGCCAGGTTTCAGGGCAATGGAGAACGGGAGCACGCCGTCCTAGTTGTAGTAGGACAGTTAGGACGGCAAGGAAAATGTTGGGAAATCTTAGTTGAGGGTTGAGGGGTGAGAGTTGAGGGACGGTTTGAGGCCAAAGTTTGGAGGGCCCGGCTCCAGCTGGGCCGGAGGGTGAGGACAGACGCGGTGGCCCGCGCCGCGCTCCCAACACACCCCGCCCTGCGGGCACCCCTCTCAAGAGGGGATCTCGAGCCGCGGCAACCCCTCGCTCAACTCTCACCCCTCAACTGTCCTCCCGCCCAACACACCCCGCCCTGCGGGCACCCCTCTCGTGAGGGGATCTCGAGCCGCGGCAACCCCTCGCTCAACTCTCAACTCTCACCCCTCAACTGTCCTCCCGCCCAACACACCCCGCCCTGCGGGCACCCCTCTCGAGAGGGGATCTCTTGCGGCGGCGGCCCAGCGGGAGCTGGGCGCTCCATCGTCAAAGCCGCGGCCCTTCTCTCAACCCTCAGCCCTCAACTCTCAACCACTGGCGCTACGCGCCAGTCACGCCTCATTCTCGCCGAGCAGGTTCGCGAAGATCATCTTGCCGCCGGCGCTGGGGAGGACGCCGATGATTTCGGCGGTGACGCGCTTGCCGACGAAGGCGCGGCCGTTGTTCACGACGACCATCGAGCCGTCGGGGAGATAACCGAGGGCCTGGCCCTCTTCCTTGCCGGGCTTCACCAGCTCGACGGCGATGCTCTCGCCGATGACGATTTCCGGACGCAGCGCGGTCTCGAGCGAATGGAGATTGAGCCAGGTCACACCCTGGAACTTCGCCATCGTGGCGAGGTTCGTGTCGGTCGTGAGCAGCTTGGCGCGCATCGATTGCGCCAGGAAGACCAGCTTCGCCTCGATGTCCTGGCGGCGGGCCACCTCGCTGGCGTGGATGCGGATGTCGAGATTCTTGATCGCACGCAGCTCGTTCAACACCTGCAACCCGCGCCGGCCACGGGCCTGCTTCACGGGCTCGGGGGAGTCGGCGATCGCCTGGAGCTCCGTCAGCACAAAGGTCGGGATGATCAGCGCCGCGCCAAGGAACTGCGTCTCGCAAATCTTCGCGATGCGGCCGTCGATCAGCGCGCTGGTGTCGACGACGACCAGCGGCACGTCCACCTCGTGCGGCACGAAGCGCACGTAGGGGATCACGAGGTTGAAGTCGTCCTTGCCGCGCAGCGCGATGACCGTGCCGAGGTACGTGCAGATGATGAACAGCGCCATCTGCACCAGGTAGATCGTCGTCGGGTCACCCTTGCCGAGCGGGTTGAGCAGCGGCGAGGTGCCAATCAGCCACGCGATGGCGGCGCCGATCGCCAGGCCGAACGTGAGGGCCGTCAGCCCGCGCAGCGAAAACCCCTTCAGCATCATGTCGACGAGCACCACGAGCGACCCGATGCTCAAGCCGATGAACACGGCGAGCGCGCGCTTGTGATCCCATTCCTCGACGGTGTAACAGAGCAGCCAGCTGCCGATCGCACAGAGGGCGATGAAGACGATTCGGATGACGAGCAGCGTTTTGTTCATACCGCGGGCGGCCAATCAGTTGAATACCCCGCGGTTTTTCAACCACAACAACACAAACGGCAGGATGCCGAAGGCGATCATGACCCCATAAATGATGTACTGGGCCCGCTGGGCCTTTTTTTGGAGTTCGGGATCGGTCTCGTCCATGAGGCGGACATCGGACCAAGGGGGCCCCCGGATGACAACGCTATACTGGCCAACGGCCGCTTCGCTCGTTCGGCGGCAAACCGGGGAAGCTCCCGTAGCGACCGGCCGCCGGGCTGGCCGATCCACCAGCGCGGCGGCCTGCGGCCACGTGGCTCGCGCGGCCCGGAACCTGCTGGGGCGGAAACCATGGATACTTCCCTGCTTCGAAGCCTGCCGGCGAAGGCCCTGGGGGCCGGCGAGACGATCATCACCGAGGGACAGCCGCTGGCGGGGCTCTACTTTCTCGAGGAAGGCGAGGTGGAGGTCCTCAAGGGCAACGTCGTTATTGCGGAGATCTACGAACCGGGCGCGGTGTTCGGGGACATGGCGTTCCTCATGAAAACGACGCCCACCGCCACCGTGCGCACGCTCACGCCGACGACGTTCCGGCACGTGGCGGATCCGGCCGACTTCTTTGCCCGCAACCCCGCGCTGGCGCTCCACATGGCCGCCATCCTCGCGCGCCGGCTCGACTCCCTCAACCGGTACATGGTCGACATCAAACGCCAGTTCAAGGACCGCGCCGACCACCTGGGCATCCTCGACGAGGTGCTCGACGCCCTCATGCACAAACACCCGCGCGACATCCCGCGCCGCCCGCAGGGGGAGCGCGACACCCAGCCACCAATCGACCGCCAGTAGGCTTCCTGCGCAACCGGCTTACGCGGGTGCCACCGCGGGCGGACGCGGCACGGGGATTTCCTCCACGCCGGCCTGCGAGACCCAGCGCGCCGTGCGGAGATCGGTGTCCAATTCGATCAACGCCGGCGGCGCACCGGATTGACGTCCTGGATTAAAAACCCACGTGCGGCCAATCGCCACCGCCCAGGCGCCGCCGCTGCGGAAGGGCGAGTTGTGGATGTGCCCCGACACCACGAAGTCCGGATCGAGTTCGTCCATCAACGCGGGCAGGTAGGCGTCGCCCGCAAAGACCTTGCCGGTCCAGCTCACCCCCACGCCGTCCGGCGGTGCGTGGTGCACCCAGAGCCAGGCGCCGGTTACCTGGGCCTTCTCCGCGCGCAGGAAGGCCTGCATCGTCTCGCGGGTCGCGGGGCCGTCCCACCACGGGCAGACAGACAGCCGCAAGCCGTCGACCGTCAGGCCCGCGCCATCAACGGTGAGCCCGGCGGCGCGCACGCGCTGCAGCCAGCGCGCGACGAATTCCTCGCGCTCGCTTTTCTCATCGCCGTCATGGTTGCCCGAGCAGACCAGCAGGCGCGTCTTCGCGCTGATCGTCCGGAGGTATTTCACCGCCACCGTGATTTGGGAATCGAGGTCGAGGTGGCCCGCGACGTCGAGCAGGTCGCCCGCGATGATGATGCAGGCAAAGCGGTCGGCCTGTTGCACGAGCCAATCGAATTGCGGCAGGCTGAAATGCAGGTCGGAAACGACGAGGATTTTCAAGCGACGTGGGGGGCCACAGGGGCGTCGAAAGCGTGTTTCGTGCCAGCGGGCCAACGTAGCGGCAGGCCGCTGTGCCTGCCGATCCACAGGCGCGGAGGCCTGTGGCTACAGGCTAGAACCTTTGGTGTCGGGATCCAAAATCCCTCCCACCAAAAATCTCTAGGTGGCCTCTGCGACCTTTTGTGAAAACAAATCTGTGCCGTTCCCCTTCCCCAAACCGAAGGTTGCCATCGGCCTTTTCACTACAAACCTGCCTGCCATGAATCACTGGCTCGTGAAGTCCGAACCCTCGACGTATTCCTGGGACCAATTTGTCAGCGACAAGCGCACCGACTGGACCGGCGTCCGCAACTACGGCGCGCGCATTCACCTCAACGCGATGCGCCCGGGCGACCCGGTTCTGTTTTACCACAGCAACGACGGCAAAAACATCGTGGGCCTCGCGAAGGTCACCAAGGCCGCGTTCCCAGACAAAACCGCCGACGAGGACGGCTGGGTGGCGGTCGAACTCGGCGCCGTGAAGGCGCTCCCCTCGCCCGTTTCCCTGGACCAGATCAAAGCCGAGCCCGCGTTGAAGGACATGGTCCTCATCAACAACAGCCGCCTCTCCGTCCAGCCCGTCAAACCCGCGGAGTACGCAAAGATTCTGAAATTGGGGAAGGGTTGAGCGCGGCGTCGCTCGCGGCCCGACACACCCCGGCGTTTACCCGCCTGCGGCGGCGCCGAAGGCGACCGGGGCTTCGCGCCACCCCGCTCAAGAGGGGATCTCCGCAAACAGGTCCCCTCTCGAGAGGGGTGCCCGCAGGGCGGGGTGTGTAGGGCTGGACAACCCTCGCCCACCCCTCTTCCCTGTGGGCGTGTTTGACTCGATCGCCATCCTTGCTCCCGGCCTGCTCGGCGCCTCCGTGGCCCGGGCGGCTCGGCACTATGGGGCGGCCCGCCGGATCACCGTCTGGGCGCGCCGGCCGGAGACCCGCCTGCAGTTGAAGGGCCAGGCGTTCTGCGACGCGGTCGCCGACACGGCCGTCGAAGCCGCGCAAGGCGCCCAATTGGTCGTCATCTGCGCGCCGGTCGACCAGATCGTCCCGCTGGCCCAGCAGATTGCTCCCGCGTTGGCGCCGGGTGCCATCGTGACGGATGTCGGCAGCGTGAAGGGTGAAATCTCCCGGCTTGGCCACCGCGCCCTCGCCGGCCGCGGACATTTTGTGGGCTCCCACCCGATGGCGGGTTCCGAGAAAACCGGCTGGGAACACGGCCGCGCCGATCTGTTCAAGGGGCGCGTGGCGTTTGTCACGCCGCTCGCCGAGACCGACCCGAAGGCGACAGAACGCGTGGCGGCGTTTTGGAAAGCCCTCGAGGCTGACGTCGCCACCTTCGAACCCGACGCACACGACGAGATCGTCGCCCACATCAGCCACCTGCCGCAGGTGCTCGCGTCGACGTTGTGCGCGGCGCTCGCCAAAAAGGACGTCCGCTGGCGCAACTACGGCGGCGGCGGCCTGCGCGACACGAGCCGCATCGCCGCGAGCGACCCGAAGCTTTGGAAAACCATCCTCGAGCAGAACCGGGACGAGGTCCTGCGCGCCGTGCGCGCGTACCAGGAAGAGCTGCACCACCTCGAACGCTCGCTCGCGAACCGCGACTGGTTCGAGGTGCAGGCGATCCTCGAGCGTGGCCGGGTGTACCGGGATCAATTCAGACCAATTCCCTGAGATTTTTCATCGTTCAATGTCCACTGTTCAATGTTCATCGCCCGACCCGACCATTGGACAATGAACACTGAAAATTGAACAATGGCCATTTCCTACCCAGCGACCCTTCCGATCCAGCCCTTCACCAAACCGGTGCGCGGCAGCGTTACTTTGCCGGGGTCGAAGAGCATCACGAACCGCGCGCTGATCCTGGCGGCGCTGGGGACGAAGACCGTCACGCTGCGCGGCGCGCTTTTCAGTCGCGACACCCGCATCATGGTCGCCGCCCTGCAGGCGCTGGGCTTCACGGTGGCCACGGATGAAAAGGCCCTGACGATCACGATCACGGGCCGCGGCGGAGAGATTCCGAATCGCGAAGCCAGGATCGATGTCGGCAACGCCGGCACCGCCGCGCGCTTCCTCACGGCCTTTGTCTGCCTGCGGCCGGATGGCACCTATCATTTCGACGGTGACGAGGCCATGCGTAGGCGTCCGATCGGCGCGCTCCTCGAATCCCTCGAAGCGCAGGGCGCCCGCGCGAGCGCGCGGAATTTTCCTTTCACGCTGAAAACGGCCGGCCTGCCCGGTGGCACGGTGGGGCTCGACGCCTCCGAGAGCAGCCAGATGCTTTCCGCGCTGCTGATGGTCGCCCCGCATGCCCGCACGCCACTAACGGTGAAACTGAAGGGCGCCGCGGGATCCAAGCCGTTCGTGGTGATGACCGAGGCGATGCTGCAGCAGTTCGCCGCCCAACCCACCGACTATGCGATCGAGGGCGACGCCTCCGCCGCCAGCTATTTTCTGGCCCTGCCCATCGTGACCGGCGGCGCGCTGAAGTTCACCAACTACGGCGGGCCGCTGCAGGGGGACGTTAAGTTCCGCGACGTGATCGCGCAGGTTGGCCCCGCGCGGCGGGCCGTGACGCAGAATTTCCGCGAATTTTCCGACACCTTTCTCACGCTCGCCGCGCTCGCGCCGCTGCTCGACGGCCCGACGAAGATTTCCGGCATTGCGCACACCCGCAAGCAGGAGACCGACCGCGTGGCCGGCATGGCCACCGAGTTAAAGAAGCTGGGCCAGCACGTGATCGAGACCGAGGACGCATTGGAGATCCATCCGCGGCCACTGAAGGCGGGCGTCGAGATCGAGACCTACCATGACCACCGTTTCGCCATGAGCTTCGGCATCCTCGGCTGCCACGACCTCCTGAAAAGCGGCCGCCCCTGGCTGACGATCAAGGATCCCGCCTGCTGCGCAAAAACATTTCCGGAATTCTTTGACTTGCTGGCGAGCCTGCGCGCTGGCTCTCATTGAGCCGTGCAGTCCCACGCAACACACCCCGTCGCTTCGCGCAACCCCTCTCAAGAGGGGACATCAAGCGCTATTAATCCCCTCTCGAGAGGGGTGCCCGCCAGGGCGGGGTGTGTTCAAGGCATCGCACGCAAACCGCGCACCCGGCGTCCGGATTGACTACATGGCGAATCTCCCCCTCATCATCATCGCCATCGACGGCGGCGCCGCGTCCGGCAAGTCGTCCTCATCGCGCATCCTGGCGGAGCGATTCAATCTGCTGCACGTCGACACGGGGTCGTTCTACCGGCACCTGACCGCCGAGCTGCTCGCGCGCCACGTGGCGCACACCGACCTGCCGGCGCTGCGCACCACGCTGGGCGCGCTCAAGCTCACGACACGGTTGAATGGCCGGTCGGCGCAGATGCTCGTGGACGGACATCCGGCCGGGGACGAGATTCGCGACCAGAAGGTGAACGAACACGTTTCGCACTACGCCGCCATTCCCGAGGTACGCCAGGCGCTGCTCGGCTACCAGCGCGGCCAGGTGGACGTCGCCCGCGACCACGGCTTCCGCGGCCTCGTGATGGAAGGCCGCGACATCGGGTCGGTGATTTTCCCGAACGCCGATTTTCGTTTCTTCCTGCACGCCGATCCCGTCGAGCGCGCCAAACGCCGGGAAAAGGAAGGCCGCAAGGACTCGATCGCCGAGCGCGACCGCCTGGATTCCTCCCGCAAGACGTCGCCCCTCACCTGCCCCACCGGCGCCATCGACATCGACTCGACGTTCATCTCGCTCGAGCAGGTCGTGGAGAAAATGGCCGCGTTGATCTCGCCGAAGCTATCCTGAGATTGGCCACCGAAGGCACAAAACGCACAAAAATGAAGGTCGTCTTTTGCGCCTTCTGTGCCTTCTGTGGCGATTCCTGAGCCCATGCCGCGCACGCCTGACCAACTGAAGATGCGGCCGTTTTACGGCTTCTTCCACTACATCGCGGCGACGATCCACAGCATGTGGTTCCGCGGTGACGTGATCGGCACTGGGAACCTGCCCGGCGCAGGTCCGTATCTGATCGCGTCCAATCACGCCAGCCACCTCGATCCCCCCATGGTCGGCTGTCAGATCGCGAAGCAGATGCGGTTCTTCGCCCGCAAGACCCTGTGGAGCAACCGGCTCATGATTTGGTGGCTCGACCAGGTGGAGACGATCCCCGTCGAGCGCGACAGCGGCGACATCGGCGCCATCAAGCGCGTGCTGCTGGCCCTGAAGGAGGATCGTTCGGTGGTGCTTTTTCCCGAGGGCACGCGATCGCCCGATGGACGGCTGCAAAAAGCCAAGGCTGGCGTCGGCCTGATGGCCTGCAAGACCGGCGTGCCCGTGGTGCCGTGCCGCGTGTACGGTTCCTTCGACGCCTTCGGCAAGGGCGCGAAGATCCCGCGCTTTGGCGTGCCGATTACCGTGGTGTTTGGCACGCCGATCACGCCGGCGGAATACGACGACCCCGGCGCCGGCAAGGCGCGCTACGACGTCGCCGCGCAGCGCATCATGGACCGCATCGCGGCGCTGCCGTTGCCGGCTTACCCGGTGATCTGAGCCACCGTTACTTTTCGACGCGGCGCTTGAGGTTGGCCAGTCCGCGCTCGAAATCCGGGCCGATGAGTTTGTCGATGAACAGCCCGAACCAACGGTTCAGCGGGTTCATGCCGAGGTCGCCTTGGTCGAGCCAGATGACCTGCTGGGCCGCGCCGCTGGCCACCAGCTCGACGCTGCCGGTCGACTGCGTGCCCATGTCGGGAAACTCGAGGTGATAGGTGATCTTGGCCGGCGCCACTTCCGTGATGGTCATCTTGCCATTGCCCTCCTTGGCGCTTTCCCACGAGGACCACGCGCCGACGCCCGTGGTTTTCTCCGCATAGGACAGTTTCATTTGCGGGTCGCGTTCCTGCCAGGCGCCCCAATTTTTCCAGGCGCGCAGGTCCGCGACCTCCGCGAGGATCGCGTCGGGCCGCGCGTTGATGACGACGCTGCGTTCCACGCGATAGGAACGCGGCAGGACAAAACCGACGAGGATGAGCACGAGGACCAGCAGGGCCAGTCCGCCAACGACCTTGAGCAGGATTTTCATGGGGAGAAGCGGTAACGAATGGTAAGTAGCCGGAAGGTGGGCTCGCAGGCACGACTATTCTCAGTGCCAAGCCCCGAGGATGGCGCCCATCAGCGTGAAGGCCACGCCGTGGTACCCGGCGTTGACGAAGAACAGCCCCAGCGGTTTGCGCTCGAAGAGGTAGGTGACGCCGAAGGCCAGCGCGACCCAGCCAAAACCCGCGGCGGCGCCGGCGCCGAGCCCGAAGAGCAGCGAGGCCCGCGGACCGATGAAGGCCGCGAGGTTGAAGGCCATGATCAACTCGAGGACGAAGGAAAGGCCCATGACCCGCCCAACGTCGCCCTTGGCCTTGAGGGATTCGTCGGTGAAGCCCATGGCGCGCATCCAGTAGCGGCCGAAGAGCACGGGCGAGTACCAGAGTCCCCCGAGCAGGAAGGTACTGACGGTGGCGGTGAGAATCGCGAGGTAGTTGAACGAGAGCGTTTCAGGCATGGGTTGGGAGGGGTTTGTGATTGCGGAGCCAGCGGACGGGGCGTGTAGTGCGGCGTCGTCGCGATGGGTTCAACCGGCCAACGCCTGAAGTGGGATATTTCCGTACCGAAGCCGGACGAATCGGTGCCGGGATCCGCGCACGACCGGTGGATGCGCGGCATCGGGCTGCTCCTGCTGGGCTTCGTGATCCCGCGACTCGCGCTGATTTTCGACAAGTTCTTCTGGCGGGAGGCGGACTACTGGCTGGGCACCGCCTGGTACCTCGCCGTCGCCTGGATCATCTGGGAAGGCAACCGCGCCCTCGCCCTTTGGCTGCGTCCGCGCCTGGACTGGCTGGAGCAGCCCGTGTGGAAAGTGGCGATTCTCGCCGCCGCCACGGTGGCCGTGACGGTTCCGCTCACGATCGGCGCGGTGTGGCTCTGGCTGCGTTACATTCACTCGCCCTACCCCGCCCTCGACTGGCTCGGCACGATCCGGACCATCACCACCCACAACACGATCACGGTCGTGTTTCTGCTGCACGCCTACGAGACGCTTTACCTGATCCGCGAGCGGCACAGCGACCACCGTCGACTCGGCGAACTCGAGCGCGCCCGGCTCGCCGCGGAACTGGCCAGCCTGAAGGGCCAGCTGGCGCCCCATTTCCTGTTCAACTGCCTCAACACCCTCGCGGCGTTGATCGAACGCGATCCGCGCACGGCCGCGGAGTTCAACGCGCATCTGGCCGACGTGACGCGGTACCTGCTGACCCAGCAAACGCGCGACCTCGTGCCGCTGCGTGAGGAACTCGGTTTCCTTCGCTCCTATGTGCGCCTGATGGAGCTGCGTTTCCCGAAGAGCCTGCTGGTAAAGATCCCCGAGGATCCCGCCGGCCCGGCCCAAATTCCGCCCGCCTCCCTGCAGCTGCTGATCGAGAATGCGATCAAACACAACCGCCACTCCGAGTCCGAACCGCTGGTCATCAGCATCGAAATCGAACCCGGCGCGATTTCCGTGGCGCACCCGCATCGCGCGAAAAACACCGGGCAGAACGGCACCGGCACGGGTCTCGCCAATCTCAATGAGCGCATTGCCCTGCTCACCGGCCAACAGATCGACGTGAACACCGCGAACGGCGAGTTCCGCGTCCGCCTGCCCCTCGTCACCGGATGACCCGGATTTTCATCATTGAGGATGAAGCCCCGGCGCGGGAGCGGCTCGCCGCGCTGGTTGGCAACCTGGTTCCCCCGTGCGTCGTCGCCGGCTCGGCCGACAGCATCGCCAGCGCGGGCGCGTGGTTGCGCGCGCACCCGGCGCCGGACCTGATCCTGGCGGACATCCAATTGGGCGACGGTCTTTCCCTCGACCTCTTTCGCGCGCAGCCTCCCCCCTGCCCGGTCATCTTCACCACCGCGCACGACGCCTACCTGCTCGAGGCGTTCGCAACCCACGGCATCGCCTACCTGCTGAAGCCGGTCAAACCGGCCGCCCTTGAATCCGCGGTGCAAAAATACCGCGAACTCGGCCGCCACTTCACGCGCGGCCTGACGGAAGTCGCCGCGGCCCTCACGCGGGCCGAGCCGCGCCGGCGCATCCTGGCCCAACGCGGAACGTCCTACCAACCCGTCGCGATCACCGACATCGCGTATTTCTTCTCGGAAAACAAACTGACGTTCCTCGTGACCCGAACCGGGGAAAAGTGCCTCGTCAACGAGACCCTCACCGCGCTCACCAGCGAGCTCGAAGCGTCGCAGTTCTTTCGCCTGAACCGCAACTACCTCGCCGCGGCGACCTCGATGAAAAGTTTCACGCCCATTGGCAAGGGCCGGCTCGCCGTCACGCTGGCGCCGCCCCCGCCGGAGGAAGTCCAGGTGAGCCAGGAAAACGCGGCCGAGTTTCGTGCCTGGGTGGGACGTTGAGGGCGACGCCGCGTGCCAACTTACGCGCAGCAGTCGCCAATTAATGAACGTTGATGGCGCTTTACCGGTCGCGCGCCACGTTTAGCCTCGGGTTTGCAAACCCCATTTGACCGGCGCGTCCCGCCCGGGCCGGGCCGATCTCCAACTCCAGGAGAACACGATCATGAACGGCAACCGGCCCGCTGACATCCGCAACTTCGCCATCGTGGGCCACGCCAGCTGCGGCAAGACAACCCTCGCGGAGGCCATGCTCCTCTGCGGCGGCGCGATCCATCGCCTCGGCTCCGTGGCCCAGGGAACCACCGTCTCCGACTACCACGTCGGGGAACAAGCCCGCCACATCTCGATCCACGGGACGCCGCTCAATTGCACCTGGCAGGAGCGGCGTCTCAATTTCATCGACACCCCCGGCTACCTGGATTTCGCCGGCGAGGCCGTGAACGCGCTGCGCGTAGCCGACTTCGCGCTCGTCGTCATCCACGCCAGCCACGGGATTGGCGTCGGCACCGAACTCATGTGGGAGAAAGCCGGCGAGACCGGCGTGCCGCGCATGCTCGTCGTCACGGGCATCGACAAGGAAAAGGGTGACTTCGACGCGCTGCTGGCGGACATCCGCGCGCACTTCGGGAAGGCCGTGTTCCCCCTCGCGGTGCCGCTCGACCCCGGCCCCGGTTTTCACCGCGTGCTCGATGTGATGCGTTCCGAAGTCGTCAGCTACGCCACCGATCGGTCCGGCAAGTACACGGAGGAGCCCGCCACCGGCGCCGACAAGGCCCGGGTCGACGCCCTGCACAAGGAATTGATCGAACACATCGCCGAGAGTGACGTCACGCTGCTGCAAAAATACTTCGACGAGGACGGCCTGTCCGAGGAAGTGCTGCGCACGGGCATCCATCCCGCCGTGCAAAACCAGGTGTTCATTCCGTTGCTGGCCGTGTCGGGCGAGACGAACGTCGGCGTGGCGCGCCTGCTCGACTTCATCGCCAAGTACGGTTCGTCGCCGGTTGATCGCCAGACCATTGGTGCCGTCGCCACCGCCACCGGTTCACCGGTGCTCGTCCGCCTCGAGGGCGCCGAACCGGTGGCTTACGTGTTCAAGTCCCTCACCGACCCGCAGACCGGCGACCTCTCGATCTTCCGGGTCTATTCCGGCACCATCCGCCCCGGCATGGAAATGCACAACAGCTCGCGCCGCGTGGCCGAGCGCATCGGGCCGCTCTACCGCCTCAACGGAAAGACCCGCACGCCCGTCGAGGCCCTCCACGCGGGCGACATTGGCGCCACGGTGAAGCTGCGTGACACCCACACGGGCAACACGCTGTGCGACGCCCGCCACGCCGTCGCGCTGCCGAAGCTCGAATACCCGATTCCGTACACGCAGGCGGCCTTGAAGCTCAACGCCCCGGGCGACGAGGAAAAGCTCGCCGCGGGTCTCGCGGCGATGCACGAGGAGGATCCGGAGTTCAGCTATCACACCGACGCCGAGTTGCACCAATGCATCATCTCCGCGCAGGGCGAACTGCACCTCGAGGTGCTCTTTGAGCGCCTGAAGCGCCGGTACAAGGTCGACGTCTCCCTCGAGGCCCCGCGCATCCGTTATCGCGAGACCATCCGCACCGCCGCCGACGCCCGCTACCGTCACAAGAAGCAGACCGGTGGCGCCGGCCAGTTCGCCGAGGTCTGGCTGCGCATTGAACCCGGCCCGCGCGACAGCGGCCTTAAATTTGCCGAAACCCTGGTTGGGCAGGATGTCGACCGCGTGTTCGTGCCCTCCGTCGAGAAGGGCGTGAAGACCTGCGCCGCCGAGGGCATCCACGCGGGCTATCGCGTGACCGACGTGAAGATCGATTTCTACGGCGGCAAGATGCACCCGGTCGACTCGAAGGACATCGCCTTCCAGATCGCGGGTTACTTCGCATTCCGCGAGGCCTTTGCGGCGGCCAAGCCGGTGCTGCTCGAGCCCATCAATGAACTCGAGATCCGCGTGCCCGAGGAATTCGTCGGGCGCGTCGTCGGCGACATTTCCGGACGACGCGGCCGCATCCTCGGCATGGATCTATCCGGTCGCCTGCAGGTGATCCGCGCGCAGGTTCCCGCCGCGCAGCTCTATCACTACGGCACCGTGCTGCGCTCGCTCACGGGCGGCCGCGGTCTCCACAGCGAGAAATTCGCGCACTACGAGGAAATGTCCCCCGAGCAGGAGAAGAAGCTCGTCGAGGAGTACCAGAAAGCCCGCGCCGCCGGCACCGCCAACCACCTGCACAACCGCTGAGCTCGCTCGGCGGATGCGGATTTGTCGAAGGGCCTCAGCCCTTCTGCAAGGCATCGCGCCCGATGCCCTTGATGCTCGTGCATCCCGCCAACCCCAGCGTCAGGTCGAACTCCGCGAGCACATTCCCAATCACCTCGCGGACGCCCGCCTCGCCGGCCAAGGCCAGTCCGTAAACGTAGGGTCGGCCGAGGCAGACAGCCGTCGCGCCCAGCACGAGGGCCTTGAAAACGTCCGCGCCGCCGCGGATGCCGCTGTCGAAGAGGACGGGGACCTTGCCGTTTACCGCTTCGGCCACCGCCGGCAAGGCGTCGAGCGACGCGATCTCGCCGTCGATCTGCCGGCCGCCGTGATTCGAAACGATCATGCCGTCGACGCCGTGTTGGAGCGCCTGCCGGGCGTCGTCGGGATGCAGCACGCCCTTGAGGACGATCGGCAGCTTCGTGTGCTGGCGCAGGAACTTGAGGTTTTCCCACTGTAGGGACGGACGCGAATAAGTCGTCAGGAACCGCTGCACGGCCGCGCGCGGATCGCCGGACGTGAGATTCTTCAGCAACCCACCGGGAAAGTTCGCTTTCTGCGCGAGCGCCGTGGCGATGGTCTGCGCATTTAGCGGCGGCTTCACGTCGGTAGGGGCCGTTGCCCCCAACAGCCCGTCTTTCAATTCCCGCCGGAACACCGGGTCGCTCGTGTATTGCGCGATTCCCTGCCCTTGCAGGAACGGCAGCGAGCCAAGGTCGAGATCGCGCGGTCGCCAACCGAGCATCGTCGTGTCCAGGGTCAGCACAATGGCGTCGCAGCCGCACGCCTCGGCGCGCTTCACGAACGACGCCACGAGATCGTCGGAGCGGCTCCAGTAGAGCTGGAACCAGCGCGGGCTGGCGCCCATCGCGGTGGTGCAGGTTTCCATCGGCACCGAGGCCTGGTTGGAGAATATGTACGGCACGCCCAGCGCGGCAGCGGCCCGCGCGACCGCGAGGTCGGCGTCTCGATGCGCCATTTCCAATACGCCGATGGGCGCCAGCAAAAGCGGCGCGGGCAGGCGCCGGCCGAAGAGAGTCACCGAGAGATCGCGTTGTTCGACGTCACGCAGGACCCGCGGAACGATGCGCCACTTTTCCAGCGCCGCGCGGTTCGCGTCCATGGTCGATTCGCGTCCCGCCCCGCCCGCAATGTACGCCCAGGCGGCGGGCGTCATGGCCGCCTGCGCCGCCTTTTCCAACTCTGCGGGCGCCACCGGCACCGCGGGCCGATGTCCGCCGACGCCCGCGACATAAATCGCGCGCTGCCGCTGTCGGCCGATGTCCGAGTGGGGTGTGCTCATGACGTAACGGAAATTAGCGAAGCGCCGAATTCGGCCGATGTCGACGCGACGTTTCCGCTGTGGCCTGGCTGTAGGAGCCTGTTTACAGGCGATTCGGGGCGCGCAGGATCGGCGACTGTTCTAATCGCCTGTAAACAGGCTCCTACAGCGGGCCCGGTCAGCGGAGGCCGCAGTTCTGGCGGGCGCGGGCCATCGTCTTGGCGGCGACGGCACGGGCGCGCTCGGCGCCATCCTTGAGGACCTTTTCGACGTAGTCGGGATTTGCGGCCAGTTCGGCGCGCTTGGCGCGATACGGGGCGAAGAAATTCCAGTAGTGCTCGAAGAGCGCCTTCTTGAGATCGCCGTAGCCCAGGCCGCCTGCGCGGAGGCGGTTTTCGAAATCGGCGGCGACATCGGCCGGCGCGAAGAGCTTGAGCAGCTGGACCGCAAGGTTCTTGTCGGCGTCGGGCTTGGGCTCGGCGGGCGTGCGCGAGTCCATGACGATCCCCATGATCTTTTTCCGGAGCGCCTTTTCGTCGCCGAAGATCTCGATGGTGTTGCCGTAGCTCTTGGACATTTTCTGGCCGTCGAGCCCCGGGATCACGGCGAGCGTTTCAGAGATGCGTTCCTCCGGGACCACGAAGGTCTCGCCGTAGGTGTGGTTGAACTTGATGGCGATGTCGCGCGTCATCTCCAGGTGCTGCTTCTGGTCCTTGCCGACGGGCACGATGTTCGTGTCGAAGAGGATGATGTCGGCCGCCATGAGCACCGGGTACGCGAAGAGCCCGAAGTTGGCCTCGATGCCCTTGGCGACCTTGTCCTTGTAGCTGTGCGCGCGCTCAAGCAGGCCCATGGGTGTGAGCGAGCCGATCAACCAGGTGAGTTCACAGACCTCCGCGATGTCGCTCTGGCGCCAGAACACGGCCTTGGCCGGGTCGAGCCCGCACGCGAGCCAGTCGAGCGCGATGCCCTGCGTGAACTCGCGCCGCTGTTTGGCGTCGGTCAGCGCGGTCATCGAATGGTAATCCGCGATGAAGTAATAGGCGTCGCCCCCCGCCTGCAATTCGATGGCCGGGCGCATCGCGCCAAAATAATTGCCGATGTGGAGGGTGCCGGAAGGCGTGATGCCGGTCAAAATGCGGGGCATGGAGGAAATTGGATCGTTCTCTTTCTCTTAATCGTTCTCTTTCTCTCGGATTGGCCAAACAGAGAGAACGAGAAAGATTAAGAGAACGAGAAAGATTTTGCGTCAGTCCCTCCGCGGCATCGAGGTCACCGCGTGCCGCGTGCGGGCCACGGTGTTGGGGGCGACGTAGCCGCTGAAGGCCGTGCAGGGCATCACCAGCGCCCGGGGGCCAAGGAGGGAGCCGGGGTTGAGCACGGCGTTGCAGCCGACCTCGGCCTTGTCGCCGAGGACGGCACCAAACTTGCGCAGGCCGGTGCCGATCGTGGCGCTGGGGAGGCGAACGGTGACCTCGCCCTGGTCAAGGCGGAGGTTTGAGCAGATGACGCCCGCGCCGAGGTGGGCGCCGTTGCCGAGGATCGAGTCGCCGACGTAATTGAAATGCGGCGCCTGCACGCCATCGAGCAGCAGGCAGTTCTTGAACTCGCTCGAGTTGCCGAGGACGCACTTTTCGCCCGCAATCACGTTGCCGCGGATGAACGCGCCCGGGCGGATGTCAGTCCCGGCTCCAATGTAAGCCGGCCCTTGAATCACGGCAAAAGGCGGCAGCTTCACCGTCGGATGCAGCCAGACTTTGCCTTCAATATGCACGCCCGCCGGGATTTTTCCGGCCGGCACACTAGCCTCCACCGTTTCGAGCGCGGCGCCGATTTGCTTCAGCCAATCCCATGGCGTCGCATCGGCCGGGAAAAACTTGGCGAAGCGCGCCAGCGAGGACGGCAGGGCAAAAAATTCGGAGGATTTCACGGGCGGAGGGATAACAAAAAAACCGCTGAGGGACAGCGGTTTTTAGGCGCGGCACTCGTCCAACAAAAAACCGCCGGGGTGGCGGCGGCTTCGCTAGAGCTCGGAACCCGTCCCCTAGTCTCAGGTTTCAGGTTTCCGGTTTCAGGTTTCAGTTTTCTCACTTCTCCTTCTTCTCTTCCACGCGGAATTCCTTGTGGCCGGCGCGCTGCTGGGAGTGGAGCTCGGCGACGATCTTGCCGGCTTCCTCATTCTGGCCGGCCTTGAGGGCGGCCTCGAGTTTGTCGATGTTGGCGAGGAGTTCCTTCATCTTGGCCTGGTAGTCGGCGATCCACGCCTTCCGGTTGGCCTCGGGGATCTCGGCGGCCTTGGCCGGGTCGAGCTTGGCGGCGGCGACGGCGGACTCGCGAAGGATGGCGACCTGCTCCAGCGAGTCGGCGTTCTTGGTCGCGTCGGTCGCCTGGCGGCGGAGCTTCCGGAACGCGCCGTTCATCTTGTCCATCTTTTGTTCCAACTCGGACTCGGGTTTCTTTTCCTTGTGCGCCGGCGCCGGGGCGGCGGCGGGAGCCCCCTCGGCGGCGAACAAGGCCGAACCGACGAGGAGCGTGAGCGAGGCAATCAACGAACGGAGGGTGAGCTTCATGGGTCTGGAAACGGGAAAGCCGGCATGCTTGGAAAGAGCGTGGCCGAAGGCAAGTTCAGCGGGATTCGAGTTCGTCCGCCAGGTCCTCGGCCCAGGTGGTGAGGCGCGTCACTTCCGCGACGGACAGTTTCGCATCGCGGTGCACGAGGAGATAGGAGGACAGCGGCATGTGCCGCTCACGCACTTCGTCGGCCGTCGACTGCAGGCGCCGCACCGCGCGTTTCGTGTCATAGCCGGCGAACTCCGAGAAATTCAGCTCCCGCTTGCCCTCCTTCACATGGTCGTAGAGCCACCAACCGACCGGTTGGACCGAGGCGTACCAAGGGTAAGCCGTGCGGTTGGAGTGACAGTCGTAACAGGAGCGCCGCAGGATTTGCTGCACGTCTGCCGGAACCTTGTGCTGCGCCACGATTGATCGGGGGCCCTCCGGTTCGCCAAGATTGCGCGGCGGCTGGAAAAACTGCACCGCGAAGAACGCGATCCCCAAAGCAATGCCACTGTAGCGGAGCGCTTTTTTCATCGGGTCGTCCCAGCCAATCCGTCGGCCCAAGGCGACGAAAGCCCAAAATCAAGCCCGGTGCCGCCGGCAGCCGGTCACAAAATGCGCCCCTGACACGCCAAGAGATGCGCAGTCAACGTCCGCCAAGGGGTCTAGATTGCCCGCATGAAAACCATCCTGGTCGCTGTTGATCTCTCCGCCGCGACGGTTCGGGTTTGTTCGGTTGCCGCGGACCTTGCTCGTTCGATGGACGCACGCCTCGTGATCTTCCACGCGGTTCCGCCCCTCCCCACCCTGCTTTACGGGATCGACCCGTTCACGCAGACCGAATTGGTGGCCTATGGCCGTTCCGCCCGAAAGTCCGCCGCGCACAAGATGGCGGCGCTGGAAAAATGGTTCAAGAAACGCTGCCCCAACACGCGCATGGCGCTGCACGAGGGACCCGCGGCCGAGAACATCCTGAAGACCGCCGGCAAGGTGCACGCCGACTACATCGTGCTCGGCTCCCACGGCCACGGCGCGATGTACGATCTCCTCGTCGGCAGCACCGCGCACATCATCCTGAAAAAGTCCCCCTGCCCGATCGTCCTCGTCCCGAATTCCAGCCAGCCACGCCCGCGCAAGAAATCCCCCCGCTCCTTCGCCTCCTGGCCGCCGTGGATCATGGATTGAGGCGCCGGCGGCAGGCGTCACGCGCCAACCCGCCAAACAAAACCCCCGGCAACTCGTTGAGCTACCGGGGGTTTCTTGAAATGGAGCGGGAGAAGAGACTCGAACTCTCGACGTCCACCTTGGCAAGGTGGTGCTCTACCAACTGAGCTACTCCCGCGTGAGAGAGGCGGAGTATTCGGCCGGATAATTGTCCGTCAACCCCATATTTTTATTCCGCGCTTTCACCCGGCCCGGGGTCATTTCCAGCTTTTCCCGGGGGTGCGGCGGTGCTCATGTTGGCGTTTCCTCCATGACCGGCCGCGCCCCGACCACCGCCCTCCCCGTCCCTGCCTTCACCAGCAGCAGTTCCCCCGCGGAACGGCTGGCGGCGTGCAAGGCGTACCTGGCCGCCGAGGCGGAGCGCATCCAGCAGCGGCACCAGGCCGGTGCGTCGGGCTTGGAGATCTCCGAGGCCCTGGCGGGGCGCATGGACCGGCTGCTCCAGCCGCTCTTTGCCGCCGCCATCGATACCTGGCGCAAGGAAAACGGCGAACCGCCCGCACCGGTATGTCTCATTGCGCTTGGGGGCTATGGCCGGAGCGAATTGAGCCCGTTGAGCGACGTCGACGTGATGTTCCTCTTCCCGGCCAACGCCCGCGACCTGAAGGCGTTCCAGGAACACCTGTCCAACGCCATCCTCTACCCGCTCTGGGACCTCCGGCTGAAAATCGGCCACTCGACGCGCACCCTGAACGAGGTGTTCACCGAGGCCGGACGGGACATCAAGACGAAGACGGCGCTGCTCGAATCCCGCCTCATCGCCGGCACGGAACCGCTCTACGAGAATTTCGCCGAGACCTACCGGAAGCATTACCTCACGGACGACCCGAAGGCCTACATCGCCGCGCGCCTCGCGGACCAGGCGTCGCGCCGCGCGCAGCATGGCGACACGGTTTTCATGCAGGAGCCTGACATCAAGAACGGCGTCGGCGGCCTGCGGGATTACCAAAACGCGCTGTGGATGGCCCGCGTGCGGCTGGGCATCACGCACATGGATGAACTCGAGCAGCAGAAGTACCTGCAGCCCGAGGAACTCAACGCCTTCCAGCGCGCCTACGACTTCCTTCTCCGCGTCCGCAACGAGCTCCATTACATGAGCAAGCATCCCACGGATGTGCTCAACCTCGAGACCCAGCCCCGGCTGGCGGCCAACCTCGGCTACTCGCAGGAGGCTTTGCTGGAGCGCGTCGAGGCGTTCATGCAGGACTACTACGGCCACGCGCAGGCCATTTTCCGCATCTCGAAGATCATCGAGCAGCGCCTCGCCCTCACCATCGCGAGCGGCCCGGGCATCGTCGGCTCACTCAAGAACATGCTGCTCGCGCGCCGCGCCGACCGCACGAAGCGCCTCGACGGCTTCCTCATGCGCGGCCAGGAACTGGCGGCCGAGAGCCCGGACGTTTTCCAAAAGGACCCGATCCGGCTCATCCGCGTTTTCCGTCACTGCCAGCAGCTGGGGTGCACGCCGGACGTCGATCTCGCCGCGCTCATCCGCAGCTCGCTCAAATTAATCACGTTCCAGGTCCTGACGTCCAAGGACGCCACCCTGAGCTTCCGCGCCATCCTCGAGGACGTGGGCAAGGTGTACCCGGCCCTGTGGCTCATGCACGAGCTCGGCGTCCTGGGTCGGTTCGTCCCGGAATTCGCGCCGCTCACCTGCCTCGTGCAGCATGAGTACTACCATCGTTACACGGCGGACATCCACACGCTGAACACCATCAAGGAGCTCGATGGCATTTTCACGGGGGCCGACCCGATCGCGGAGAATTACCGGGCCGAGCTCCACAAGACCGGCAACCCCGGGCTGCTGTACCTGATCCTCCTCCTCCATGACATCGGCAAGGGCGAGGGCATCCAGGGCCACGCCGAGACCGGCGTCACGATGGCGGCGCCGGTCCTCGACCGGTTGAACGTCACGCCCGAGACCCGCGAGACGGTGAACTTTATCATCAAAAATCACTTGGTGATGGCACGGTTCTGGCAGAAGCACGACCTCGATGACCCCCAGACATCCGCATCTTTTGCCGAGCTCATTGGTGACCAGAATCTCCTGCGGTACCTCTACGTTCACACGTATTGCGACGCGCGCGGCACGGCGGCCGGTTTGTGGAACGGTTACAAGAATTCGCTCCACCGCCGGCTGTTCGACACGACGCTGGAACGCCTGACGCTGGGCGACAAGGTCGACACCCGCCTCCGCGAACGCATTGAAATGACCCGGCAAACCCTCATTGCCCAGACGATCCCCGGGATCAGCCCGGACGAGATCACCGCGCACTTCAATCTGCTGCCCGAGCGTTATTTCATCCAGACGGACGCGCCGGAAATCACGCTGCACATCCAGATGGTGAACCGGCTGCTCCACTCGATCTCGGCCGCCGACTCGCTCGGCTCGCTCAAGCCGATCATCGAGTGGAAGGACGACATCAACCGCAGTTACACCACGGTGCACGTGGTCACCTGGGACCGCGCGGGCCTCTTCTACAAACTCGCCGGCGCGTTTAGCGTCGCGGGCCTGAGCATCCTTTCCGCCCGTATTACGACGCGTTCCGACCACATCGCGATCGACACCTTCCACATCGTCGAGCCCGGCCGCGGGGTCGTGCAAAACCAACAGGCGATGGAAATGTTTGCGCGCACGGTCGAGGAGGCGCTGGTCAACAACAAGGACCTGCTGCCGGACATCGCCGCCCAGGCGAAGAAGTTTGCGGAAGCCTCGCGCTACAAGGTCACCGCTTCCGAGCTTCCCGCGTCCTTCCCGCCATCGGTCGAGGTTTACCACGAGCTGTCCCTCAACCGCATCATCGTCGAGGTGCAGGCGCACGACCAGATCGGCCTGCTCTACCGCCTCGTCAAAACGATTTCGGATCACGGCTTCGACACGACGTTCGCGCGCATCAACACCGAGCGCAGCGTGGCGATCGACACCTTCTACATCGAGCCCAACAAGCCCGAGGAGGCGCCGGACACCACGAAGCTGCATTCGCTCCGTGACACCCTGCGCGCCGTGATCACGCCCCCCGCCGCCGTCCCCGCCGCCGCCTCATAAGGTGGAACCCGGCCTCCGGACGGGTTGGTGCCGACGACAGCCGACCGGCCAGGACTCATTCGCAATCGGATCGGCGCATTGAACCGATGCTCCCCGCGGAAGCCCTGAAAACGCGTCCGGAGGCCGCGTTCCACCGGGGGGAGCGCGGCACCTTTTCGCTCCCCAAGCCGACCCATTCGTGTTCAGCTGGGAGCGAATGAGCTCACCCGACGCAAAAGACCTGGCCGTGCTTTACGGGATCGCGTCGTTGGCGTCGACCGCGCAGAGCGCTGCGGATGCACAGGGCAAAATCCTCGCGATCATTGTGCAGGCGTTTTCCGCCGACAGTGGTTCGCTGGCACTCCTCAGTCCCGAGACCGGCGGGTTGGAGATCTGCGTGCAGCAGGGCCTGCCGCCGGACGTCGGTGAATTCGCCCTCAAGCCCGGCCAGGGCATCACCGGCTGGGTGGCGCTGCACGGCAAACCGCTGCTCGTGGCGGACGTCGCCGCCGAGCCGCGCTACATCTCGGCCCGCGCCGGCGTGCGCTGCGAGATGGCGGCCCCGCTGGTCGTGGACGGGCGCACGATTGGCATCGTCAACCTCGACGCCGACCGCCTCGGCGCGTTCACCGCGACCGACCTCGAGAGCCTCGCGCGCTTTGCGGCGGAGGCGGGGGCCGTGCTCCACCGCCTGTGGCAATACGAGCGACTGCGCGCCAATTCCAAGCAGCTCACGACGCTGGTCGAACTCGGCCACGCGCTCGTCACGCAGCTCGCGCCCGAGGAATTGCTTTCCACCCTGACGCAGAGCGGCCGCGCGCTGTTCAGCGCCCGGTTGTGCCTGCTGCACGACTACGATGAGGAGCGTCGCGAGCTGCGTTTGCACGCGTGGTCGGCCGATGGCGACCTGTCCGCCGCCGGCCTGACGCTGCAGCAACAGACCGTGCCCGCCGACGCCTCGCTGCTCGCGGCGGCGATCCGCTCGGGCCGGGCGACGGAGTTCCAACACATCGATGGGCCCGGCTACAGCGAAGCCGCCGATCTGCCGCGCGATCGTTCGCTGTGCTCGGCGCTCGCGGCACCGCTCATCCTGGAAGGCAAACCGGTCGGCGTGCTGTCGGTCTTTCACCAGGAGCTGCATCGGTTCAGCGACGACGAGAAGCGCCTGTTCACGGCCCTTGGCAGTTTCGCCGCGGTGGCGCTGCAAAATGCCCGGCTCTACGCCCGCGTCTTCCAATCCGAGGAAGTCCTGCGGAAAAACGAAACCCTCACGACGCTCGGCCTGCTCGCCGCGGAGATTGCCCACGAGATCCGGAACCCCCTCCTCGTGATCAAGCTGCTCCACGGCACCCTCGGCATCGACTTTGCCGAGAGCGATCCCCGCCGGCGCGACCTGCAGGTGATCACGGAAAAGATCGAGCAGCTGGAGGGCATCGTGTCCCGCGTGCTGTCCTTCGGGCGCACGCCGGCCGCGCTGCATTCGCGCTGGTCGCTCGCGGAGATCCTCGACGACACCCTCGTCCTGCTGCGCGCGAAACTTGCGCAGGCTGCCGTGACGCTGCACTACTCCGCGCCCCCGCGGTCGCTGCTCGTCGAGGGCAACAAGGGCCAGTTGCAACAGGTCGTCCTGAACCTCGCCTTGAACTCGCTCCACGCGATGCCGCACGGCGGGGAGCTGACCGTCGCCTGCAGTGAATCCACGACCCCGCTCGGCCGCGTTGTCCAGCTGGACCTGACGGACACCGGGGCCGGCATACCCGAGGCGATCCGACCGCGCATTTTCGAGTCCTTCCTGTCCGGCCGCGCCGACGGCACCGGTCTCGGCCTCGCCATCGCGCGACGCATCATGAAGGACCACCATGGGGAACTCACGCTGGTCGCGAGCAGTTCCCGCGGCACCACGATGCGCCTGACGCTGCCCCTCGCGGGCTGATCTCGCCACGCGCCCACGCTTTTCCCAAAGTCCCATGCCCTTCTCCACCCTGACTGCCCTTCCGCCGAAGGATTTGTTCGGCGGCACCGTGCGGGTGCACTACGCGCACCTCGAGCGCATGACCATCGGCGAAGCCCGCCTCGCGGCCAATGTGGTCGTGCCCCTGCACGAGCACCCCCACGAGCAAATCACCTACGTCATCGACGGCCGTTTTGAATTCACCGTCGGCGACGAGACCAAGGTCCTCGAATCCGGCATGGCCGCGCTGATCCCCGGCGGCGTGAAACACGGCGGCAAGACGCTCACCGCCTGCCGCATCATCGACCTGTTCTCGCCGGTCCGGGAAGACTACCGGTGAATCACGATTCTTGATTTACGAATTACGATTTCAGATTCCGAAAAGGCCGGCGCAGCCAAATCGTCCATCGTAAGTCAGAAATCGTAAATTCGGCTCATTCCTCGAGCTCGACGTTCCAGTAAGCGACGTCGAGGAAGTCCTTCCACTTTTCGTGGTTGTGGTTGCCGAGGACGAGCGAGATGACCGGGCGCCATTTCGGGCGGACGGGTTTGCGGATAAGCCGCATGTGCGCCTCGTGCGGGAGGCGGTTCGCCTTGCGGGAATTGCACTTGATGCACGAGCACACGATGTTTTCCCAGGTCGTCTTGCCGCCGTAGTGGCGCGGGATGACGTGGTCGAGGTTGAGTTCCTCGCGCGGGAAAACCTGGCCGCAGTACTGGCACTTGTCGTCGTCGCGTTCGAAGACGTTGTTGCGGGTGAGCTTCAGCTCCTTGCAGGGCAGGCGATCGAAAAACGTGAGCAGGATCACCCGCGGCAGGCGGATATTGCGATTGATCGTGCGGACCGTCTCGAGTGCATCGACCGGCGGGTTGTAGGTCGAGAAGTCGATCCAATCCATCAACGAGTACGTGCGGAACGCATCCTCGGTCTGGTGGACGACCTGCGCGTGCTCGCGGGCCAGCAGGGCAAAGGCGCGGCGCGCGCCAATCACGTTCACCGCCTGCCAGAGGCGGTTAAGCACGAGCACCGGTTGGTCGAGCGCGGCTTCCATACGCAACGGGCCTTGGCAATACGCAGCGAGCTTCCCGCTGTCAAGTGGCGCGGCGGGGCCCGGCGATTCCGTGGGCGACCGAACCTACTTTCGTCCCGCCGCGGGAGCCGGGCGGGTCAGGGCATGGATCTCTTCGGCAAACGTCGGGTAGCCGCGCTGCAGGTCCGCGCGCACGCCCATTTCGAAATCGCTCCAGCGAAACTCCGGCGCGACGACGCACGTCGCCAAGGCCCAGCGTCCGCCCGCGACAAGGCGCGTGCCCTGCCAAATTCCCGCCGCCACCACATCCTGCGGACGCTCACCGGCCGCGAGGTTGAGGCCAAGCTTCACCCAACCGCCGTTGCCGTCCGGCTGGAGGCGCAATGACTCCAGCGGGTCGCCGGCGTGGAAACACCAGACCTCGTCGGTCGTGAGGCGATGCAGCGCCGAGAAACCCTCCGGCGTGATCAGGGAATAAATCATCGACCATGCCCGGCGGCCATCCGGGCCCACCGTGCTCCCCTCGCCCGAGCGCCGGAAATACCCGCCCTCCTGGTCGAGTGGCTCCAGTTTCAGCAAACGGACCACGTCCCACGCGGAGAGCCGGTCTGGGGAGAAGGAATTCATCGTCAGGGTGTAGGAGCCTGTTTACAGGCAACCGGAATGTGCTGGGTCGGCGTGCGTCGGGGTCGCCTGTAAACAGGCTCCTACAAAAATAATCATGCAGAGCCGGGCGGCACGACGCTTAGTTTCAAGGACTGGTTCTTGATGCGGATGCCGGCGAGCTTGGCGACAATCAGCTCCGCGTGCTCCGTGGCAACGTCGACCAGCGTGTGGTCCTCGTGGATGTCGATTGCGCCGACCACGTTGGCGGGCAGCCGGGTGACGCCCGCAATCTTGCCGACGAGATCCGCCGGCGTGACGAGTTGCGCGCGACCCACGTTGAAGGCCACCGTCGAAAAGCCGGGCTCGCGTCCCGTCCGCGGCTTGCGGTCGAAGGTGCGCTTTTGCGCGGCGAACTTGTCGTTGGACTTTTCCATGATAGGGCGCGGACTCCGCTCCGCGCCGGCAGGCGGCGAAGGGACTCGCCGCCCTACCTCGGCCTCATTCTCCTGAATCCGCTCCGAACGTGTTTTCGCCGGAGGCGCCGCCTTCGCGGCACCCTCCTCGCCCGCCCCCTGCAGCAGATGGATCAGCGCGGACGCGATGTCCGTGCTCGTGTAACCCTGCTGCAGCAACCGCTCGACCATCTGGTCGTGCGAGCGGAATTTCTTCTCCTCGAGCGTGGCGCGGATGCGTTCGAAGAACACGTTGCCGCGCGCCTCCTCCACCTCGTCCATCGACGGCACGCGCTCGCGCCGGATCTTGAGGCGGCCATAGTGAATCATGTTCTGGAGCTTGTACAGCTCGCGGCCGGCCACGAACGTGAAGGCCATGCCCTGTTTGCCCGCGCGACCGGTGCGCCCGATGCGGTGGGTGTAATCCTCGGCGTCGTTGGGCAGATCGAAATTGAAAACCACCTCCAGGTCGTCGACGTCCAGCCCGCGCGCCGCGACATCGGTCGCGACCAAGAACTCGAAACCGCGGCGCCGGAATTTATCCATCACGCGCGTGCGCTGGGCCTGGGTGATGTCGCCATGCAACCGATCCACGGAGTAACCCCGCGCGTGCAGATGCTCGTCGAGTTCATCGACCATGATCTTGGTGCTGCAGAATATAATCCCGAAGCGGAAGTCATGCAGGTCGATCAGGCGCGTGAGCAGCTCGATCTTGGATCGGCGGTCCACCTCGAAATAGATCTGTTCCACCTGCGGCGCGTTCTGCGCATGCGCCTCGATCCGCACCCACGCGGGGTCCCGCGTGTAGCGCTTGATCAGGTCCTGGATCGCGCGCGGCATTGTCGCCGAGAAGAACAGGCACTGCCGCTGCTCCGGCACGGACTTCAGGATGTGCTCGATGTCGTCGCGGAATCCCATGTCGAGCATGCGGTCCGCCTCGTCGAGCACGACGACCTTGAGCGCATCGAGCTTCAGCGTACCGCGCGCCATGTGGTCCATGACGCGGCCCGGCGTGCCGATCACCACCTGCGCACCCGCGTGCAGCGCGCGGAACTGGCGCTCGTAGCTCTGGCCGCCGTAGATCGGCACCTCCATCAGGCCCTTCTTGAAAAATGCCAGCTTGCCGAATTCCTCCGCCACCTGCACCGCGAGTTCGCGCGTCGGGCAGAGCACGAGGACCTGCACCTGGCGGAGTTTGACGTCCACCTTCTCAATCGCCGGCAGCGCAAACGCGGCGGTCTTGCCAGAGCCGGTCGCGGACTGGCCCACGACGTCCTTGCCCGCCAGCCCGTGGGGAATCACCGCGGTTTGAATTGGCGAGGCTTCCTCAAAGCCCATCTTGTCCACGGCTTTCAACAGCTCGGGCGACAGGCCGAGATCCTTAAACGGGCGTTTTTCCATGCAGGTAGCGTGCGCGATGGTGGGCAAAAGGAGAGCTCAAAGTGCCGGTGGCCGGCAAATCACAAAGACCAAACGCCAAAGGCCAAAAAATTTCCAGCGATCAAAAGGCAGTTTTGGCAAAGCGCCGTCCCCCACGTGACCGACGTTTATCGCTCCTTTTGATGATCGTGGCCTTCATTTTCGTAAGGTTGTTTGAACATTGGTATTTGGTTTTTGGGGGCTCCTTTTAATGCTCGCTAAGTTTTCCGCGCCACCGGGTAATAGTCAGCTATGTCATTTTCCAAGCTCGGGCTGCCGCCCGCCCTGATCAACGGTGTGAAAGCCATGGGCTACACCGACCCGACGCCCATCCAGCTGCGCGCGATTCCCGTCGTACTCGGCGGGGGCGACCTGATCGGCTCCGCGCAGACCGGCACCGGCAAGACCGCCGCGTTTGCCCTCCCCGTCCTCGCCCGCCTCGCCAAGCATGAATCGCGCGGCCCGCGCGTGCTGGTCCTCGAGCCGACCCGCGAACTCGCGGCGCAGGTCGAGACCGCCTTCCGCGATTTCGGTCGCTTCACGGACCTGCGCGCCACCGTGGTCCACGGCGGCGTCGGCTATGGCCGGCAGCGGAGCGAATTGCAGGCCGGCACGGACGTCGTCATCGCGACGCCCGGCCGCTTGATGGACTTCATCAACGAGCGCACGCTCCGACTCGATGGCGTGAAGATCCTGATCCTCGACGAAGTCGATCGCATGCTCGACATGGGCTTCGTGAAGGACGTGAAGAAGATCATTGGCATGTGCCCGCGCGAACGGCAGACGCTGTTTTTCTCGGCCACGGTGCCGCCCGAGATCGAGGAAGTCGCGCGTTATGCGCTGCGCAATCCCACCCGCGTCGAGATCGGCGTGGCGCGCACGGTCAATGAATCGGTGACCCACGCTTTTTATCCGGTTTCCCAACTCAAGAAATTCGACCTGTTGGTCGCGCTGCTCGAGAAGACCGATTTCCAAAGCTGCATCGTGTTTTCGCGCACCAAACACGGCGCCGACAAAATCGCCCGCAAGCTGAAGGCGGCGAACCATTCGGTCGCCGTGCTCCACGCGAACCGCTCGCAAAACCAGCGCGTCGAGGCGCTCGAGGGTTTCAAGTCGGGCAAGTATGAGGTGATGGTCGCCACCGACATCGCCGCCCGCGGCATCGACGTTGCCGGTGTATCGCACGTGATCAACTACGACATTCCCGCCAACCCCGAGGATTACGTGCACCGCATCGGCCGCACCGGTCGCGCGATGGCGGTGGGTGACGCCTTCACGCTGACGACGCCCGAGCAGGCCGGCGAGATCCGGGCCATCGAGCGATTCATCGGCCAGAAGGTCCCGCAGCTCAAGCTCGAGGGATTCGACTATCATTCCGCACCCACGATCGGCCCCGCGGCCGGCCCGCGTTACGTTGATCCCCGTGCGATCAAGCACGGCCATCGGCATGGCGGCCATGGCCAGCGCGGCGGTGGCGGACACGGTCAGCGTCACGACGGCGGCCAGCCCCGCGCCCAACCCGCGTCGGGCCACGCCCCTTCGGGCGGCGCCCCCGCGCCCCGGCCGCCGCGGGGCGGTCACGCGCCCGGCGGCCACCCCGCGCCCCGGAAGTTCGGCGGCCTGTCCCGCGGAACCTGGCGCCGGCATTGAGCCGGCGGGGCTTTCGCCCCTTTCACACCGTTCCCGCCAAGAAATCGCTTGGCTCAGGTGAAGCCCCGCGGGCATATTCCCACGGTGACTCTCAGCCACGCCCGCAAGACGTTTCGCCAGATCTGGTGGGCGCCCCTGCTCTGCTACGGGCTGGCTTGGTTGTTGTCACAAACGGAGACCTTCGAGCAGTTCGAGTGGCGCACGCTGGACTTGCGCACGAAGAACCGCGTGACCCTGCAGGCGCCGCCGGACCCGCGCATCCAGCTGGTGCTGTATGACGACGACACCTACGAGAACCTCATGCCCTGGCCGCCCACGCGCCAGTTGCATGCCAACCTGATCGAGTTGCTGTCCGCCGACGGCGCGCGGCTCGCGTGCATGGACGTGTTCATGACCGCACCAAGGGATGACGGCGGCGACCCGCTGATGGCGGAAGGGGTGAAAGCTGCGAAGGCGCGCGGTCTCGCCGTGGTGACCGGCGCGGTTTCGAGCGAGTTTGAGATTTTGGGTGAGGAACAACACGTCCAAGGGCCGACGCGGCCCTTGACCGACGTGAGCGGCAATATCGCCGCGCTCGTCGGCGACCACTACGCGGCCCTGCCGTTTCCCGAACTGCGGGCCGTGAGCGCCTACGGATTTGTGGACGTGCCGAAGGAGAGCGCGGACGGCGTCGTGCGCCAACCTCCGCTCCTCGTGCGGATCGGCCAGGCGGTCTACCCGTCGCTGTCACTGCAAACGCTGATGGTCTACTACGGCGTGCCCGCCGAGAAGGTGAAGGTGCGGCTCGGTGACGCCATCTATCTCCCGACGGCGGAGAAGACGATTCGCATCCCGGTCGACGAGCGCGGCCGCTACCTGTTGAACTATCGTTATGAGTCGCTTGGCGTGGCCAACGGCATCCCGAACATCGGCTACCGCGCCCTGCTGCTGGGCCTGAGTTCGAAGCACGTGGAAAAAATTCCCGACGTGCTCGCGCCGCCGGAGATGAAGGACAAGATTGTGATCATCGGGTTGTACGTGACAGGCAACTCCGACGCCGGCCCCACGCAGCTGTCGCCGATGTCGCCCCTGCCTTTGGTGCACGCGAACATCATCAACAACGTCCTCACTGAGGATTTTGCGCACCGGGTGCCTGACCGGCTGGTTTGGTTGTTCGCGTTGGTCACGGGTTATCTCGGCATCCTCTTCGTCGCGGATCGGTCCCTGATTGTCCTGCTGGGCGGCGCGCTGCTGGGCTTCGTCGCCTACACCTCTCTCGCCCTTTGGGCGTGGGTGTGGGGCAGTTGGTGGGTGCCACTGGTCGCGCCGCTCACCGGGTTCGGCGCCCTGCAGTTCGTGGTCATCGGCCGGCGCATCCGCGAGGAGCAGCGCGCGAAGCAGGAGGTGAAAGGCATGTTCGGCGCCTATGTTTCGCCGCAACTCGTCGACCGCATGGTCAAGAGCGGGCAGATGCCGCAGCTGGGCGGACACCAGGAGGAAATCACCGCGTACTTCAGCGACATTCAGGGTTATTCGACGTTTTCCGAAAAAGTCACGCCCGCGCGGCTGGTTGAATTGCTCAATGAGTACCTCACGGTGTGCACGGACATCGTGCAGGAGGAAGGAGGGACGTTGGACAAGTACATCGGCGACGCTGTCGTCGCGATGTTCGGCGCGCCGATCGCGATTCCGGACCACGCGTACCGCGCGTGTGTGACGGCGCTGCGCGTGCAACTCGCGCTTGAAGACCTGCGCGCGCGCTGGGCGGCCCAAGGGGAAAAATGGCCCCTGACCGTCCGGCAGATGCGCTCCCGCATCGGCCTGAACACCGGCACCGCGGTCGTCGGCAACATGGGCAGCCGCACGCGGTTCAACTACACCATGACCAGCGACGATGTAAATCTGGCGGCCCGCATGGAATCCGGGGCCAAGAGCTGGGGGGCGTACACCATGTGCACGGAGGCCACCAAGGCCGCCTGCCTGAAATTTGGCGGCGACCGGGTGGTATTTCGGCCTTTGGGACGCATCGTTGTAAAAGGTCGTTCGCAGGCCGTCCCGATCCACGAAGTCGTGGGTCTCAAGGAAAACGTCACTGACGCAACTCACGAATGCTTAGCCATTTTCACCGATGGTCTCGCCCGCTACCACGAGCGGGACTGGGTGGGAGCCAGCGCCCTCTTTAAGCGCAGCGCCGAGCTTGAACCGAACCAACCGGGCAAGACCCCGGGGGTGTCCTCCAACCCCTCGCAGGTGTTCATCAAGATTGCCGCCCACTACGCGGCGGAGCCGCCGCCGCCCGATTGGGATGGGGTCTATGTGATGAAGGAGAAGTAACCGGGCTGGCTACGGGACCGAACCCCCGGGGGCGGATTTCAAAAAGATTAACGGAATTCTTTGCAGTCAGGATAAATACCTTCTTGCAGATGCGATGCAATCTGCTGAACTGCGCGGGTCCCATAAACAGCACACCGTTCCCTTTATTATGAACATCCGTAAACTGCTTCTGATCTCTGCCGCGATCCTCGGCTTCGTTGGCCAGGCCGCTGCGCAAACCCCCGACCAGGTGACCGTAGCCCGCGTCACGGGCAAGGTGACCGCCCAGTTGCCGGATGGCAGCACGGTCGACGTGAAGGCTGGCTCCCTGCTCCCGCAGGGTACCACCATCAAGACCGGCGACAAGTCCGAGGTCTACCTCGTCAACCATGGCGACACGACGAGCACGATCGTTGCGAATTCCGAGGTCAGCATCGCCGAAGTCAGCACCACCGGTTCCGGCGGCAGCGTCACGAAGCAGACCACGACCCTCGACCTCAAGAGCGGCAATATCGTCGCGAAGCTCAATCCTGCCAAGAAGGCCGTTAACAATTACTCCGTTCGCACCCCGAAGGGCGTGGCCGCCGCCCGCGGCACCGTGTTCACCGTCTCCTATAACGGTGCTAACTACACCATCGCTGTCGTAAATGGTACGGTCAATGTAACTCCGGTTGGAACTTCGGTGAATGATGGCCTCACACATACCATGGAGGCTGGCCAGGTGGCTCTATCCGAATCTGGGTTTGAGCTCGGAAGGTCGTATTCCGTCGCGGAGTTGAATAGCCAGGGTCGGAATGATTTGGCCACTCAGCTTAGTGGAATTCTAGCGGTGGCAGTCGCTACCGTCGCAGTGGCGGCTGAGAATAATATCGGTGGCACCACGGCCGCTGAAGTGCGTGCAGTTGCAGATGCCGTCATTAAGGCAGACCCCGCAGCCGCTCCGGCGGTGGCAGCTCTCGTCGCGGTTTCCGCGCCGACCCAATCGCAGACGATCGTGGATAGCGTCCAGCAGAACGCCCCGTCGCAGTCTGGCGCGGTCCAGCAAGTCATCCAGCAGGTCACTCCTTCCACAACCCCGGGCACGTCAATTACGGTTCCGGACGCCCCGCCGATCACGACCCCGCAGCCGATCGATCCCTCGACGGTCAGCCGCTCGGGCGAGTAATCGGATCTTCTTTCCAAAGCCGGCCTCGTCTCGAGGCCGGCTTTTTTGTGCCCCCAACCCCACTATTGTAACTCACTTGCTGGAATGAGCACGCCGTTAGGACTCGAGTTTTCCCTCCGCCCCGGATGCCTGATGGTCAGCGTCCAGGGCCGTCAGATCGTTGAGAACAAAGCCGCGATCATCCAGCAGATCGCGGACACGATGCGCGAGTATCACGTCCGCGCCGCGCTGCTGACCACGCACGCCGTGCCGGGCCCGCTTTCATTCATGGACCGGTTCCAACTGGGCACCCTCGCCGGCCGCTACCTCTCCGGCATGTCGATCGGCGTGCTGGCGCGCCCGGATCAAGCCGATCCCCAGAAAATCGGCCAGCTGGTCGCGAAGAACCGCGGCGTGGCCGTTGAGGTGTTCACCGATCCCGCAGCGGCGGAAGCCTGGGTCAAGCAGCACGCTCCCAAGGCCTGACCGTCCGCGTCGCGCGGCGGATTTGGCCTGCATCAAGCGGGCAAGGTGCTTTGCTCGGGGCGTGCACCTCACCCACCTCGTTTGCACCGCGTGTGGCCGGAACCACGACGCAACCGTGCCGCAAAACGTCAGCACCTGCTGCAGCAAGCCGCTCTACCCGCAATACGACCTCGCCGCCGCGGGCCGCACCCTGACGAAACCCGCGCTCGCGACACGCGTGAAATCCCTGTGGCGCTACCGCGAAGTGCTGCCAGTGCGGTCCGATGCTGACATCGTCACCTTGGGCGAGGGTTTCACACCCCTCCTCACCGCCCAAAGACTCGCGGCCCAAACCAGAGTCGACCAGCTGCTGATCAAGGACGAGTCGCTAAACCCCACCCAAAGCTTCAAGGCCCGCGGCATGTGCGCCGCCGTGTCGATGGCGAAACAGTTTGGCCTGAAGAAACTCGCCGCCCCGTCCGCCGGCAACGCCGCCGGCGCGCTCGCCGCCTACGCAGCGCGCGCGGGCCTCGAGGCACACCTCTTCATGCCGGTGGACACACCGAAGGCCAACGTCATCGAGTGCCGGGAAATGGGCGCGCAGGTCACGCTGATCAACGGCCTCATCACCGACTGCGGCGCCGAGGTGGCGAAGCGCAAGGTCGCCGAGGGTTGGTTCGACGTGTCGACTCTCAAGGAACCCTATCGCGTCGAGGGCAAAAAAACGCTCGGCTACGAATTGGCGGAGCAACTCAATTGGACACTGCCGGACGTGGTCATCTATCCCACCGGCGGCGGCACGGGCCTTGTCGGCATGTGGAAGGCGTTCGATGAGATGCAACAGCTCGGCTGGATTGGCGCGAAGCGCCCCCGCATGTTCAGCGTGCAGGCCACCGGCTGCCAGCCGATCGTCCGCGCGTTTTTAGCCGGTGAAAAATCCGCTGCCGAGCATCTCGGCGCCCACACCAAGGCGTCCGGCCTCCGCGTCCCCAAGGCGATCGGTGATTTCATCATGCTGGACATCCTCCGGAAATCCGGCGGTGGCGCCGTGGCGGTATCCGACGAGGAAATGATGACCAGCGTCCGCGCCATCGGCGCCGCGGAAGGCTTGTTCGTCGCCCCGGAAGGCGGCGCGACCCACGCCGCGCTCAAACATTTGCTCAAGACCGGGGCCGTGAAACCCACGGAGTCGGTCGTGCTTTTCAACACCGGCGCGGGGGTGAAATACCTGGAGTGCTTCGGCGGGTGATATGGAGGCAGGGTGCCCCCACCCTGCGGCTCGACAGCGGGGTGAGGGCACCCCGCCTCCAAGCAGAGATGTGGTGTTACCTTACCTGCAGCGTGTCCGCCTCGTAAGCCAAGCCCAGCGACGGAATCGTGACCGCCTTGCGGCCGCCCTGCTTCTTCACCATGCCCGCCACCCAGGCGTCGTGGCCGGCGGCTTTGGCCGCGGCCAGCGTCTGCTCGACGGCGGACGGCGAAACATACGCGGCAAAGCCCACGCCCATGTTGAACGTCGCATAGGCCTCCCGCAGGTCGATCGGGCCGGCCTGCATCAGAAACTTGAAAAGCGCCGGGATCGCGCGGGGCTCGGTAATCTCGTAAACGAAGGGTTCTTCCAAGCGCATCAGCTTGCGCCAGCCGTGGCCCGTGACGTGCGCCACGTAGTTCAGCTTCACGCCGGCCTGCTGGCACTTCACCACGAAATCCACGTAGATCGCGGAGGCCGCGAGCAACGCCTCGCCGTAAGTGCGCGCATCGCCGTGGCCGATCGGCGTTTGGTAACTCTGCGGCAGGCGATCCGCAATCAGCCGGCACAGGCTGAGCCCGTTCGTTTGCACGCCGGTGGACGCGAGGAAAACGATCGCATCGCCGTCCTTCACCTCACCAGTGATCCGCTGCGACTTCGGCTCGATCTTCCCGATCGCCGACCCGGCCAGCACGATGGTGTCGGGGTTGACGATGCCCTTGAGCGTCGGCGTCTCGCCCCCGCCCCACACCGCACCCGCGCGATGACACCCTTCCGCCCATCCGTCGACGAGCGCCTGCATGCGCGGCGCGTCGGCAAACCAGCCCGAATCGCCCACCGCCGCGTGCATCGCGACGGAAATGGGCCGCGCACCGCAGGTGATCAGGTCGTTGACGATCGTCGCGACGGTATCGATGGCGATTTCGCGATAGAAATTCTTGCCCGTCGCCTTGTAGATGGCATCCGCGACGAGGTTCTTGGTGCCCAGGCCTTCCTCCACGTGGGCCAGGAAGTGATCCTGCCCTTCGATCAGGTAAGCGCTCTCACCCCGCGTGGTCGCGGGTTCGGCATAACCATGCGCCTTGAGTTCGCCGGACGTCCCCTTCGCCGCCTGCTGGCAGGCGCGTTTAAACGCATCGAGCTGATCATAGCGGACACCGGAACTTTCGTAGGAAAGACTCATGAGCTTAAACCACGGAACACACGGAACACACGGAAGGGAAATTCATTTTTCTGTGTGTTCCGTGTGTTCCGTGGTGATCAATCAGTAGCTCCGGCCTTCAGCCTTCTCGAAATAGTTCACGTACGCCTGGTTCACCACGCGGTAGCCGCCGGGGGTCGGGTACTTGCCGGTGAAGTACCAGTCGCCCGTGTGGTTTGGCAGGGCGCGGTGCAGGTTCTCGATCGATTGGAAGATGATCTCGATTTCACCCTTCCAACCGTTCGGCTTGGGCGAAACCAGCTCAGTGATTTTCTTCGAGATCTCGTCCGCGGTAAACGGCTCGTAGATTTTGCGGACGTGATTGACGGGCTCCGCCGACGGGTTGCGGAGCTCCTCGCGGCAGAGGTTATAGACGTCGGCAATCACGTTTGTTTGCCCGCGCTCCTTGAGCAGGGTGATCGCCGCCTCGAAGGCGATGAACTTGCCGATCTCGGACATGTCGATGCCGTAGCAATCCGGGTACCGAATCTGCGGCGCCGTCGAGGCGATCACGATCTTCACCGGGTTGAGCCGCTTCAAGATGCGCAGAATCGAGCGGCGCAAGGTCGTGCCGCGTACGATCGAGTCATCGACGCACACCAGGCTGTCGCCGTCCTCGACAACGCCATACGTCACGTCGTACACGTGCGAGGCCAGGTTGTTGCGGGACTTTTCCTGGCTGATGAAGGTGCGGAGCTTCACGTCCTTCGTGACGATCTTTTCCCCGCGCGGCCAGTTGTTGAGAATCAGGTCGTCGACGAGCGCCTCGGTGATTTTTCCGGCGTTGGCGGCATCGAGCAGGGTCTGCTTGACCTCCGCGCGTCGGCGGAAGCGCATCTCGCTCATCAGCCCGAAGAACGCGACCTCGGCGGTGTTCGGGATGAAGCTGAAGACGGTCTTGGCGAGATTGCCGTTGATCGACTTCCAAATCTGGTCCGCGAGCCCCGCACCAAGCGCCTTGCGCTCGCGATAGATGTCCGCGTCGTTGCCTCGCGAAAAATAAATGCGCTCAAAGGTACACTGGGTCTTCGGCAGCGCCGGCTTGATGCGCTCAGTCGACACCTTGCCGGCCTTCTTCATGATGATGGCGCAGCCGGGCTCGACCTCGTTGACCTCGGAGGCTTCCAAATCGAACACCGTGCAAAGCGGCGCGCGCTCGGAGGCGAACGCCACGACCTCGTCATTCTCAAACCAGTGGCACGGCCGGATGCCCGACGGGTCGCGCGTCACAAACGCGTCGCCATTGCCGAGCACGCCGACGAGCGAGTAACCGCCATCCCAGTTGGTCGACGCCGCGCGCAGCACGCGGGCCGGGTCGATCTCCTCGTTGATCCGCCGGGTGATTTCCGAGCCCGGCAGGCTCTCGGCGCGCAGCGCCCGGTAGAGGCGCTCGTGCTCGTCATCGAGGCAGAAGCCGATCCGCTCGAGGATCGCCTGGGTGTCCGTGGCAAAAATCGGGTGCTGGCCGATCGCGATCAGGCTGTCGTTCAACTCACCCGTGTTGGTGAGGTTGAAGTTGCCCGCCAGCATCAGGTTGCGGGTCGGCCAGGAGCTGCGGCGGAAAAACGGGTGGCACGCACTGAGGTTGTAGCCGCCCGAGGTGCCGTAGCGGAGGTGGCCGAGGTAGAGCTCGCCGCAGAAATCGAATTTCTTCTTCGCGGATTCCGGAAACTCCGGGTGGATCGCCCCCTCGCTCACAAGCGTGGCATAACGCGCCAGCTGGGCCTGCACGATCTTGTCGAGCGGGTTGGTCTCCACGTTGCGCTCGCGGAACATGTACGGCTGGCCCGCGGGCACATCGAACTTCACGCACGCCACGCCCGCGCCGTCCTGGCCGCGGTTGTGCTGCTTCTCCATCAGGAGGAAGAGTTGGTAAAACCCCCACAAAGGGGTCCCGTACTTCTCCTGGTAGTAGGCCAGTGGCTTCTTCAGCCGGACCAGGGCAATGCCGCACTCGTGGGAAATGAATTCGCTCATGGCAATTCGCGCGGGGCGGGTCCCGATCCAGGGGCGAGTCCGGCGTCGGCCCGGCATCCAGCTGGCTTGCGACTTCCGCCCACACTACCCCCGGCCGCTGAGATTGGCGTGGGCGATGGGTGATTCCGGCGGGTCACGACATTAAAAACGTGTATTGGGCCCAGCTCTTCGGTTTCGTCAACGGCTTTCTCCAGCATAGCGCGGAGCGCCCCGAGGATTTGCCAGGGAAAGCACAAAAATTCACGAAACTTTGGGTCGCGGATAGCCCCCATCGCGAGCGGACCATTCTTGTGGGAGCGAGCTTGCTCGCGACCTCGCCCGCCCAGTCGCGAGCGAGCTCGCTCCCAAAAAGTTGGCCTGCGGGCATTCGCACGGTACCCATTTCCCGTCACGTCCTGTTCCGCCACTTGACGGCGGAGGGTTGTTCGCGACTATCACCTTTTCCAGACCATGCTGATTCTCCGCGGCTCTCCTGCCCTCTCGCCCTTCCGGCTGCAAAAACTCCAGCAAGACCTTGTCGCGGCCGGCCTGCCGGTCTCCGGGCTGGCGGCGGAATTTGTCCATGTGGTGGACGTCGCGCGCGAACTGACGGGCCAGGAACGCGGCATCCTCGACCAGCTCCTCACCTACGGGCCGCGCCGCGAGTCCGCGGGCATTCAGGGCATCGCCCAAGTCGTCGTGCCGCGCCCGGGAACGATTTCGCCGTGGTCGTCGAAAGCAACGGACATCGCCCACATCTGCGGCCTCACCGCCATCAAGCGCATCGAGCGCGTCGTCGCCTACACGATCGACGTCGGCGTGACCACGCCCCCGTTCCCCCTTTCGCCGCTCGACGCGGACAAACTTCATGTGCTGCAGGCGCGGCTGCACGACCGCATGACCCAGGCCGTCTTCGGCGACCTCGGCACCTGCGAGCTCCTGTTCCAGCACGAGCCTGCGCGCGAGCTGAAGTCCATCCCGCTGCGGAAGGAAGGCCGCGCGGCGCTCGAGTTCGCCAACCGCGACCTCGGCCTGGCGCTCGCCGAGGATGAGATCGATTACCTGCTCGCGGCGTTCACCAAGCTCCAGCGCGACCCGACGGACGTCGAACTGATGATGTTCGCGCAGGCGAACTCCGAGCACTGCCGCCACAAGATCTTCAACGCCACCTGGGAAATCGACGGCCTCGCCAAGGACCGCTCGCTGTTCCAGATGATCAAGAACACCTACGAGCTGCACAAGGACGGCATCCTGTCCGCCTACCGCGACAACGCCGCGGTGCTCGTGGGCACGAAGGGCGGGCGCTTCTACGCCGACCCGCGCACAAACGAGTACGCCGCCCACCCGGAAGACATCCACCTGCTCTGCAAGGTCGAGACGCACAACCACCCGACGGCCATCTCCCCTTACCCCGGCGCGGCGACGGGCTCGGGCGGTGAGATTCGCGACGAAGGCGCCACGGGGCGCGGGGCGAAGCCCAAAGTCGGCCTCGTCGGCTTCACCGTTTCCAATCTTCGTCTGCCTGGCGCCGTCCAGCCTTGGGAAAAGGACCACGGCAAACCCAACCGCATCGTCTCCGCCCTCGACATCATGATCGAGGGCCCGCTCGGCGGCGCCGCGTTCAACAACGAATTCGGCCGCCCCGCCATCAACGGCTACTTCCGCACTTTCGAGCAAGCCGTCCCGGCCAGAGGCGAGAGTCCGGAGGCGAAAGCACGGAGTGAGAAAGCTTCAGGCGCTCAACCCTCAACTCTCAACCCTCAGCTCCCCGCAACGGAGTTGCGGGGCTACCACAAGCCCATCATGCTCGCCGGCGGCCTGGGCAACATCAAGGGCGAGCACGTCCAGAAGGGAACGATCAACCCGGGCGACCGCCTGATTGTGCTTGGCGGGCCGGCGATGCTTATCGGCCTCGGCGGCGGCGCGGCCAGCTCGATGACGAGCGGCGTGGGCAGCGAGGACCTCGATTTTGCCAGCGTGCAACGCGACAACGCCGAAATGGAACGTCGCTGCCAGGAGGTCATCGACCGCTGCTGGGCGCTCGGACCCGACAACCCGATTTCCTTCATTCACGACGTCGGTGCCGGCGGCGTTTCCAACGCCCTGCCCGAGCTCGTCAACGACGGCGGCCGCGGCGGCAGGTTCGACCTGCGTGCCCTGCCCAACGACGAGCCGAGCATGTCGCCGCTCGAAATCTGGTGCAACGAGTCCCAGGAGCGCTACGTGCTCGCCGTGCCGGCCGACCGCCTCGAGACCTTCAAGCAGTTGTGCCAGCGCGAGCGCGCGCCGTTTGCCGTGGTCGGTGAGGCGACCGAGGAGCGCAAGCTGGTTGTCGAGGACCCGACGTTTGCGAACACCCCGATCGACATGCCCCTCGAGGTGCTGCTGGGCAAACCGCCGCGCATGCACCGGAAGGAAAAGTCGCTGTCCCGGCCGCTGCTGCCGCTGAACCTGCGCGGGGTCACGCTCGCCGAGGCGACCAAGCGCGTGCTCATGCACCCGACGGTCGCCGACAAGACCTTTCTCATCGCGATTGGCGACCGCTCGCTCGGCGGGTTGATCGCGCGCGACCAGATGGTCGGACCTTGGCAGGTGCCGGTGGCTGATTGCGCGGTGACCGCGGCGGCCTACGATGTTTACACCGGCGAAGCCATGGCGATGGGCGAACGCACGCCGGTGGCGGTCAACAATGCCGCGGCTTCCGCGCACCTCGCCGTGGGCGAAGCCCTCACGAATCTCGCCGCGGCGCAGATCGGCGACCTCGGCAAGGTGAACCTTTCGGCCAATTGGATGGCCGCGCCGGCGGTGCCCGGTGATGCCGCCGACCTGTACGCCGCCGTGCAGGCTGTCGGCATGGAGCTCTGCCCGGCCCTCGGGATCACGATCCCCGTCGGCAAGGACTCGATGAGCATGTCGACCGTCTGGCACGACGGCCCAAAGCAAAATCGCGTGACCGCGCCGGTGTCGCTGATCGTCTCGGCGTTTTCGCCCGTCGCCGACATTCGCCAAACCCTGACGCCCCAGCTCCAGCAGGTCGCCGACACCACGCTGTTGTTGATCGACCTCGGCCGGTCCCAAAACCGCCTCGGCGGCTCGATCCTAGCACAGGTGGTTTCGCAGATGGGCGAAGCGACGCCGGACGTCGACAACGCCACCGACCTCAAGAATTTCTGGAACGCGATCCAGCGGCTCGGCCGCTCCGGGAAACTGCTCGCCTACCACGACCGGTCCGACGGCGGCTTGCTCGCGACCGTGACCGAGATGGCGTTCGCCGGCCACACCGGTGTCGACTTGGAGATTCCCCACCTGCACGACCCGTTTGCCGCCCTGTTCAACGAGGAACTCGGCGCGGTCATCCAGGTGCGCGATGAGGACCTCGACGACGTGATGCTCGCCCTGCGCGAGCACGGGTTGAAGGCGTGCGTGTCCCGCGTCGGCACGCTCAACAGCCATTTCGCGCTGCGCGTGAAGCAGTCCGGCAAGGAGTTACTCAACGAAAGCCTCGTCACGCTGCGCGGCTGGTGGTCCGACGTCACCCACCGCATCGCCCGCATGCGCGACAACCCCGTCGCGGCAGACCAGGAGCACGCCCTGCGCCTCGACAAAACCGACCCGGGCATAAAACCGGTCGTGACATTCGATGTCGTGCAAACCGCATCTCAGGTTTCAGGTTTCAGGTCTCAGGTTTCTCCCCGAGTGGCGATCCTTCGGGAGCAGGGCGTGAACGGCGAGGTCGAGATGGGTGCCTGTTTCACCCGCGCGGGCTTCAAGGCCATCGACGTGCACATGACCGACATCCTCAGCGGCCGCGTGTCGTTGAAGGATTTTCGCGGCGTGGTGGCCTGTGGCGGTTTTAGTTATGGGGACGTGCTCGGCGCCGGCGAGGGCTGGGCCAAGAGCGTGCTCTTTCACGAAAAGACCCGCGCGGAGTTCAAGGCCTTCTTCGCGCGGGAGGACGCGTTTGCGCTGGGCGTGTGCAACGGCTGCCAGATGATGAGCAACCTCAAGGACATCATCCCCGGCGCCGACCTCTGGCCCCGCTTCGTGCAAAACCAGTCGGAACGCTACGAGGGCCGCACGGTGTCCGTGAAACTCGAGAAAAGCCCCAGCCTGTTCTTCCAGGGCATGGCCGGGTCGGTCATCCCGATTGCGGTGGCGCACGGCGAGGGCTACGCGGAATTCCGGGACGCCCACGCCGCGAGCGTATTCAGCGAGTCCGGCCTGGTCGCCGGCCGTTTCGTCGACGGCCATCACCAAATCACCGAACACTATCCCCTCAACCCGAACGGCTCGCCCTTTGGCATGACGGCCCTCACGACCACCACCGGCCGCGTGACCATCATGATGCCGCATCCCGAGCGCGTGCACCGCAGCGCGTGCATGAGCTGGTCGCCCAAGGAATGGGGCGAGGACTCGCCGTGGATGCAGATGTTCTACAACGCCCGCCGCTGGGTGGGCTGAGATTGGCCCGGGAAAAATCCGCCGCGCGTTCCAGACACGTGGCGTCGGGCCGGGTAGGAGATGCTGTTTAGTGTCGTTGCGGGACGCGCAGCGTCGACGCAATCACGTCCACCCGCGTTTACGGACAAGCGACCGGTCCCCACTCTCTTGCAAAGACAACGCCCCGCTTCGGCGGGTCTGCCCAAAAGCTCTACGGCCTCAAGAACGACACAATCTGGTTCTGTTCGCGGTGGTTAGTCCAAAAGTGTTTGCCGTCGAACGCCAGGGCCCGGGCCTGGAAGGGCACGCGGGCGAGATCTTCGATCTTCGGTTTTGGCGGCCGCGGATCCACCCGCGTAAGCCAGTACTCGATCGTCTCCTCGGCATCGGTCGTGATCAAATAGAAGCAACCGTCCACAAACACCTGGCCGCAAATTCCGTGCGGCACTTCGATGGTGCGGCCCACTTCCCCCTTCGGCCCGATCGCGATCAACTTCTTCGGGTACCATTGGCTCACGACCAGGTTGCGGCCGTCGTAGCTCAGCTGGGAACCCGTGTCGTCCGGACATCCGATCCCGAACGTTGCATCGAATCCCTGGCCCGGGATGCAGCGGCGAATGATGCGATGGTCCTCCGCGGTCTCGCTGCACAGCACCCGCAGTTCACCTTTCACGGCCGTCATGCCATAAGGCGTGCCTGGTGCGGTGGTTTTCCAGCCCACCGTCCATTTCACCGGATCGATCGCGTGAATGACTTTCGTTTCGCGCGAGGCCATCCAAAGGGTCGCCCCATCCCACGCCAACGCTTGCGGCTTCGGCGCCGGCGAGGCCAGGCGCTGCACTTCCTGAATGTTCTTCATGCCTTACGCTAAGGGCGTCGGCCCGCGTGCGCAAAGCTCCAAACCCCCGTTCTCGGTTGATTGTCTCCCACCGTGGCGGAAAGATTCTCCCATGCCCCTCCTTCGTCGTGATTTCCTGAAAGCCTCCTTCGCCGCTTCCACCGCCGCCGCGCTTGGTTCGCCGCTTTCCGCCGCCGCGGCCACCTCGTCGATTCGCGAATATTACGAACTTCGCTGTTACCGGCTTCAAGCCGGCACGCGCCTCAAGGCTGACGCCGAAGCGGCCCTGCTCGATGCCTACCTGACGGGCGCGATGCTGCCGGCGCTGGCGAAGGCCGGGATTAGAAACACGGGCGTTTTTACCGAGCTCGACATCAACAAGGAAGCCGCCACCTCGACGCCCAAGGCCCACTCGCCCGTCTGGGTTCTCATCCCTCATGCAACGCTGGAGTCGTTCGTCCACGTTAGCGCGACCCTGAACGCGGACCCAGCCGTCCAAACCGCCGGCGCCAGCTATCTTCAAGTGCCGAAAGCGACCCCGGCATTCGAGCGCATCGACAGCTGGTTGCTGCTCGCTTTCGCCGGCATGCCAATGCTCGAGCTCCCGGCCTTTTCCCGTGACCGTTTGCCGACCCGCGTCTTCGAGATGCGTGACTATGAGAGCCACAGCGAACTCAAGGCGCTGAACAAAATGGCCATGTTCAACGACGGTGAGATCGCGGTCATGAAGGACCTCGGCATGAACCCCGTTTTCTTCGGCCAGGCCCTTGCCGGTCCTGACCTGCCGCACCTGCGGTACATCACCAGCGGCCCCGACCTGGCCACGCACCTGGCCAACTGGAAGAGATTCGGCACCGACCCACGCTGGCAAAAGATGCGCGCGGATCCGCTTTACGCCGACAACACCTCCAGGAACACCGCGCGTTTCCTGACGCCGAAGCCGTACTCCCAAATCTGAACCACCCCCAATCTCCGCACCCCATGACCCGTCGCACCGCCAAGGATTTCGACCAGGAACTGCTGGACCTCTACGACTACTACGTGCACGGCCAGATCGATCGCCGGGCCTTTCTCGACCGCGCGGCCAAGTTCGCCGTCGGCGGGCTCACCGCGGCCGCGCTGCTCGAGATGCTCAGCCCGCAATACGCGTTCGCCGCACAGGTGCCCAAGGAGGACGACCGAGTCGCTTCCGAATACCTCAAATATCCGTCGCCCGAAGGCAGCGGCGAAATGCGCGGCCTCTTCGCCCGCCCCGCGAAGACCGCGGGCAAACTGCCCGGCATCGTGGTGGTGCACGAGAACCGCGGGCTGAACCCGTACATCGAGGACGTCACGCGCCGGCTCGCGCTCGCCGGGTTCGTCGCGTTCGCGCCGGATGCTCTTTACCCGCTGGGTGGATACCCCGGTGACGACAACGCCGGTCGCGCGCTACAGCAGAAGCTCGATCCCAAAAAGATCACCGAGGATTTTGTCGCGGCGGTGAAATTCCTTCAGGCGCATCCGGCCTGCAACGGCTCAATGGGCGTGACCGGCTTCTGCTTCGGGGGCGGCATGGCCAACACGCTGGCGTGGCGTCTGCCCGACGTCATCAAGGCGGCCGTCCCTTACTACGGTGGTCAACCCAGCGCCGAGAACGCCGCAAAGATCAAGGGCGCGCTGCTCCTGCACTACGCCGAGCTCGATACCCGCGTGAACGCCGGCTGGCCCGCGTATGAGGCCGCCCTCAAAGCCGCCAAAGTCGAGTACACCGCCTACATTTATCCTGGCGTGAACCACGGTTTCCACAACGACACCACGCCCCGGTACGACCAGGCGGCGGCGGAGCTGTCTTGGCAGCGCACCGTCGAGTTTTTCAAGAAGAAGCTTGGGTGAACGGCGCGGCGTTCACCGGGAAGCACAAATTCGGCCGACCGACGAACACACCCCGGCGTTTACCCGCCTGCGGCGGCGCCATAGGCGACCAGGGCTTTGCGCCACCCTTCTCTAGAGGGGATCTAGTTCGGGACGTCCCGTCTCGCGAGGGGCTTGGGAGCCGTAGGCCGTCCGCAGGGCGAGGCGTGTGCTTCGGTCCGCCTTTTGCGTTTCCACCGACCGGCCCCACCCCACTCCCCTCAATTCCCGCTCGGCGCCGGCTTTGCGGCGTAGTGCGGGAGCAGCTGCTTGATGTGGCCTTGGATGATCGCGGCGGTGGTTTGCGCAGGGAGCGACGTCTTGTGCAGTTCGAAAATCGCGACGAGGAGCGCGAGTTCGATGTCGGTCTTCTTTGCGCTCACCGTCTTCATCTCGCGCAGCAGCTCCAGCGCCTTGCGCTCGGCCTTCTTGTAGTCCTGGAAATTTTCGTCCGTGGGCGTCGCCATGCCTCAAGTGGCGGCAGGCGGCGCCGGGCGTCAAGCATCCAAACCGCGACGTTTTCTCGCTCGCGGCGGCCCGCGCAGGCACCTTAACTCGGCGCGGAATGCTGAACTACCTCTGGCTTGCCCTCGTCACCCTGGCCGTGCTCATCGGCGGCGTGACCGGCCGGCTCCGGGAGGTGACGGAAGGCGCCTTCAGCATGGCGGACACCGCGGTGATGAAGATCGCGCTGCCGCTGGTGGGCATCATGGCGCTGTGGCTGGGCATGATGCGCCTCGCCGAGCGCAGCGGCCTCGTGCAGAAGCTCGCGCGCGCACTGCGTCCGGTCATGAAATGGCTGTTCCCCGATGTCCCCGCGGATCATCCCGCGATGGGTTCCATGTTGATGAACATGGCCGCCAACATGCTTGGGCTGACGAACGCCGCCACGCCGCTCGGCCTGCGCGCGATGCGCGACCTGGCCACCCTGAATCGCGTGCCGGGCACGGCGACGAACGCGATGTGCACGTTCCTTGCGATCAACACCAGCAGCATCCAACTGCTGCCCGTGACGGCCATCGCCATCCTCGCCGCGCAGAAGTCCAACCAGCCCACCGCGATTGTCGGCACCGCCTTCCTTGCGACCATTTGCTCCACGATCGCCGGCATCGTCGCGGTCAAGTGGCTCGAAAAGTGGCCCGTGTTCCGGATTCGCGCCGAAGACGCGACCGGCGCCGCGGTCGCTGCGACTGCCGAGGAGGCCAGTCCCATCCTGCCGGTCGAGCCGGCTCCGCTGTCCGGCTGGGGTCGAATCGTGCTCGGGCTTTTTGTCGCCGCCTTTGCCGGCCTATTCGTGTGGTTGGTGTTCGCGCCCGACAACTATCACGCCACCACCGGCGCGATCCACGGCCGGATCTTCCCGGCCCAGGTACCGCTGCCAGCGGGCGACAGCCTGCCTGGGCAGTCGCTGATCATGCGGGCGATCGGCACGCTCTCCCTGCTCGCGGTGCCGTTCATGCTGGCCATCTTCCCGCTGTACGCGGCCCTGCGCCGGGTGAAGGTGTACGAGGAATTCGTGGAGGGCGCGAAGGAAGGATTTCAGGTCTCCCTGCGCATCATCCCGTTCCTCGTGGCGATTCTCGTCGCGATCGGCATGTTCCGCGGCGCCGGCGGCATCGACGCGCTGAAGAGCGCGCTGAGCCCGCTCCTGACGCCCTTGGGCTTTCCGCCGGACCTGCTCCCGCTCGCGCTGGTTCGGCCGCTGAGCGGCAGCGCGTCCCTGGCCTTGTTCACGGAGCTCGCCCAGCGGCTCGGTCCGGATGCGCTGGTCACCCGGATGGCCGGAACGATCTTTGGCAGCACAGAAACGACGTTCTACGTCATCGCCGTGTACTTCGGGTCCGTCGCCATCCGGCGCACCCGGCACGCGGTCGCAGCGGGCCTGTTCGCCGATTTCGTCGGCGTGGTCGCCTCGGTGATTATCTGCCGGCTGATGTTCGGCTAGACGCGCTCAGAGCACCTTCACGGCGGCAAGCACGAGCTTTTCGAAGGCGCCCGCCCCCTTGGATGCATTTTCCAGCGTGTGGGCGTGGGAGAGTTTTTCGTCGGACAGACCGGCGCCCATGTTCGTGATGCAAGACACGCCCGCCACCTTCAGCCCGCAATGCCGGGCAATCAGGCAATCGGGCACGCTCGACATGCCGACGGCGTCGCCGCCCCACCCTTGCGCCATGCGGATTTCCGCCGGCGTCTCGAACGAGGGCCCACGGAACGCGACGTACACACCCTGGTGCAGCGTGATCGCCTGTTCGTGCGCGACCTGCCGGAGTCTGGCCCCAAGCGCGGGATCCCACGCGTCGGCCATCGGAAAGAACCGCGGGCCGAAGCTCTCGTCGTTCGGACCCACCAGCGGATTCAAGCCGAGGAAATTGATGTGGTCCGTGATCAGCATGAGTTCGCTGACCTTGATGTGGGCGCGGAGGCTGCCCGCGGCGTTGGAGAGGAACAGCGTCTCGACGCCCGCCGCCTTCATCGACCGGATCATGGTCTTCAGCGGATAAGCATCGCTCGTCTCATAGAAATGCTTGCGGCCATTCAGCACGATCACCGGGATGCCATTCAGTTTGCCGATAATCAGCTGGCCAGCGTGGCCCGCGACGGTCAGCACCGGGAAGCCTGGCAGGTCCCGATACGCCAGGATCACGGGATTCTCGACGTGGCGCGCGAGCCCGCCGAGGCCCGAGCCCAGGATGATCGCGATCTTCGGCTTCAGGGCGCCGCAGGCGGCGGAGATCTTGGCGGCGGCTTGACGGACGTTTTCGACGTGCTGCTCGACTTCGTTCATGGCCATGTCCCTAGACGAAATCGGCCGGCGGCAAAAGCCTCCTTTTCCGCGCGGGCCTGCTGCGCTGGCTTACTTGGCCGCCGGCGCCGGTGGAGGCGGCGGCACGTACTTAGGCAACTGAGTTGCGCCCGGTGCCACCGTTTTCAGATTGGGCGTGGTGTCGGCCTCGACGCGTCCCAACGCCCAGTTTAAACCGCCCGCGAGGATAGCCTGATAGATGGGGTTGGTCCAAATGTCCTCGCGGTGCCCCAGGCTCGTATAAAACACGCGGCCTTGGCCATGACGACGCACCCAGGTGCACGGGTAGGCCGGGCGCTGGTAATCGTCACCCTCCATCCCCGCCGTTTCCTGCACGAGCAGCACGTGCATGTCGGGGGCGAAGTTCTTCAAGGAGTACCATTCCTCGTGCAGTCCGAGCCCGGCCGGAACCGCCGACATTCCGGGGAACTTCGGGTCCGCAGCGGTCAGTTTCGCGACCTGCTGTTTGCCGTGCCGGATGAATTCCGCACCCAGCATCTTCACGAAATCGTCCGCGGCGGCACCGTCGTCCAACCACCGCTCCGGCGAGTGCTCATTTTGCCCGCCGGAGTGAAACGTGTCGGACGCGCTGTGCACGCCGAGGAATCCCTTGCCGCCAGCGACCGCCGCCAGCAGCGCGGCTTTCCCCGCGGGGGTCATCGGCGGCAAGCCGTCACCCCGTACGTCGCTCTTGGCCTGCGTGAGGTCACCGGTCGTGTAGAACAAGTAAGCGTCGAACTGGGCCAGGTACTCGGGCGTGAAACGCCAGCCGTCCTTCGAAAAGATGAACTCGATGTTGAGCTGGCGTCCAAGGTCATCGAGTACCGGAAACGCAAAGCCCGGCCGGCCGTCCTTCATCACCAGCTTAATGGCATCGTGCTCGAAGCCGGAGGATTTCGTGAAGACCAGGACCCGCTTGCGGGCGGGCGTGGTTTCGGCCGCGGACGCGGGGACCGCAAGGCTGATGAGAACGCAGACCAGGCAAAGGAGGCGGGGTAGCATCGGGTGAAAAGTTGATCGATTGACCGCGCCACGCCAAGGAAGGAGCGCGATAAATTTATTTTTCCTGTTCAGCGCGCCCCACGCCGCCGCCCTTGGGGAGCTTGTTGCGGGGATGATGTTTTGCGTGCTGGTCGAGGAGCCGCGACGACTCAACGGCCGTGTAAATCTGCGTCGTGCCAATGCTGGCATGCCCAAGCATCTCCTGGATCGCCCGCAGGTCGGCGCCGCCGCCAAGGAGATGCGTGGCGAAGGAGTGGCGCAAGAGATGGGGCTTGACGGGTTTCTCCAGCCCGGCGCGTTGGGCGGCGGACTTCACCATCACCCAAAGCGTTTTCCTCGACATCGCCTGCCCGCGCTCGGTGATGAAGAGTTCGCTGCCGGTTTTCGGTTTCACGAGGCGCGGCCGGCCGGAGATCAGATACGCCTGCACGGCGTCGCGGGCCTTTTCGCCAAGCGGCACGACGCGCTCCTTCGAGCCCTTGCCGAACACCCGCACAAAGCCGTGTTCGAGGTCCACCTGCTGCAGCGTCAGCCCGCAGATTTCGCTGGCGCGCAGGCCGCTCGAATAAACCAATTCCAGCATCGCGCGGTCGCGGATGGCATAGGCGTCCATCCCGGTCGGGGCCGCGAGCAGCTTCTGCATTTCCCCGGTCGAAAGCGTTTGCGGCAGCTTCCGGCGAATCTTGGGGCCGGCGAGCAGGTCCGTGGGGTTGTCGTCACGCATCCGCTCGTGCACGAGGTGGCGGCAGAGCATGCGCACCGCGCTCAGCTTGCGGGCTTGGGAGGACTCGGAAAACTTCTGGTCGCTGAGCCAGTGCAGCCACGCGGTCAGCTGGGCACCGGTGACCTTTTGCCAGCTCGCCGCGCCGCGTTTTTTGAGGAAATGCGCCGCCTGCTTCAGGTCGTTCTCGTAGGACTTCGTGGTATTGCGCGACAGGCCGCGCTCCAGCTCGAGGTAGCTGAGGAAGCCATCCATGGCGTCCGCAAACGCCGGGGGCGCCGGCGGCATGGGTTCGTCGTCCGGGGACTGCGGCTCGCGGCGTGTTTTCACGACGGGCGGCCGGCGACGCTCAATAACGGCGCTGCGGGCGACGCGGGCCCGGGGGCGGCGCGTTCTGCTCGCGAATGCGGTAGGTGATCCGCGCCTTGTCCAAATCGTACGGGCTCATCTCCATCTTCACCATGTCGCCCGCGGCGATCTTGATGAAGTGCTTGCGGAGCTTGCCCGAAATATGCGCCAGCACGGTGTGACCGTTGGTCAGCTGCACCCGGAACATCGTGCCCGGAAGCACGGTGATGATCTTGCCCTCCACTTCGATCGCTTTGCCGTCAGACATGGGTGGAGAGGGGGAGCTGGCTGGTTTTGGTCATGCAGGGATTGGAAATAAAAGCCCCTTGTAACTGTGGAATTCCCCCCGTAGTCAAGGTTTTACCTTGGTCGCCATGGATTCCAGTCGCCCCGCCCTCCCCTGTCCGTTTGCGAAGGTGTTCCCTTCGCAGCTGAAACGGGACGATGACTTCTACATGTGGCTGGCCTACAATCAGGCGATCGACGCCTGGAAGCAGGACGAGGTGCCGATTGGCGCGGTCATCGTTTTGGGCGACGAAGTCATCGCCGCCGCCCACAACCAGCGCGACTGCACCCGGGACCCGACCGCGCATGCGGAAATTCTCGCCATGGGACAGGCCGCCAAGGCGATTGGTGACTGGCGGCTGAACGAGGCGACCCTGTACGTGACCAAGGAGCCGTGCCCCATGTGTTCCGGTGCGACCCTCATGTCGCGACTGAAGCGGGTCGTGTACGCGGTGCCCGACCCCAAGATGGGCTGCCTCGGCGGTGCGACCGATCTCAATGCCCTGCCGCAGACGAACCACCGCCTCGAAATCACGCGGGGGATCCTGGAAAAGCCCTGTCTCGAGCTGCTGCAGGCGTATTTCCAGCTAAAGCGGAAGGACGCCTAGGTTGGAGGGCCGGCCGGGAGGCCGACCCTTCAGCAGCGCAGCTTTAAGCTACGACCCGCAGTTGACGCGACCGCGAACGCGTGCACCTTTAGCGCTTCCTCAACCCTCCCACGAACATGGCTTACGAACTTCCGAAACTGCCTTACGCCCCGAACGCCCTGGAACCCCACATCGATGCGAAGACGATGGAAATCCATCACGGCAAGCATCACCAGGCTTACATCACCAACGCCAACAATCTCCTGAAGGATCATCCCGCTCTCGCCGCGCTCGAGGTGAACGCGCTGATCGCCGACCTTTCGAAGGTGCCTGAGGCCATCCGCGGCGGTGTCCGCAACAATGCGGGCGGCCACAGCAACCACTCCTTCTTCTGGTCCATCATGGGCCCGGGCAAGGGTGGCAACCCGAAGGGCAAGCTCGCCGCGGCGATCGACGCCGAGCTCGGCGGCTTCGCCAAGTTCAAGGAAGACTTCGCGAAGGCCGGCGCCACGCGCTTCGGCTCCGGCTGGGCCTGGCTCGTCGTCAACGGCGGCAAGCTCGCGATCGGCTCGACGGCCAATCAGGACAGCCCGCTGATGGGCAAGGCGGTCGCCGGCATCGAGGGCAAGCCCGTCCTCGGACTCGACGTCTGGGAACACGCCTACTACCTGAACTACCAGAACCGCCGTCCGGACTACATCAACGCCTTCTGGAACGTCGTCGACTGGGACGCCGCCGAAAAGAATTACCTGGCCGCGCTGTAAGCGTCGCCAACCGATTTCGAAGCCGCGTCGAAAGACGCGGCTTTTTTTGCGAGACCAGCCGTTCTGGTCGACACAAACGAACCGACCAAAAGGTGGAACCCGGCCTCCGGACGGGTTTTCAGGGCGCACATTGCAACACCCAAGCCCATTCCTCCTCTCTCACACAAAGCCCCCTGACCACCGGATTCCTTCGGATATAAATTGCCTTCTCCTGCAGTTCTCGATGGTTCCGAATTCGGTGATCGAAGAAATTCGTCTGCCAGCCCAGCCCCAGCGCCTTTGAATGGTATCCTTTCCATGCTCCGATGACCTCGCCGAGGCTGCGATCATATGGAAAGACGAGCAACGCATGCAGATGATCGGGCATTAACAGAAAGAGCCGACAAGACCAACGACCCTGCTCGTGATAGTGCAGTGCAGATCCGAGTAGCCGAGGTCCGATTGATTGAGCGGTCAGGTCATGGCTCGATTCGACCCGAATTCGGACATGAAAAGTAGCGCCGCTTTCGACCCAAGCCGGGGTTTTGTGGGCGAGACGTTCCGGGAAGCGGAGCATGCACGTTCATTGAACCCGTCCGGAGGCCGGGTTCCACCCTCGGAAACACCTAAATTTCGGCGCCAAAAAAAGCCGCCCGTTGCCGGGCGGCTTTTGCAAAGGAACCGAATCGCGAACGATTACTTGGTCGGGACGCTCTGGACGGTCTTGAGAATCCGGCCGGCGACCAGGTACGGGTCGGCGGCGGAGTTCGGACGACGGTCTTCGAGGTAGCCCTTGTAGCCGTTGTTGACGAAGCTGTGCGGCATGCGGATCGAAGCACCGCGGTCGGCGAGACCATAGGTGAACTTGTCGATCGACTGCGTCTCGTGCAGGCCGGTGAGGCGGAGATGATTCTCCGGACCGTAGACGGCGATGTGTTCGTCCATGTGCTTGCTGAAGGCGGCCATGAGCTTCTCGAAGTACGCCTTGCCGCCCACTTCGCGCATGTGCTTCGTCGAGAAGTTGGAGTGCATGCCCGAGCCGTTCCAGTCGAGCGGAGCGTTGAAGGGCCCGAGGATGGGCTTGCAGCGCCACTCGATGTCGATCGCGTACTTCTCACAGAGCCGGGAGAGGATGTAACGGGCGACCCACATCTGGTCGGCGGCGCTCTTGGAGCCCTTGCCGAAGATCTGGAATTCCCACTGGCCCTTGGCGACCTCGGCGTTGATGCCCTCGAGGTTGATGCCGGCGTCCAAACAGATGTCGATGTGCTTCTCGACGATCTCCCGGGCGATGTTGCCGACGTTCTTGTAGCCCACGCCGGTGTAATAGGGACCCTGCGGCCCCGGGAAGCCACCCGCCGGGAAGCCGAGCGGAGCGCCGTCCTTCCAGAAGAAATACTCCTGCTCGAAACCAAACCAGGTGTCCGGATCATCCGGGATCGTGGCGCGGGAATTGGACGGGCTGGGCACGCCGGTGTGCTGGTAGCACTCGCACATGACGAGGACGCCATTCTTGCGCGTCGAATCCGGATACACCGCGACCGGCTTGAGCACGATGTCCGAGCTCTTGCCCTCGGCCTGCTGCGTCGAGCTGCCGTCAAAGCCCCAGTTGGGCAGTTCGGACAGCTTCGGGAAGCTGGCAAATTCCTTGATCTGGGTCTTGCTGCGGAGGTTCGCGAGCGGCGTGTAGCCGTCGAGCCAGATGTATTCCAGTTTGTATTTAGCCATGATTTTTCGAGTGGTTTTAGGGGTTTTGCAGTGGGACCGGGCGACGGAGGCCGACCATTCCGGCTGCACAAAACTGTTCGCCCAAGTCAGCACCTCATATGCCAGAGGCAACGAGAATTTCGGGACATGACTCGGCTTTTACAAGTCAGCGGGGCGACCCGATTTGAAGCGGCCCGCCACGGCGCACTTGCTTCCCCTGCCCGGGCCTGAATCTTTCCCAGACCGCCCCATGCAAGAGGTCAAAAACACGCAGCGCGCGCTCGTCCGCATCGGCTACGACGGCTTGGTCCACAAGACCTTCCGCGGTCCCCAGGCCTACGCGCGTTTTGAGAATGAAGTCCGCGTGCTGCGCCACCTGGAAGCGCGGGGCTGCGGGTTCGTCCCGAAGCTCGTCGAAGCCGACGAGGCCGCCCTCAAGATTGTCACCACCAACTGCGGCTCGCGCGTCGAACAGGTCAATGCGGAGCGGCTGAAATCCCTCTTCGACGAGCTGGAAACGTTCGGGGTCCGGCACGATGACCCGGAAATCCGCAACATCACCTACTGCAAGACCGACGGGCGTTTCTGCATCATCGATTTCGAGTTCGCGGCGATCCTTGACCAGACGCCCGGCGGACCGCCGGCCGCCGCCCCCACCCTGCACTGGTCGGGGCTGACTCACCGCGGACACGTCCGCCCGAACAACGAGGATACGTTCCTGGCGCTCGAGTTTGATGGCCGGGAGGTCCACTACCTTGGCAAGACCGGCCATGCGTCCTCCCTCAGCAAGGACTTCGTGTTCGCGGTCAGCGACGGCATGGGCGGCGCCAACTCCGGCGAATTCGCCAGCCGGATCACCAAGGACAAGATCACGCATTTGTTGCCGAAAGGCTTTCGCATGGCGGTGCCCGGGCCGCAAAGCGGCTACGACAACACGCTGCGCGAACTTTTCGGCGCCATCCACTACGACCTGCTGAAGCTGGGCCAATCCTACGACGAGTGCCGCGGCATGGGCACGACGCTGAGCCTCGCATGGTTCACGCCGGGCTGGATGTACTTTGGGCACATCGGCGACAGCCGGATCTACCACCTGTTGCCGGGGGGCGGGATCACCCAGCTCACGCACGACCACAGCTACGTCGGCTGGCTGCGACGGAGTGGCAAGATCACCGAACGCGAAGCCCGCGATCACCCGCGGCGCAACGCCCTCAACCAGGCCCTCGGCGCGGAACACCAGTTCATCGAACCGCAGGTCGGCGTGCTGCGATGCAGCCCGGGCGACCGTTTCCTGCTTTGTTCGGACGGCCTGACGGAAAACCTCTGGGACCGGCAACTGGATGAAATTGTCCGCACCTCCGAAACCACGGCGGGCGCCCAGAGCCTGCTGCGGGAAGCCCTCGCCCGCGCTGGACGCGACAACATCACGGCCATGGTGGTCGAGGTCCTGGCGCCCAACACATGACGACGGTCTTCGTGTACGGCACGCTCAAGCGGGGCGGCAGCAACCATGCCTTCCTCGCGGGCCAGCGTTACCTGGGCGACGCGCGCACGGCGCCGGGCTTCACCTTGTATTCGCTGGGCGACTACCCCGGCATGGTTCGCGCGCCGGGCGACACCACCGGGGTCACCGGTGAACTCTGGGTCGTCGACGATGGTTGCCTGGCCGAACTCGATCGCCTGGAAGGACTCGACGAGGGACTCTACGAGCGAATCGACGTGATCCTCGCGCCGAATCACCTCGCTGCTTCCGCGCAGACCTACCTGTACGCGCGCCCGCACCACGGGTTGCCGTCGATCGGGGACACGTGGCCGGTGGGCGGCCGCTAATCACTGGCCGGCCATACCAATTTTCCGGTCATCCTAAGCGAAGCGAAGGATCCAAGGTCACGCGCCCGCGTGGATTCTTCGCTGCGCTCAGAATGACGAAGACGAAACCGCGAAACCAAAACCCGGCTATTTCAACGCCGACTGCGGAATCCGCTTCACGGTCACGAATCGCGGACGGAAATACTCCTCGAGCGCGGCGCGCGCGGGAGCGGGAATACGGTTCACCAAGTCATCCAACGGCGGCAGGTCGCCTTTCTCCTCGGGCGGCTTCTCCTCGTGCGTGAGGGCCGGGGTCACGATGCCCATTTCACGCTCCTGGGCGAGAAACGCGGCTTCCTCCTCTGAAGACGGCAACGGTGCGTCCGATGCCGGCGGGGGCGCTTCGGAGGCGATGGCACTTGTGGGCGCCTCCTCTTCCTGATCCTTCGGGGCGGCTGGCGGCGGCGTGGTGCTAGCCGCCCGCGTCAGTCGTTTTTTTTTGAGCCGTCCTCGGGCAGGCTGTCGGCGAGCGTCGCGATCTCCTTGATGAGGGAATCGATCGCCCGGGCGCGGCTGGCCTCGACGGCCTTCAGCAGCGCGACCTCGAAATTGATCTTTTCGGAGAGGCCGTGCTTCACGCCGTTTTCCCCCTCCCGCAACCCGTCCAACAACCGCGTGAGCTGCTCCGTGGTCATCACGGTGCCGAGCGCATCGCTGCTGCCGCCCTTGGCGATCGCACCCAACAGCGCGCCGCGAATGTGGGCCTGCACATCCACCAACAAACGATACAGATCGCGACCGTTCTCGTCCGCCTCGTCCACCAGCTCCACGATTTTCTGGTGATCGCCCGCGGCCAGCGCGGACGCGAGCGCTGCGATCTTCTCGCCGGCCACGAGGCCATAGACGTCCAGCACGTCCGCCTCCGAAACCTCGTTCCCACAGAACGAAATCATCTGGTCGAAGATCGACTGGGCGTCGCGCATGCCACCGTCAGCCATGCGGGCGATGCTCGCGAGGGCCGCGTCGCTGGCCTTGATCTTCTCCGCGACGGCAATCTTCTTCAGGCGCTGCACGATCAACTCGGTCGGGATCGGCTTCAGGTCGAACCGCTGGCAGCGCGAAATGATGGTCGGGAGAACCTTCTGCACCTCGGTGGTCGCAAAGATGAACTTCGCGTGCGCCGGCGGCTCCTCGAGGGTCTTGAGCAGCGCGTTGAACGCCGCGGTCGAGAGCATGTGCACCTCGTCGATGATGTAGACCTTGTATTTGCCCTGCGCCGGGGCGTAACGCACGGTGTCGCGGAGCTCGCGCACCTGCTCGACGCCGTTGTTGGACGCACCGTCGATCTCGATCACGTCCAGGCACGAACCATCGGCGATGGACTTGGCGATCGGGTCATTCGGATCGAAATCGGCCTTCGGGCCGTTCGTGACGTTGAGGGCCTTCGCAAAAATGCGCGCGGTGCTCGTCTTGCCCGTGCCGCGCGGGCCCACGAACAGGTACGCATGCGCGATCCGGTTGCGCCCGATGGCGTTTTTCAGCGTCCGGACCACATGGTCCTGCCCGACGACGTCATCAAACGTCTGCGGGCGCCACTTGCGGGCAATGACTTGGTAGGCGTTGGACAAGCGGCGTTGAGGGTTGAGAGCTGAGAGTTGAGGGCAAAACAAAAAGCCACCAGCGGAAATTCTCTCAACCCTCAACTACCGACTCCAAGACTGCCCGCGGTCCGCGGGCAAAAAAGTGGCCAGGCAATCCACGGCACTGGGAGGACGTCGTCACCGTTGCTGCCTTCCGGCCCTGGCGGGGTTCACGCGCCTACGCATGCATGGCGCCTGGCCAGCGCGGAACGTAGGTCGCACCCCCACTCCTGCAACTAAAATAAACCACCGCGGCGCCGGCCTTCATCCAACCGTCCCGCCAACCGTAAAATCAAGTGCCTGGCGGCTTCGGCGCGGGTTTGTCCGCGGGCCTTTCCCCCAGCTTGCCGCCCATCGAGCGGTCCAGGTTCAGGCGCTTCTCGCGCTCCACTTTCTCCCGCGACTCGCGGGCTTCCCGCAGCTCGCGGTTGAGCTTTTCGTACAGCGGCCGCTGGTCGGGCGTCAGTTGCTCCGAAATTTCCCGCTGCATGCCCTCCACGATGGTCTGCGTCTGGGCCATCGAGTGGTTGCGCACACGGTTGAGTTCCTCCATGTGCCGCCGGACGATCGGGCGGATGCGCTCCTGCTGGTCGGGCGTCAGGCCGAGGTGTTCGACCAGGCGCTTGAGCGTACGCGGGGCCCACTCCTCGGGCACGGGCCGGTTCAAAATCTTGTTCTTGCACACGCGGGCCGTGATGAAGCCGCCCGTGACGCCACCGGCCACGAAAATCCCCAACAAAACGACGATGACCTTCCAAGGCTGGTTCATCAGGAGATGTCCAGCAGGTCCACGACGACATCCGTGGTCCCGGTCGCATAGATATCAGACTGCTCGGTAAAAAACACCGAGTAGTTGAAGGCGATCGCCGTCACGCCACAGACCGCGGCGAGCAGGAGGCCACGCACCGCAAATCGCTCCAATGAAAGCCATGGCGCCGGCGGCAGGGCCACGGCTTGCGCGGCGACGCGGGTGGCAAAGCCGTAGGGCGCGGCGGCACCGGGATCAGCGGGCGCCTGCCGGGCGGCAACGATCAGTTTCTGCCATTGGTGGTCGAATCGGTTCATGACTTCTCCTTGCTTTGTAGTTCCTGAAAAAGTTTTTGCAATTTCCGTCTGGCCCGGAAGGCGCGCACCTTCACCAGCGTCTGGTTCCAACCGGTGAGCCCGCTGATCTCGGCAATGGTCTTCTGCTCCAGGTCCAGCAGCTGCAACACCAGGCGGTCGTCGGGTTTGAGCTGGGCGAGGAGCTTTTGCACCAGCTCCCGGGCCGCCAGCGCCTGGCCGGGGGCCACGTCGCGCTCGTTCGTCAGCACGTTGTCCAACACCTCCGCCTCGGTCTCCGAAAGGTCCGCCCACCGGAATTCCGGACGCCGCTTCTGGGCGCGCAGCTGGTCGATGCAGGTGGTCACGGCGATGCGGGAAACCCAGTGCGGAAACGGCACGTTGCCCTGGTACTGTTCGAGGCGGGTGAACATTTTCAGGAAGACGTCCTGCGCGAGGTCTTCCTCCGCCACGCGGCGCGGGAGGTGGGATCGCACGATGCGGCTGACGAGCGGATACAGCTGCTCGACCAGTTGTCGGCAAGCCGCCTGGTCGCGCTGGCGCACCCGGGCAAGGCATCCGGCGAAGTCGAACGGTTCGTCAGACATGGAGTTGTGCAAAGGACTGGCACACCCCCCAAGACGGTGGGACAAACAACGAGTTACCGGGAATTCCCGGTCCGCGGGCACCCGGAAAAGTCAGGGTAGCGACCGAATGCAGCGGGGCGCTCACGACCGGTCGACCTTGTAAAACATCCACAACCCCAGGCTCTGGAACCCAAGGTTCGGCAGCCACATGAGCAGGTCCGGCCGCAACGCCGGCTGGTTGTCGATCCACCCCACCGCGATGGTCGCAAAGTAATAGCCCAGCGCGAGCATCAGGCCAACGCCCAGATTGGCGGAGGTTTCCTTGCGCGAGACCTTGATGCCAAGGGGAATCGCGACCAGCGCGAACGACAGCACGGAGAACGCCATCGCGAACTTCTCGTGGATCGTGATCTGCACCCGCATCCGCTGCTGTTCCCGCTCCGCCAACGACAACGCCGGGTCCGGCCGACCGAGGCGCCGCCACTCCTCCACCAGTTGGGAAAAGGTCAGCCACTTTGTCTTCACCTTCACGGCCTGCTGACCCGTGAGCTTGTCGAGCTTCAGGTCAAACGTGGCGTGGTCGGTTGCGCCGCCACTGCGAATCTTCGCCGGGTTTTCCGGATCCTTGCGGTCGTGGACCTCCGCCTGCAGGAAATCGAGGCTCAGGACCAGCTTGCTCTTGCCCTCGTCAAATCGCACCCAACCCGTCGCGGCGCGGCCCGAGTTGATCACGCGCTTCTGCTTGTCGAGTTCCCAGATCCAGATGTCCTTCAGCATGTCGGCGTTCTTCTCGCCCACATAAATGACCACCCCGGGAAAATTTTGAATGAATGTGCGGGGCTCGATGAAGCTCAGTGGATTGTTCTGCACCGCGCTCGCGAGCTCGCGCTGGTAGGCGAGCCGGGCCGTCGGCATGAACTGGAAGTTGACCAGCGCGGCCAACGTGACGCCGAGCAGCGCAAAAAACAGGATGGGCGCCGACAGCCAGGCGACGCTGACGCCGGAAGCACGCAGCGCCGTGATCTCGCGGTCGGACGACATGCGCCCGAGCACGAGCAGGATGCCCGTCAGGATGCCCATGGGCAGGGCGTACGAGATGACAAAAGGCACCAGCAGGCCGACGAGGCGGACGAAGGTATCGATCTCGATCTGGCCCTGCAGGACGTAGCCCAGGAGGTCCTTCAGGGCGTTCACCAGCATCAGCACGAAGGCGAACAACCCCACGGCGGCGCCGCATGTCAGGACGACATTGGCGAAAATATGCCGGTGGATGAGATTCATCTGATTGGTTGAAAGTTGAAGGTTGAGAGTTGAAAGTGCGACTGCAACGCCGCGTTTTCGCTCCCTGTTTCCTCCTCATTTTTCCTGCCAGTGAAATTCACTCCCGCCAAGCCCACGATCTACGGTGAGACGCTCGACTCGCTGACGGCCCTGCTCAAGGAGCACGGCCACCCGGCGTTTCGCGCGCGCCAGCTCACCGAGTGGCTCTACAAGAAGCGGGTGAAGACCTGGGACGAGATGATGAACCTGCCCCTCGCTTTCCGCAAGTGGCTGGCCGACACGTTTGAGTTGGAGCCGACCAAGTTCGTGCTCACGAAACAGTCCGAGGACGTCACCGACAAGCTGCTGCTCGAACTGGGCGACCGGTCCCTGATCGAAACGGTCATCATTCGCGCCCCCCAGCTGGGCGTCGGTCAGGAGAACTCCCGCAAGACCATCTGCATTTCCACCCAGGTCGGCTGCGCCATGGGCTGCAAGTTCTGCGCCTCCGGCCTGGAGGGCCTGAAGCGCAATTTGTCCGCGGGCGAGATTGTTCACCAGCTGATCCAGGTCTGCCGTCAGGAGGACGACCGCACGCCCCGCGCCCGCGCGGAACTCGTTTCCTTCGACAACCTCGTCGTCATGGGCATGGGCGAGCCGCTGCACAACTACGACGCGATCATGCGCGCCCTGACGATTCTCAACGCCGAGTGGGGCCTCGGCTTTGGCGCCCGCCGCATCACGCTGTCGACGTCCGGCCTTGTGCCCAAGATCAAGCAGCTGGCCGAGGAGCCGCTGGGCATCCGCCTGGCGATCAGCCTGCATGGCGCGACCGACGAGGTGCGCGAGCAAATCATGCCGGTGAACAAGAAGTGGCCGCTCGCCGAACTCATTCCCGCCATCCGCGAGTTTTCGGAGAAACACGGGCGCATGGTCACGCTCGAGTTCATCCTCATCGAGGAGATCAACGACTCGCTCGAGCAGGCGGAGAGACTTCGCGACATCGCCTTCGACCTGCATGCGCACGTGAACCTGATCCCCTACAACACCGTGGAGGGACTGCCGTGGAAGCGGCCAAGCCTCACGCGCCAGGAAAAATTTGCGCGGGTCCTCGCCGATGGCGGCGTCTCGTTGACCCTGCGCCGGGAAAAGGGCCACGCGATCGACGCGGCGTGCGGGCAATTGCGGCTCAAAACGGAAAAGGCGCGCGAGGCCGCGGCCACTCCCTAGCCTGCCGGCATGTCGCTCCCCGCTTCCATCGAGATCGCCGCCCGGCTGACGCTCTTGGTGGCCGGACTGCTGCTGCCCGGTTCGACTTTGCTGCGCGCCCTGCGCCTGCCGTGGTCGCTGGCCGCGGCGTTTACGACGTCGGCCGTGGTCCTTTATGCGATCGTACTCGTCTTCGCGTGGACCGGCGCGGTGATTTCCCTGACGACGCTGGCCGCGGCGCTGACGCTGTTCTCGCTCGGGCTGCGCCTTGTGCCCACCCGCGGACCGACCGCGGAGATTTCCTCCTCCTTCGCCGGTTTTTGGCGCCTCGGCGGGTGGACGCCGCTCTATGTTCTTTTCTGGTTGGTCGTCGCGTGGCGCCTCGGCACGCAACCGCTCAGCGGACCCGACACGACGTTTCGCTGGAGCTGGCTCGCCGAGCAGATGGTGGCGCTCGGCACCTTGGATTTTTATCCCCCGCGCAGCGCGGACGATTTCCTCCATTACTTCTGGGCCGAGAGCATTCCGCCCGAAGTCGCGACGCTCCACGCCTGGGTATACGCGTGCGGCGGCAGCCGGCACGCGCTGTGGACGACACCGGTGGTCGGGCTGCAATTGCTCTCGTTGCACGAGATCGTGTGGCGCCTCGGCAACCGCTGGGGCGGTGAAGCGGTCGCCCGGCGGGCGCTCTTGTTTGCGGCAGCCTGCCCGCTCCTAACGTGGTCAGTCACGCTCGGCCAAGAAACCGGCCTGACGGCCCTCGCGCTTGCCGGCGTTGTGTGGGCGCTCGCGCACTCGCGCGACGCAGACGGCGATCGCTGGGTGGTGCTGGCGGGAATCTTTGCCGCCGCCGCCGCCGGCTCGCGGGAATACGGCCCGGTGTTTCCCGTCGCCGCGCTTGCGGCCGCCGTCTGGTTCGGCGCCTCGCGCCGGCAACTCGGGTTGCTGGCGGCAACCGCGCTGCCGCTCACCGTGGCGTGGACGGTTCGTGTGTGGCTCCTGACGGGCAATCCCGTCTACAGCCTGGACGTGCTCGGTTTGTTTCCGACGAACCAAGTCTTCACGGCCTGGAACGACACCCTGCGCGGGCCGGCGGGCGCGTGGCTGTTCACGGCCCCCACGTGGCTGCAACTCGGCCGGTACTTCCTGCTCTGGGCCTTTCCCGCGGTGATCGGTTTTGCGGCGTTGATGGCACTCGTGGTGCAGGGCCTGCGCGAGGCACGCCTGATGGCAATCGTCGTGGGAGTCAGCGTGGCCCTCTGGTTGTTGTCTGTCGGCTACACGGCAGGCGGCCCCTTCTATTCGCTGCGCGTGTTGAGCCCCGCGTTTGCGTTGCTTTGCATGGCCGGCGGCTATGGCCTCGCGTTTCTGCCCTCGCGGCGACCGATCCCGTTGCTGGTCGCGTTCGGAATCGCCGCCCTGCTGCTCGAGGCACAGGTGAAGACCTTGGTTCTGCCGGAGAACCCGTACCGCGTGCCGCCGCGCGAATGGCTCGCGTCGATTCGCCAAACGCCCATTGAAGCGGCCCAGTGGGACCGTGACGTCCTCGCGCACGTGCAACCGCTGCCCGATCGAGCGCGAGTGGTCTCGGACTATGTCGGTGCTCCCCGCCTGTTCGCCACGATCGGCACGAAGGTGGCGCCGCTCTGGAGTCCGGAGGTCGCGTTTCTCTTCGATGAATCGATGCCAGCCAACGAGGTCGCCCGTCGCTGGCGCGCATCGGGATTTCGGTACCTGGTCCTGCTCAAGGTCGGCCCCAGCGCGGGCTTCGTCCAGGCGCACGCTCGATGGCGGGCTCCGTATTTTTCACTCAAAACGGTCGCCGACACTGGCAAGCTTATTGTACTCGAAGCAACTGTGCAAGAATCGGTTAAGAGGTAATCAAGAATCTTCTTCTTTACACACATCAACAAATCCGGATGTATTGATTCCAATGAATCCGGATCGCGCCATCGCCGACCTCTTTGCCCGTCACAAGCCCCTGCGGTCGCTCGAGTTTTTTCCGCCCAAGGACGACGCCGGCGTCGAAGCGCTACGGCAAACGGCCACCGTGCTGAAGCGAATCTCGCCGGATTTTGTTTCGGTGACGTATGGCGCCGGCGGCAGCACGCGCGAGCGCACGGCCCAAGTCAGCCGGCTGTTGCGCACGGAAATTGGTTTCACGGTGATGCCCCACCTCACCTGCGTTGGCCACAGTCGCGATGAACTGAACGGCGTGGCGGACCAGCTCTACGCCGACGGCTACCGCAACATCATGAGCCTGCGCGGCGACCCGCCCAAGGGACAGACGGAATTCGTGCCGTACAAGGACGGCCTGCGCTACGGGAGCGACCTCGTGGCTTTGCTGAAGGCGCGCCACGCCGACTTCTGCCTCGGGGTCGGCGGTTACCCGGAACGGCACCCGGAGGCGCCGTCAGCCGACGTGGATCTCGACAACCTCAAGCGCAAGGTGGATGCCGGCGCGTCCTTCGTCACCACCCAGCTGTTTTTCGACAACGCGGTGTACTATCGTTTTGTCGACCAATGCCGCGCGCGTGGGATCCAGGTCCCAATCGTTCCGGGCATCATGCCGGTGCTCTCGCTCAAGCAGATCAAGCGTTTCACTGAAATGTGCGGCGCCTCCTTGCCCGAGAAACTCATCAAGCGCCTCGAGGCGGCCGGCGACGCCCCGGAAATCGTGGAATCGGTCGGCAACGAATGGGCCGTCACCCAAATCCGCGATCTCCTCGCCCACGGCGCGCCCGGTTACCATCTCTACATCATGAACCGCGCGAAAAGCGCGTTGGCACTGGCCGCCGGCCTGGCCGCCTGATCTTCCCGTCCCCGCCCGGCGGGATTGCGGTCAACCTTTGATCAGCCGCCGGCGAACACCGGCCGGAAACCTGCCTCGCTGAGGATCTGCGCAATCTTCTCGCGCTGGTCGCCTTGGATCTCGATGTCACCGTCCTTCACGGTGCCACCGCAGCCGCACGCATTGCGCATCTTTTTCGCCAGCGACTCCTTTTCCGGCAGGCCGATGCCCACGAAACCCGTGACCAACGTCACGGTCTTGCCGCCGCGACCGGCGGTCGTGCGCTTGATGTCGACCCGGCCGCGATTGCGCGCCGGCTCCGGCTTGACTGGTGCAGCCGCTGAGGGCGGAGGTGCCGATGGCAAACCCGCCCCGGTCAACCCCGCAAATGGGTTTTGGCCTAGCCCCTGGCCGCCATCCGTCGGCAGCTTGCCCCCTGTGCTCATGACCGCCCTCCGCCGCAACCACCCGGGGGCGTAGCCCCCTGCCCGATCGCCTCCGGGGCGCCGCCCAAGTACGTCAAAGCCTTGGCATAGCTGCGTCCGGACAAAAAGTGATGCAGCCGGGCGTCGATCTCCGACCCATGGGCTGCCAACAAGTTGTCCAGTTCTGCGAGGGATTCGGAGATGGCCGGCCCATCAGATTTTTTTATGCCGCCGTGGAGGCGGATAAGGGCATCTTTGATTTTGGCTTCGGTCATATCGGAAGTCTGGAATTAAAGTATCTTAATCAACGCGTTGGGTCGGGATAATTCCGGGTTCATCCCGCCGCTCTGATCCTGAAACAACTTGTGTCGATAGAAGCCCGGTGCTCCCATTTCCATTCCACGCTTACTATTACCCCGCGTGATAGGCAAGCCGTCATCCCCGGCGGTCACAAAACCCTCCATTTCCATGAATCCCGTCACCGTTTCCGAACGCGCCAATGCTGGCGTCATCGAGGAATATTACCAGCGCTGGCTCGACAATCCCGATTCCGTCGACCCGACGTGGCGCGCGTTTTTCCAAGGCTTCACCTTGGGCAGCAACGGCCAGTCGCCCGCCGGCGCCCCGGCGGGAGCCGTCGTCGATGCCTCCAAGCAGGCGGGCGTGTACTACCTGATCAACGCCTACCGCGCGATCGGGCACATCCAGTCCCATCTCGATCCGCTGAGCGACCCGCCGCCGCCTTCGCCGAAACTCGCCCTCACCAATTTCCGCCTGTCGGAGGCCGACCTCGACACCGTGTTCGACGTCAGCAATTTCGCCGGCGGCGGCCAGATGAAGCTCCGCGACATCGTCGCCGCACTGAACCAGATTTACTGCGGCCACGTCGGCGTCGAGTACGCGCACATCCAGGACCAGGACGCGCGCCGCTGGCTCCAGGAGCGCATCGAGAACACCCGCCTGCGCCCGCGCTTCACGCAGCCGGCCAAGGTTCGCATGCTGCGCCGGGTCCACAAGGCCGAGCTGTTCGAAAAGTTTCTCCACACGAAATACGTCGGCCAGAAGCGCTTCTCCCTCGAGGGTGGCGAAACCATCATCGCGGCGATCGACGCCGTCATCGACCACTGCCCGTCGTCGGGGATTGAGGAAATCGTCATGGGCATGGCCCACCGCGGCCGCCTCAACGTCCTCACCAGCATCCTCCGCAAGTCCTTTGACCTGCTGTTCGAGCAGTTCTCGGAGAACTACATTCCCGACACGGTGGCCGGTGACGGCGACGTGAAGTATCACCTGGGTTACGAATCCGTCCTCACGACCACCGCCGGCGCGAAGGTCGAGGTGCGGCTCGCGGCCAACCCTTCCCATTTGGAAATCGTCAACCCGGTGGTCGAGGGCAAGGCCCGCGCCCGCCAGCGCATTCGCGGCGACACGAAGGAACGCAAGAAGGTCATGCCGCTGCTCATCCACGGCGACGCCGCCGTGGCCGGCCAGGGCATCGTGGCCGAAACGCTGCAGTTCTCGCAGCTGCCGGGCTACCGCACGGGCGGCACGCTCCATTTTGTCATCAACAACCAGATCGGGTTCACCACCGACCCGCAGGACTCGCGCTCGACGCGTTACTGCACGGACATCGCCAAGATGATCGAGGTGCCGATCTTCCACGTGAACGGCGACGACCCGGAGGCCGTGTGCATGGTGGCGCAACTCGCCGTGGACTTCCGCGTGAAGTTCAAGCGCGACGTGTTCATCGACATGTATTGCTACCGCAAGCACGGTCACAACGAGACGGACGAGCCGTCCTTCACGCAGCCGACGCTCTACAAGAAGGTGGCCGCCCACGAACTCGTGTCCGCGATCTACACGAAGCAGCTCGTCGCCGAGGGTTCGATCACCGTCGCCGAGGGTGACGCCATCAAGGCCGAGTACTCCGCCGCGCTTGAGGAAAACCTCGGCAAGGCCAAGACCCGCGAAGCCGCCAAGGCGGCGAAGCGCAAGGCCGCCGCCGCCGCGGCCGCCGACACCACCGCGACGGATCCCTTCAAGGGCTCGACCGCCGTTTTCCAACCGGCGTTCAACCACACGCCGGTCACCACGGCCGTCAGCGCCAAGGTCCTCGATCAGGTCGTGAAGGCGCTCACCACCGTGCCCGCGGACTTCAAGGTGCACGCCAAGATCAAGCGCTTCATCGACGGCCGGGCCGAGGCGCACAAGAACGGCGGCCCGTACGACTGGGGCATGGGCGAAGCGCTGGCCTTCGGCACGCTGCTGCTCGACGGCACGCCGGTGCGCATCAGCGGACAGGACTGCGAGCGCGGCACGTTCACGCACCGCCACGCCGTGTTCAATGACATCGAGACCGGCGCGAAATTCACCGCGCTCAACACGATCTCGGACAAGCAGGCGCGGTTCTGCGTCTACAATTCGCTCCTGTCCGAAGCGGCCGTGCTCGGCTTCGATTACGGCTACTCGCTCGATTACCCGGACATGCTCTGCATCTGGGAAGCCCAGTTCGGCGATTTCGCCAACGGCGCCCAGGTCGTCATCGACCAGTTCATTGCCGCAGGTGAATCGAAGTGGCAGCGCACGAGCGGCATCACCCTGCTGCTGCCGCACGGCTACGAGGGCCAGGGTCCGGAGCACTCCTCCGCCCGCCTCGAGCGCTTCCTGCAGGCCTGCGCGGAAAACAACATCCAGGTCGCGAACCTGACGACCCCGGCCCAGCTGTTCCACGTCCTGCGCCGCCAGATGAAGCGCGAGTTCAAGAAGCCGCTCGTCATCATGTCGCCGAAGTCGCTGCTGCGTCACCCCGCAGCCGTTTCGCAGCTCGCCGATTTCACAAAGGGCTCGTTCCAGGAAATCATCGACGACCCGATCCCCGCCAAGAAGGCTGATCGCGTGATCCTTTGCTCCGGCAAGGTGTACTACGACCTCGTCGATTACCGCGAGAAGAACAAGGTCGAGAACACCGCGATCATCCGCATCGAACAGCTCTACCCGCTGCATCGCGATCGCCTCGCGGAGCTGGCCGATGACTACGGCCGCGACGCGCGCCTGATCTGGTGCCAGGAAGAACCGCAGAACATGGGCGCCTGGACCTACATCGCGCCGCACCTCGAGGAACTCTTCGGCCGCAAGGCGGTTTATGTCGGCCGCGACGCCGCCGCCTCACCGGCCGTCGGCCTGCTGGCGATGCACCGCCAGCAACTCGCCAACTTCCTCAAGAACGCCTTCAGTGTCTGATCGCCCCCTCCACCCTCTAATTCCTCGCACTCTCCCCATGGCCATCGAAGTCAAAATTCCCCCGATGGGTGAATCCATCACCTCCGGCGTTCTCTCAAAGTGGCACGTCGCCGACGGCGCGGTCGTCAAGAAAGACCAGCCCCTGTTCGAACTCGAGACCGACAAGATCACGTCGGAAGGCACCGCCGAGGCGTCAGGCAAAATCACGTTCAAGGTCGCGGCCGGCACCGAGGTGAAGATCGGCCAGGTCGTCGCCACGATCGACGAATCCGCCACCGCCACGACTGCCCCCGCCGCCGCGGCGCCGACCGCAGCCCCGGTCGAAGCCGCCGCCAAGGGCGGCGACCAATCGCCGGCCGTCCGCCGCATCGCGGCCGAGACTGGCATCGATCCGGCGTCCGTCGCCGGCTCCGGCAAGGGTGGCCGCGTCACGAAGGGCGACATGCTGGCGGCCGCCGAACCGGCCGCGGCAGGCTCGAAGGCCGAGGCCAAAAGCGACAAGCCCGCCCCGGCCCCGGCACCCGTCGCCCCGACACCCGCGCCGGCGGGTCGTCAGACCCGCGTGAAGATGACCAAGCTGCGGCAGACCATCGCCAGCCGGCTCGTTTCCGCCCAGCACGAGGCGGCCATGCTCACGACCTTCAACGAGGTCGACATGTCGGCCGTCATGGAACTGCGCAAGAAGTACCAGGATGACTTCGTGAAGAAGAACGGCGTGAAGCTCGGCTTCATGAGCTTCTTCACCAAGGCCGTCGTCCACGCCTTGAAGGAAGTGCCGGCCGTCAACGCCCGCATTGATGGCGATACCATTGTCCAAAACCACTACTACGACGTGAGCATGGCGGTCTCGACCGACAAGGGCCTGATGGTCCCGGTCATCCGCAATTGCGACACGCTCGGGATGGCGGACATCGAGAAAGCCATCGCGGATGCCGCCAAGAAGGCCCGCGAGGGCAAGATCACCCTCGCTGACCTCGAGGGCGGCGTGTTCACCATCACGAACGGCGGCATCTTCGGCTCGATGTTGTCGACGCCGATCCTGAATGCCCCGCAAAGCGCCATTCTCGGCCTGCACGCCATCAACGAGCGCCCCGTGGCCCTGAACGGCCAGGTCGTCATCCGCCCGATGATGTACCTCGCGCTCAGCTACGATCACCGCCTCGTCGACGGCAAGGAAGCCGTCACCTTCCTCGTGAAGGTCAAACAGGCGATCGAGGACCCGGCCCGCCTTCTGATTGGCGCCTGATGCGGCTTCGCCGCAGTTGAAAGTTGAGAGTTGAAGGTTGAATGACCGAACAACTCCAACCCTTTCAACTTTCATCCTTCAACTTTCAACTCCCATGGACTCCTTCGATCTCCTCGTCATTGGCGCCGGTCCCGGCGGCTACGTTTGCGCGTTCCGCGCGGCCCAGCTCGGCCTGAAGGTCGCGCTGGTGGAAAAGCGCGCCACGCTCGGCGGCACCTGCCTCAATGTTGGCTGCATCCCGAGCAAGGCGCTGCTCCACTCGTCGGAACACGTCGCGTTCGCGAAATCCCACGCGGCGGCCCATGGCATCAAGCTCGGTTCCGTGGAGATCGACCTGCCGACGATGCTGAAGCGGAAGGATGAGGTCGTCGCCAAGAACACCGGCGGGCTCACGCTGCTGGCCAAGGCCCGGAAGGTCACCGTGCTGACGGGCGAAGCGAAATTCCTTTCCCCGACCGAGGTCGAGGTAGCGGCCGTTGCCCCCAACGCCCCGGTTCGGGTCACCGCGAAGAACATCGTCATCGCCACCGGTTCCGCGCCGGTCGAACTGCCGTTCATGAAGTTCGACGGCAAGACGGTCGTCTCCAGCGACCACGCCATCGCGTTTCCCGAGGTCCCGAAGAAACTCGTCGTGGTCGGCGGCGGCGTCATCGGCGTCGAGCTGGGCTCGGTCTGGTCCCGCCTGGGCGCGGACGTCACCGTCGTCGAGTTTCTCCCGAAGATCATCGCGACCTACGACGATGACATCATTCGGAATTTCACGCGCATCATGCAAAAGCAGGGCCTCAAGATCGAGGTCGGCGCCAAGGTCACGGGCTACGCGAAGGGCGTGCTGACCGCGGAGCGCGACGGGACGAAGCTCGAGTTTCCCGCGGACAAGGTCCTCGTTGCGGTCGGTCGCCGGCCGTACACGGACAACCTCGGCCTCGACAAGGCCGGCGTCGAACTCGACGAAAAGAAGCGCGTCAAGGTCGACGGGCACCTGCGCACCACGGCGAAGAACATCTGGGCGATCGGTGACGTGGTCGCCGGCCCCATGCTCGCGCACAAGGCCGAGGAAGATGGCGCCGCCGTGGCGGAGTGGATCGCCGGCAAGGCGGGCCACATCAATTGGGATCTCGTGCCCGGCATCGTCTACACGCACCCGGAGGTCGCGAGCGTCGGCCTCGGCGAGGACGCCGCCAAGGCCAAGGGCATCGCGGTCACCGTCGGCAAATTCAACTTCGCCGCCAACGGCCGCGCCATCGCGGCGGATGCGACTGACGGCTACGTGAAGATCATCGCCGATGCGAAGACCGACAAGATTCTCGGCGCGCAGATCCTCGGCGCCAACGCCGGCGAGCTGATCAGCGAAATCGTCACGCACATGGAATACGGCGGCAGCGCCGAGGACCTCGGGCGGACGATTCACGCCCACCCGACGATGAGCGAAGCCATCAAGGAAGCCGGGCTGGCCGTCAGCAAGTCCGCCATCCACGCGCTCTAAAGCGCGACGGTTGGCGGAGGCTGCCGTTCACTTCTCCGCCTCGGGCTCAATCAGCTCAACCCGGCCGGTTACGAGGTCGTACTTGGCGGCCTCGACCCGCAGCGCGCCATGCTCCACGGCCTCGGCGAGGATTGGATTCGATTTCCTCAGTGCGGCCGCCATGAGCGCGGCGTTGGCGGTGACGGCATTGTCGACGGGGTCGCCGGATTTCTCGGCAGCGGCGCGGACCGCGGGTTCAATGGATTTGACGATGCTGCCGATGTGGCCCGGGGCATCGCCGCCGGCGACGGCCGCCGACACCGCGCCACATTTCGTGTGGCCCACCACGATCACCAGGCTGACGCCCAGGTGCTCGACCGCGTACTCGATGCTGCCGATTACGTGGTCATCGATGACATTGCCGGCATTGCGCACGACAAACAGGTCACCCAGGCCCTGGTCAAAATAAAGCTCCGGCGAAACCCGCGAATCCGCGCAGGTGAGCACGAGCGCAAACGGGTGCTGGCCCTGCGCGACCTCCTTCCGCCGCACCACCGTCTGGTCGGGATGCGCGAGGCGGCCCGCGACAAACCGGGAATTGCCCGCCTGCAATAGCTCCCACGCCGAGTCCGGGGAGACGCCCGGCTTCGCGTCCGACGCATGGACCAGCGCGACAATCAGCACGGCGATGCAACAGAGGATCGCGATGCGGTACAGGCGAATTCGCTTGAAGTTCATCAGCCGGCAAATCGACACGCGCCCAACTTGCATGAAGCTGGCCGCCGAAATGTGACCAAAACGTGACTCCTGGCTGCTCGTGATTCCACAAGCATCACACCGCCCGCGTTTTCCGGCCCCACACCCACCGCCGGCTTGCCGTGCGGGCCACGGTGCGGTGTTCTTGACCCCTGTGTCCGCCCATCTCACCCACCGTCGCGCCGTCGCCTTGATGCTGCTGTCGTCAGCCAGCTTCACGGCCAACGTGCTGCTGGTGCGGGCGCTGGGAATGTTCGGTGAGGTCAACGTCTGGCTGGTCGCCTGCAGTCGCGGCCTCGTCGGGCTCGCCATGATCGGTGCCGTGTATCGCCGCGAAGTGCAACCGACGCACCTGTGGCGGCGGCGCAAGCTGATCGAACGCGGCATCGCGGGCGGCATCGGCGTTTATGTGACCTACCTCGCCGTCGTGAAGATCGGCGCGGGACGCGCCACCTTCATTGGCAACACCTACGTGATCTGGGGCGCGCTGCTGGCGGCCTGGTTGCTCAAGGAAAAACTCCGGCCCGCCGTCCTCATCGGCGGCGTCGCGGCGCTGGCGGGCCTCGGCTTGCTCACGAATGTTTTTGCCACGAACGCCGAGCTCAATCCGTACGACCTCATCGCGGTCACCGGAGCGCTGCTTTCAACGTGGGTGGTCGTCACGATCCGCCAACTGCACGCGAGCGAGCACACGTCCACCATCTTCGCGGCCCAGTGCGCCTACGCCGTGCTCCTCGCCCTCGTTCCGGCGATCACCACCTACACGCCGCTCCCCGCGGCCGCGTGGGGCCTCCTGGTCGTGGCGGGCATCACCGCCGGCCTTGGGCAGCTTACCATGACCCGCGCGTTCCGCGACCTGCCCGTGGCCGAGGGTTCCCTCATCCAGATGCTTGTGCCCCTGGGCATCGCGGCCGGCGGCATGCTGTTTTTCGGCGAGCGGTTTGCCCTGCACGAAGCCATCGGCGCCGCGCTCATCCTCGCCGGCACGGCGTTCACCGCGGTGCGCAGCGCAACCACCGCCAACGCCGAGGCGGAGTGATTCGCGCTTGAACGCCGCGGACGCGCACCCTGTCCTGTGGCGCTGATACCCGTGAAAAAACTCATCCTCTGGGACATCGACGGCACCCTGATCGTTTCGCATGGCGCGGGCGTGCGCGCGATGGAGAAGGCTTTGACCAAGCGCTTTGGCGTCCACTGCGACCTGTCGCAGATCGAATGGGCCGGGCGAACCGACAGCTGGATCACCGGCGCGGTGTTCCGGCACGTCGGCCTGCCGGACACGCCGCAGAATTCCCACGACTACCTCGAAGCGTATCTGGAGCTCCTTCCCCAGGAGTTACGCGAGGGACGTCAGGGCCAGGTGCTACCCGGCATCTTCGAATTGTTGGAAACCCTGCATCACCGCAAGGACCTCGCCCAGGGGCTGCTCACGGGTAACCTGCGCCGCGGCGCGGAATTCAAGCTCACGCACTACAAGGTCTGGCACTACTTTGAGTTCGGCGCCTTTGCCGATGACAGCCCGCGCCGCAACGACCTCGGGCCCCACGCGCTGCGCCGCGCGAAGGAGCGCCATGCGGTGGACTTCGATCCCGCGAACACGTTTATCATCGGCGACACGCCGCATGACATCGAATGCGGCAAGGTGATCGGCGCCCGCACCATCGCGGTCGCGACCGGCACTTACACGGTCGAGCAACTCGCCGCGCACCAGCCGACGGCGCTCTTCAAGGATTTCGCCGATACCACGGCGTTCCTTAAGGTCATCGACGCCGATTGATCGCGCGGGGTCGGAACCCGCCGCAGACCAAGCTACCGCTTGATGTAGTCGACCGCCGTGACGTGTCCGCCGCGGAACTCGACCCGCATTTTTTCCTCGGGGTCATAGCCGCCGGTGGAAGTGGCCACGCCGACGCTTGACGCCGAGTGACGGCCAACGGTGCCCACGCCGATCCCGATGCTGAAGCGCGGGCCGTTGTCGTGGTAGACCCACAATTCGGTGGAGCCGGCTTCCGTCTGCCGGGTGAACACGCGCGTGGGTTCACCCAGTGCGAGTCGCACCATTTCCGGTGTGAAGCCCACGTCGACCTGGCCCGCGCGGATCTTCTCCCGAACGGGCGGGGGCAGCGTGTCGAACAACGCCGCATTCTTGGCGATGCGCTGTTCAGGAGTGGAGGTACAAGCCGACAACAACGCAACGACGGCGGCTACGAGGAGAACGCGAAAGCGAGTCATGGCAGGAATTTGGTTTGCGGAGCGGAATGGTGACCGGAATAACGACATTCGCAATCCGTCCGGGTTCAGCGGACATTAAATCCTCCATGAAAAAGTTCACCATTGCCATCGGTTCCGATCACGCCGGCTACGCCTACAAGGAGAAGATCAAAGCCATGCTCCTGGCGGAAGGCCACACGGTCCGCGATTGCGGCACCAGTTCCGACGCGCCGTGCGACTACCCGGACTTCATCCGCCCGGTCGCCGAAGCGGTCGCGAAGGGCGAGGTCGAGCGCGGCATCGTCCTTGGCGGCTCCGGCAACGGCGAAGCAATCGTCGCGAATCGCGTGAAGGGCGTCCGCTGCGGCCTGTGCTGGAACGAACAAGTCGCCATCTGGAACCGTTCCCACAACGACGGCAATTGCCTGTCCCTCGGCCAGCGTACCGTGAGCGAGGAAGAGGCGTTGAAGATTGTTCGGGTGTGGCTTTCGACCGAATTCGAAGGCGGACGCCACTTGGCGCGCATCCGCAAGATTGATGGTGTTTAATGGTTTAGGTAGAATTAACGGCTCACGCGCAAGAATTCCTTTGACATAGCATCATATCGCATCAAAGTAATCGGGCATGGGAACAAGGCACCGCGGCACAATTGAAGAGATCAACGCGCTCAACGCGTTCATCAAGCTGCAGCGTGCAAGCGAGTCCGTTTCCGCCCGGGTGCATGCCGTGCTGCCGGCTGGATTGACGGTGACTCAGTTCGGGGTGCTCGAGGCGCTCCACCATATCGGTCCACTTTGCCAAAGCGAGCTGGCGGAGAAGCTGCTCAAGAGCGGCGGGAATCTCACCCTGGTCGTGGATAATCTTGAAAAGGCCGGCTACGTCGCCCGCGAGCGGGACCCTGCGGATCGCCGCTTCGTCGTCGTGAAGCTGACCGAGAAGGGCCAGGCTTTCATCTCCGCGCTGTTCCCGAAGGTCGTAGCCAATGTGACCCGCGAAATGGCGGCCCTTTCCGGCACCGAGTTGTCTGACTTCGGACGGCTCTGCAAAAAAGTCGGTCTCCCCAGCTAATTTGCTTTTTTCGATCCTATACTTTAACATCAAAACATATGAACCACCACGTGACTGGCCTCCATCACATCACCGCGATCGCCTCTGACCCGCGTCAGAACCTCGATTTCTACACCCGGGTCCTCGGACTCCGCTTCGTGAAGAAGTCCGTTAACCAGGACGACCCGGGTACCTACCACCTCTACTACGGCGACTACCAAGCCTCGCCCGGGACGATCCTGACGTTCTTCCCGTGGGCCGGCCTGCGTCGCGGTCGCCCGGGCACGGGCCAGGCATACGCGACCGCTTTCTCGGTGCCCGCGGGGGCGCTGTCGTTCTGGCAGGAGCGTTTCACCAAGCTCGGCGTCAAGCAGGAGCCCGTCGAGAAGCGCTTCAACGACGAGGTGCTGCCGTTTGCGGACCCGGACGGTCTCCGTTTGGAACTCGTTGCGACCGCGGAAGCGGATGGCCGGGCCCCGGCGACCGCGAAGGACGTGCCCGCGGAGTTTGCGATTCGTGGTTTCCACAGTTCCACGCTTGCCGTGACGTCGACAGCCGCGACCACCCAGGTGCTCACCCGCAGCATGGGTTACCGGCTGGTCTCGGAGGCTGGTCACCGCACCCGCTACACGGCGGGCGCCGGCGGCCCAGGTACCTATGTTGACTTGCTCGCCGATCCCTCGCTCCCGCGCGGGCTGAACGGTGCCGGCACGATCCACCACGTGGCCTTCCGCGCGACGAACGACGCCGCGGAACTCGCCGCGCGGGACGTCCTGCTGAAGGACGGACTCCACGTGAGCCCCGTCATCGACCGCGCGTACTTCAAGTCGATCTACTACCGCGAGCCCGCCGGCGTGCTCTTCGAGATTGCGACGGACGGCCCGGGCTTTGCCATCGACGAGCCGCTCGACCAACTCGGCACCAAGCTGGGCCTCCCGCCCCACCTGGAAATCCACCGCGCCGAAATCGAAGCCGCGTTGCCGCCGCTGGGCTGAACCGTGGTTGAGAGTTGAGTGCTGAGAGTTGAGGGACCCGGTCAACCGACACGGGTTTGCCTCACTCCCACGCTCAACTCTCACCCCTCATCTCTCAACTCTCCCCGACTATGTCCTCTCTTTCCTACATCCACCGCTTTGAACCCGGCACCGATCCCTCCGCGCCGCCGCTGCTCTTGCTGCACGGCACCGGCGGGGACGAAAACGACCTTATCCCCCTCGCGCAGCAGATGTCCCCCGGCTCCGCCCTGCTGAGCCCGCGGGGCGACGTCAGCGAACACGGCGCGCGTCGTTTCTTCGCGCGCCTGGCCGAGGGCGTCTTCGATCCCGCCGAGGTGACCCGCCGCACGCTTGCACTCGGTGACTTCGTGACGGCCGCCGCAAAAAAATACCAGCTCGACCCGCGCCGCCTGACGGCGATCGGCTTCTCCAACGGGGCCAATGTGGCCGCGACCCTCATGTTGTTGCGCCCCGAGTCACTCGCCGCCGCGGTGCTGTTGCGACCCATGGTCGTGCTGGAGCCAACCGCCCTGCCCGACCTCCGGGGCAAGCGTGTGTTGATCTCCTCCGGCAGCGTCGATCCGATCGTGCCCGCCAGTCATCCGCCGCGCCTCGCCGCCATGCTGCGGAACGCCGGCGCGCAGGTAAAGGTCGCCACGCACGCCGCCAGCCACGGACTTGTGCCGGCGGACTTCGCCGCCGTGCAGGATTTCCTGCAGCGTTGATCGAGCGGGAGCGCAGCCACCGGCCGCGCTTGCAAAAACGTGCCCTCCGGGAAAAACGCGCCCGGAGGGGGTGCGCGCCACCCTCGGCGGGCTTCGGCCAAAGGCATTAATCGCCGGGCGGCGGCGCGGGGGAAAAACTTTTTCCTCGAAGCGCGTCGCGCCGGCCTGCAACTTCCGCGGCAATGAATTTCCCCTCCACCCCGGGACGGTTCAGCCGCCGGGACATCCGGCCTTCCGAACTGGGCCAGCCTGAGAGCCTGCTGCGCACCTACGCGTGGATGCAGCTCGCTCGCACGGCGGACAATCGCATCCTCGACCTCTTTCGGCAGGGCCTCATCCGGGGCACCGTGACCGGCGGCCAGGGCAACGAGGCGCTGATTGTCCCGCTGGCGCTGCTGGCGGACAAGGCGGTCGACGTGATTTCGTTCTCCCACCGCGGACTCGGCGGCCACCTCGTGTGGAGCGGCCACCTGGGCGACCACCTGTGCCAGTACTTCGCCAACAGCGGCAGCCCAACCAAGGCGCGGGAAGGCAACATCCACCACGGCGACCCGGCCAACCGGAGCCTGCCGATGATTTCCCACCTCGGGATCATGCTGTCGAATGTCGTCGGCGCCACCGATTCCCAGCGTCGGCTCGGCAAGCCGGCCGTGGGTTTTGCTTTCTTCGGCGACGGCTCGTCGAGCACGGGCGACGTGCACGAGTCGCTCAACCTCGCGGCGGTCATCTCGGCGCCGGTCGTTTTCGTGATCGAGAACAACCAATACGCGTACTCGACGCCCATCTGCGAGCAGTTCGCTTCCACCAACCTGTTCGAACGCGCCCGTGGCTACGGCCTCGAGGGCTTCTCGATGGATTGCAGCGACCCGGCGCAGGTGCTCAAGACCCTGGGTGAAGCGATCGGCCGCGTCCGCCGGACGGGCAAGCCGATCCTGATCGAAGCCCAAACCTTCCGCCTGCGCGGCCACGCGGCCTACGACACCTGCGACTACATGAAGCCTGGCGAGGCCGAGGCGATCCTGACCCAGGATCCCTTGCCGAAATTCCGCGCCAAACTCGTCGCCGCGGGCCATGGCGCCGAGCTGGACGCCATTGATGCGGAAACGAACAGTTTCATCGAGGCGACCATCAAGGCCTCACTCGCGCTGCCGCCAGCCAGCCCGGCGGAGATGGCGCAGGACGTTTTTGCCCCGGAGTCCGGACCGCTGCCGTGGATCCCGTCGGTTAACTCCGACCAAAAAGCGCCGGCCGCGACGGAGAACGTCACGCTCGCCCAAGCCCTCACGCTGGGACTGCGCAAAATCCTCACTGAACGCCCGGAATCAGTCGTGCTGGGCCAGGACATCGGCACCTACGGCGGCGCGTTCAAGGTGACGGAGGGACTCGTCGAGGCGTTCGGCCGGCCGCGCGTGTTCAGCACCCCGCTTTGCGAATCCGCCAGCACCGGCTACGCGATCGGCCTCGCCACCAACGCGCACCGGCCGATCGAGGAATTTCAATTCGCGGATTTTTCCACCGACGCGACGACCCAAATTGTCCTCAACGCCGCCACCTATCATTTCCGCGCCGGCCAGAAGTGCCCGCTCGTGTTTCGGTTTCCGTGCGGCGGCGGCCTGACGTTCGGTTCGTTCCATTCCCAGGAACTGGAGTCCGCGTTTCTGTCGTTCCCCGGCCTCAAGGCCTTGTATCCGTCGACTCCTCAGGATGCGTTCAATGCGCTGCTCGCGGCGTACGAGGACGACAACCCGGTGATTCTCTTCGAGCACAAGGGTCTTTATCGCCGCGGCAAACATCCGGTGAAATGGGATCCCCAGTACCGTTCGATCTGGGAACCGGCGAAGCTCCGCTCTGGCGCTGACGCCACCATCGTCACCTACGGCGAGATGGTGCTGCTCGCCAACGAGGCCTGCGAATACCTGGCGGGCGAATACGAAAAGACCTTCGACCTCTTCGACCTGCGCGCACTCGCACCGCTCAAGCTTGACGCCATCAAGGCCTCGGTCGCCCGCACCGGCCGCCTCGTCGTCATTCACGAGGGTCGGCGCACCCACGGCTTCGGTGCGGAGCTGGTCGCCCGGCTGACCGAGGAGCATTTCGGCGCCATGAAGTGCGCCCCGCTGCGCATCGCGGCCCTCGACATGCCTGTGCCATTCGCGCCGGAGCTCGAGGAAGCCTACCGGCCAACCAAGGACAAGATGGTGGATGCCATCGCCGCCTGGCTGGGCTGAGCGGATTTACGATTTACGACGGCGGGATTAGGATGTTGGCTGCGGACGGACTTAATTCCGCTGCAGTGCCAAAATCTCCCCAACGCAAGACCCCGCCTCGCAAATCCCAGTGGGCCGCCGTGCGCCTGTTCGCGATGGACGTCGACGGGGTCCTCACCGACGGCACGGTCGAAATCAGTAGCGACGGCTCGGAATCGAAACGCTTTTCGATCCTCGATGGCATGGGCATCGTGCGGCTCCACAAGGCGGGCGTGGCCGTGGCTTGGATTTCCGGGCGTGCCTCCGACGCCACCACCGCGCGGGCGACGGAACTCCGGGTGCCGCATGTGATCCAAGGCCGGACCGACAAACTCATGGCTCTCCAAGAACTTGCCAGCCAGCTCGGCGTCGCCCCGGGCGAAGTCTGCTACATGGGCGACGACGACATCGACGCCCCCGCGATCGCGTGGGCCGGCGTCGGCGTGGCCCCCGCGGGCTCGATGCCCGCGGCGCTCAAGGCGGCGGCCTACGTGCCGGGCCGGCCCGCCGGACGCGGGGCTGTGCGCGAAGTCTGTGAACATATCCTGGCCAACCGCGGTCAGTAAGCCTCCCTCGTGCGCCCCCTTTCCCGCCTCCTCTTGTTCTGCCTGTTGCCCGCCGCCGCGTGGGCCGCGAACACGCAGATCTCGACCGAGAAGCCGATCGTCAACTTCAGCCTGCCGCTGTTCAACGCCGCCAATTACCGCACGTGGCTGGTACGGGGCTCGGAAGCGCGCTTTGCCGCGGACGACCGGATCGAGATCAAGGAGCTCACGCTTTCCATTTTCTCCGGCAACGCGGACGAAAAGGTCGACACGCTGATCCTGAGCCCCGTGGCCATCGTCAACCGCCGTGACTGGATCGCCTCGGGCCCGTCCACCATCCGCGTCATCAGCGATCAGTTCGAGGCGAGCGGCACGCAATGGACCTACGCGCGGAAGGACAAAAAAGTTTCCATCGCCAAACACGTGCGCGTAACGTTCCGCGCTGAATTCAAGGACTTCCTGAAATGAAACTGCCCCGTTCCCTCCTCGCGCTGCTTGCGGCCGGCTGCCTGCCGGCCATCGCGCCGGCCCAGACCGCCGCCCCCCAGCCCACCGTCATCGAAAGCGATGGCCGCGGGGAAATGGTCAGCACCGACACGGAAACGACCATCACCTTTCGCGACAACGTGCGCGTCACCGGCACCAACATGAAGCTCACCTGCGACTACCTCGAGGTCGTCGTCATCCGCTCGGGCGACAAGGCCGCCACCCTGGGCAAGCTCGACAAGTTCCGCTCAATGCTGGCGACGGGCAACGTGCGCATGATTCAGGGCGACCGCGAGGCCGCCTGCGGCCGCGCCGAGGTGCTGCCGGAACAGGAAAAGGTCGTCCTGTCGGGCAATCCGGTGGTCGTCGATCGTGACCAGAACACGCGCATCGCCGGCGAGAAAATCACCATGCTCCGCGGCCAGCGCCGCGTCGAGGTCGAGAAGCCGCTGCTCACCGCCCCGGAAATCAAGGACCTGGGCGTCGACAAGACCCCGGCCGCCCCGAAACAACCCTGAGCATGGAGCCGAAGACGTCCGCCATCCGCACCGACAGCCTGGTTAAGGTGTACGGCACCCGTTCCGTCGTGAACGGCGTGAACATCCACGTGCAGGCGGGCGAAGTCGTCGGCCTGCTCGGGCCCAACGGCGCGGGCAAGACCACCACCTTCTACATGGTTGTCGGCCTCGTGCCGGCCACCTCGGGCGCCGTGTTCATCGACGGCCAGGACGCCACCCACCTGCGCATGCACCGTCGCGCGCGCCTGGGCGTCGGCTACCTGCCGCAGGAGGCCTCCGTTTTCCGCAAGCTCACCGTCGCCGAGAATATCCTCGCGATCGTCGAAACGCTGCCGGTCAAGTCGGCCGACCGCCCCGCCCTGGTCAAACATCACCTCGACGAACTCAGCCTGGGCCACCTCGCGGGCCAGAAGGCCTACACGCTTTCCGGCGGCGAACGCCGGCGCCTGGAAATCGCGCGCGCGCTCGTGACCCGGCCCAAGTTCCTGCTGATGGACGAACCCTTCGCGGGCGTCGACCCGATCTCCGTGGCGGAGGTGCAGAAGATCATCCTGCAACTCAAGCACCGCGGCATCGGCGTGCTCATCACCGACCACAACGTCCGCGAAACCCTGCGGATCGTCGACCGCGCCTACATCATCCACAAGGGCAAGGTCATGACCGAGGGCTCGGGCGACTTCCTCATCAACGATCCCCAGGCCCGCGAACTCTACCTCGGCCAGGACTTCAATTTGTGAAGTGCCGTGGAGGGTCGGGCTCCAGCCCGACCGCGTTGGGGCCGCAATGAGCGAACGAGTTCTCAACTTCCGCCGGCGTCATTCTGAGCAGGGCGAAGAATCCGGCCGCATCCGCTCACGGGTCCGTCATCTCTGGGTCCTGCGCACGGCCCAGGATGACCGGCGGCGTGGACAAACAATCAACCAGTAGGAGCTTGGCGAGGGCCCTTTCTTCCCCTACTCACTACCCGCCAGTCGCTACCCGCTACTCCCAGCCGCCCATGCCCACCAAAGCCATCCACGGCATCACCGTCGCGCACTTCTTCGAGACGTACCGCGAAAAGCTGCAGCTGGAATTGATCACCGGCGAGGCCGGCCTGCACCGGCTCATCCGCGAGGGCTCGATCAACCGCCCGTCGCTGGCCCTCACGGGGTTCTTCAAGTATTTCGCGAACAAGCGCATCCAGGTCTTCGGCGCGGCCGAGATGACCTACCTCAAGACGCTCACCCAGCGCCAGCAGATCGAGATCTTCTCGGAAATGGTGAAGCGCGGCATCCCGGCAATCGTCCTCACGCGCAACTACGTCGCCACGCACCCGCTGCTCGCGGTCTCGCAGGAAATGAACCTGCCGATCTTCCGCACGCCGATGATCACGATGAACTTCGTGAACGTCGCGACGCTCTGCATCGACAACGAGTTCGCCCCCTCGAGCACCGAGCACGCCACCACCCTCGACATCAAGGGCATCGGCGTGATGATCCGCGGCGACAGCGGCATCGGCAAGTCCGAGTGCGCCCTCGCCCTGATCGAACGCGGCCACTCGCTGGTCGCGGACGACCTGACCTGCATCAAGCTGCTCGACGAACGCGAGGTGTCCGCCAGTTCCCGACCGCTGAACCGGGGCTACATGGAATGCCGCGGCATCGGCATCATCAACATCGCCGACATGTTCGGCGTGAAAAGCATCCGCCTCGAGAAACGCATCGACCTCGTCGTCTCGCTGCGTGAATGGTCGCCGGACGTCGTGGAGGAACGCACGGGCCTCGAGGAAAATTTCTACGACATCCTGGGCGTCCGCGTCCCGCACATCGAGTTCTACGTCCGCCCCGGCCGCGACATCGCCCGCCTGGTCGAGGTGGCCGCGCTGGTGCAGGCGCTGAAGAACATGGGCCACGACCCCGCCAAGACGTTCAACGACCGCCTCATCGCGCACATGGCGGAACACAAGTCGCCGCGCGCCACAAGCCACAAGGTCTCCGACAAACCGTCGACCTTTGACCTCGCCGACGATGAGGAACCGGAACCCAACCCGTCCAAGGACGCCTGATCGCCGCCTGCGGTGACCGGTGAGTCGGTGCCTGCTTTTCATTCCCGAACCACCTTCCCTTCCCTGTGCCTCGTTCCGACCAACGCCACGCCGACCAACTTCGCCCCGTCACCCTCGAGGCCAACATCGCGCCCTACGCCTCCGGCTCCGTGCTGATCGGCTTTGGCGCCACCCGCGTCATCTGCGCGGCGACCATCGAGGCCAAGGTGCCATCGTGGATGAAGCAGCAGGGCGTCAAGGGCGGCTGGCTCACGGCGGAGTATTCGATGCTGCCGTACAGCACACTCGACCGGAAGCCGCGCGACATCACCAAGGGCAAGATCGACGGCCGCACCGTGGAAATCCAACGCCTCATCGGACGCTCGCTGCGGGCGGTGCTGGACCTGGAGAAACTCGGTGAACACACGCTGTGGATCGACTGCGACGTGCTGCAGGCCGACGGCGGCACCCGCACCGCGTCCATCACCGGCGCCTACCTTGCTGCCCGGCTGGCCGTCCAAAAACTGATCGACGCCAAACGCATCACCGAGAATCCCCTGACCGACTCGGTCGCCGCCGTCAGCGTGGGTCTTTTCCAAGATGAACCGCTGCTCGACCTGAACTACCTCGAGGACCGCGACGCCGAGGTCGACGCGAACGTCGTGATGACCGGCCGCGGCCAGTTCGTGGAGGTGCAAAGCAGCGGTGAGGAATCAACCTTCTCCCACGCGCAATTGCAGCAACTGCTCGGCCTGGCCCAGAAGGGCCTGGGCGAACTCGCCGCCGCGCAAGCCGCCTTCCTCGCGAAGCACCTGCTGTAGCCGGCTTCGCCGGTTGGGCCGGAACCGCCCGGCACCGCGTACCCGTTTTCCCCTATGCAAAGCCTCCGCTCCACCCCGCTCCGCGTTGCCAGCTTCCTGCTCGGCGGCGCTCTCCTGGCCGGCACCGCCGCCGCCCAGCCCAAGGACCAACCCGCCTGGATTGCCCAGAGCAACGCGCACGCCCAAGTCGCCGTCGACACCCTGGCCCGCATCAGCCCGGAGTTCGCCTCGCAGACCGGCGTGAAGGGTTTCGATGACAAGATCATCGACCTGACCGCCGGCGCGGAGGACCGCAACCGGGCGCTGCTCACCGCGGCGCGCGACGAGCTCGCCAAGCGCCGGGACGTGGAGACCAACCCGCTGGTGCGCCAGGACCTCGAAATCCTCGTGGACAGCATCAACGACAACATCGTGTCGGCCGAACTGAGCCGCCGGCTGGTGCTGCCCTACACGGACATCGGTCGCCTGATCTTCTTCGGCCAGTTCTCCCTCCTGCAGGACCAGGTCGCCCCCGAGCGCCGGCCGGCGGCCATCGTGCGCCTCCGCCGCTACACGGGCCTCGAGCCCGGCACGCAATCCGTGGCCGAGCTCGCCAAGGCCCGCTACCTCGAGAAGGCCGCCGCCGGCAACCTGCTGCCCCCGTTCCGCGAGGAGATCGAAAAGAACCTCGCGGGCTTCCCGAAGTTCCTCGCCGGCATCCGCGGCCTCTACGCCAAGTACGGCCTCGACAAGGCCGAGGGCGGCGCCGCGGCGCTGGACGCGTTTGCGACGCAGCTCAAGGACTACGAGGCGTGGGTCCGCGCCACCGTGCTGCCCAAGGCGCGCAGCGACTTCCGGCTCCCGGCGGAGCTCTACGCGGACAACCTCAAGCAGATCGGCCTCGACATCCCCCCGCAGGAACTGATCGCCAAGGCCCAGCTGGCGTTTGCCGAGATCCGCAATGAGATGATGACCCTCGCACCCCTGGTGGCGAAGGAGCGCGGCTGGACCGACACCGACTACCGCGCCGTCATCAAGCGTCTCAAGCAGGACCAGCTCCCGAAGGAACAAACCGAGGCCTACTATCGCGGCATCATCAACCAGCTTGAGGACATCATTCGCCGCGAACGCATCCTCACCCTGCCGGACCGGCCGATGCTGATGCGCCTCGCCTCCGACGCCGAGAACGCCGCCAGCCCCGCGCCCCATTTCCAGCCCCCGCCGCTGATTGGCGCCAAGAACGAGCAGGGCACCTTCGTGCTCTCCACCGGCACGCCCGACGCGACCGGCAAGCAGGCGATGTACGACGACTTCACCCACAAGGCTTCGGCCTGGACGCTCGCCGCGCACGAGGGCCGGCCCGGCCACGACCTGCAGTTCGCGGCGATGGTCGAGCGCGGCGTTTCGCTGGCCCGCAGCATTTTCGCCTTCAACAGCGTCAACGTGGAGGGCTGGGCTCTCTACGCCGAGGCCGAAGCGAAGCCCTACGAGCCCCTCGACGGCCAACTCATCGCGCTCCAGGCCCGGCTGCAACGCGCCGCGCGGGCGTTCCTCGACCCCATGCTTAACCTCGGCCTCATCAGCCGCGAGCGGGCGATGGAGGTGCTGACGCAGGACGTCGGCCTCTCCGTGGGCATGGCCACCCAGGAAGTCGACCGCTACACCTTCCGCTCGCCCGGCCAGGCGACCGCCTACTTTTACGGCTACACCCGGCTGCTCGAACTGCGCACGGCGACCGAACTCGCGCTCGGCGCCAAGTTCGACCGCCAGGCGTTCAACGACTTCATCATCAACCAAGGCCTGCTGCCGCCCAAGCTGCTCGCCAAGGCAGTCCGCGAGGAGTTCATCCCCGCGCAGTTGAAGAAGTGACCGACGGGCCGGCGCGGCCTATGGGTCGCGCCGGGGCCCGATCTGCTCAAAGGGGATCCGCTTGAACCCGGGAAGCTCGCGATAGACGAAGGAATCATCCTTCAGCTGGAAATTCAGTTTCGCGGCGTCCACGAAGCCAGGATCCTTCTGCGTGCGGAGGTTCTCGCCGAAGTCGGTCTGCGCCCATTTGCCGACGAGGCGCACGGTTTCCTCGTGTTTTACGAGGACGTTTTGGTCGAACACGTTTCGTCGCGGACGCATGCCGACGTACGTCTTGCCGTCGGGTAGCAGGTCGAGCCAGTCCACGAGCAGCGGGTAGCGGGTGCTGTACGGCGGCGCCTTGATGTTCACCGCCTTCAGCAGGCGCTTCGTGTAGAGGCCCTTTTCGCCGAAGTAATACGGCAGGCTGTCCTGCCCAAAGTCATACCACATCGACTTCAGCTGGTACGCCGGGCCGTAGCCCTCGATGAAGAGATTGTTGCGCACGACGATGTCGTGGCCGCCGTTGGTGTACACGGTGCCGAACGACGCGACGTGATAGAACACATTGCCCTCAATCAGGACGCCGGCGGTGGCGTCGTCGCAGTACACGCCCATCATCCATTTCCGGTCCGGCCGGCCGACGTCATGAAAGAAGTTGTAGCGCACGACATTCCCCTGGTCGCTCGGGTCGCGGCCGAGGTACCAGGCCGAGGCGTCGTTGGAGTTCAACGCGACGTGGTGGATGTGGTTGAACTCGAAGAGGTGGTCGTTGCCGTGGACGAAAATCGCGTGCTGGTCGGCATTGTAGATCTCGTTGTGCACGACCTGCTGGCCGCAGCCGTCCACGACCACGCCGGAGGCGCCCATCTTGTTGCGCCGGCTGAAGTCGTGGATGCGGCAATCGGTCACGACATTGTTGCCGCGCGTGAGCTGCCGCTTGCTGCCGCCGCCGAGGAAGATGCCGCCCGAGCCGGTGTTGTAGATTTCGCAACCTTCGATGACGTGCCCCTCGCCGGCATCGCGCTCCCACACGGTATTAAGATAGAGGTGCGAATGAAAGCTGCCGATCTGGCGCGAGGCCGGCTCGCCCGTGTAGTCGTCCGCCGTGATGCCGGGAAACGTCTGGCGCGCGCCCTGGCCGAACAGGATGCCAGCCGTGCCGACGTTGCGCACGACGCACTGGACCAGCCGGTTGTTGGCGCCGCCCTCGATGGCGACCCCCAGTCCGCGGCCCTGTTCGATGATCAGCCCGCGCAGCGTGCAAAACGAAACGTGGTCGAGCGCGACCAACGCGTCTTCAAGCACCGACACGGCAATCCGCGCCTTCGCCGCGTCGCTGGCCGGCCAGACGTAGAGTTTGCCCGTCGCGGCGTCGGCGTACCACTCGCCGGGCTCGTCGAGCTCCTCGAGCAGGTTGAGCGCAACGTACTGGTTGTAATTCTGCCCGCTGCCGAGCGCATACATGTGCGGCGAGGCGAGCGTGATTTCCTGTTTCGCGACATCGATCGCGGCGACGCGGATCTTGTCGTCGGCGAAGCCGTGATTGAAGTAACCCTGCAGCCAAACGTCCGGCAGTCCGACCCAGCGCGCGTGGCGCGGATCGGTGTACAGAAAACGTCCCGCGCGGTTGCTGTAGTCACCGGTGCGGGGCATCGAGCCCGGGTCGATGATGCGCCCCAGCGGAATGCCGCCGGAATTGGGATATCGCGCGAGGGGCGGAACCGTGTCGTCCCAGAACAACTCGATCGGCGCCGGCACCACGGGCTGGCCGTGACCCATCTGGCGATGCGCCCCAAAATTCGTCACGCCGAGCGCCCGCAGATCCGCGACGAGTACCTGCCTCCGCGACTCCGCCGGCAGGCGATCCAGCACGGCCGCATCCCGCACCGGCGCAAAGGCGCTGCCGGGAATCGGGCGACCGCCGGAGATCCGCACTTCCTCCCCTTTCCAAGCGGCGAAGGTCACCGGCGCCGCGGCCGTGCCGCTGTCCTCCTTCGTGAGTTCGAATGTTCGGGCGAGTGAGTAGGTCCCTCCGCGCACCCACACGGTCACCGCCTCGGTGGACCCCGCCGGCTGCGCGCGCCGCCAGGCACGCACGGAGTCACGCGCGCCTTCGAGCGTGCGCCACGGCGCGGCTTCGGTGCCGGGGTTCCGGTCGTCGCCCTGCGGCGAAACGAAGCGCTCCAAGGCGAATGCCGAATTGATCAGCAAAAACGAAAAGAACAGCCGGGGCAGGAGTTTCATGGGGTAATTCAAAATGAAAACCTGAAGCTTGAAACCTGAAACCTGAGTGGAGTTAGCGGTTGAGGGTTGAGAGTTGAGAGCTCAGACGGCGGGACGGGGCGGTTTTTCGCGACTCGCTGGGGTCGGTGACTAACTGCAGCAGCGGTGGTCACACCGCTGGCAGCCAGCCGTCTGACGACAGCTGCTACGTCCAAGGCGAAACGAATCGGAAGCTGCGAACATCAGGTCCGACGGCCCCAGCGCCAGTAGATCGCCTCGAGCACGCCGAATTGATCCGTGAGCAGGCCTTCGTAACCACACGGGCGATCATCCCAGTAACGCCAGTCGACGCCACTCTGATTTCCGCCAAACACGCGCGCCTCGGCCAGCCCGGCGCACAAGCGCTCGAGCATCGCGTCGGCTTCGCGGCGCAGACCACATTGATAGAGCGCCATCACGAAGTGCCGCGTCTGCGAATGGGTGCGTCCGCCGTTCTGGTAGTAACCAAAGGGATATCCCTGAATGATGTCCGCGAGGTCGTGGTCGGGAATCATGCGCAGGTTGCCGGGCAGGCCCAGCGCCGGGTCGGGCATGCCGGTGCGGCGCGCTTCGACGAGCAGGCGCAGCAGCACGGCGCGACCTTCCTCCGGGGACAGGAGCCCCGCGGCCACGGCGGCGCCGTTCACGGGAAGGAAGGCGTAGTCGTGCAGCTTGTCCTCGCGACACCGCCAGCCTGCGAGCCAGCCGGTCTCGTCGTTCCAGAACGTGTCGCGGTAATTCGTCCGCAGCCAACCGCCCCAGTGCGCGAGCTTCTGGGCCTGTTCGGTTTCGCCGAGCCGGCGCAAGCCCGCCACGAGCGCGAGCAGCGCGCCGTACAACGTCGCATTGGCAAACGCATCCTTCCACCCGAACGAAATCACGTCGAACCAGCACGTGCTCCACTGGCTCGTGCCGCTGACGCCCGTCCGGTGCAAACTCTCGATAAGCCCGTCGCCGTCGAGGTCACGCGCCCGCGCGGCCTCGAGTTTCTGCAGGATGAACGGGCGAAACTGGCGATACCACTCGGGCGTGGCGCCGTGGCGGAGAAACTCCCCCAGCCCGCGCAAGGCGGAGGCGCCGGTTTGCAGGTATTCGTCGTCCGCATCGTGTGACGCGCCATCCTGCAACAAACGTCCGGCCGCATAACCCGGCCCGCCGGTGAGCCAACGTTCCAGAGACAGGCGCAGGAATTCCGTCGCCGGCAATCCGGGCAACACATCGCCCTGCGGCCGCGCGACCGCGGCCCAAGTGTCCATGCAGATCGGACAGTGCATCGACGCGCCGTTGTTGCTGAGCGTCGCCGTGTCCGCGCGGAACGTGAGCGCCGTCCACTGCGTGCGCGCCAGCGCCCGCTTCACGACGGCCGGCGCGCCGGCGCGCAGCCGCGACACCGGACGCCGGGGCGAGAGCGTGAAGGTCGCGCGGTGACGTCCCGCGGGCAGGCGATACAGGCCCTCGGCAGTGCGTTCCTCGCCCACCTTGAGTTCGAGCGTGTTGAGGTCATGCGCGCGGAAGCAATCGCTGCGCGCCCAGCCGGCCGGGCCGGAGGACTTGATCGCCCAGCTGCCGAAACCAGGCAGCGTCAGCAACGCCGGCAGCTGGACCGCGCCGGTTTCGCCGTCTTCATGCAGGCGTCCGAGTACATGCGAAGGCGCCGCGCTGTTGCGCAGCCCGAGCATCCACGCGGCGCTGTGCCAGGCGAGTGACGTCTTTTCCGCCGCGCGCTCCGCGCTGAGCACGAGTCCGCGCGGGGTCACGCGCCAGGTGAGGCGATAATGTTGTCCGGCAACCTTGAAATCATAACGCACGACATTGCCGCGGATCTCGACGGAGCCCTCCAATTCACATCGCACGGCGGGCGCCAGCACCGGCGGGCCGCCGAGCGGATGGAGTTGCGGACCCTGATAGAAAAGCGGCGGGCGCGTCGCGAGGAGGTTGCGGCCGGCGTTGGCGGCATCCTCGATCAACAGCCCGAGGTGCGCAAAGCCCGGGCGCCCGAGCGTGAAGCCAACCTCGAAGTCCTTCGTGCGGTAACGCACCTCGCCGTCGCGCCGGCTCGCGTGGACGCCCTTCGGTTGATGCCGCAGATCGATTGTCCCCGTCGTGAGCAGCCGCTCAGCGCGGGGCGCGGGGCCTTGCGGCAGTTCGCCTTCGAGGATGAAGGCGGACATCATCAGGTTCCACGGCGTCCACCCGCCATCGATGCCGGAGCGGCGGAGTTCGATGATCACGCCGGTCGTATGCAGGCGCGGCAGGTTGAACCAATCCACGACGCCGGGGATGCCGGGTTTGAGGTTGTCCCGTTGCAGCACGACCCGCCAGCGCCGGCCGTCGAGCGCGAGCACACGCACGCTCGTGACCCAATCGAGGTCCTGGCGGCTGCCGCATTTATGATAACCGGCGCCGCGCCGGATCCCCAGCCGGCGCAGGCGCGCGGGACTGTGGAGGCGCACGACGCGTTGGTGAATGATGCGTTTTTTGGGCACATCGCGCTCCCCGGGCAGCGGGCGCGTCCACACCGCCCGACCGGCGTCGAGCCGGCGGTTGGTGAACAGGTCGCCCATCGGGGGCTCCAGGTCGGTGATGGCCAAAAGGTCCTGTGGCATGGGAGAAATTGGGTCGCGCCACCCGGTCGGGCCGATTCGGTGGATCCGGACAGCGGTCACCGTAAAAATCCCCGCTCAAGTCAGGAATGCCGAGCCGCCGGTCATGCAATTTATGGGAAATGTTTGGTGTTCCTTGGGGCACGGGTGGCTTTGCGGTTGCGGGCGGGGGCGGTCGGTTCTGGTGTCCCCGCAATTCTTATGTCCACACCCTCCCTGACCCTGAAATCCGTCCGCCACCCCGCCGCCGCCGAACCCGCCGAAATCACCGCGGCGCGCGAGCTCGCCAAATTGACCGGCGCCCAGCTGGCGGCGGGCCCCGGCGCGGGCGTCACGGTTGCCCTCGCCTCCCGCGGCCTGCCGGCGAAGCTGCCGGGCACGGCGACGGACGCGAAGGCGTGGATGTGGCTGCGCATCGCGGACGACGGCTCCGGCGAGATCGTCGCGACGCACGGCTCGTTCCTCTACTCCGCCGTCCGCCTGCTCGCGAGCGGCACCAGCGATTTCACGCGCGAAAAGCTCGCCGCCGGTTTGTGGCTGCCGGCCACGTTCGGCTGGCATCGCCCGCATTGGGACGCCTGCCTCACGCAATACTGGCGCAGCGCCCGCCGCTTCGACCGCGAACACTATGTGGCCTCGCTGGCCGAGGCGGGTTTCACGCATTGCGAGGTCAACGGCCTGCAGGCGCACATGCCTTACGAGGATTTCGTCCCGTTTGAATACTACCCGCAGTTCTACACCTACGCGCCGGGGTTCAACCATTTCGTCGACACGCCGCTGACGCAGGGCATGTGGCCCGCGCTCTACCTCGACGCCAACCTCAACAACCTCGTCGGCCTCGCCGACCTCGCCCGCAAGTACGGCCTGAAGCCGGGCGTGTGCATGTTTGAGCCGCGCACGCTGCCGGAACGTTTCTTCACGAAGTATCCGTCGCTCCGCGGCGCACGTGTCGACCACCCGTTCCGCTCGAAGCTCCCGCGCTACACGATGGCGCAGGACCACCCGATCGTGCAGCGGCACTACCGCGAGGCGCTGCAGAAGATCATGCGCGCCGTGCCGGACCTCAGCTACATGTCGATCTGGACGAACGACTCGGGCTCGGGTTTCGAGCACACCTCCTCGCTCTACGTCGGCCGCAACGGCGGCCCGTACATGATCCGCGAGTGGCGCAATCACGACAAGATCGCACAGTCCGCCGGCCAGAGCATCGGCCGTTACCTGAAGAACCTCCGCACGGCCGCAGCCGAGATCAATCCGGAGTTCGACGTCATTCTCCGCATCGAACCCTTCAAGGTGGAGCACGAGCACATCAAGGCCGAGATGGGCGGACACGTCACGTGGGAGGCGCCGTCGCTCAACGTGCGCGGCTACCACGTCCCCTACTCGCACCCCAAATACCCGGAGAACCAAGCGGTCGCGGGCAGCTTGTTCCACACGACGATGGACGCGTCCGAAAAGGATGCGCTCGCCACGGCCCGCGCGGCCAACGTCGACCCGGTGCTGCACTACTCCGCCTCGGGCGTGATGAACCACGAGCCGCTGCTCGGCCTGCCGTTCCCGCGTCTGCTGCACCAGAAGCTCATGGCGGTGCGCGACACGGGCCTGAATCGCGTCAGCGCGCTCGGCGGCCTCACCAACACTGGCCAGGCGCCGTACTGGCCGAACCCGGTCGTGATCCGCGCCGCGCAGTTCTTCCCGAACAAGCCGGTCGAAACGGTGCTCACGGAATTCGCCACGCAGCTGGTCGGGCCGGCGCAAGCGGCGACGCTGAGCGGCGCGTGGAAGGAATTCGAGGAAGCGCTGCTCTGGCAGCCGCTGGTCGGACTTTATTGCGCATTCGGTTTCTGCTGGCAGCGCACCTGGGACCGTCCGTTCGTGCCGGACATCGAGGCCGTGCCGGCCGCTGAGCGCGACTACTACGAGCGCCATGGCTGCTTCCAGCACAACAACCCCGGCCTGAATGATTTTGGCAAGGACGTGCTGTTCGACCTCATCACGCGCGACTCCGGCGCGAAAATGGCGAGCGACATGGACACGCACGTGCTCGCGAAGCTGCGTCCGCTGATCGCGCGTCTCGATGCTCATATCAAGACCTTGAGCGGCGAGCCGCAGAAGGTCTTCACGGATCTCCGCGACCGCGTGCGCGCCTACCTGCACTGGGTCACGAGCCTGCGCAACGTCTGCGCCTGGTGCGATTGTGTGTACGGTTACCTCGACGAAAAGTCCGACGCCACCACCAAGGCCGCGTGCGAGAAGAAACTGCAGGCCGCGATCGACCTCGAGCTCGCGAATATCCGCGGGCTGATCGAGCTGCTCGAGACCTCGCCGCACGAGGTCCTCGTGCTGTCGGGCGTCGGCGAGAACACCTTCTTCTACGGCGAGAACCTCGTGCAGCACCTGAAGACCAAGCTGCGCCTCACGGAAAAGTACCGCCACGTGAAGCCCCGCATCGACAAGGATATCTATTGGCGCCCAATCCCCGGCACGACGTGGCCGGCGGGCTGGTCGGCCAGCGCGGCGACGACGTAACCCTTGGGTTAGTTAGGTCAGCTAGGCCGCCGTGGCGCGGGGGGAATCCCGCCACGGCGGCTTTGTTTTTTGGGGAGGCAACTACGTGATGCCGACCCCGGAACACACCCCGGTC
>JBGAKQ010000017.1:0-99497 GCA_044224295.1 Lacunisphaera sp. | reverse complement strand
GGCCTGACCGGTTCCAAGGAAGGCTGCGCCGAGGGCGATTGCGGTGCGTGCTCGGTGGCGCTGGTTGATCGCGACGCGAACGGCCGGCCGACCTACCGGGCGTTCAACAGCTGCATCGCGTTGGTCCCGATGTTTGCGGGCCGCGAGATCGTCACGGTCGAGGGCCTTGCCAAATGTGGCGCCGACGGCAAATCCCTGCACCCCGTGCAGGCCGCGATGGTCGAACACTACGGTTCGCAATGCGGCTACTGCACGCCCGGCTTTGTGGTCTCGATGTTCGAGGCCTACTACCGCGATGGCTGCAAGGAACCCTGGCAAATCAGCGACCAGCTTTGTGGCAACCTCTGCCGCTGCACGGGATACCGGCCGATCCGGGATGCGGCGGTGGCAGCGCTGGCGGGTAGGGCGGGCACTCCGTTGCCCGCCGAGGCGCGACCCGACTTAGCCAAGGCTTCGACGGGCAAGACGGAGTCCGCGCCCTCCCAGGACGCCTTCGCGGAACGACTGACCGCCCCCGTCCAACCGCCGATCGCGCTCAACTACACCGCAGGCGACGGGAAGTTCTTTCGGCCCACCTCGCTGCCGGGCCTGTTCACGCTGCTTGAAACCCACCCGACCGCGCAGCTCGTGGCCGGGGCCACCGAGATCGGCGTGGAGCTCAACAAGAAATTCAAGCGCTTCCCGATCCTGATTTCGACGGAAGGCGTGCCGGAGCTGACGCGGATCACGCAAACCGACGACGCCTGGCGCATCGGCGCGGGCGCGACGCTGACCAATGTTGAGGAGGCGCTCGGCCAGGAGTTTCCCTCGATCGCAAAAATGCTGCGCGTTTTTGCCGCCCGGCAGATTCGCAACCGCGCAACGCTCGGCGGCAACCTGGTGACCGCCTCGCCGATCGGCGACAGCGCCCCGGTGTTGCTCACGCTCGATGCGAGCGTCGTGCTTGTGACTGCCAAGGGCGAGCGGACGGTGCCGCTGGCGGACTTTTTCGTCGGTTACCGCAAGACGGTCCTGAAACCTGGCGAAATCATGCGCGAGGTCGTGCTGCCGCGCGGCGGGCCAAGCCGCGGGCTCACCCGACGCGTGGACTTCCTCAAGGTTTCGAAACGGCGCGAGTTGGACATCAGCATCGTTGCCGCCGCGTTCTGCGTGGACCTCGCGACCGACGGCACGGTGCGCAAGGCGCGCCTCGCCTACGGCGGCGTGGCGGCCATGCCGATGCGGGCGCTCAAGGCTGAGGCGGCACTCGTGGGCCGCAAACTCGGCGACCCGGCCGTGGTCGGCGTGCTGGCCGAAACCTACCAGCCGATTGACGACGCGCGCAGCGGCGCCGCGTACCGGCGGGAGTTGGTCGTCAGCCTGTGGCAGAAATTCGTTTCGGGGGAAACGAGCCTGGCGCAAGACGCCGACCTCGGTTTCACGAACGACCACCGCTGGGCGGTCGACGATCCTTCCCGAAAGCTCACGCATGAGAGCGCCGTCGGCCATGTCACGGGTCGCGCGATCTACGTCGACGACACGGCCCAGCGTCGCCGCATGCTCGATTGCTGGCCCGTGTGTTCGCCCCATGCCCATGCAAAGATCCGGCGACGCGACGCCACCAAGGCGCGGCAGGCAGCTGGCATCCACGCGGTGTTGCTGGCGGAGGACATTCCCGGCGAGAACAACACCGGTCCGGTCCGCCACGACGAGCCTTTGCTCGCGAAGGACGAGGTGCTTTTCTACGGCCAGCTCGTGGCGTGGGTGGTGGGCGACTCGCTCGCAGCGTGTCGCGCCGCGGCCGTGCTGGTCGAAGTCGATTACGAACCCCTGCCGGCCATCATCGGCTTGCCCGCGGCCATGGCCGCCAACAGCTACCACACCGATCCGCACGTGCTGACGCGGGGAGACGCGACCGCGGCGTTGTCGGCCGCACCTCTCAAGCTGGAGGGCGAATTCGCTTTTGGTGGCCAGGAGCATTTCTACCTCGAGAGCCACGCGGCGTGGGCCGAAGCCGGTGAGGATGGCGCGGTGTCGATCCACTCTTCGACGCAGCATCCTTCGGAAATCCAGGCGATCGTCGCCGAGGTCCTGCACTTGCCGCGCCACAAGGTGGTCGTGCAGTCCCCGCGCATGGGCGGTGGGTTCGGGGGCAAGGAGACGCAGGGCAATGCCTTTGCGGCGCTGGTTGCGCTGGCGGCGGTGAAGATCGGGCGCCCGGTGCGGGTGCAACTCGACCGCGACCTCGACATGAAGCTGACCGGCAAACGGCACCCGTTCCATGCGAGCTTCTCGGTCGGCTACGATGCCGAAGGCCGGTTGCAGGCGGCGCAGGTGCAGTTGGTTTCGGACGGCGGTTGGTCACTGGATCTCTCCACTGCGATCAACGACCGCGCGCTGTTCCACCTCGACAACGCGTACTACATCCCGGCGGTGCATTTCAGCGGGCGCGTCGCGAAGACAAATGTCACGTCGCACACCGCATTCCGCGGCTTCGGCGGCCCGCAGGGCATGCTGGTCATCGAGGAGATCATCGATCGCATCGCGCGCCGGCTGGGCCTGCCGCCGGAGGTCGTGCGGGCGCGTAATCTCTATCACGGGACCGGCGAGACGAACCGCACGCATTATCGCGAGGATATTGGCGACAATCGCATCCAGGACATCTGGACGCAGGTCCTGGCGAAGGCGGATTTTGCAACGCGCCGCGCGGAAGTGGATGCCTGGAACCGCGCGCATCCGCACATGAAGCGCGGCCTGGCGGTGACGCCGGTGAAGTTCGGCATCAGCTTCACGCTGTCGCATTACAACCAGGCCGGCGCGTACGTCCTGATTTATTCCGACGGCACCGTGCAGGTGAACCACGGCGGCACCGAGATGGGGCAGGGGTTGTACACGAAGATTCTGGGCGTCGCGATGCGTGAGCTCGGCCTGCCGGCCGAGAACATCCGCGTGATGCCGACCAGCACCGACAAGGTGCCGAATACATCCGCGACGGCCGCTTCGAGCGGCGCCGATTTGAACGGCGCGGCGGTGGCGGCGGCGTGCGTCACGCTGCGCGAGCGGCTGGCCGCGGTGGCGGCACCGGTGCTGAACATTTCGCCGGAGCGGGTGGAGTTCGCGCATGGCTGCGTGGGTGAGCGGGGGCACCAGGAAAACAAGCTGCCGTTCGCCAAGGTCTGCAGCCATGCGTACGTCGCGCGGGTGAGCCTGGCGGCGACGGGTTACTACAAGACGCCCGACGTGCGCTGGGACTGGACGAAGTCGGAAGGCCGGCCGTTCCACTACTTCGCTTGCGGCGCGGCGGTCGCCGAGGTGGAGGTTGACGGTTTCTCGGGGATGCACCGCGTGCGCCGGGTGGACGTCGTGCATGACGTCGGTGACTCACTGAACCCCAGCATCGACCGCGGCCAGATCGAGGGCGGCTTCGTGCAGGGCATGGGCTGGCTCACGCGCGAGGAACTCAAGTGGGACGCCCAGGGCCGGTTGCTCACGCACAGCGCGAGCACCTACCAGATCCCGGCGTTCAGCGATGCGCCGGCCGAGTTCAATGTCACGCTCCTGCCCAAGGCGGCGCAGGCCAACACGATCCATGGCAGCAAGGCGGTCGGCGAGCCGCCGCTCATGCTCGCGTTCAGTGTTCGTGAAGCCATCCGCGACGCCGTCGCGGCCTTTGGCCCGTCCGGTGGCGAAGTGCCCCTGGCCTCGCCGGCGACCGGCGAGGCGATCCTGGCGGCCATCCGTGGCCGCTCATCCCGGGGCTGATTGCAGTCCTAGTCGGGACGCACGAGGCGCGGCACCAGCATCGGCGTGCGGCGCTGGTACTCGGGATACTCCGGGTGAAACGTCGCGAGGTCGCGTTCCTCCAGCTGGATGGCGACGAGGATGTACGCGGTCGTCATCACGGCAAAGAAAAGGTGCGCGGCCGTCATGGTCGGCGTGCACCAGAAAGCGAAGAACCAGCCGACATACAGCGGATGGCGGACGAGCTTGTAGGGCCCCGGGGTTTTGAACTTAAGCGCGGTGTAGGGTTGGCCGCGGAAGTGCAGCCAGACCTGGCGCAGCCCGAAGAGGTCAAAGTGATTGATCAGGAACGTGGTCACGAGCACGAGGCCCCAACCGAAGACGAACCCGGTGTAGAGCAGCGCGCGGCCCACAGGCAGCTGGATGTCCCAGACCACGCCACCGAGCGGTTGCCACGCGGCAAACAACGCGATGAGCGCGAGGGACGAGGCGAGGGTATAGGTGCTGCGTTCCGCCGGTTCGGGAATGAAGCGCGTGAGCCAGCGCTTGAAAAACGGGCGGGCCATCAGGCTGTGCTGGACGGCGAAGAGGCCGAGCAGGCCGGCGTCGATGAGCAGGGCTTGGAGAAACGGTGTCTCCGCGGCGGAGTCGATCGACTTCGGGACGAAGAAGCCGCCGACGAAGCAGAAGGCGTAGAGAAAGGTGGCGAAGAAGATGCCGTAGGCGACGAGCCCGTACATCAGTACCACCATGCGGGAGAGTGGGGAGTTGGATTCAGTGGACATGCCAATCAAAACGAAAAGCCCCGGGAAAAAGGGCCAGAAGCCGGACAAAATAATTTCGGCCCCCTCAAAATAGTTGGCCCGATTCGGTGCGAAATTTCGTTTGCCGGCGCGAATTGCCGGGGCTTCCCGATTGGCCGGTCCTGAGCAGTGATCGTATCTGGAGGGAGGGTTGGTTCCTGTGCTCGCCTGCGGACGCGAGGCAGTCGGGATATGAAATCCCTCCCACCGATATTTGTGGCTCGACCGCGTCGGCCAAATCTCAAACGCCAAGATCCAAACGCCAAATAACGGCGGGGAAGTTCCCAAAGCCAAATTGCCGAACTCAGGATCGGTGGTGGCGGGTCTGGGGTGGGAGGGGTTTTACACCCTGACTCGGGAGCAGACGCGAGGTAGTCGGTAAATAAAATCCCTCCCACCGTGCGGTGCGCCGATCGGATTGAAAGTAGCAGCCGTCGTCAGGCGGCTGGCGCCAGCGGTGTGACCACCGCTGCTCCAAACTAAACCACGACCCTTCGACCAGCGAAGATCCTCCAAATTTCGGACCTTGGTGTTTGGGCTTTGGGCCCAGGGAGCTTTCAGCCCCTCATTTGGACTTTGGACCTTTGGTATCTGAAATTTTCAAAAGCGCGTCCCGCTCCGTCAGCAACTGCGCGGCGATGCTCAGTGCGATTTCCCGCGGGTCATTGTTGCCGAAGGGCAGGCCGACGGGACAGTGGAAATCCCTGGCGCGCTTGGCGGAGAGGCCACCGGCGATCAATTCCTTGCGGAGAATCTTGGCTTTGGAGTCGCTGCCGATGACGCCCACAAAGGGAAAATTCCGTTCACCCAACGCGCGCTGCAGCACCGGGCGGTCGAAGGCGTGGCCTTTTGTGAGGCAGAGCAGGAAGGCCTGGTCGGGAATCGTCGGGACGAGATCCGCGGGCTCGGCGGCCTCGATGTAGCGGACGTTCCGGCCGCGGGGAAGTTTGTCCAGCCACTCGCGCCGCGGGTCGACGATGGTCAACTGGCAGTCCAACGGGGCGAGCACGGGCACGAGCGCCTGCACGACATGGCCGGCGCCGAAGATCCAGATCGGCCACGCGGCGCCTGCCCCGCCGGCGGCATGCGGTTCAAAATAGAGTTTCACCGAGCCGCCGCAGGTCATGCCGACGTCGGTGCGCAGGGCCCAGTTGACGAACTGCGGCGCGGTCGCGCCCGCGGCCAGCATTTCCCGCGCGATTCCAATGGCCTTCGCCTCGACCTTGCCGCCGCCAACCGTGCCGGCGTGCAGGCCGTTGGCGGTGACGATCATCTTGGCGCCCGCGTCCTGCGGCGTGCTGCCGAGGCACTCGGCGAGGAGCACAAACACGAAGGCCGTCCCCTCGCGCTCGAGGACGCCGAACTGTTCATAAAAAGCCGTGGCCGGATGCGCCATGCGCCTTGGATGTTCGTCACGCTGCGGTCAGGGGCAAGCGGGTTCCACGCCGCGGGTTCCCCGCGGGCGCAGGAAAGTGGCTCGCCGACAATCGTGCGTCCGGCTACAGGAAACCGGCATGAAGCAGAAAGCCCCGCAGGTTTGTGTCCTTGGAAGTGCTGAGCCCGGTTCCGCCGCGTACGAGCTGGCGGGCGCCGCCGGCGAGTTGTTGGCGAAGCATGGGATCACTGTCGTGAGCGGGTGCGGCAGTCCGGCGACCCGCGTGGCGGCGGAGCGCGCGCTCGCGGCGGGGCGAAGCCGAAGACGTCAGGTCAGGAATTGAGAATGGTCGCCCCAAGCGGCAGGTTCCGATACGGAGAATCTAGAGAATCGGAGTAGCCAATCAGAGCGGATCTACGGGACGGCACTCGCGCGCCGGGGCTGCCGGTCAACGACCGGGCGACGGTAGCGCCCAGTTGCCGGCGATGACGCATGCGCAGCCGTCCCCGAGGCGGATGGACCGGAGGATCACCAAGCCGGCTTCGTGGTAGGCGAGGGGCGAGGGGAGCTCGCGGCTGAGGTCGAAAACCAGGCCGCCTTCGCGGAGCAATTTCGGCAACGCCGCCATCGGGGCGGCGCGTTCGCCTCCGTCGCGAATCACAAATTCGAAGATGCCCTGCAGGCGCGCCTGCTTCAGCACATCCGGCCGGGCCACCTGGGTGTTTTGCAGGCCGGCCGCACGCACTGCGTCCGTGGCGGCTTCGATCACCTCGACGGAGGGCTCGGTCGCGAGAAAACGGCTGCGCGGAAATTCACGCGCGATGGCCACGAGCGAGTGGCTCGCACGGGCACCGGCGAACAGGACATTCGCGCCCACATCGAGGCGTACAATCGTGCCGGGGGCCGCGGGCAGGACGCTGGCGACCAGGTCAAGGGAGCGGCAGCCGGTGGTGGGGACGGGGCGGGCGGTGGCAACGGCGGGCATGGGGCGGGGATTTCCTCCAGCCTACCGCGTTCCGGCATGGGCGGGTATTGACCGAAAGGCGAAGGCGGCGGCGGAGGCGGCGACGGCGGCGCCGCCGCCGGTTGAAAGTGGAAGGTTGAAAGTTGAAAGATTGGCATGGGCGCACGAAGGCCCTGGACGGGGGCGCTGGAAGTGCTGCCGCTCTTCAAGGTTGAGCGTTGAACGTCGGACGTTGGACGTTCGGCTTGGCGCTTTGTCGGCGCCTTTCGGCGATCAGCCTTTGAACGACGTCCGCCGCCACTCTTGCCAGCGTTCGCGTCCGGCGAACATCGGCACGGAATCGCTGACGGGCGTGTCCTTCACGAGGAGGAAATAGCGGGCAAAAAGTTCGTCCGCGGTACCCCACGCAAAACCGTAGGGCGGGCCGTCGGAAATCACCGGCTTCTGGTAATAGAAGTAGCCGAGCAACGAGCCGCGGTACTTCAAGAGGTTCGCCATGCGGGCGCGATAGACTTCGCGGCGATCGGGCAGCAGCGCGCACAGGAACGCGCGCTCATAGATATAGTCGAAGGAGGCCGGCGCGAAGTCGTGGCTGAAGAAGTCGCCGAGGATGATGCGGCTGGCGAGGGCGGTGCCGTTGAGCCGGCGCGCGCGCTCGACCGCGCCGGGGGCGAAATCGATGGCGGTCACATCGTAACCGGCCTGCGCAAAGGCGCGGATCTCGTGGCCCAGGCCGCAGCCGGGAATCAGGACCTTGCCGCGCGCCTGCGGGTTGGAACCCGTGTCCTTGCGCTTGAGGAATTCCCGGAGGTCCGCCGGCACGCCGTCGAAATCCCAAGGCGTGTTCGCGCTGAGGTAGCGCGAACTCCAGAACTCGGGGTGGCTCGGAGGAATGTCGTCGTCAATCATGGCGGCGGCGGGAGGAACAGAGGGCCGGTTTGCGGGCGCTTAGTCAAGTATGTCCACCGTCACGCGACGAAGTTCAAACGGCACACCCTCAAACTGAAAACCAATTCTACCGGCCTGGAGGGAACAGCCGCTCACCCGGTTTTGCAGCACACCGTTCACCACGACCTCGATGGTGTCGCCGCGGCACGTGACGTCGCACGTGTTCCATTCGCCCGCTGGCTTCTCGCTGTCGGGGGCGGTATGCGCCTTCACGGCGGTCGCCGCGCCCGGCGCGCTGGTCAGGGGCTCGGCAAAGGTGGCGCCGGCCATCGGCAGCAAATCCCCGGCGGCCTGATGCTTGGTCTGGATCTGGTAACAAAGCGGCCACGCGCGGTCCTTCGGGCCCGAGCTGATGTGCACGAGCACGCCGCCATTGCCGGGCTTGTCGGGCCACCGCCATTCGGCGTGGAGGCGATAGTGGCGGAAGCTCCCGGTGGTCGCGAGAAATCCCACCGGCTGGCCGGCCGCCGCGATGACGCCGTCCGGACCCACGGTGCAGACCTTGGCAACGTCCGTGGCCGGGTTGCTGACAAATTCCCAGCCGGCGAGGTCGCGGCCATTGAACAATTCACGGCTTTCGCCCGCCTGGACCGTCAGGGCGGTAACGGCCAGCAGGCCAAGCAGGGCAGGGGGGCAACGCATGCTCCAGACGTAGCAGGTGGCGCCGTATTTGCAAGGGGCGGAGTCCCGGCTTGAGGCGTTTGCGATGAGCCGCATCGTGCCCGCAATGCAAGTGTCCATTCCCGGCCCGGCTTCCCCCGTCGCGGCAGGCGTCCCTGCCTGCCGGTTTGCACGCGACCACAGGCACGGAGGTTTACCCGCCGGAGGCGGCGCCAAAGGCGACCAGGGCCTGTGGCTACGGGGTAGGCGATGGCGAGCAATGTGGCTGGGCTTGTTGGTGTCGGCCGTGGTGGGCGCCGCCGCGCGCAGCGACGACGTGCTGCTGTTCAGCTATTTCATGGGGAATGGCGAGGATGGCCTGCACCTGGCGACCAGCGAGGACGGCTTGAAGTGGACGGCGCTCCGTGGCGGTGCGTCCTTTCTGCAGCCGGTGGCCGGGGAAAACAAACTCATGCGCGATCCGTGTTTGCTGCGGGGGCCGGACGGAGTTTTCCGCATGGTGTGGACGACCTCGTGGACCGGCGGGACGATCGGCTACTCGAGTTCCGAGGACCTCGTGCACTGGACGAAGCAGAAGACACTGCCCGTGATGCAGGCCGAGCCGACGACCGCGAATTGCTGGGCGCCGGAAATCCTCTGGGACCCGCAACAGCAGCACTACCTGATTTTCTGGTCGTCGACCGTGCCCGGACGATTTCCGGTGCCGGACGAAACCGATCGCCCGGACAAGACCAAGCCGCCGCGGAACCACCGGCTCTATTCGACGACGACCAGGGATTTCGAGACCTTCACGCCGACCAGGCTGCACTACGAACCCGGGATCAACGTCATCGACGAGTCCATGATCGCCGTGGACGGCGGTTGGGTGATGTTCGTGAAGAACGAGACCGAGATTCCGAAGGCGGCAAAAAACATCTACCTGGTCCGTGCGGCGTCACCCGACGGCCCGTGGTCCACTCCGAGTGAACCCATCACGCCCCCGGGCCTCTGGGTCGAAGGCGGCACGGCCGTGAAAATTGGCGAGTGGTGGCACCTCTACTACGACATCTACCGGGACAAGAAATACGGCGTGATGCGCTCGAAGGACCTGAAGACTTGGGAGGACGTCAGCGCCGGGCTGGTGATGCCGAAAGGCATTCGTCACGGCACGGTCCTCCGCGTGCCGCGCGCCGTTGTGGATCTGGTCAGGTGAGTTCTACCTTTTGGAGGCGGGGTGCCCTCACCCCGCGATCGAAGCTCGCGAAAGCGGGGTGAGGGCACCCCGCCTCCACGAATCGTCTCCCGCTCAATCCGGCGACCACTGCCAGATGTGGATTTCGTCGTCCCAGAGCACGATCACCGGTTTCCAGCGTCCCGGCAGTTTCGGCCGGCCCTGGCCGCGGCCGGGCCCGGTGTCCTCCTTGCCGTGGCCTTCCCACCAATAGTTGAGCGCGTACACCGGGCGGCCCGCGCGGGCGAGGTCACGATAGAAGTCAGGGGATTTCGCCAGCTCATGGTCGCTGCGGACGAAGGTGAAGTCCGTGTAGTAGAGCAGCGAGTTCGTCGCGTGCCGCGCGAGGATCACGGAGTTTTTCGGGACGTGCTGCGTGAGCCAGCGCGGGCCGGCGGCGTTCACGGAATTGTTCTGCATCCAGTACACGACCTTGCGCAGGCGCGAGTCGGCGATCAGCTGGAGGCCGAGGACAATCAGGAGCAGCATGGTCGCCAGGACGCCGGGGGCCTGGAAGAGCGGGAACCGGAAGCGGCTCGCCAGGGCGCGCGTGGCGAACAGGGCGAGGATGACCATCGCGGGCGCCGCCGGCAGCACGAAGCGCATGTTGTACCAGTTGTCCCACGTGCACCAATAGAACGCGTAGAATATCACGAACACGCCGGACCACACGGCCAGGGCGAGGCGGATCCGCGGGGCCGGTTCGCGCAGCCACGGGCCGGCCAGCGCCAATGGCACCAGCGGCGTGAACATCAGCGGCAGCCACAGCACGTAGGAACGCACCGTCAGCGGGACGTAGCGCCAGGCGAAACCGCTTTCGACGCTGACGCCGTAGCCGGTGAGGAGGGCGCTGCCGTAGAGCTCGTGGTTGTACCAACCCAGCCAGGCGGCGGCGGGAATGCCGCCCAGGATCCACAGGCCCAGTTGCCGCCACGCGCCGAACAGGATGATCAGCAGGGGCAGGATCATCAGGACATTGCTCGGTCGAATCAAGACGGCGAGCCCGGTGGCAAGGCCGGCCAGCAGGGCCAGCCAGATTCGCTCCCGGCTCATCCACGCCAGCCAGACCGCCGCCGTGCACCACACGAGCGCGGGACTGTCGCTTTGTGGCTGCAGGCCTTGGTGCAGGTAGACCGGACTGAGCCCAATGATGCCCGCGGCAAACCAATCCCACCCGCCGCGCAAGCCGACGGCCCGGGCGAGCAGCAGGGTGAAGATCACGCCCAGGACCAGTTGGCCCGCAATGACGAGCGGCACGGCCCGTTCCATGCCGAGCACCGCACCCGCCGTGGCAAAGATCAGCGGCAGGCCCACCGGATATTCCGGGGCCGCGCGGCCGCTCGGGTGGAGAAGAAATGTGGTCGCCAGGAACGGCGAGTAGTCGCGGCCCGCGGCGGGTTGTCCGTCCAGCATGCGCGGTTCCGGCCCGAGGTGGCCCGACGCGAGGGCCTTGGCGCTGTTGAGGTAGCCGCCGGAGTCGTTGGGTCCGGCGACGGGATCGAGATGAAAATAGAAGAAGACCCCGTAGAGCAGCAGGGCCGCCCAGGGCAGCGCGCGCCACGCGGGCGAGGGATGGGAGGCGGCCAGCTGCGCGCGCAGCCGCCAGAGCACGTACACCACGAGCGCCGCCATGAGACCGACGCCGATCCAGCCGGCCGGCGGACGGAGGACCTTGCCGGCGATCCAAGCCAGGCGACTCACCTCGACCGGCGCCGTGAACGCGATCCAGTCGGTCGGGCTCGTGTCGCGGGCGACGATCCGAAACGGGCCGTCCGGCACGGAAAAATTGATGCGCTTCCATCGGTCGTTCGCGGAGAAATTCGTCTGCAGCGGCTCGATCTCCCGGCCATCGGCGGTTCGCAGGAGCAGCGCCGTGGCGGGCGGCCGCAGCGTGCCGTTGACGCGGACCTGCAGAAAGGTCGCGGAACTCGCCAGCGGTTCGCTGATCCATTCGCCCGTGCTCCCGGCATCGTCGGCCCGCCAGGTTCCCATGGCCGGCAGTCCGTCCCGTCCCACGACGCTCTCGGGAAAGCCATCCGCCCGGAACGACCCGTTGCCCGGTGAAAGCGGCAGCGATGCGGGCACCGGTGGCGGCGGCGGCAGTTTTCCTGCCTCGGCCATGTAGAACAAACCGCCGGCGAGCAGGCAGAGGCAGAAAGCCGCGGCAGACCAGCCGGCATCACGAAACCAAGGGACCGGAGCGGCCGAGGCCGCGGGGGTGTGCATGCCGGTTTCTGCACTGCGGCCGGCAGTCGCGCAAATCCATTAACGCAGGTGGAAGCGGCGCTCGGGGCGGGTTGGCGCTGGGGCGGATTAAAGCCGGGCCGCCAGTTCGGTGCGCAGCAGCTCGATCAGCTCCGGATCCATGAAACGGTAGTTGTCCGGGATGCGCAGAACCATGACGGGCTTGTCGGCGAGTTCCTCCGGGAAGCGTTCGCGCAGGCGGTCGGCATGTTTCTTCTCCATGCAAAAGATCTGGTCCGCCCAGCCGATGTGACCGGCCGTGATCTTGACGCGCGCGCCGGTCTCCGTGCCGGCGGAACGCGCCTCGTAGCGGGGATGCTCCTTGAACAGCCACTCGGCCGTGGGCGAACGCCACTGGTTGGCCGAACAAACGAACAGCAGCTTGGTTTTCAGGCGAAACTCAGATCAGCCCCAGCTTCATTTTCCCCTCTTCGGAGATCATGGACTGGTTCCAGGCCGGTTCCCAAGTGATGCGGACGTCGGCGTTGCTGACACCGGGCACGAGCAGGATCTTGCCCTTGGCGTCCTCCGCGATGGCGGGACCCATGCCGCAGCCGGGGGCCGTGAGGGTCATGGCGACGTCGACCTTGTAGCCGCCTTCGGCCGGTTTGCTGACGTCCATCGAGTACACGAGGCCGAGGTCCACGATGTTCACGGGAATCTCGGGGTCGTACACCTTGCGCAGCTGGTCCCAAATGGCCTCGGGGTCGGGCGCGCCGTCGGCGAGCGTCGAAGCCGTGACCTTTTGCTCCACCACCGTCTCCCCGATCGCATCCGCGTCCTTGCCATCGAGCCGGAACAGGCCGGTCGAGGTCTGGATCGTGTAGCTGCCGCCGAGGACCTGGTGAATGAACACCGTGTCACCGGCGAAAAGGGTCTGCTTGTCGCCACTCGGGATCTGCGTGACGGTGACCTCGCGGGAGAGAGTGCGGTCGCGTTTGTCAGGGTTCATGGGGAAAGTTGGTTTCCCGCGGGTGGCACGGATAGACGCGGATCGATTGGAAGCATCCGCGAACATCCGCGATATCCGCGGAGAATCAGGCTTTGAATTTTTGGCGGATGATTTCGGTGAGCGAGTCGTGGAGCTCGGAGTGTTCGATCTTGCCGAGGACCTCCTCGAAGAAGCCGAACACCAGGAGTTCCTGGGCCTGCGCGGGCTTGATGCCGCGGGCCTCGAGGTAGAACTCCTGCTCACGGTCGATGCGGGCGCTGGTGGCGCCGTGCGTGCAGCGCACGTCGTTCGCCTGGATTTCGAGGCCCGGCAGCGAATGCGCCTCGGCGTCGTCGGAGAGCATCAGGTTGCGGTTGCTCTGGTAGGCGTCCGTTTTCTGCGCGTCGGGATCGACCACGATCAGGCCGGAGAAAATCGTCTTCGCCTGGTCGAGCAGCGCGTTCTTGTAGAGCAGGTTTGAGCTCGTGTTCGGCGCCTGGTGGATCTGCAACGTGCGCTGGTCGAACTCCTGCGTGCCGTGCGCGACGGTGAGCGCCAGCATTTCCGAGTGCGCGCCAGGAGCCTGGAGCTGGGAGAAGCTCTCATGGCGAGCCTGGCGCGCACCGGCGTGGAGATTGAGGGACAGGACCTTGGCGTCGCGCTTGGCGACGGTGGCGTTGAACTGCAGCGAGAGCGCGTCGCGGCTCCAATCCTGCATCGCGACGTAGGCGACGGAGGCGCCGTGGCCGGCGAAGAGGTCGTTGCCGCCGCAGATGAACTGCTGCTCGCCGGCGTTGGCCGAGCGGAAGAAGTCCGCCACGGTGACCCGGGCGTTTTCCTCGGCGACGACGAGCGTGTGCGGGAAGAGGGCCGTGCCGTGGCCGCCGGCGTAGTGGAAGATGCCGAACGGCTGGGCAATCTCGACGCCGCGGGGCACGTAGATGAAGGCGCCGTCCTCGAGGAACGCCTCGTGGAGCGCGGCGAACTTTTCCGAGCCCAGCTTGGAAGGCTGGGTGAGCAGGTGTTGCTTCACCAGGTCGCCGTGCTTGCGCAGCGCGTTCTGCAGGGATTCGAAAATGACGCCGGCCTTCGCGAGGTCGGCCGACACCGGTTCGTGCAGCGCCACGCGGTGGTTGGCCAGCATGAGCGTCCCGGCGCCGGTGATGCCGAGGGCGGTGTGGTGGGCGTCGCCGAACGTCAGCGGCTCCGGCAGGTGGAAGCCGTCGAGCGTCAGTGCGCCAAAATTGGAGAAGCGCCAGCCCTCGTCGGTGCGCTTCGGCATGGGGAGCGACGCGAAGCGCTCATAGGCCGCGCGCTTGCGGTCGAGCCACCAGGACGGGAGGTGCTTCACGCGCTGCAGGTGCGCGTCGAACGCCTCGCGGGTGAAGGCGCCGACAACGGAAGTGGTAGAAACGGACATGAGAATTACGATTTCAGATTTACGATTTACGAGCTGCGATCAGAAGGTTGGGCGGTCGTCCTTCGTAAATCGTAACTCGTAAATTGAGAGGTCAGCCGACCGATCCCTCCATCTCGAGGTCGATCAGGCGCTTCAGCTCGACCGAGTATTCCATCGGGAACTGGCGCGCGAGGTCGTTGATGAAGCCGTTCACCGCGAGGCTCATCGCCTGCGCCTCGGTGAGGCCGCGCTGCTGCATGTAGAAGATCATGTCCTCGGAAACCTTGGACACGCTCGCCTCGTGCTGCGTGGCGTTCTTGTCGCCGCGGACGGTGATCGCGGGATAGGTGTCGGTGCGGCTGTTGGTGTTGATTAGCAGCGCGTCGCACTCGGTGTTGTTCTTGCAGCCCTTGAGGTGCTTCGGGATGTGCACCTGGCCGCGGTAGGTGGCGCGGCCCTGGCCGACGGAGATGGACTTTGAGACGACGACGGACGTGGTGTCGTCGGCCGCGTGGATCATCTTGGCGCCGGTGTCCTGGTGCTGGCCGTCGTTGGCGAGCGCGATCGAGATGACCTCGCCGCGGGCCTTGCGGCCCTTCAGGACGACGCCCGGGTACTTCATGGTGAGCCGGCTGCCGATGTTGCAGTCGATCCACTTGACCTCGGCTTCCTCGTGGGCGACGGCGCGCTTGGTCACGAGGTTGAACACGTTGTTCGCCCAGTTCTGGACGGTGATGTACTGGATCTTCGCGCCCTTGAGGGCGACGAGCTCGACGACGGCGCTGTGGAGCGTCGACGTGCTGAATTTCGGGGCGGTGCAGCCCTCCATGTACACGACCTCGGAACCCTCGTCGGCGATGATGAGGGTGCGCTCGAACTGGCCGAAGTTCTCGGCGTTGATGCGGAAGTAGGCCTGCAGCGGCTGGGCGACCTTCACGCCCGGCGGCACGTAGATGAAGGAACCGCCGGAGAACACCGCGCTGTTGAGGGCGGAGAACTTGTTGTCGCCGGTCGGGATAACCTTGCCGAAGAACTTCCGGAAGATCTCCGGGTGCTCGCGCAGGCCCTCGGTCGAGTTGCAGAAGATGACGCCCTGCTTGGCGACGATCTCCTTGATGTTCGAGTAGGCGGCCTCGGAGTCGAACTGCGCCTCGACGCCGGCGAGGAACTTGCGTTCCTGCTCCGGGATGCCCAGCCGCTCGAAGGTTTCCTTGATGTCATCCGGCACCTCGTCCCACGTGCGCTTCGGCTTCTGGCCCTGCGCGAGGTAATAGCGGATCTTGTCAAAATCGATGTTCTCGAGGTCCTTCGTCGCCCAGTGCGTCGGCATGGGTTTCTCGAGGAAGGTCTTGAGCGCCTTCAGGCGGAAATCCAGGAGCCACGGCTCCTCCTTCTTCACCTGGCTGATGTAGCGCACGACGTTTTCGTTGAGGCCCGTGCCCGCGTCGTACTGGTAGTCGACCTTGTACTGGAAGTCGCCCTTGGTCTGGTCGATGCCCGCCACCGGGTTTTCGGTCGCCATATCATCGGCGGTGGAGCCGGAAATCGTGTTGGTATCGGGAGGTTGGCTCATCTGGCGGGTGCGCGGCGGGGAACTTTCAACGTCCAACGTTCAACGTTGAACATTCAAGTTTTTGGGAGCGCGTTGGGAGGTTGGAAGTTGAGCGTTGGAAGTTCGAAGTTTAGCCGGCCGTGGCGGCCGCGAGTTCCTGCTTCACCCAGTCGTAGCCCTTGGCCTCGAGTTCGAGGGCGAGGGTCTTGTCGCCGCTCTTCACGATGCGGCCGTCGTACATGACGTGCACGAAGTCGGGCACGATGTAGTCGAGCAGGCGCTGGTAGTGGGTGATGAGGAGGATGCCCGGCGGGTTGCCGCCGGCGCGGATGGAGTTCACGCCCTCGGCGACGATGCGCAGCGCGTCGATGTCGAGGCCGGAGTCGGTCTCGTCCATCAGGGCCATCTTCGGCTCGAGCATGGCCATCTGGAGGATTTCGCAGCGCTTCTTCTCGCCGCCGGAGAAACCGTCGTTGACCGCGCGGGAGGTGAACTTCCGGTCGATCTTCAGCATGTCCATCTTCGAGTAGAGCCGCTTGTAGTAGCCGGTCGCGTCGAGTTCCTCGCCCTCGGCCATGCGGGCCTGGACGGCGGCGCGGAGGAAGTTGGCGATCGACACGCCCGGGATCTCGCTGGGGTACTGGAACGCCAGGAAGAGGCCGGCGCGGGCGCGCTCGTCGGGTTCCATCGAGAGGACCGACTGGCCGCCGAGGGTGACGTCACCACCGGTGATCGTGTAATCCGGATGACCGGCGATGGCCTTGGCCAGCGTGCTCTTGCCCGTGCCGTTCGGGCCCATGATGGCGTGCACTTCGCCCGGTTTGATCGTCAGGTTGAGGCCCTTGACGATGGGCTTGTCGCCGATGCTGATGCGGAGGTCTGAAATGACGAGTTGGCTCATTGGGAAAATGGATCTTGGTGGTGGAGAGGGAAGGGCGGGTCAGTTCGCGGCGGTTTTGGCGGCCGAGCCCCGGAAGTTGAGTTCGATGCTGCGCGCATCGTAACCCGGGGGGAGAATCTGACGGAGGCGATCGACGAACTCGGCCGGCAGGTCGACGTCGTGGATCCGCCCCGTCGTCTCGTCATGAAAATGCGCGTGCTCGCGCAGGTTCGGGCAATAGCGCGTCGACGAGCGCTCGAAATTCACCTGGCGAATGAGGCCGCCCTGCACAAGGGCCTCGAGACAGTTATAAACCGTGGCGAGCGAGATGGTCGGCATCGTCGACTTCACCCGGGCGAAAATTTCATCCGCCGTCGGATGGTCGCGCTTTTCCAGGATTACCTTCAGGACAGTCTCACGCTGGGGGGTGGGGCGGACGTCACACGCCTTCAGCTTTTCGCTTAGCGCGGTGTGGTGATCGTGGGTGGTGGACATGGCGTCGTGGGAAATGCCCAAACAAAGCATGTCCGGGTTCCTTTCAACTGAGAATTAGAATAATTCTAATTCAATTTTTAGGACGTTACAGGCCATGAACTTACGGGCGTACATTTTCTCCGAAGGAGCGCTGCGATCACCAGATAACCTGCCAATCGACGTCGGTTGCAGCACCCCGGCGCTTGGCGGCGTGGTCTTTAAGGACCGCGGGAGTCGGTTGAATGGCGTCGCTTGCGTCGAGCATTGGCGACGATCGGGACGGCCAGCAGCGCGAGAAACACGCAGAAGAGGAGGAACGACTCCTCGTGCCTGCGTGGCAGGTCGGTGAAGCCGAAGAAGAAGACCACCAGTCCGAACACGTAGGGGATGAACAACGTGGCGACGGTGTTTTGGGTTTCCTGCGGATTGGTGCGCATGGCGGGAATTGTGGGCGGCCCCGCCGTCGCGAGGGCCTGCCCGGATAGTGGTGCGAAACGCGCGCGCAGTGCCCGAAAATCCGCGGTCACCTGATAAAAAGAAATGAAAGTCCGGGCGGCGGCTCGGGCCGTCGGGGATTTCCCGAACCTCGCCACGCCGCCCCTGTCTTTCGCGGGGCGACCCGAAAACCGTCCGCCCGCATGCGCATTCTCATCGTCGACGACCAACGCAGCATCCGGCTGACCTCAGCCCAGGCCGTGCGCGCCGAGGGCCACGAGGCCGACACGGCCGACAGCGGCCAGGTGGCCCTGCTGAAACTCCAGGAGGAGCGGTTCGACCTGGTGCTGCTGGACCTCCGCATGGAGGGCGAGGCCGACGGCCTCGACTACCTCGCGCGCATGTTGAAGCTCGCGCCGTCGCTGCCGGTGGTGATCTGCACCGCCCATGCGAGCATCGAGACCGCGGTCGAGGCGATGCGCCGCGGGGCGCAGGACTACCTGGAAAAACCATTCACGCCGGAACAGCTGCGCCAATTGCTCGTCCGGGTGGAAAAGGCCCGCCGGTTGCGCCAGCGCGTGGATGAGCTGGAGGAACAGGTGGCCACCACCGCCCCCGCGCTCGATTTCGCGTCCGAGGACCCTGAAATGCGGGAGTTGATGTCCGTGGTCGAACGCGCTGCCGTCAGCAAGGCCACCCTCCTGATCCTCGGCGAAAACGGCACGGGCAAGAGCGCGCTCGCGCGCCACATCCATCAGCTCAGCCCGCTCGCGGGCGGGCCGTTCGTCACGGTCAGCGGCCCAAGCCTTTCGCGCGAGTTGCTCGAAAGCGAACTCTTCGGCCACGTGAAGGGGGCGTTCACCGGCGCGTTGAAGGACACCTGGGGCAAGGTCGATGCCGCGCGCGGCGGGACGCTTTTCCTCGATGAGATCGGCGAGCTGCCCGCGGAGCTGCAGCCGAAGCTCCTCCGGCTGCTCCAGGAGCGCGTGTATGAACGGGTGGGCGACACCCGGACGCGGACCGCGGACGTGCGCATCATCGCGGCGACCAACCGCGACCTCGCCGCCGCCGTGAAGGCCGGCACCTTTCGGGAGGACCTGTTCTACCGGCTGAACGTCATCAGCGTGCAGATGCCCCCGCTGCGCGCGCGCCCGCGCGACCTCGAGCGACACGCGCGGGATTTCCTGCGCTTCTTCGCCGGCGAGTCCGGTGCACCCGTGAAGGATTTCTCCCCGGCGGCCTGGGCCGCGGTGCGCCGGCATCCCTGGCCGGGCAACCTGCGGGAACTCCGCAATGCCCTTGAGCGGGCGGTGATCCTCGCGCGCGGTTCGCAGGTGGAACTCGATGACCTGCCCGCGGCCCTTGCGCTCCCGGCGGGGGGCGGGCCCGACGTCGCGCTCGGCGCGCTCGTGCCGCTCGAGGCGGTCGAGCAGGCGCACGTCCGGCTCGTGACCGCCCGCACGGCGACCCTGGAGGAGGCGGCCCGCGTGCTGGGCATCGACGCCGCCACGATCTACCGCAAGCGCAAGCGCTGGGCGGCGGAAGCGCCCGCGGAAACGGCGCCATGAACCGCTGGTCGTTCGCCGGTGGCCTGACGGTCACCCTGCTGCTCCTGCTCGTGCTGAGCGGGTTTTGCATCTGGGCCACGCGCGGGCTCACGGATGAGATGAGCTCGCTCATCAACCGCAACTACGACGCCGTTCGCACCACGCGGGAACTGCGCTCGGCCCTCATCCGCCTCAATGCGCAGTGCCTGACCGTGCCGGACGTCGCCGGGCTCGCCGCGACCCGGCGCGCCTTCCGGCAGGAGCGCGACACGGCCGAAAAGCGCCTGCGCCAGCTCGAGCGCACGGCCGACGGCATCGCCGAGCATGAACTCGTCGACCGGCTGACCGCGCTGGGCCAGGTCTATTTCGCGGCGTACGACGAGCTCTTCGCGCTCGCGCCGCGCGCGGAGGCCCGGCGCATCGAACTGGGCCGGCGAATCATCGGGCTCACGGGCGATATCAGCAACGTGGCCGATGAAATCGCCGACCTCAGCGACAATGCGATCATGGCCCGCCAGGAGGACGCCGTGCACCGCGGCCAGAACGTCACGATCATCGCGATGGGTTTCGCGATCTTCTCCCTTGGCATCTACATCCTCACCTCGATGCGGCTGACCCGCGGCATCTACGAGCCGCTGCAGCGCCTGCGCGACTCGATCCAGCTCATGGCCGCGCGGCGTTTCGACACGCTCGTCCCGATCGAGGGCAGCGGCGAGGTCGGCCAGATCGCCCGCAGCTTCCACACGATGGCGCAGGAACTGCAGCGCTACATCAGCGAGACCGACGAGCGGGCCGTCGCGGCCAACCGCGTGAGCCGCGCCATCCTCGAGACGCTGCCGTATCCCGTGTACATTGTGGACGGCAGTTTCACGGTGCGGCAGACGAACCCCCGGGCCGAGGCGCTCAGTCGCGGCCTGGGCATTCCCGGCGTGCTGCCCGGCGAGGTCCGGCGGCAGATCGACGGCGCCGTCGCCGGAAATCGCGACCTCGTGGGCGACGACCTGCTGCGCGCCGTCCGCTTGCCCGGCTCGGAGGGCAGCGCGGGCAGCGACTACCTGCCGCAGATTTTCCGGATGGCCGGCGCGTTCGGGCCCGACGACGGCTGGGCGGTGCTGTTGTTGGACGTCACCCGGCTGCGACGCAACGTGGAGGCGAAGACCAAGGCGCTGGCGACGCTCAGCCACGAGGTGAAGACGCCGGTCACCGGCGTGCGCATGACCCTGCACCTGCTGCTCGAGGGCAAGGTTGGGCCGGTCAACGCGGACCAGCGCGAGTTGCTGGAGGTGGCGCGCAACGACTGCGAGCGGCTGCTGGCGGTGCTGCAGGCCCTGCTCGAGCTCGCGCGCCTTGAGATGGGGCGCACGGAACTGCAGATCGGGTCGCACCTTCCGGCCGACCTGCTGGCCGAGGCGATCGCCGCGCATGGCGACCGGGTGCGCCAGGTGGGCGGACAGCTGGCGGTGGAGGCCGCCGGGGATTTGCCGAACGTCCTCGCGGATCCCGTCCACGCGAACCGGGTCCTCGGCAATTTCCTCTCGAACGCGGGTAAGTATGGCCTGCCCGGCCGGCCCGTCACGCTGCAGGCCAGGTCGCGCGGCGACGGTTACGTGCGTTTCAGCGTGATCAACCAGGGGCGCCCGCTGAGCGAGCCCGAGCAGGCGCTGGTGTTTGATCCATTTTTCCGACGTCCCGGCGAAAACGCCGAGGGCACCGGCCTGGGTCTCGCGATCTGCCGCGAGATTGCGACCCTGCACGGCGGGCGGGTCGGCGTGTTCTCTCCGGCCGGCTCGGACCTCGTGGAGTTTTTTTTCGACCTGCGCCAGGCCTGAGCGCGCGCTTCACGGCAATGGCGGCGCCGGCTCCCACCTAAGGGGGTGGCAGCCGGGCGCCGCTTTGCCGCGCGATATTCAGCGCGAGAAATTGCCGTGGCGGTAGGCGAAGCGGGTGCTGGGTTCGCCGGCGAGGACGGAGCCGGGAAATGTCCGGCGCGTGATCTCGGTTCGGGGGTTCACGCGAGCGGACGGTTTCCGCGGACCGCCCGAATCACGATCGTGACCAGGGCAAGCACCAGCAGCAGGTGAATGAAGCCGCCCAGCGTATAGGAAGACACGAGGCCGAGCAGCCACAGGACGACGAGGGCGATGGCGAAGTTTTCAAGCATGGCGGGGAAGGGGTGCGTGCCTCTTTGCAGCGCGCATGCCACGCCCGCGCGGCTCCGGTTAGCCGTTGATGTCCGCCAAAATGAAAAGCGGGCGCCGTGGCGGGCGCCCGCGGTCCGGCCGCAAACTGCGGGCGGAGGGGGTTCGGAGGTTGCAATATGCGGCGCGGGACGCGCCGCCCGCTCAGGCGACGGCCAAGGCCGGGCTGGGCGCTTTTTCAACCGGGGTGCGGCGAGCGTCCGAGGCGGAGCTTCCCCCGACCACGTGGGCGAGTTCGGCCACGGTGCTTTGCAGCACGGTCGACTGGGCGGACAATTCCTGGGCCACGGCCGCGCTCTCCTCTGCGCGGGCGGCGCTGAGTTGGACGACCTGGTCCATTTGCGAGACGGCGCTGTTCACGTGCTGGATGCCCCGCGTTTGCTCGGCGGAGGCGCGGGCGATTTCCGTGACGACTTCGTCCATCCGGCGCGTCTTGCCATCGATTTCGCGCAGGCCGGCGGCGACGCGCTGGCACGTTTCCGCGCCGCGGCGGCTCTTGGTGAGCGCCTCCGCGATCTTGTCCGCGGTTTCATGCGCCGCCGTGGCGCTGCGGAGCGCGAGGGCGCGGACTTCCTCCGCGACCACCGCGAAGCCCGCGCCGGCGTCGCCCGCCCGGGCGGCCTCGACGGCCGCGTTCAGCGCGAGCAGGTTCGTTTGGAAGGCGATCTCGTCGATGGTCTTGATGATCTTCGCGATCCCGTCGCTCGAGTGCTTGATTTCATCCATCGCCGCGCTCATGGCGGCCACGTCCGCGGTGCCGACCTCGACCGCCGTGCGGGTTTCCTGGGCCAGGGCGGTGGCCTGGGTGGCATTGTCGGAATTGCGCTGCGCCATGGCGGAAATTTCCTCGAGCGAGGCGCTGGTTTCCTCGAGCGAGGCCGCCTGCTGGGAGGCGCCTTCGGCGAGGCTGGAGCTGTGTTGGGAAACCTGGCCGGCGGCGCTGGAGTTCTGCTCGGCGGCCTGCGTCAGTTGCTCGATGATGGTCACGAACGGCCGCGGAATGCTGCGGCTGACGCCCCAGGCGAGGACGCAGAGCAGCGCGAGGGAACCGGCCGCGCCCCACCAAAGCATCAGGGAAAACCGCGCACCGGCGGCGGCGGCCTCGGCGTTCACGCGTTCCGCCTCGTGCTTGATGACGTCGCTGATCGCGCCCATTTCCTTTTCGAGCACGCTGAACGCTTCGAGGAAAGCGGGCATGGCGTTTTCCGCCGCGGCGCCGTTCTTCGCGGCGAGCTCGATGATGTCCCGGGCGGAGTTGATGTAAGCGTCCAGCGGACCGGCCACCTTTTCGAACTCGGTGACGATTTCGGCCGGCAGCGCCAGTGCGCGGTTGGCGTTGAGGGCCTCGCGGAACGCCTGCTCGTGTTCGTGGGAGTCCTTGGCGGCGTCGGCGATGGCGGCGGCGTCACCGCGGCGGGCGCCAAGCAGGGCCGCGAGCACATCGGCGCGCATGGCGTCATGCATCATGTCGGCTTCGCCGTGGTTCTGGAGTGCGGCGGTCATGGTGACAACGGCCTGGCCGCTTTGCGCGACGGTGCGGAAGCCGCGGTTGACGATTCCAACGAGGAGGACAAGCAGGAGGGCGGCCGTTGCGGCGAGCGCAAAGACCTTGTGGGCGACGGTGAACTTCATGCGGTGGGTTGGCAGTGAACACGGAGTTTCGCGGGGACCGCGGGATTCACATGTTCGGGTTTCGCTTCCCGTCTAACCCGACCGAGGTCGGGCTTGGGGGAAGCGGTTGGCGCCTCGTGCACACTCCACCGCGGGCAAGTTCACGGGGGACAGCAAGGAGGTGGCCGTAACGAGGATCGTAGACGGGAGGCGCATGGGTGGGTTGGATGCCGAATCCACGTTTCGGCACCCGGGCCCTGCGCTTAAGCGATTTTCTCAGCCCGCGCCTGCCAACACCAGTGCCACGGTTCGTAACCTATGCCGTGACGGTTGTTACGCGGGTAGGAAAGATGGAAGCCAAACCGACCGGCGTGGCGGCGCAGCCAGCGATATTCCGAAGTTTTTGCAAAAGCGTCCGTCAATTCGAGCTCCGCCGGCGAACCGATGTCCAGGGCCCGGCCGGTGTGGTGCTCGCTGCAACCGGGCGCCGCCACATAGCGCAGGATCGACTCGATCGGTTGGCCGGACGCGAGTTTGCGCCGGATGATGCGGGTTTGCCGGGCAACACTGCGATAGGCGGAAACTGGCAACAGCCGGATCCCCTCAGCGGCGGCCGCGGCTTGCATGCGCCGCCACGCACGGGCGGCGCCCGGTGCGAGGTGCAGGGGCTTGCCATCATCCGCGGCACGGCCGATCGAGACCAGGCTTCGCGCGACGCGTTGGACGGGCAGGTGCCGCCGCCGCGCGTAGTCCGCCGGAATGCCGAGCGATTTCCAGAGCGTGCGAAGCGGCGTGGGCATGCGCGGAGGCGCGACGGACGGACTCAGGCGCCCTTGTCGGCCAGCCAGCGCTCCGCCTCGATCGCGGCCTGGCAACCCATGCCGGCGGCCGTGATGGCCTGGCGGTAATGGTGGTCGGCGCAGTCGCCGGCAACATAGAGCCCGGGGGTCTTCGTCTTTACCTGGCTGTGACCGGTCGGAACAAAATAACCCTGGTCATCGGTGTCGGCCGCGTCCTTGAAGGCCGCGGTGTTCGGCACGTGGCCGATGGCGACGAAAATGCCCTTCACCGGCAGCACGGTTTCGGCGCCGGTTTTCACGTTCTTCACCTTGAGGCCGCTGACAGCGCCTTGTTCGACGCCCTCGACGGCGACGGGCACGCTGTCCCACACCGGCTGGATCTTCGGGTGCGAGGTGGCGCGGTCCGCCATGATCTTCGAGGCGCGCAGCGAGTCGCGGCGGTGAACCAGGTAAACCTTGCTGGCAAAACGCGTGAGGAACAGCGCCTCTTCCGCCGCGCTGTCGCCGCCGCCGATTACGGCGACGTCCATCTTGCGATAAAAGGCACCGTCGCACGTCGCGCACGTCGTCACGCCCTTGCCGCCGTACAATTCCTTCTCGCCCGGGATGCCCGTGAGGCGCGGGGACGCGCCGGTCGCGACGATGACGGTCTTCGTGCGGATCTCGCGGTCCGCGAGTTTGAGCGTGTACGGCCAGCTCGACGTATCGAGGCCCGTGACCGTGCCGCTTTCGTACCGCGTACCGAACTTTTCTGCCTGCTTGCGCAGGTTCTGCATCAGTTGAAACCCATCGATGCCCTCTGGGAAGCCCGGGAAGTTCTCCACTTCCGAAGTGGTGGTCAGCTGCCCACCCGGCAGCGTGCCTTCGAGCACGAGCGGTTGGAGGTTGGCGCGACCGGTGTAGATGGCGGCAGTGAGCCCGGCGCAGCCGGTACCGACGATGACGACGTTTTCAACTTTGGCGGACATGGGAAAGGAGGGCATTCACAGGAAGCTAACATGGGAACGAGGGCAACTCCCGAGATGGAGGCCTTTTGGGCTAAAGCGGTGCGCCGACGCGGATTTCGGCCGGGTGCGGCGCGAGTGAGTGTGCCCACTCCCGACCGCCGGGAAGCCCGCCGCCGGGTCGGGCGCCCCCAAATCAGGCTTTGCGCCCGGCGGGAAAGCGGCCACGTTCCCGGCCGTGTCCACGCCACCCGCCAACTCCGCCAAGGTCTACTCCCACGAACCCGTGTGGGACCCCAAGCGTTGGCTGCCGACGACGGCCGACGAGATGAAGGCGCGGGGTTGGGATTATGTGGACGTGGTGATCGTCTCGGGCGACGCCTACGTCGACCATCCCGCCTTCGGCACCGCCGTCATCGGCCGCCTGCTGGAAGCGGAAGGGCTGCGGGTCGCGATCCTGCCGCAGCCGAACTGGCGCGACGATCTGCGTGATTTCAAGAAGTTCGGCGCGCCCCGCCTGTTTTTTGGCGTCACCGCCGGCTGTATGGATTCGATGGTGAACCGCTACACCGCGGCGAAGAAACTGCGGAGCGAGGACGCCTACACACCCGGCGGCGAACATGGATTCCGTCCGGACTACGCCACCACGACCTACTGCCAGGTGCTGAAGAAAATCTACCCCGAGGTGCCGATCATGGTGGGCGGCATCGAGGCGAGCCTGCGCCGGGTGACGCATTTCGACTATTGGTCGGACACGCTCAAGCCCTCGATCCTGGCCGAGAGCGGCGCGGACTTGCTGGTTTATGGCATGGGCGAACTGCCGCTGAAGGAGGCGGTGCGTTTGCTGCGTCGCGGCGTGCCCTTTGCGTCGCTGACGACGATCCCGCAGACGGCGGTGCTGTTGCCAGCCGGCGAGGTGGCGCCCAAGAACAAGCACTGGGACGACTTCACGCTGCACTCCCACGAGGAATGCGAGCGCGACCGCGAGCTTTACGCCAAGAATTTCAAGAACATCGAGACCGAGTCGAACCGCGTGAAGGCGCGGCGGCTGCTGCAGCCCACCGGCGACCGCCTGCTGGTGGTCAACCCGCCGTTCCCGACGATGTCCGAGGAGGAAATCGATTCGAGCTTCGACCTCCCGTACACGCGGCTCCCGCACCCGAAGTACCGCAAGCGCGGGCCGATCCCGGCCTACGAGATGATCAAGCACTCGATCAACATGCACCGCGGCTGCTTCGGCGGTTGCAGCTTCTGCACGATCTCCGCGCACCAGGGGAAGTTTGTCGCGAGCCGCTCGAAGGAATCCATCCTGCGCGAGGTCGAGTCGATCAAGCAGATGCCGGATTTCCGCGGCACGATCAGCGACCTCGGCGGGCCCTCGGCGAACATGTACAAGATGAAGGGCAAGGAGCAGTGGATCTGCGACGAGTGCGTGCGCCCCAGCTGCATCTGGCCGGACGTGTGCCGCAACCTCGACACGGACCACACCGCGCTGCTCGACATCTACGAATCCGTGCGGAACACCGAGGGCGTGAAGCACGCGTATGTGGCCAGCGGCATCCGCTACGACCTGTTCCTCCACGACAAGGGCACCACGCCCGAGGTGCAGGCGAGCCACGAGAAATACATCGAGGAACTCGCGGCGCACCACGTGCCCGGCCGCATCAAGGTCGCACCCGAGCACACCAGCGACCACGTGCTGCGCGTCATGCGCAAGCCGAGCTTCGATCTCTTCTACAAGTTCAAGGAGAAGTTCGAGCGCGCCGCCGCCAAGGCCGGGAAGCCGGACATGCCGGTGACGCCGTACTTCATCAGCTCGCACCCGGGCTCGCGGCCGGAGGACATGGCCGAGCTCGCGCTGAAGACCAAGGACCTGGGCTTCCGCCTCGAGCAGGTGCAGGATTTCACGCCGACGCCGATGACGGTCGCCACGGAAATCTACGCGACCGGCGTCCACCCGTACGACGGCAAGCCCGTTGCCTGCGCGCACACGCCGCAGGAAAAGCAGGAGCAGCGCAGCTTCTTCTTTTGGTACAAACCCGAGATGAAGGCGGCCCTCCGCGCCTCGATGCAACGCATCGGCCTCCATGATTTGGTGCACCGGCTGCTGGAGGAAAAGAAGTCCACGCGCGACGTCACGCCCACGCCGCACATCGCGCCCTGCGGCCGCGCGCCCACGCCGCCGGGTGCCCGTCTCGCGGCGGCGACCGCCAAGCCGCGACGTTCGCGCAAGCCGGCGCATCTCGACGATCTCCTGCGCGATGCCGGCGTCCGCACGGCGCGCGACAAACCGGCCGACCAATAGCGTCCGCCCCGCCGGTAAAATCACCGGTTGCTAAGGATGCGGCCCGCCTGCTTGGCTGGGGGGCATGTCCCCGAGCCTGCACGAGCGCCTGTTCACGATCGACACGCACCTCGACACGCCGACCGCCCGCCTGATGCGGGACGACTGGGATTTCGGGGCCGCGCACGACGTGGCGGTCGATGGCTCGCAATGCGATCTCCCGCGGATGCGCGCGGGCGGGCTCGATGCCGCAGTCTTCGCCGTGTACACCGCGCAGGGCGCGCGCAGCGCCGAGGGGCACGCGGTCGCCCATGGGCGCGCGATGGAGGTGTTCGCCCGCACCCATGCGGTGCTCACGAGCCACGCCGACCAGTGCGGGCTGGCGTTGACGGCCGGCGACGCCGTGCGCCTGAAGCACGAGGGCCGGCGCGCGATTTACCTGAGTATCGAGAATGCTTACTCGCTCGGCCAGGACGTGGCCAATGTGGCCAAGTTCCACGCGCGGGGCCTGCGCATGCTGGGGCTGACCCACATGCTCAACAACGACGTCGCGGATGCGTCCACCGATCCCCGCGGGCCGGAGTGGGGCGGCCTGAGCCCGTTCGGCCGTGCGGTCGTGGCGGAGTGCAACCGCCTGCGCATTGTCGTCGACGCCTCGCATGCCTCCGACGCGGCACTGTATGAGTTGCTCGAGATTTCCCGGGCCCCGGTGATTTTGTCGCACAGCGGCTGCCGGGCCGTGTGCGATCATCCGCGCAACATCGGTGATGATCTCCTGCGCGCGCTCGCCCGCAAAGGCGGCGTCATCCAGATCAACGCGTTGCCGGTGGCGGTCGTGCCCATGCGCGACGACGGCCGGGCCGCCGCGACCGCGGCGATGCTGGAGCGCGTGCGGGACCAGGTCCTGACGCCCGAGGTGAAGGCCTGGATGGGCGAGGAGTGGGACCATTTGGAGAAAAAGTACCCGGCGCCGGCGGTGACGTTGGACGACTACGTGCGGCACATTGAGCACGCGGTGAAAGTCGCCGGCATCGAGCACGTGGGCATCGGCTGCGATTTTGACGGCGGCGGCGGTTTCCCCGGCCTGCGCAGCGTCGCGGATTATCCCGCAATCACCAACGCGCTGCTCGCGCGCGGCTGGTCGGAGTCCGCGCTCACGAAACTTTGGGGCGCGAACACGTTTCGCCTCCTCGCCTGAAAAAGGACGGAAGCGTCGGTCAGGTCTGCGGCTCGATCCGCACCTCGCTGCGGATGGACGCGGCAATGAAGCACTCCTCGTGCGCCGCGTGGTGCAGTGCGTCGAGGGCGGCCCGGTCCGGTTGGCGCGCCCCGCTGAACGTGACGCGCGGCCGCAGGGTGAGCACCGTCATGGCGAGCCGGCCTGCGGCATTTTTTGCCATCACGCCGCTCGCGTCGTCGACATAGGCGTCCACGACGAAGCCGCGTTTAGCCGCGATCGATAGGAACCACAGCATGTGGCAGCTCGACAGGCTGGCGACGAACGCCTCCTCGGGATCGACGGCCGCCGCGTCCGAAAACGGCAGCGGGACGACGGCCGGCGAAGCGGACGCCGGGACCACGGTGCCGCCGTCGAACGTCCAGCGGTGCGCGCGGCGGTAGCGGTTGTCGGTGAAGGTCTGGCCGTCGCGGCTCCATTCAACGCGGGCGGTGTAGGTCGACATGGCCCAAGCCAAGCGCCGCGGGCGGGCGCCCGCAAGCGTCGGGCGCGGGTGCACCGGCACAGTCGGCGGGGAATTTTGCGCGGACCGACCGGCGGGCGCGATCCCTTGGCCGATCGGCCCGGAAATTTGGAATTGCAGGAGGCGGGCAACTCACTCATCAACTGCGCCCGTGATCCAGATCGCCTCCCGTCGCCGTTCGCTGCCGACCATCAAAATGATGGCCGTCAAAAACGTTTGGCACCTTCCGAGGGCTCGGCGAAGCATGGTTCACGCGTAATCCCAATCCGCAACCACCCCCTTCCACCCGAGCCCGACTCCTCCGAGTCGGGTTTTTTGTTTTTCCCCTCCGACCCATGCCCACGCTGCTCGCTTCCCCCACGCCGCCATCCCTCCGGATGGAATTGCCGACCGTGTCGTTCTTCGGACGCACGTTCGAGGAATACACGCGGTTCTTCGCCCTCGACCCGGCCGCGCTCCGCCGGCACGCGGTGCTGGACGTCGCCGCCGGCCCGTCGTCCTTTACGGCCGAGGCGGCGCGCCGGGAGATCGACGCGGTGGCGGTCGACCCGCTCTATGGCCACGCGCCGGCGCAGCTGTCGGCCCGGGTCCGCGAGGACTACCGCCGCATGTTCGCGCAGATGCGCGCCAAGCGGCATCTCTTCCGCCTGAAGTCCTTCAAGAGTTTCGCCGCGGCGGAGGCGGACCGGCGCCTGGCCGCGCAGCGTTTCCTCGCGGACTACGACGGCAACGCCCGCCACGGGCGCTACGTGCGCGCCTCGCTGCCGACGCTGCCGTTCCTCGACCAGAGCTTCTCGCTCGTGCTGTGCGCGCACCTGCTGTTCATCTATGCGGACCGCTTCGACTACGCCTGGCATCGCGACGCGTGCCTGGAATTGGTGCGCGTCTCCGCCGGCGAGGTGCGGATTCATCCCGTGTGCAGCGCGGCCGGACGCACCTACGCGGAGCTCGATCGCCTGCGCGCCGATCTCGCCGCGCAGGGGATCCGCAGTGACATCGTGCCGGTGCCGTACGAATTCTTCGCCGGCGCGAGCAGCATGCTCGTGTTGCGCCGCGATCGCGCGCTGCGGCGCGCGGCCGCGGCGTGATGAGCGTGTTTCCGCCCCGTTTGTCCCGTTCGCGGGACCGGCGGGTTTCGGAAGCGTGCCGGTTTCAAGGGGCGCGCGGGGTGGCCGATCGGCCACCCTGAAAGTTTTTTCGGCGGGTTTTCCCTCTGAGCTGTAACTTTGCGCGGGCGTGCGGTGTTCCTTGGCACGCACCTTGCAAAAGGCCGCGGCACACACGCGCTGACAATCAAATCGCGGTCACTTCGGAATCACCCGGAGCCCGCCCCGCCAAACCCCCACGCCCATCCGGGCCCCACTCCCATGAAGATCAAGTCCCTCGTCATCGCGTCCGCCTTCGCCGGCGTTCTGTTCTCCTCCGCTTCCGCCATCACCACCGCGCCCGCCGCGGCCCCGGTGAAGTTCGAAAAGCCCGCGCCGCTCAAGACCATCGAGCCGATCATGGTCCCGTCCAACCACCCGGGCTCCACGGTCAACCTCCGCATGACCATCGACAAGAATGGCAAGCCGAGCGACGTCCGCGTCGAAAACGTCAACGACCAGCGCGCGTACAAGAGCATCATCGCCACCGTCTCGCAGTGGGAGTTCAAGCCCGCCCGCAAGAACGGCGAGGCCGTGTCGTCCCGCGTCGCGCTGCCGCTCGTGGTGAAGGGGCTGTAAGTTTTCCCGCCAGGTCCGAGCCACCCGTGGTCCACGCCCGGGTGGCTCGTGCTTTGCCGGGCGTGACGCAGCCTTGAACTTTGCCCGGGGACGGGCAGCGTCGGGGCATCCCCCATGAGTTCCGTCCCCGCAGGCGCCGCGGCCGAGCCGCCGGCGCCCATCCCGCGCCAGATCGCCTACATCATCGGCAACGAGGGTTGCGAGCGCTTCAGTTTCTACGGCATGCGGAACATCCTCACGGTGTTCCTCGTGTCGTCGCTGCTGACGCACCTGCCGCAGGCCGACCGGGCCGGGGCCGCGAAGGACGTCTTCCACACGTTCGTCATCGGCGTTTATTTTTTCCCGCTGCTGGGCGGCTGGCTGGCCGACCGGTTTCTCGGCAAGTACCACACGATCTTCTGGCTCAGCCTGATTTATTGCGCCGGCCAGGGCTGCCTGGCGCTCTTTGTCGACAGCCGGCCGGGATTCTACCTCGGGCTTGGCCTCATTGCCCTCGGTTCGGGCGGCATCAAGCCGTGCGTGGCGGCCTTCGTCGGCGACCAGTTTGACCAAACCAACAAGCATCGGGCGAAGGTCGTGTTCGATGCGTTCTACTGGATCATCAATTTCGGCTCGTTCTTCGCGTCGCTGCTGATGCCGATCTTCCTGCGCCAGCTGGGGCCGGCCATCGCCTTCGGCATCCCGGGCGCGCTGATGTTCATTTCGACCGTGGTCCTTTGGTTGGGACGAAAGCAGTACGTCCTCGTCCCGCCCGCACCACCGGACCCGCACTCGTTCCTCAACGTCTGCCGCACCGCGCTGTCCGCGGGGACGGCGGGGCAGCTCCTCGCGGGCGTCGGCGCCGCGCTCGCGGTGCTCGCCGTGGCCTTTGCGGCGAAGATTGGCGTCGTCATCGCGCTCTGCTCCGCGCTGGTGGCGGTCATCGCCTTCGGCGGCGCCGGCGTGTGGATCCAACTCGAGGGCGCGCGCGGCCGGCACCCGGACTCGGCGGTCGAGGGCGTGCGCTCGGTGCTGCGCGTGCTGGTGCTGTTTGCGCTCGTGACGCCGTTCTGGTCGCTCTTCGACCAGAAGGCGTCGACGTGGGTCCTGCAGGGCGACGTGATGACCAAGCCCACCTGGTTCCAGTCCTCCCAAATGCAGGCGCTGAACCCGCTGCTCGTGATGCTGCTGATTCCCTTCAACAATCTTGTGCTTTATCCCGCACTGCGGCGCATGGGTTGGGAGATGACGGCGCTGCGGCGCATGACCGCGGGCATCGCGTTCTCCGGCGTGGCGTGGATTGTGATCGGCATCATGCAAGTGCTGCTGGATGGCGGCACGGCCCTCACGATCACGTGGCAGGTGTTGCCGTACATGTTCCTGACGCTGGGCGAGGTGCTCGTCTCCGCGACCGGGCTGGAGTTTGCCTACAGCCAGGCGCCGCCCGCGATGAAGGGCGCGTTGATGAGTTTCTGGAACCTAGCGGTGACCGTCGGCAACCTGTGGGTCCTCGTCGTGAACGCCGGCGTGCGCAACCAGGCCGTGACGAACTTCATCGCCTCCACCGGCTTCGGCGTCGTGGCTTTCCAGATGTTCTTCTTCGCCGGCTTTGCCTTCGCGGCCGCGTTGGTGTTTTGGCTGATGGCGCGGCGCTACCAGACGGTCGACTATTACCGGCAGGCGTGAGGGCGCGGTAGGGACAAGCGGACTGGGGCCTTTTGCCATGTCGTCGAGGGATTGACCCCAGCGGCCAACCCGTGTGGGCTGCAGTCGGGCCGCATGCTATTCTTCAAACGCATCCTCAAGCAGCCAGGACCGGCCCCGGCCAACTCTCCGGCCGTCGAGCGGCGGTCGGAAGCGCGGTTTTCGATCAGCCCGGATTTTCCCCTCAAGTCAGTGCTCTCGTTCGTGGCGCGCGACGAGACCGGCAACCCGATGAGCAACTCCCGCGCGGGCTGGAACTGGAAGGGCCGGCTGGTGGATCTTTCGGAAGAAGGCGCCCGACTCCAACTCGGGCCCGCCGTGCCGATTCGCGCGGCCGAAAGCTGCGAACTCATTCTTAGCGTCCAGGATTTCCAGATCAGCGTGAACTGCGAAGTCACGAACGTCACCGAAAGCCCCGAAGGCATCCTGATTGGACTGAAATTGCTGTTCGACCACCCTGAGACGCAGGCGGCCTACCGGCAGTTGATTGAAGTGATCGCGCTGGGTTCGACGCTGGTGCTGCAGTCCAAGACCCCGCAGCCCGACGCGTCTGGCTACATCGTGGAAACCTACGGTGGCCCGCGCGCGGCGCGGCTCACGGTCTGGCGTTATCCGGCGAACGGCGGGGTGGGGGCGTTTGAGCTGGTGTTCCAGGACAACATGATTCGCGCGGCCGCCGGCCAGCAGGTGGAATTCCTCGCCGACCTTGACGGCCGCGGATCCCAACCGGCCAGCACCGAGAAATGCATGGAGATTGGCCGGCTCTTCCAGTGGGTCGTGCCGAACCTGCCCGCCAGCCTGCCGCCCGAGGTCCGGGCGTTCCTGCGCCACTACGCCGGGTGAGGTCCGCTGGGGGCGCGCCGGCGCGGCTTCAGCCCAGGCGGTGACGCGATCGCCGGACGAGGACGAATCCCAGGGCCCCGAGGCCAAATGCGATCGCGTACGTCGACGGCTCGGGGACGGCGGTGTTGATGGTGAAGCCCTGGCTGCCGGAATTCATGGTGATCGCCACCTCATCCAGGTAAGCCGTGGTATAGGTCAAGGTCAGGTAAACCTTGAAATCCCGGGTCAAGTCGCCCGGTACGTTATTCAAGACCGTGTAGTTGCCGGAACCCGTAAAGGTGGCCGAGCTCGATGTAAGCGTGCCGCTCCCGATGAGCCAGGTGTCGTCGCCCGTGATGGTGGCGTGCAGCAGCCAGTTCACGTTTCCGATCGAGCCCGCCTGTTTCGTCAGCGTGAAGTCATAGCCGACCGGGATGACCGTCGTGGCGCTGATCGCCTGGTTGTAGATGTTGGCGAACACCGCGATGGTGACGTCCGCGTTGGTGCCACCACCCGAACCGGTGATAAAGTAGCCCGAGGTGCCGATCCGGGCGGTCTCGATGGAGTTGGGCCCGGTGCCGCTGTTGAAGGTAAACACGCTGCCGGAAAAGCCGTTCGCCTCGCCAAAGGCGCTGCCTGACGAACTGGGCGAGACGCTCGGGAACGCAAAAAGGGTCTGCGCGTGAGCCGTGCTCGCGGCCGTGACCGCCGCCAGCGGGGCGATGACCATCGTGGCGGTGCCGGCGGACTTGCGGATAAAGCTTTTTGCCGCGTTGAGCAGCGAGGGTCGGGTGGGCGTGGACTCCATGGGCGTCGAAGCTGCAAATTCCGTGCCGCGAGGCGAACGCAAAAAACCCGGGTCGGGCTCACGCCGCCAGGCGAAACCGTCGCCGCGGAATCAGGGTTCGTTCCAGTGCGCGGGATTGACCTGCTTGTCGTGCTTGCACTTCGGGCAGCGGATCCACGCGAGCTGTTCGCCCAGGGCGTTCCGCGCCGTCGACACGAAGGCGCTGCCCAGCGGTTGGATCCGCTGGCGCTGCCCAATCTCGCCCAATAGCTGTGCGAGCCGCTGTCCGCATTGCGGACATAGGATGATGGTTTTCTCCATGGCCCATCTCCCGAAGGAGAAATGGAGAGGTTGTCGGAGTTGAGTTGAGGTGACCGGAGGTGAATTCCGGCGCGGCCAAGTTGATTGCGCGCGCGGGGCGACGCAATGCCTGAGTCGGATTTTTTGCGAATCGCGCCGTTACGGACGACCAGGCGGCGGACCGCGGCGGTCCCGGGGCCCGCCCGGACCCCCCGGGCCTTCGCGACGCGCGAAGCTCGCGTCCGGCGTGCCGCGAAAATAGCGCGGCACGAAGGGAAAATCCTCCGTGAGCACGTAGTGATAGGTGCCGCCCGGGAATTCCGGCGTGACGCCCGTTCGCCCGCCGCATTCGTCGAGGTCGCCGCTGCCGGCGACGTACTCGTAGTCCTCGACAAAAATCCCGTCATATTTCCCACCCGGCTGGCCGTTGGCGGCCGGGCGGTCGCCGGACTTCAGGCGGTAGCTGCTGCGGAGCTTGCTGGCCGGACTTTGGGCGTTGGTCGCTTCGCGGTACCCCCATTGCGCATAGATCGGAAAACCATCCGCCGCCCACCCAACGAGAGTCATGCGGGCTTGCCCGCCCGAAAGGCGTTGCAGCAGTGCAATGGGAATCCCGTGATAATGGTACGCACCGTTGGGCTGCACGTGGGCGTTGTTGGCATCGAGCCCGAGCGAAAACGCGCCGCCCAACGCCTCATAGTGCCAGCCCGATTGCCGATCGTTGTGCCACATCTCGGCGGTGCCGGGATCGAAGAGCACGCCATTCACGGCGATCCCGAACGGCTGGCGCACCAGCGGGGTGGGCTGCGCGGCGACCACCGGTTTCGCCGGCATGGTGAATCGATAGCGCTGCGCGGTCAGCCCGTTGGGATTGTCCGCGTTGGGAAAAAGTCCGGTCGCATGATCGGGCAGGCCGTTTGCCGTGATCACCCGCTGGTCGCCCTCGATCGTGATCTGCACTTCATTCTTTCCCGGCGGCGCTTCGGTTGCGGGGACAACGCTCACGGTGATTTTCTGGGTCGCCGCGTGGTTCGGGTGGCCGAGCGCGATCGCGGGCGCCAACAGCAGCAAGGCGGGGGTAGGGAAGCGGGGCATGGTCGGTCTCCTACCACTTCCAACCGGCGGGAGCACAGGCAAATTCCGCCCTTCGCTATCCCGAACAATCCTGTTCGCCGGCGATCCGGGTGCGGTCAGTGGGCGGACGGATTGAGCCCCGTGCCCGCCGGCTGTTCCGTTCAGGATGCTGGGTGCCGCGCACGGCAATGGCGCCGGACCAGTGGGAGCGTGGCCAGGAGGGCCAGGAACACCCAGCTCGGCGCGCCGCCACCGCCACCACCACCGCCGCCGCTGCTGCCGCCACCACCGCCATTGCCCGGGGTCGGGGCGGAACCGATCGTCAGCACAGCCGCCGTGCTCTCGGTGGAACCCCAGGAGTTGGTGACCAGCGCGGTGTAGCTGCCCGCGTTCGCGGAGCTGGCTGACGTAATCGAGTAACTTGTGCCCGTTGCGCCCGCAATCGGCTGGCCGTCCTTCCGCCATTGGTAGGTGAGCGGGCCGTCGCCGGACGCGCCGACGCTGAACGTCACGGTGCCGCCGGCGGACACGGTCTGGCTCGCGGGCTGCGAATTGATGACGGGCACATTGCCGAGCACCAGCAGCGTGGACACCACGCCGCTCGGCGTGATCTTGCGGATGACGCCGTTGCCCGTGTCAGTGACGTAAAGATTTTTCTCCGCATCGACCGCGAGGCCTTCCGGTTCGTTGAAGAGTGATTGGCCCGCGGGACCGTCCATGAGTCCGCTGACCCCGGGCGTGCCCGCGAAAGTGGTGACCGTGCCGAGCACGTTCACCTTGCGGATCGTGTGGTTGCCGGTGTCCGCAATGTAGAGATTGCCGTCGCCATCGAACGTCAGGCCTGTCGGCTTGTAAAGTCGCGCGGTTGTGCGGGACCCGTTGGCGGTGCCGGGTTGGCCGGCCGCGCCGACGTACGTGCCGACCTGGCCGTTGTTCGAGATCACCCGGATCGTGTTGTTGCCCTGGTCGGCCACGAAAATTGTGCCGAAACCGTTGGTGCCACCGGTCCACGAGATCGACCCGAAGTTGTCGCGGCGCACCGCGAGGCCGCTCGGCATGAAAAAGCTCGCGCCGGTGCCCGTGCCGTCCGTGAAGCCGGGCACACCGGACCCGGCGAGCGTGCGGACCCGGCCGCCGGTGCTGGTGCGGATGGTGTGGTTCATCTGGTCCGCAATCACGAGCGTGCCCGTGATGTCCGCGGAAATCGCCGTGGGCACGTTGAAGCTCGCCGCCGCGTTGTCGCCGTCCGCGGCGCCCGTGGCGCCGGCCCGCCCGGCGAAGGTGGTGACCGTGCCCGCCGGCGAGATGACGCGAATCGTGGAATTGGCGGCGTCGGTCAGCGTGATGGAACCGTCGTCGCCGAGAAGGAAGCTGGTCGGCTCGTCAAACCGGGCGTCCGGGCCAGGACCGTCGGTCGAGCCGGCCGCCCCGGTCTTCCCGGCGACGACGGTAAACTTGAGATTGGGTGCGATCTTGAGGACGGTGTTGGCGGCCGCATCGGTCACGATGAGGTTGCCCGACTTGTCCACCACGATGCCCGAGGGCGCGGCCAGTGGGGTCGTGAACATGGTGACCGAGGTTCCGGCGCTCGTGTACGAGCGGGTCCCATCGGAGACCGTGTACCGATAGAGGCGGCCCGTGGTTTGCGCCGGCGCGTTGCGGATTCGCAGCAGGGTGGTCGTCGTGCCGCTGTAGTCCGCGCCATCCGCCAGCGTGGTCCACGAAGTCCCGGCATTGTCGGAAACTTGCCACGAGATCGTGCCGGGACCGCCGGTGGTGGCCTGGATGCCGATGTCGCGGCCGACGACGCCGGCCTGCCCCGCGACGATGGGCAGGCTGAGGTCGAGGAGAATCGGGGCACTCGTGACCGTGTTGACCACATTGGTGACGTTCACGGTGTAGGTGCCGGCGTTGGCGATTGAGGCGGCCGAGACCACCAGGCTCGAGCTGCGTGCGTTGGGTACCGCCACGCCATCCCGGAACCATTGGTAGGAAAACGGCGGGGTTCCGGCCGGAGTGACGGAGAGCACGACGCTGCCGCCGGCGGGGACGGTCATCGAGGACGATTGACTCGCGATGGTGGCCGGGACGTTTACGAACAGGGTCGCCGGCGTGTCGGTGGGGAGCAGCACGGCGCCGAAAATCACCCGCGTGTTGTTGCTGGTGCCATCGCCCAACTGGCCAAACGTGTTCAGGCCGCTGGCCCAGAGTGTGCCATCGGTCTTGAGGAAGAAGGTGCTGTCGGCACCGGCGGCAATGTCCTGTACGCCGCTGGCAACCTGGATCGGGGTCTGGCGGCTGATGCCGGTGCCGTCGCCGAGCTGGCCGCCACTGTTGAGACCGGTGATCCAGAGCGTGCCGTCGGTCTTGAGAAAGAGCCCGTGGTTGTAGCCGGCCGCGACCGCCTGCACGCCGGTCAGAACCTGGGTCGGAAGCTGCTTGGCGAAGGTGGTGCCGTCACCCAGCTGGCCGTTGCCATTGTAACCCATGCCCCACGCGGTGCCGTCGGTCTTCACGAACAGGGTGTGGGTCGCCCCGGCCGCGACGCTGGCAACGCCGGTGGCGACTTGCACCGGCGTGGGACGGTTGGTGAACGTGCCGTCGCCGAGCTGGCCGCTGCTGTTGAGGCCGAAGGCCCAGAGCGTGCCGTCGGTCTTGACGAAAAAGCTCTGGAAGTTTCGCGCCGCAATCGATCGCACGCCGGACGCGACCTGCACGGGCGTCGAACGCGACGTGCCGGAACCGTCGCCGAGCTGGCCAAAGATGTTATAGCCCATCGCCCACAAGGTGCCGTCGGTCTTGAGAAACAGGCTGTGGGCGGAGCCGGCCGCGACCGCCGCCACGTTGGTGGCGACCTGCACGGGTGACGGGCGATTAAAGGTCGTGCCATCGCCGAGCTGGCCATTGCCATTGCTGCCCATCACCCAGAGGGTCCCGTCGGTCTTCACAAACAGGCTGTGGTTGTCGCCGGTCGCAACCGCGGCGACATTTGTGGCGATGGACACCGGAATGGTTCGATTGGCCGAGAGCGTGCCATCGCCGAGCTGGCCGCTGCTATTGTTGCCCGCGGCCCAGAGCGTGCCGTCGCCCTTGGTGTAGAGCGCATGGGCGGTGCCGGCGGCAAAGGCGCGGCTGTAGCTCGTGAAGGTGCGCGTGGTCCCGGTGGCGTCGGTGACCGCGATCGCGTAAACCCCGGCATCGGCCGCCGCCACGCTTGGAATTGTGTAAGTGTTGGCGGTCGCACCGGCGATCGCGGTGGCGCCGCGGTACCATTGGTAACTGAGCGGGGCCGTGCCGGTGGCTTCGACGCTGAACGTGACGCTCTGCCCCACGGTCGCGGTCTGCGAAACGGGGAACTTGGTGATGGTTGGCGCGGCAATCGCCGGCCCGACGACGCCGGCCAACAGGACCGCGAGCGCGTGCGGGCGGAAGGGGAGCGGGAAAAAGGGCAGCTTGGTCATGGCGAAGAAGCTCACCCGTCATGACAGCCAACCCGGCCGAACCCGCTATTGTTGCCCTCCAACGGTCGCGTTCGAGGCGGCGACCGGCTTCCCGGGGATGTCACGTAATACGTGACATGCCGGTCTTTGACTTGGGCCGGAGGAAGGGAATGATTGTCCGATGCCCGATGGAACGCACCCGGGCATGCCCACCCACAGTCTTGTGCCGGGATGCTATCGCGCTGGCCGCCCGGCTGGCTGTTCGCGGCGGGGCGGTGGCGGGAACTGAGACCCGATCCGCGGTTCGACCGCGGGGCTCAGGCCGCTTGGGGCGTCACGGAACCACCCGAAGCGCGGCCGGCGGCGTGACGAAACAGCAATCCGGATACGGTGAACAGGAAGGCGAGGCCCGCGTTGAGACCAAACACCGGGACAACTCCCGGGTTGAAATCACCAGGCCAGGCCAACACGGCAATCACCGGAATCAGGATGGTTGCCAGCGCGGCGGCAAACGCCGTCCGCGCCAGGCCGACGGGATGCAGGCGCGCCAGCCCGACCCCGACCAATCCAATGAGGACCACCCCAAAGTAGAAATCGTTGGCGGGGTTGTCGTCCCCGATGATCTGCACCGCGAGATTTACCCACGTCATGAAGAAACCCGTGAGCACCGCCAGGCCGGCGCCGAGGCGGTAAGTGAGGTTCGCCCAAGGCCGGGTCACCAGCAGGCGATAAAGGAAAGTCGGCACCGCGAGGACCACGCCCATGAGCAGGAAATCCGAGAGGGTCCAGTTGACCTCCTTGGTGAATTGCATCGCCACCAGGGGAATCAGGAGGATGCCGAGCGGAAACAGCGCCACGATGAGATAGTCTTTCTTATTCATGCGGACGTCAGTGTGCCGGGGCTGTGTGAAGTTTTGATGAAGTGCCCCGGAAATCCATATGAATTTGACCGTCGTTTCCCGCCCAGTCGGCAGCCTGTCCTTTCGGCCGATGGCCGAAAGTCGAACGACCGGAGTCTTGTGGGTGCCGCTCCGCTCCGCCTCAATCGCGTGCTTTCGCCATGAAACGATTCCTCAAATTTCTGGGCTATTTCCTCGGTGCCGTCGTCCTGTTGGTCGTCGTCGCGGCTGCCTCCGTCTACACGTTGAGCGCGCGCAAACTCGGCCGCAGTTACGCGGTCAACGTCGCGCCGGTGGCCGTCCCTTCCGACGCGGCCTCCGTGCAACGCGGCCGGCACATCGCCGAGACGCGCGGTTGCATCGACTGCCATGGCAAGGATTTTGGCGGCGCCAAGGTCATCGACGACCCGGCGGTGGGCTTGATGTGGGGCTCCAACCTCACCACGGGGCGCGGCAGCCGCACCGCGGGTTTCACAGACGACGACTGGGTGCGCGCGATCCGGCACGGCGTTGCCAAGGAAGGCCGCGGCCTCGTGCTGATGCCCTCGCTCGAGTATTCGCATTTTTCGGACGCCGACCTCGGCGCGCTGATCGCCTATTTGAAGACCGTGCCCAAGGTCGATCGCGACTCCGTGCCAGTCACCGTCGGTCCGGTTGCACGGGCCCTGATGCTCGCCGGCGAAATCAAGATCGCCGCCGAACATATCGACCATGCCGGCCTGCGTCCGCCCGTGGTGACGCCGGGCATCACCGTCGACTACGGACGCTATTTGGCCGTCGGTTGCACCGGCTGCCACGGCGAGCAATTTGCCGGCGGCCGGATCCCGGGGGCGCCGCCCGACTGGCCGGCCTCGCGCAATCTCACGCCCTCCGGCGACCTCGCGCGCTGGTCCGAGGCCGATTTCCTCAAGGTGCTCGAAACCGGCGTCCGTCCCGACGGCAAACAACTGAATCCCGTCATGCCGATCGCGTTCGGCAAGATGACCGACGTCGAAAAGAAGGCGCTGTGGACCTACCTGCGCACGCTCCCGCCGGCCGCGACGAGCGGTCAGTGACGAGCTTGGCACCTGCGCGGGGCCTTAGCCGATCCGGTTTTCGCCCTTGGGGGTGAGCGCGTAAAGTTTCTCGGCCCGGCGGTGCTCGATCAGGCCTTCCTTCAGCCAGGCCGCGATAAGCTTCCGGTCGACGGTGCGCGCATGGCTCTCCGGAATCGTGCCGAGGGATCCCATGAACAGGGTCCGCAGTTTGAAGGCGTCAGGGGATTTCGAAAGCGGCATGGTTCAGCGAGGTTGGCGAACGTTGGGCAGCGGAAAACTGTGAGGACCGCGGTGCATCATCCGATGACGCGTTGGAAGAATTCGACGTAGCGTGGCGCGAGCACTTGCGGTCGATAAACGTCGCCGGCTTTGCGGGCCCGCGCCGAAGCTTCACTGTAGAAAGCGGCGTCGTCCGCGAGTCGAATGATGATGTCGAGCCAGGGCGCTACGTCTGCTGCGGCAACTGGCTCGCGCGTTTCCAAGGTGAGCGACGGCGGCAGTGGCAGCACGAAGCCGCCGCCATTGGCGGCCTCGGCCAAGCCGCCACGATCACTCACCAACGGCGGCACGCCGTTGACCAGGGCTTCCGCTGCCACGCGGCCAAAAGGTTCGGCCCAGACCGACGGTGCGAGCAGGACGCGCGTGCCGCGAAAAATCTCCGCAGGTTTCGGCACCGCCGGCGCGAACATCAGGCTCTCATGTCGCCGCAAATCAAAGCCGCCGGCCAGGCCCGCCTGCACCAGTTGCCCGCCGGAGCCGCGCGATTCGACGAAAAGCATCGGGATGTCCGGCCGCCGCACCGCCAGCTCCTCGGCCAGTCGCGCCAGGAAGAACACGCCTTTTTCGGGCGAGGGATTGATCGCGGTGAAGAAGATGGGCTCACGCTCCGGGGCAATGGTCTCCGCCAGGTCGATCGGCGAGGGCAGGCCCGTGCTGGGCAGTCCGATGGCCTCGCGGTAAACCCCGCTCAGGAATTCGCTGCAGGTCAGCACGGCGTCGAGGTCGTGCAGGAACGTCGCGCCCTGCTTGTAGCCATGGTTGCGCAGCCCGAAGACGACCTTGGACCCCGCGGCTTGCGCGCGCTGGAAGCGTTCGACGTCCGCGGGAAATCCCCCGTAGCCGAAAACGACATCCGGCCGGTGGTCGGCCAGCTCGCGCTGGTAAAGCCGGTTGAACTGGGTGCCGTGCGCCTCCTGCCAGCGAACCGGGCCGGCCTCGCCCGTATCGAGGAGTTGGTAGTGGATGCCGCCCGCATCGGCGAAGGTGAGCACCGGTCGGTCATGCTTGTAGACCGCGCGGTTCGGGGGGCGGACGCTGACCGCGAGGCCCAGGCCCGCGAGGTATTCGCGGGCGTTGAGGGCCGCGGCGGATTCCGAAGCCGTCACGCCCAGGGCGCGCACCGACCAGCCCGCGGCGGCCAGAATCTCGCAAATGGTCCGCATCGAGCGGGCCGCGCCGCTGGCGGGATCCTGGGGAAGTTGCGGGAGAAGCAGCAGCAGCCGCGGCATGCGGGTCAAGTTGCGCACCGCGGCCCATGATGTCGACGGACAATCGCCGGTTCAGATGAGCGGGGTCGCAAACCCCAAACCACGGCCGCGGTTGCTCTGCGCTTCCAATTATTACCAACCAAACGACCGCTTGATCCGCAACTCGTCGTAGAGGTCGTTGGGGAGTTCCTGCAGGAATCGGGAAGCCTGTAGCATCATGCCGCCCGGGCCGGCGCGGGTGGCGACGCGGGGGTAGGTGATGTAGAGCTCGTTCTTCGCGCGGGTGACGGCGACGTAGAACAGGCGGCGCTCTTCCTCGAAGTCGCCGCTCTCGATCGTGCGGTAGCCGGGGAACTGGCCGTCGGCGGCGCCGATCAGGAAAACGATGTCGTACTCGAGGCCCTTGGCCTGGTGGATCGTCGTGAGCTTGATCGACTCCTGGTCGGTCTCGATCTGCTTCTCGCTGGTCTCGCCGTTAAGGAGCATGATCTGCGCAAGGAAGTCGGACATCTGCGTGAACTGCGACGCGAAGCCGACGAGTCCCTTCAACTCCTCGGTGCGGTCCACGTAGTCGGCGTATTCGCCCTTCATGTAGTCGCCATACCAGCCGTCGATCGCGAGTTCGACGGCCGACGCGGGGGTGCCGTCGTTCATCGCGTCGTGCACCTGCTTCAGCGAAGCGCAGAAATTCGGCCAGTCGTTCTTCGCGTCCTTCGGCACCTTGGTCATCACGTCATCCGTCGCGAGCGCATCGATGAAGTCCTTCTGCATGAGCCGCGCGTGGTCGAGCGCCGCGGTGTAGATCTTCGCGGCGCCCTTCTCGCCGACCTTGGGCAGGAGGATGGCGATGCGGTTCCAGGCCGAGGTGTTGGCGGGATTGTAGACGAAGTTGATGACCGCAATCAGGTCGCGCACGTGCTGGCGCTCGAAAAACTTCACGCCGCTCGTGATCGTGTACGGTATCCCGGCGCGGGTCAGCGCGAGCTGCATCTCGAGCGCGATGAAGTGCGAGCGGTACAGGATCGCGATCTCGTTCGGCGACACGCCCTCGTCGGACACCAGCGACTGGATGCGCTTCAGCACGAAAGCCGCCTGCTCGCGGTCGTCCATGGCCTGGATCACCGCGGGCTTTGAGCCGTGTTTGCGGGCGGCGCGGAGTTCCTTGTCGAAATGGTGGCCCTTGGGCTGCGCGTTCAGCACGCCGTTGGCAAAGGCGAGGATTTCCGGCGTCGAGCGGTAGTTGATTTCAATCCGGTGGATGTTCGTGCCCGCATGCCGGTCGGGGAACGTCATGATGTTCTCGAAGTCGGCCCCGCGCCACGAGTAGATGCACTGCGCGTCGTCGCCGACCGCCATCACCTGGTGGTGGGTCGACAGCTTGTCGACGATCTGCGCCTGGATGGTGTTCGTGTCCTGGTACTCGTCGACCAGCACGTGGCGGAAACGGTGGTTGAAGTAGTCCGCAACGTCCGGCGCCTCGGTCAGCAGGCGCAGCCAGAGCTCGAGCAGGTCATCGTAGTCGCACACCTTGTCCTCGCGTTTTTTCTTTTCGTAGGCCGACGCAAACGCGGGCAGGCGATCGCTGATCTCGCCGTACTGCGGGAAATATTTCGAGACCGTGTCGTGCAGCGAGAGCTGGGTGTTGCGCGCGAGCGACAGGACGCTGAACAGCGGGCCGGGGCGGGGGTTGGTCTTTTCCTTGAAGAACGTCTTGTCGACGGCCTCCACGGATTGCTTCAACAGGGTCTCGGACTCGTCCGCGTCGAGGATCGTGAAATTCTTCGGCAGGTTGATCGCCTCGCCGAACATGCGGAGCGCGCGGTTGCCGATCGAGTGGAACGTGCCGCCCCAAAAGCGCTGCGGCTCGATGCCGGTCAGGTCGTGCACGCGGTGCAGCATTTCCTTCGCGGCCTTGTTGGTGAACGTCAGCAGCAGGATCTCGCCCGGCTTCACGCCCTGCGAGAGCAGGTAGGCCACGCGGTAGGTGAGGGTGCGCGTTTTGCCCGAACCGGCGCCCGCGAGCACCAGCAGGGGGCCCGGCGGCGCGGTGACGGCGGCGAACTGCTCGTCGTTGAGCAGCGCGCGGAAGTCGATGGGCGGAATCGCGGGCAGGCCGGCGCTGGGTGGCAGTTCAAAATCCATGAGGCAGACGAGTCAGGACAGAGAACGGCGGTCGGAAGGGAAGGCAAAAGATTCCTTGGGTGGCGTACGTGGAACCCAACGCGCTCCGCCCACAAAAAAGCCCGCCGAAAGGCGGGCTGGGTAGGGCGGTGACTCCGGCACCGCCGGCGCGGACGGAGTCCGCGCCCGACCTCACACCGTCAGCAGTTCCTTCTCCTTGTGGGCGAGGTGCGTCTCGATGTCCTTGATCGATTTGTCGGTCACGGCCTGGACTTCCTTCTCGAGGCGCTTCGATTCGTCTTCCGGCAGCTTGGCTTTCTTGACCTGCTCGAGGACGTCGCGGCGGACGTTGCGCACGTGCACGCGGCCTTCCTCGGCGAGGCGGTGGGCGGTTTTCACGAATTCCAGGCGGCGTTCCTTCGAAAGGTCGGGGAAGGGGAGGCGGATGACGTTGCCGTCGACCACCGGGTTTACGCCGATGTTGGCTTGTTGGAGAGCCTTCTCGATCGCGCGGATCAAGCCCTTGTCCCACGGCTGCACCTGGATCATGCGGGGGTCCGGGGTGGTGATGGCGGCGCAGGCCTTGAGTTGCTGCGTGCCGCCGTAGGCCTCGACCATGATGCCTTCGACCATGGCCGGCGAAGCCTTGCCGGTGTGGATGGTGGAGAACTCGTGGAGCGTGTGGTCCACGGTCTTTCTCATGCGGGTCTGGGCGTCGGTCAGAATGGGATGGCTCATGGGATGGCGGGGTTGAAAGTTGAAGGATGAAAGTTGAAAGAAGACGGAAGGTTCGGGGCGGACACTTTCAACCTTCAACTTTCATCTTTCAACCGTCCACAACGTCAGTTGTGGACGAGGGTGCCGATCTTGTCGCCCATCACGGCCTTCTTGATGGCGTGCGGGTCGTCGAGGTTGAAGACCAAGATGGGCACGTTGTTGTCGAGGCAGAGGGAGAACGCGGTCGAATCCATGACGTTGAGCCGCTGGCGCAGCGCCTCGACGAACGTCAGCTCGTCGTACTTCACGGCGTCCGGGTACTTCTTCGGATCCTTGTCGTAGATGCCGTCGACCTTCGTCGCCTTCATGATGATGTCGGCATGCAGTTCCGACGCGCGCAACGCGGCGGTCGTGTCGGTCGAGAAATACGGGTTGCCGGTGCCCGCCACGAAGATGACCACGCGGCCCTTCTCGAGGTGGCGCATGGCGCGGCGCATGATGAACGGCTCGGCGATCTGGTTCATCGGGATGGCGGACTGGACGCGCGTCTTCACGCCCATCTTTTCCAGGCAATCCATGATCGCGAGGCCGTTGATCACGGTGGCGAGCATGCCCATGTAGTCGCCGGTGGTGCGGTCGACGCCGCGCTTGGCGCCCTGCAGGCCGCGGAAGATGTTGCCGCCGCCGATGACGACGCCCACCTGCACGCCGAGGTCGTGGATTTCCTTCACCTGTTCGCACATCCGCTCGAGCGTGGCGGCGTCGATGGGTTCGGTGCCCTTGCCGCGAAGCACTTCGCCGCTCAGCTTGAGGACGACACGCTGGTATTTGACCGAGGGCTTGGTGGGCGACTTGGCGGACATTAAAGTCCATCAAACGGTCGCCCAAAACCGGCGTCAATGCCCGAGATGGCGGGTGATTCCCTAGGCGCCGCGCACAAGGGTAGGGGCGTTCCTTCACGCGTCACGTTGGCATTGCCCCAGCTGACTAATCACGCAAACTCCGGCCCGCATGAAATTCGAACACGTGGCCCTGAATGTCCCGGATGCGCGCGCGATGAGCCGCTGGTATGTCGAGCACCTGGGCGCCAGCATCGTGCGGAGCTTCGAGGCCACGCCCTTCACGCATTTCCTGGCGGACGAGACCGGCCGCGTGTTCCTCGAATTGTATTCCAACCCGGCCTCGCCTTACCCCGATTACGCGAACATCCCGCCGCTCGCCCTGCACGTGGCGTTCTTCGCGCCCGACGCGGGCGCGAGCCAGCAGCGCCTGATCGCGGCCGGGGCGAAGCCTTTTTCGGACGACAAGATGCCCGATGGCAGCCGCCTGATCTTCCTGCGCGATCCGTGGGGGGTGCCGATTCAGCTGTGTCAGCGCGCGAAACCGTTCCCGGGTTTCTGATTGAGGGTAAGTGAGCCGCGCCGCCTCCGGCGTTTCGGCCAGGGACGACAAATCGGGCCGCTACGGGTTTGCCGGCTTCTGCAGCTTTTCCGCGGCGATAGCCTCGCGATGCCAGCGGACCTCGCGGATTCCGCCCTTGAACCAGTAGACCTTGTTCTGCCGCACGCCGAGCGAGAGGCGTCCGTCGGTCATCGCCGGGAACACGGCGTCCCGTTCGAGTTCCTGCACGCCATTGATGAAATGGGTCATGCGTTTGCCGTCGAAGCGCAGCGCCACCCAATACCAATGACCGGTCGGGTGCACGCGTTGGGGGTCGATCAGCGGCTGGCTGACGCCCGGCTTGCCGAGAAAGGTATCGAGCCACCATTGCCCGTGGCCGTTCAGCCGGGTCTCAATCATCACGCGCCAAGCCTGGGTATCCTCCAGGTGAAAGAACCGCTGGGCCTCCGGTCCGCCCTCGGCGGGTTTGAACAGCACCTCGATCGTGAACGTGGCCGCCCCGGCCAGCGGGTTGGCGGACAGGAAAATGCCGTCGGAGCTGCCGTTGAAAAACATGCCGGCATCGGGACCCTCGGTGGCGACGCCCGGAGCGCCCAGGACCGTCAATGGATGACCGCCGAGCTGCGTCGTCTGGTCGAGCCGCCAGACCAGCGGTTCGGCCGCCACCACGCGCAGCGCGAAAGCAAGACAGGCCAAGCTGGGCAAAAATCTCATGATCAGCGGGGTGGTGGGGTCGGCGGGACCGCGGCCGCTGAGGTAATTTGGGACCCAACCCCGCTTCAAACGAAATCGCGATTGCGCCGGGCCTGGTGCCCCTCGGCAAACCGCCGGCCACACGCGTTTTGCGTGACGTGGCCCGGGTGAAAAAACGCAAAAGTCGCCCCGGAAAGTGCCGATTACGGCAGTGAAAACCTATGGCCGGACACCGATCGGGGACTCAGCCCCGCGATGGGTGCGCCGGCGGCTTCATGTTGTTCCCGTGTCAATCTTCAGTTTTCCACGGCCGCCTGGCGGCGCCGATGGCGCGTGCGCTGATGGCGGCGGCCACCTTGGTGGTGGTTACCACGGCGTGGGCGTCGTTGAAGTCGTCGACCCGGTTCACGCTGGCCGACCTCGAGCGCGCGCCGGAGATGACGCCCCGGCAGTTCGCGAACCTGTTCGAGAATTTCCGTTTCAGTTACCGCCCGTATGTGCAGCCGGTGGAAATCTTCCTGCGCGACCAGGATGGTGATTGTGATGACTATGCGATCCTCGCCGACCACGTGCTCTCCCGCAAAGGCTGCCACACCCGCATCGTCCGCGTGACGCTGGCCGGGTCCGATGTATCCCACGCCGTTTGCTACGTGTCCGAGAACAAGGCGTACGTGGACTACAACAACCGCAAGTACTCGGTGAACCTCGAGCGCTCCGGCTCGACGATCCGGGAAATCGCGTCGAAAGTCGCCGACTCCTTTGAGAAGAACTGGACGAGCGCCACCGAGTACACGTTCAGCTACGAAAACTACCGCAAGGTGACGCGCTTCACGGTGGTGAAGACCGACCCGCCGGAGCGCGACCCGGACCGCCAGGGGGGCCGGCGATGAAGGACGGCGCCATTCGTCTCGCCTACGCGGGGGTGATCGCGGCCTGCGCCGTGGTCGGCTTTGCCGCGGCCGCCGCCTTTCGGAACATCGACCAGGCCGATGACACGGCCGACTGGGTCAACCACACGCACGCCACGATCTACGCGCTCGACCGCGTGCTGGCCAGCGTGGTGGCGGGCGACGGCGCCGCGCGGACCCACGTCCTGACCGGCGGCGCGCGCCAGCTCGCCGAGGCCCGCGGGGAATTCAGCGAAATGGCCGACCACCTCGATTCCCTGAAGGCGCTCACGCGCGACGATGCCGGCGTTTCCGCTCAGGTGCAGGAACTCGGCGCGCTTGTGCAGCAGCACGTGGACACCGCGCTCGCCCGCGCGACCGCCCGCACGGGCAGCGACCCGGCGAAAATCAACGAGTTGATCGCGTCGGATCCCGGCCTGCAGACCCTGCAGGAGGTGAAGCGCCGCGCCGCGCGCATTCGCGCCGGACAATTCGAACTGCTCGACGGCCGCGACCGCGCGGCCTACCGCCAGGCCCACACCACCCGCTGGGTCCTGGGCACCTGCCTCGTGCTCGATGTGCTGCTGCTGGGAGCCGTCACCTGGCTCGTGCGCGACGACGTGGCCACGCGCCGCTGGCTGGCCGAGACCCTCCAGGCCGCGAACACGACGCTAGAGGCCCGCGTCGCGGAACGCACCCGGGAGTTGCAGGACGCGAACGCGCGCCTCACTGACGAAAACCTCGAGCGCAAGTGGACCGCCCGTTCGCTTGAGCACCAGTTGCGTTACAACCAGATCATCGTCGGCGCCACCAGCGACCTGGTGTTCGTCGTCACCCGCAACCTCACCATCACCCGGGTCAACGCCGCCGTCACCATGCGCACCGGCTGGCTCGAGGAAGAAATCATCGGACGCCCGCTGGCGGCGCGCTTGCGCGGGCTCGATTCCGCCGGTGCCGCGCTGCGCCTCGCGCGCGAACAGCATGACCAGCCCGTGCAGATCACCGACCAGGCCGGCCGCGAACTGTCGGGCGTCGCGAGCGTGCTGCTCATTGCGGACAACGACAAGGTCGTCGGCGGCGTGGTGCTGGTGCGCCTCAATCCCAAGCCGCACAACGGGGGACTCCAGGCATGAGCAAGTTGATCCTGCACCTCGACGACGAGCCCGCGATCCGGGAGATCATTGCGACCACCCTCGGCACGCAGGGCTTCCGCGTGCGCTCGGTGCCGACGCCCACCGAGGCCGTCAACGCCGCCCGAGAGGAACGCCCCGACGTCTTCATTTCCGACCTGCAGCTCGACGAGGGCGATGGGTTCGAGACCATCGAGCAAGTGCGGGCGCTGCACCCCGACTTGAAGGTCATCATCCTGACCGGCGTGCTGATCGACCCGCGCGTCGCCGCCAAGGCAATCACTCGCGAGGGCGACGTTTACCTGACCAAAACCGGCACGCTCGCGAAGATCGTGCAGGAGGTCCGGCGGCTGACGGGATCTTAGCCGCTTTTGGGGCACCAAGGAGGGTCGCCGGAGCTTGTTGCTTTACGCCCTTGACCCGCGCAAGCCCGGGGGCTTCTTTCGGCCCCTTCCACTGCCTGGTGGTGTAATGGTAGCACAGGCGACTTTGACTCGCCTAGTCATGGTTCGAATCCATGCCGGGCAGCCATAACCGAGAAAACGGTTATGGCTGAATACTCCAATGAGACACGTGGATACCGCGATGGTCCGCGCGGGGAGCACGCTGACCTATGACTCTTTTGACCTCGTCATCCTCGCCACGAGTTCGCCTACGAGCGCATTTGGGAACCGCCGGCTGGGCGTGATCGCATAGAAGGACTCGCGGATTTCCTTGAGGCGGTGCGTCTGGATCAGCACGCCGTCCTCAATTTCGTCGCGCACCACGACCGGCGGCACCAGCGCGAGGCCCTCGCCCTCGCGGGCGAGCAGGCGCAACATCGCCATGTCGTCGACCTCCGCCATGATCCGCGGCCGGATGCCGGCCGCCGTCGTGAGGCGATCGAACGCCGCGCGGGAGTTGCTCTCCAGGCTGGGCAGGATCACGGGCACGTCATGGAAATCGTCCGGGAAACGGAGATTCTTGCGCTTCCACGCCGGCACGCCGACCAGCCCCACTTCCTGCTCGGCGAGCAGGTGGCTGTGCCACGGTTTCTCGGCGTCGCGTCGCGCGGGCGAGTTCGACAACACCAGGTCCACCTCATGCGCATGGAGCGCCATCAGCAACTCCCGCTGGGCACCGGAACGGATCACGACCTCGACGCCGGGGCGGTGCAGCGCGGGCTTCAGGAACTCGAGCTGGAAGTTGCGGGAAAGCGTCGCGACCGCCCCGACCCGCAACACCTGGCGGGCGGCGCCGGGGGCGCGGTTGCGCATGACGTCCATCAACTCCTCGCCGGTGCGGCCGATCGATTCCGCGTAGTCGAACGCGATGCGCCCGGCCTCCGTGAGCTGCAGCCCTCCGCGTCCGCGCTCAAACAGCACCTGCCCGAGGCTTTCCTCCAGTTGTTTCAGCTGGATGCTCAGGGCGGGCGGCGAAAGGTTCAGCCGTTCGGCTGCGCGGGTGATGCTCAGCTCGCGGGCAATCACCCGGAAGTAGCGCAGATGGTGGTAATTCAGGAAGGCCGGCATGGCTTTTGGGTTAAGGTAAACTTAACGATATGTTGAAAACCATGTAATCGCCTAAAACGCAAGTTCCCGCTAGGATCGGCGCGATGAGCCTTCTTTCCATCCTGGTTTCCTGGTTGGTGCCCGCCCTGCCGGCGGTCGCCGGATTGTGCCTGGCCCGCGCCGAGCCGCGCACGGCCGGGCGCGGGGTCGTTGCGGCCGCGACGTCCTCCCTGCTCCTGGGTGTGCTGCTGGCGGCAAACCATTTTCACGGCGGAACGTCGGTCCCCGGACTTTGGCTCGACGGCGTTGCCCTCGTGATGGCCGTGATGGTCGCCTTCCTCGGCGTGGTCGTCATCGGTTTCGCCCGCCGCTACCTCGCCGGCGACCCGGGCCAGGCGCGCTTCCTGGCGTGGATGAGCCTGACCCTCGCGTCGGTCCTCTTGCTGGTGTTGTCGGGCCACCTGCTCCTCCTGCTCGGCGCCTGGGTCGCGACCAGCCTCTGCCTGCATCGGCTGCTGTTGTTCTACCCGGAACGGGCGGGCGCGCAGTTCGCCGCGCGGAAGAAATTCGTCTTCAGCCGGCTCGGTGACCTCTGCCTGGCGGCGGCGGCGGTCGTGCTCTACGCCCATCACCACACCTTCGACCTCGCGGCCATCGCTTCGGCCGTCGCGGCGGGCCACACGGCGGGCAACACCGCGGCGGCCCTGTTGCTGGCGGGATGCGCGATGTTGAAGTCCGCGCAATTTCCCTTCCACAGCTGGCTGCCGGACACGATGGAAACGCCGACGCCGGTCTCGGCCTTCATGCACGCGGGCATCATCAATGCCGGCGGGTTTCTCGTGATCCGCCTGGCCCCGGTGCTGGCGGCTTCGCCCGCGGCCTCCGCGCTGCTGGCGGTCGTCGGCGCGTTCACCGCCGCGTTCGGCGCGGTCGTGATGCTCGCCCAGCCGAGCGTGAAGCGCGCCCTCGCGTACTCCACGATCGCGCAGATGGGTTTCATGCTCCTCCAATGCGGCCTGGGAGCGTACGGGCTGGCGCTGCTCCACATCGCCGCGCACTCGCTCTACAAGGCGCACGCCTTCCTGACCGCCGGTTCGACGATCGGCGCCCTCCCGCGCGCCGCGGTGCCGCTGCGCACGCCGGCGCTGACGATCGGGATGCTGACGGGATCGCTCTTCGTGCTGATCGGCGCCGCGGTGCTCCAGGCGCTGGGCGCCGCGGATGCGCTCCACTCGGGCGTGTTTGCGGTCGTGCTGGCCTTCGCGCTCGCCTACGGGCTGGCCCGCACGTGGTCGGTCGACCGCGCGCCCCGCGTGCTGGCGCGGGTCACGCTCGCCGCGCTCGCGGTGGCGGTGCTGAGCCTCGCGATGCACTTCGCGGTAACGCGGGCCTTCGGCGATCTCCCGCGCCCGCAGCCGCCGGTGGCCTTGCTGGCGGCGGTTGGGTCGATCTTCGCGGGACTCTTCCTGTTCCAGGCGCTGCTCTGGCGGGCCAACCGCTCGGCCCTCGGCCGCCGCCTGTATGTGCATGCGCTCAACGGCTTCTACATCGGCACCTGGTTCAACCGGGGCCTGGGCCGTCTCTGGCCGCAACACGCCATCGCATCCTGATAAACCTCCCTTCCGCTCTTCCCATGCCTGCAACCCTCGAACGCCCGGTTACCCGGGGCTTTTCCCCGGACCAAATCGCCGCCGCCACCTCGGTCGCGCTGGCGCGCATCCCGCCGCTCTGGCCGCTCCGCCATTTCGTGGCGGTCAACCCGTTCGTCGGCCTGACCGACCGGCCGTTTGCGGACGCCTGCGACCTGCTGCAGCGGGTGACGGGTGGCGCGCCGGTCCAGTCGCCGGCGGACTACTGGCAGGCCTATTCGGCCGGCCGCATCACGGCGGATGACCTCGCGGCAGCGGGTGATGCCGAGTGGACGCCGGAACGCCTGTTGCATGCCTTGGCCGCGGCCCGGGAGGAAACGCTGGTCGCGGGCAACATTGCGACCGTCGCGGACCTGCTCGACCAGCGCGCACCCCGCGCGCACTGGAGCACGTTTGTCACGGAGGAGATTTCGAAATGGTGCGCAGTCACGTTCGATGAAAACCAGACAACCTGGAACTCGCCCTGGAAAGACCGTGGTCTCTATGCCGGCTGGCGCGAAGCCGCGCAACTCGACCGCAACCCGGAGGCCTTCGGGCTGACCGGATTCCGGGAATTCGTCGCCACGCTTCCGGCCGACGCCACGCGGGCCGTCGCCGTGTGCCTGGAGCACCTGGATCCGCGTTCCGTGCCGCTCGCGGATTTTCTGCACCGGCAGTTGGCGAGCATCGCCGGCTGGGCGGGGCATGTGCAGTACCGTGTCCGGGAAGATGCGCTCCGGGGCCGCGCCAACCCGCTGCTCGAGGAACTGCTGGCCATCCGCCTCGCGTACGACGCCGCGCTGTATGCGGCGTTCGGACGGGATGGGGCGTTGCGCGCGGATTGGCGTCACCAGAACGTGTCCGCCCAGGATCCCCGGCACAGCGCGCTGCTCGCGCGCTGGCAGCTCGCCTACGAGGCCGGTTATCAGCGCCAGCTGGCGCGGTTGCTGGTGAAGCCAACCCCGCCGGTTTCGTCGGTCCGCCCCGCCGCGCAGGCGGTGTTCTGCATCGATGTGCGTTCGGAGATCTTCCGGCGTCATCTGGAGGCGGCGTGGCCGGGCATCCGCACGATTGGCTTCGCGGGCTTTTTCGGCTTCCCGGTGGCCCATCAACCGGTGGGGTCGGCGGTCGCGACGAGCCGGTGCCCGGTGCTGCTCGTGCCGCCCGTGACGACTACGGACGCGATGTCGCCCGAGGCAGCCGACGAAATCACCCATGAGCGCGCGGAGGCGGGCGCGTGGAAGGCTTTCCAGAACTCCGCGGCCTCCTGCTTCACCTTTGTTGAAACGGTTGGCCTGGCCTTCGGCGCCGCGCTTGGGCGTCGATCGACCCCGCCCAGCTGCACGCGGGCCGCGCCGGCGTTCAACGCGCAACCACCGGCGGCGCGCGCCGCCCTGGCCGCCGGGGCGCTGCGCAACATGGGACTCACCCGGAATTTCGCGCGCCTCGTATTGCTCTGCGGTCACGGCAGCCAGAGCGCGAACAACCCTTATGCCTCCGGACTTGATTGCGGTGCTTGCGGCGGGCACGCGGGCGACGTCAACGCCCGGCTCGCAGCCAACACGCTCAACGATCCCGAAGTCCGCACTCTGCTGGCCGCGCAGGGCATCGTCGTCCCGGAGGACACGTGGTTCGTGGCCGGCCTGCACAACACCACGACGGATGAAGTCACCCTCTTTGCCTCCGAGACGGTGCCGGCGTCACACGGCGGCGACCTCAAGGCGTTGCGGAAGGCCCTGGGCACGGCGGGCGCAGCCACGCGGCGCGAGCGGGCTTCGCGGCTCGGGCTCGGGGCGGAGGCGGATGCTTCGCTGGACGAGGCCATCGCGAGCCGCGCGGTCAACATTGCCGAGGTCCGGCCGGAGTGGGGGCTCGCCAACAACGCGGCGTTCATCGCCGCGCCGCGCACGCGGACGGCCGGGCTGAAACTGGATGGGCGGGTTTTCCTCCATGACTACGATGCCGCGGCCGACGCCGACAACCAGGTGCTGACGCTCATCCTCACGGCGCCGGTCGTCGTCGCGAGCTGGATCAACCTGCAATACTACGCCTCGCGCGTGGACCCCGTGCGCTACGGTGCGGGCAACAAGGTTCTGCACAACATCCTCGGCGGGCTGGGTGCGATGGAGGGCAACCAGGGAGACCTGAAGACCGGTTTGCCGCTGCAATCGATCCACGACGGCCATGACTTCGTGCACGAGCCGCGTCGCCTCGCGGTCTACGTGGACGCGCCCCGCGAGCGGATCGTGGCGGTGCTGGACCGCCATCCCGCGGTTCGCCAGCTCTTCGACCATGGCTGGATTCACCTCTTCGCGCTCGACCGCCAGGCCTGCTGGCGGTGGCGACAGAGTGGGTGGGCCGCCGAGGCCGGCGTGGCCGCCTAGGGTGGCGCCGGGCAGCCCGGACTTGTCGGGCGGGCTCGCTTTCCCCACGTTGCCGGCATGCCGGCCAAGCGCGCCTACGTCTACATTGTCCGCTGCGCGGACCAGACCTTCTACATCGGCATTGCCAAGGACGTGGCGGCGCGCGTCGCCGTCCACAATGCCCGCAAGGGTGCGAAATACACCCGCGCGCGGCTGCCGGTGCGCGTGGTTTTTCAGGAAGGACCGATGAGCCTCACGCGGGCGCTGCAGCGTGAGTACCAGCTGAAGCAATTGACGCGCCTGCAGAAAAAGGCACTCATCGCCGGCCGGCTGGTGGTCAAGCCGCTGCGCCGACGCTGATGCTATTCCTGAACAAACTGCTGCCCCTTTTCGTGCTGCCCATCGGTTGGGTGGCCGCGCTGCTGTTGCTGGCGGCGTGGAAGAAGCAGCGCTGGCCGCTCTTTGCGGCGCTGGTCGTTTTGTACCTCGCGAGCATGCCGCTGGTCGGGGAACGACTGTTGCGTGGGGTCGAGTCGAAGTATCCGGCGGTGGCGGTGGCCGACGCGGGGCCGGCGGACGCCATTGTCGTGTTGGGCGGGCTGATCGGGCCGCGGGTGGAACCGGGTTTCATCCCGAATTTCCGGGACACCGGCGAGCGGTTTGATGGTGGCGTGACGTTGCTCCAGGCGGGCCGCGCCGGCTACTTGGTGTTCACCGGCGCCGGCATGGACTGGCAGGGCACCACCGCGACCGAGGGCGACGAATTGCGCCGGCTGGCGATCGCGCGCGGCGCCGCCCCGGAGAAGGTGCTCGTGACGGGCCATGTGGCCAACACCGCGGATGAAGCGGCCGCGATCGCCGCGATGATGAAAACGCGCGGCTGGCGACGGATCATCCTGGTGACAACGTCCTGGCACATGCGGCGGGCCATGCAGCAGTTTCGAAATGCGAGCATCGATTGCGTGCCATTCCCGGTGGACTTCCGGTCTGACCGGACGCGTGGGTTGGATGTGCTCGATTTCGTGCCGCGCGGGGAAGCGTGGATGCAGACCGAAACGGCGCTTCGCGAGATCTACGGATACTGGTTCTACCGGCTCGTCCGCTGACGCGGGCCTACGTCTTGCGCGCCTTCGGTGATTTGCGGGCGGGTTTCGCCGGCGGCACGACCACGTACGGGCGGTACAGCGTGGAGAATTTTTTCGGGAAGCGGCCGCTGAGGCGCGTGCCTTCGTCGACTGACTCCTGGCTGCGCACGTGGCCAATGCCATGTAGCTTCGCCACGACGTCATAGCGATCATGCGGGACCAGCAGGTCCGCCGACTCGGTGTCGTCCGCCGCCAGCGCCTCGCAGTGCTTGAGCAATTCCTCCAAGCCGTCGCCGGAGTGCACGCTGATGAACAGCGCGTCCGGGTGCTGCGCGCGGAGTCGCGCCAGCGTGTGGGCGTCGAGGAGGTCGGTCTTGTTGAACACCGTCAGTGTCGGCCGGTCGGCAGCGCCGAGTTCACTGAGCACCGCCAGGGTCGTCGCGTGGTGTTGGTCGACGTTGAGATTGGAGGCGTCGAGCAGATGGATCAGGAAATCCGCCACCACGACTTCCTCCAGCGTGGCCTTGAAAGCCTCGACCAGGCGGTGCGGCAGCCGGCGGATAAATCCGACGGTGTCCGTCAGCAACAAGGTGCGTCCATCCGGCAGCGTGAGCTGGCGGGTCGTCGGGTCCAGCGTCGCGAACAACTTGTCCGCCGCGAGCACCTGCGCGCCGGTGAGTTTGTTCAGCAGGGTGGACTTCCCGGCGTTGGTGTAGCCGACGATCGCGGCGCCAGGCACCGGCGTGCGCTGGCGCTTGCGCCGCTGCGTGGCGCGCTGGGAGATGACCTGCGCCAGTTCGGCCTTCAGGTGGGTGATGCGGTTGCGCACGAGGCGCCGGTCCTGCTCGAGCTGGGTTTCGCCTTCGCCCCCCATCCGGCCCTTGCCGCGCTGGCGGGACAAGTGGGACCACGCGCGGGTGAGGCGGGGGAGGGAATACTCCATGCGCGCCAGGGCCACTTGGAGGACGGCTTCCCGGGTCTGCGCGCGGTCGGCGAAGATTTCGAGAATCACCTCCTGCCGGTCGATGACGGCCAGCCCGGACTCCTCCTCCCAGTTGCGCTGCTGCGCCGGGGAGAGTTCCTCGTCGATCACGATCACGTCCGCCCCGTCCGCCTTGGCCTGCGCGATCAGCTCGGCGGCTTTGCCGCTGCCGATGAGGAACTTCGGCTGCTGGCGGTCGCGCATCGTCACCAGCGTCGGGTGGCTGATTTCCAACCCGAGGTTCTCCACCAGCTCCTGCAGCTCCGCGAGCAGCTCAGCCCCTTCGCCGGGCTTCATGTCCGGCGTCTGCACGCCCACCAGCAGGGCGCGGGTGGTGGGTCGCTTCGGGTCGAGAAAGTTGGACATGGGTGATCCGTGACTAACCACCCCTCCGGCCTAGTCAACCGCCCCCTCGGAATTCCGCGGCTGGGCATGACACACTCTTTTCCGGTTGCGGACTGGACAGCCCGCGCGCGCGTTCGCACACTGTCGGCGTCGGACGATCCATTTCGCAAGAACCCCACTTTGCCCGCGGGGGTGGCCACGTCGGAAAAGTTGCAGAAGCATAGGGGATGTAACTCGCTTTTTCCGTGGCCGCCACCGCGGGCATTATTTTTGCCAAACCAGGAGGGACAGCTTGGGCGATCTGTTTCACAGGAAGCAGCCAAGCAGCGAAAAACTCTGGGTCCCTTTTGCGGCTTGGCTGCTTCGTGTTTTCCGAGGCAACGCGATGACCGGACTGTGACATTAGGCGGCCAGAATGACCCCGGACTGCGCCATTGCGTCCGCGCAAGGGTCGCCGCGATGGAGTAACCTGCCATTTGCCAACGGGAAAAAGTGTGCGACCGGTGGTACAAGCCCTGCGAACGGGCGGGTCCCCTTTTTATATGAATCCCGAGAAAATGACCGTGATGTCGCGCCAGGCGGTGACCGAAGCCCAGAACGAGGCACGGCGCCATTCGCACAACGAAGTCGACACGTGGCACCTGCTGGCCGCCCTGCTCGCCCAGGAAGGCGGGATCGTCCCGTCCCTCGTCGAGAAACTCGGCCTCACCACCAGCGCCCTGCAGCTCGCCGCCAACCGCGAGCTTGAGCGGCTGCCGAAGGTTTCCGGGTCGGTGGATGTTTCCAAGGTCTACGTGACGCAGGCGCTGAATGAAGTCCTCACGCGCGCCGAGGAGGAAGCTGCGAAGCTCAAGGACGAGTTCATGAGCGTGGAGCACCTCTTCCTGGCGCTCATCGCCGTCGGCAAGCCGCCGACGTTGAAGAAGTATTTCGAGAGTTTTGGCCTCGACCGGGCCAAGCTGCTCAAGGAACTGCAGGCCATGCGCGGCAACCAGCGCGTGACGTCCGACAACCCGGAAACGACCTACAACGCCCTGCAGAAATACGGCATCGACCTCGTGCAGCAGGCCAAGAAGGGCAAGATCGACCCGGTCATCGGCCGCGACGCCGAGATCCGCCGCGCGATCCGCATCCTTTCGCGCAAGACCAAGAACAATCCCGTGCTCATCGGCGAGCCGGGCGTGGGCAAGACCGCTATCGTCGAGGGCCTCGCGCAGCGCATCGTCCGCGGCGACGTGCCCGAGGGGCTGAAGGACAAGACCGTGTTCGCCCTGGATATGGGCGCGCTCATCGCGGGCGCCAAATATCGCGGCGAGTTCGAGGAGCGCCTGAAGGCCGTCCTCAACGAGGTGAAACAGGCCGAGGGCCGCATCATTCTCTTCATCGACGAGCTCCACAACATCGTGGGCGCGGGCAAGACCGACGGCGCCATGGACGCGGGCAACCTGCTCAAGCCCATGCTTGCGCGCGGCGAGCTGCACTGCATCGGCGCCACCACGCTCGACGAATACCGCAAGTACATCGAGAAGGACCCCGCGCTGGAGAGGCGTTTCCAGACCGTGCTGGTCGAGGAGCCGACGGTGGAGGACGCGATTTCCATCCTCCGCGGCCTGCGGGAGCGCTACGAGCTGCACCATGGCGTCCGCATCCAGGACAACGCCCTCGTGCAGGCCGCCGTGCTGTCGCACCGCTACATTTCCGACCGCTTCCTGCCGGACAAGGCCATCGACCTGGTCGACGAGGCCTGTGCCATGATCCGCACCGAGATGGACTCGTTGCCCACCGAGCTCGATGAGCTCCAGCGGCGCGTCATGCAGCTGGAGATTGAGGAAACCGCCTTGAAGAAGGAAAAGGACGACGCCTCCAAGCGCCGGCTCGAGGCCCTGCGCAAGGAACTGGCCGACGCCAAGGAGCAGGCCACCGCGCTCCGGGCCATCTGGTCCAAGGAAAAGGAGTCCCTCGGTCGCGTCCAAAAAATGCGCGAGGAACTCGAGGCGGCGCGCCTCGAAATGGCGAAGGCCGAGCGCAACTACGACCTCAACAAGATCGCCGAGCTCAAGCACGGCCGCATCCCACAGCTCGAGAAGGAACTGGCCAAGGCCGAGAAAACCGGCCCGGTTCGCACCACGCTGGTGAAGGAGGAGGTTTCCGCCGAGGAAATCGCGGAGATCATCTCGAAGTGGACGCACATCCCGGTGACGAAGCTCATGGAAGGCGAGAAGGAGAAGCTGCTGCGTCTTGAGGACGAACTCCACACGCGCGTCATCGGCCAGGACGAGGGCGTCCGGCTGGTGAGCGAGGCCATCCTCCGCGCCCGCGCCGGCATCAAGGACCCGCGCCGGCCGATCGGTAGTTTCCTGTTCCTCGGCCCGACGGGCGTGGGCAAGACCGAGCTCGCGAAAACCCTCGCGGCGCAGCTCTTCGACTCCGAGGCGAATCTCATCCGCCTCGACATGTCCGAGTACATGGAGAAGCACTCCGTGGCCCGCATGATCGGCGCGCCCCCGGGCTACGTGGGCTACGACGAGGGCGGCCAGTTGTCGGAAGCCGTGCGGCGCAAGCCGTATTCCGTCGTGTTGTTCGACGAAATCGAGAAGGCGCACCCGGACGTGTTTAACGTCCTGCTGCAGGTCCTCGACGACGGCCGCATCACCGATTCGCAGGGACGCACGGTGGATTTCAAGAACACCGTGATCATCATGACCTCGAACATCGGCAGCCGCCACCTGCTGGAAGGCGTCGAGGGCAACGAGATCAAGGAAAGCACCCGCGAGGCCGTCATGGCCGACCTGCGGCAGCATTTCCGTCCGGAGTTCCTGAACCGCGTCGACGAGACCGTGCTCTTCAAGCCGCTGGCGCTCGAGGAAATCGAGAAGATCGTCGGTTTGCTGATCGCGGATGTGAACCGCCGCCTCGCCGAGAAGCGCGTCACCGTCGCGCTCGACGATAAGGCCCGCGCCTGGGTGGCCGAAAAGGGCTACGACCCGGTCTTCGGCGCGCGTCCCCTCAAGCGTTTCCTCCAGCGCCACCTCGAAACCCAACTCGCCCGCGCCCTCATCGCCGGCGAGGTCTCCGAGGGCTCCACCGCGACCTTCAAGGTCAAGGGCGACGAACTCGTGCTCGCGTAACGGAGGGTTTGCAGGCGACGGGAGGCGTGTACCGCCTTACGAAGTGGAATCGCCTGTAAACAGGCTCCTACAAGGAACCATCGTCGGCTTTCTTTCGTTGCGGCGTGGACAGTTTTGGCGATGTCTATTGGGCATGTCCGCCGAGCCCATTCGCTACTTCGATCGCTACAAGCAGTCCGTGGAGACGGAGCAGATCTATGGCGAGGCATGGCTGCGCTGGACGTATGCGGCCGGGTTGGGCCGCATTGCGCTCAACCTGTTCGTGAAGCGGGCGATTCTCTCGCGTTATTACGGGTGGAAAATGTCCCAGCGGGCCAGCGCGCATCGCGTGCTGCCGTTCATCGTCGACTACGGGCTCGACGTCGACGAGTTCGCGAAGAAGCCGTATTCGTTCAAGACCTTCAACGAGTTCTTCTACCGCGCCCTGAAGCCCGGGGCTCGGCCGGTGGCTGCGGCCGGCAACGACCGTGTGGCCGTGCTGCCCGCGGATGGCCGGCACCTGGCTTTTCAAAACGTCGATGCGGCCGCGGGTTTCTATGCCAAGGGGCAGCGCTTTGACCTCGCTTCCTTTCTCGGCAGCGCCGAGTTGGGTCGCGAGTTTGCCGGTGGTGCCCTCGTGATCTCGCGACTCTGCCCGGTGGACTACCATCGGTTTCATTTTCCCGTCAGCGGCACGCCCGGCGAGCCGCGCCTGATCAATGGCTGGCTGTATTCCGTGTCCCCGATCGCCCTGCGGCAAAACCTGGCCTACCTCTGGGAGAACAAGCGCATGGTGACGATTGTGGATTCACCGGTGTTCGGCCGGGTCGCGGTGTGTGAGATCGGCGCCACGATGGTTGGCAGCATTGTGCAGACCCATGTGCCGAACCGCGCCGTGCCGAAAGGTGAGGAGAAGGGCCTGTTTAAGTTTGGCGGCTCATGCGTCGTGACAATTTTCCAACCCGGCAAAATCAAGTTGGACGCTGACCTGTTGAACCCCGCCGCCGAGGGCATGGAAGTGTACGCCAGGATGGGGGATCGGTTGGGCGAGGCGGTCTAGATCTGGATGGGTGGGAGGGGTTTTATACCCCGACGGGATTGATGCCGCGCTCGCTGTCGGGGTGTAAAACCCCTCCCACCCAACGCGCGTTTACCCGCCTGCGGCGGCGCCACAGGCGACCAGGGCTGCGCGCCACTCCTCTCAAGAGGGGATCTCCTGAGTCCGGAATCTGATCCCCTCTCGAGAGGGGTGCCCGCAGGGCGGGGTGTGTTAAATGTGCGTGCACGGCATTCGTGCATTTTCGCCGCACCAAAAATCTGTCTTTGTCCGCCCATGCGCAGATACTTCATTTCGCTGCTTTTCCTCGCGTTGCTCAGCATTTCCGTTGCCGCCGAACCCTTCCGCTTCGCCGAAGCGACGATTGAGAATCTCCAGTCGCAGATGACGGCGGGCAAACTTACCTCGCGCGAACTCACGGCGGCTTATCTCCAACGCATCGCGGAGATCGACGATGCGGGGCCGACGTTGAATGCCGTCATCGAGACGAACCCGGACGCCCTCGCCATCGCGGAGCAGCTCGATGCGGAACGTCGCGCCGGCCAGGTGCGCGGTCCGCTCCACGGGATTCCCGTGTTGCTGAAGGACAACATCGACACGGCGGACCGGCTGCAGACCACCGCGGGGTCGCTGGCGTTGGTCGGGCAGAAGGTGCCGCATGACGCCGGCGTGGCCGCGCGGCTGCGGGCCGCGGGCGCGGTGATCCTCGGCAAGGCCAACTGCACGGAGTGGGCGAACTTTCGCGGCAACAATTCCAGCAGCGGCTGGAGCGCGCGCGGGGGCCAGACGCGGAACCCCTATGCCCTCGACCGCAATCCGTCGGGCTCGAGTTCCGGTTCGGCGGTGGCGGTGTCCGCCAATCTCTGCGTGTTTGCCATCGGCACCGAGACCAACGGCTCGATCGTTTCCCCGGCCTCGGCCAACGGCATTGTCGGCGTGAAGCCGACCGTCGGGCTCGTCAGTCGCGACGGCATCATCCCGATCGCCGCCTCGCAGGATACGGCGGGGCCGATGACGCGCACCGTGCGCGACGCCGCCCTCGTGCTGGCGGCCATCGGCGGGAGCGATGAACACGATGAAGCGACCCGCGCGATTCCGGCCGGGCTCGCCGCCGAGCTGGCCGTCGCCATCAAGCCCGGCGCGCTGCGCGGTGCGCGGATCGGGGTGGTGCGCGGGCCGTTTGGTTTTCATGCCCGCATGACGCCGGCGATGGACGCGTTGGTCGCGGCGCTGCGCGCGGCGGGCGCGGAGGTGATTGACCCCGTGAGGATCGGTTCCCTTGGGAAATTCGGATCCGCGACGGGCGATTTGCTTTCCTACGAGTTCAAGGACGGCATCAACCGCTACCTCGCCACGCCCGGGCGCGAGACGCCGATGAATACGCTCGCGGATCTCATCGCGTTCAACGAAGCCCATCGGGCGGAGGAAATGAAGTACTTCGGCCAGGAGGATTTCCTTGCGGCGCAAGCGCGCGGTCCACTCACCGACCAGGTCTACCTTGACGCGAAGGCCACCTGCTTGCGCCTAGCGCGGACCGAGGGGCTTGATCCGGCGCTCGACGGACAAAAACTCGATGCGCTCGTGATGTTCACGCGCGGGGTGGCCACGCTGTCCGATCCCTTCAACGGCGAGGGCGGCAGTGGCGGCAGCTCGACCATCGCCGCCGTCGCCGGCTATCCCAGCATCACGGTGCCGGCCACGCAGTTCTTCGGGCTGCCGGTCGGGGTGTCGTTTGTGGGGCGTCCGTGGAGCGAGGCCAAGCTGCTGGCGCTAGCCGCGGATTTTGAAGCGATCACCAAGGCGCGCCGCGCGCCGAAGTTCTTGCCGACGGCGGATCTTCGGTAGCGGCAGGCGTCTCTGCCTGCCGTTCGACATTCCACCGGCGTGGCTAAGTCCGTCCGCCGACCACGCGCCCAACCTTTTCTCCGCTTGCGACCCCCGGGGAAATCGGCATTCCAAGCCTCGGTCACGCTCGGGTGATGGAATGGCAGACATGAGGGTCTTAGAAGCCCTTGCCGTAAGGCGTGCAGGTTCAAGTCCTGTCCCGAGCATTCCCTGAGGTTGGCCGGCGTGCTGTCCACCACCAGGGATAAAAACCGGGCTGCTGTGCCATACAACCGGCGGGCTTCTTGACTCGCGGGCGCGGGCGGCGAGTCTGGACGCCTCGCATGAGCCAGGAGAAAGCCGCCACCGTTGAAAATCCCGCCGCATCGGCGTCGGGCCACACGACGGTCATGACCATCCTCTTCACGCTGAGCATCGCCCACATGCTCAACGATATCTTCCAGGCGATGCTGCCGGCGATCTATCCGCTCCTGAAGGATTCCTATCACCTGACGTTCACGCAGATCGGGTTGATCACGCTGACCTACCAGCTGACGGGATCGTTGGGCCAACCGCTGGTAGGCTTTTACACGGATCGGAAACCGAAACCGTACTCCCTGCCCATTGGGATGACGTTCACGCTCACCGGCATGGCGCTGCTTTCGCAGGCCCACACGTTCCTGCTGATGGTGCTTTCGGCCGCCCTCATGGGCATGGGCTCGTCGGTGTTTCACCCGGAGGCGTCACGCGTGGCGCGCATGGCCTCGGGTGGACGGCATGGTTTCGCGCAGTCCTTGTTCCAGGTCGGCGGCAATTTCGGCACCTCGCTGGGGCCGCTGCTCGCCGCGGCCATCATCATCCCGCGGGGCCAGGCGCACATCCTGTGGTTCACGCTGCTGGCGCTGATTGGCATCTTTCTCCTGACGCGCATCGGGGCCTGGTATCAGGCCAACATGCACCGCTTGAAGATTCGGGGGGCGGCGCATGGCGAATTTGTTCCCGTGAAGCTCAGCCGGGGCAAGGTGGTCTGGGCCCTCGTCGTCCTCGTGGCGCTGATCTTCTCAAAGTATTTCTACCTGATCAGCCTGACGAATTACTACACGTTCTACCTGATCAACAAATTTGGCGTCTCGGTGCAGCAGTCGCAGGTTTACCTGTTCGTGTTCCTGTTCGCCGTCGCGGCCGGCACGATCATCGGCGGCCCGGTGGGCGACCGCATCGGGCGCAAGCGCGTCATCTGGATTTCCATCCTGGGCGTCGCGCCGTTCTCGCTCGCGCTGCCGCACCTGGGTTTGGCCGGCACCGTGGTGCTGACGGTGTTCATCGGGTTGATCCTCGCCTCCGCCTTTTCCGCGATCTTGGTGTACGCGCAGGAGCTCGTGCCGGGCAACGTCGGTTTGATCGCCGGCCTGTTCTTCGGCCTCGCCTTCGGCGCCGCTGGGATTGGTTCGGCGTTGCTCGGCCGGCTCGCGGACCACACGAGCATCGGCACCGTGTTCACGGTGAGCGCGTATTTTCCGCTGATCGGTTTGCTGACGGCCTTCCTGCCGGAGGTCGAAGTGCGTCGATCGGCTGCGCGGTAGGGGCCGTTGCCCCCAACGGCCCTTTGGGGTTCGCGCGTACGTGAAGGCGGTTGGGGGCAACCGCCCCGACCGGAATGCGCGAAGAGCCGTGCGGTTTTGCGCTTACAATTCGCCTGTAAACACCGGGTCCGGCAATCCCTACGGCGCTTAAGGCAATATCTGCGGAGCCGGGGTCCGGAGGCTCTGCGATGATGGGAATAGCCGGTGAAACGCCGGTTTTAGCCCACCGTTACCAATGTCCTCCAAGCCCAAAGCCCCGCGGTTCGTCACCTGCGATGCCAACGAAGCCGTCGCGTCCGTCGCCTACCGCCTCAATGAGCTGATCGCCATTTACCCCATCACGCCGTCCTCGACCATGGCCGAGGTTTGCGACGAGTGGGCCGCGGCCGGCAAACCGAACCTCTGGGGCGAGGTCCCGCGCGTGGTTGAGATGCAGTCCGAGGGTGGCGTCGCGGGCGCCGTGCACGGCGGCCTGCTGGGCGGCGCGCTGACCACCACCTTCACCGCGTCGCAGGGCCTCCTGCTGATGATCCCCAACCTCTACAAGATCGCGGGCGAGCTGCTGCCGTTCACGATGCACGTCAGCGCGCGCGCGCTGGCCGCCCAGGGGCTCTCGATTTTCGGCGACCACCAGGACGTCATGGCCTGCCGCGCGACGGGTTGCGCGCTGTTGTGCAGCAACAACGGCCAGGAAGCGCATGATCTCGCCCTGATCGCCCACGCCGCCAGCTACCGCTCGCGCGTGCCGTTCATCCATTTCTTCGACGGGTTCCGGACGTCCCACGAGGTCTCCAAGTTGGCGACGCTGTCGGATGACGACATTCGCGCGGTCATCGACGAGCAGGACATCGCCGCCTTCCGCGCCCGGGCGCTGACGCCCGACAAGCCGACGCTGCGCGGCACGGCCCAGAACCCCGACGTCTATTTCCAGGGCCGCGAGGCCGTGAACCCGTTCTATGCGTCGCTGCCCAAGACGGTGCAGGCGGTCATGGACAAGTTCGCGAAGGTGACCGGCCGCCAATACCGGCTGTTCGACTACTACGGCGCGACCGATGCGGAGCAGGTTATCGTCGCCATGGGCAGCGCGATTGAGACGATTGCGGAAACCGTCGACTGGCTCAACGCGCATGGCGGCAAGGTCGGCGTCATTTCCGTGCGCCTCTTCCTGCCGTTCGATGCCGCCGCGTTCCTGGCGGTGCTCCCGAAGACGGTCCGTTCCATTGCCGTGCTCGACCGCACCAAGGAACCCGGCTCGCTGGGTGAACCGCTTTACCAGAACGTGGTCGCCGTGCTCGCCGAAGCCGCGATGGCGGGCGCCGCCATGCCGCGTGTGGTGGGCGGCCGCTACGGACTTGGTTCGAAGGAATTCACCCCGGGCATGGTCCGCGCGGTTTTCGCCAACCTCACCGCCGCGCAGCCGCGCGCGCGTTTCACGGTTGGCATCCTGGACGACGTCAGCGGGCTGTCGCTGCCGTTTGACGCGGACTTCGACCTCGAGGCGGCGGATGTGCGTCGCTGCGTGTTCGTCGGCCTCGGTGCCGACGGCACGGTCGGCGCGAACAAGAACTCGATCAAGATCATCGGCGAGCAGACCGACAATTTTGCGCAGGGCTATTTCGTGTACGATTCGAAGAAGTCAGGCTCGATGACGACGTCGCACCTGCGTTTCGGCCCGAAGCCGATTCGCGCGCCGTACCTGATCCGCCAGGCGAGCTTCGTTGCGTGCAGTCAGTTCAATTTTGTCGGCCGGACCGACGTGCTCGGCTACGCGGCGCCGGGCGCGACCGTGCTGTTGAATTCCCCGTACACGCCGGATGACACCTGGCGCATGCTCCCGCGCGAGTGGCAGGAGCAGTTGATTGCGAAGCAGATCAAGTTCTACGTGATCGACGCGACCCAGGTCGCCCAGGCGAGTGGCATGGGCCGCCGCACGAACACGGTGCTCCAGACGTGTTTCTTCTACCTGTCCGGCGTCCTGCCGCAAGAAGAGGCGATCAAGCAGATCAAGAAGGCCATCGAGAAGACCTACGGCAAGAAGGGCGAGCAGGTCGTGAAGATGAACTACGCCGCCGTGGATGCCGCGCTCGCGGGCCTGCACGAGGTGAAGCTGCCGGCTGCGCCCGACCGCACCGCCGTGACCACGGTGCCGCCGTCGTTCAAGGATGCGCCGGAGTTCATCCAAAAGGTCACGGCCAAGCTGCTCGCGAACCAGGGCGACCTGATGCCCGTCAGCGCCATGCCGCTCGACGGCTGCTGGCCGACCGGCACCGCGCGTTTCGAGAAGCGGAACATCGCCCTCGAGATTCCCGCGTGGGACGCGTCCATCTGCATCCAGTGCAACAAGTGCGCGATGGTGTGCCCGCACGCCGCGATTCGCGCGAAGTTCTACGACCCGGCCGAGCTGGCCAAGGCGCCGGAGGGTTTCCCGTCGGTGCCGTTCCGGTCGACCGAGATGCCCGGCCTGCGCTACACGCTGCAGGTGGCACCCGAGGATTGCACGGGCTGCTCGCTCTGCGTGCAGGTCTGTCCCGCCAAGGACAAGAAGAACCCCCGCCACAAGGCTATCGACATGGTGCCGCAGCCGCCGGTGCTCGAGAAGGAGAAGGTCAACTGGGACTTCTTCCACCAGCTGCCCGACCCGGATCGCACGCAGGTCGACGCGACGACAATCAAGGGATCGCAGTTCCTGCCGCCGCTCATTGAATTCTCCGGCGCCTGCGCGGGTTGCGGCGAGACGCCCTACATCAAGCTGCTCACGCAACTGGTCGGCGACCGCCTGGTGATCGCAAACGCCACGGGCTGCTCGTCCATCTACGGCGGCAACCTGCCGACCACGCCCTATTGCGCCAACCAGCAGGGCCGCGGCCCGGCGTGGGCCAATTCGCTCTTCGAGGACAACTCCGAATTCGGCCTGGGCCTCCTGCTCGCCACCGAGCAACGCACCCGCACCGCCCGCCGGCTGCTGGCCGACATGGCGCCGCAAGTCGGGTTTGAACTCGCGAACTTGCTGCGTGATGCGGAGCAAGCGGACGAAGCCGCCATCGCGACGCAGCGCAAGCGCGTGCTTGAACTCCGGAGCGCCCTTGCGGGTATCAAGGGCGAGACCGCCCGCCAGCTCGAGGCGCACGCAGATGACCTCGTCAAGAAGTCGGTGTGGATCATCGGTGGCGACGGCTGGGCCTACGACATCGGTTACGGCGGCCTCGACCACGTGCTCGCATCCGGCGCCAATGTGAAGGTGCTGGTGCTCGACACCGAGGTTTACTCCAACACCGGCGGCCAGTCGTCGAAGTCGACGCCGATGGCGGCGGTCGCGAAGTTTGCCTCGGGCGGCAAGGGCACCGCCAAGAAGGACCTCGCCCTCATGGCCATGCAATACGGCCACGTGTACGTCGCGAAGGTCGCCTTCGGTGCCAAGGACAGCCAGACGCTCACGGCCTTCCGCGAGGCCGAGGCGCACCAGGGCCCGGCGCTGATCATCGCGTACTCGCACTGCATTGCGCACGGCTTCCCGCTGCACCTCGGGCTCGAGCAACAGAAGCTCGCGGTCGAGACCGGCTACTGGCCGCTCTTCCGGTACAACCCGGCGGTCGCCGCCCGCGGCGAGCCCGGCCTCAAGCTCGACTCCGGTTCGCCCAAGGGTGACCTCGCGCGCTTCATGGCGAACGAGACGCGCTTCGGCATCCTGAAGAACGTCGCCCCCGAGCGCGCCAGCGAACTCGCCGCGCACGCCCAGGAGCAGGTGCGCCAGCACTACGCCTACTACCAACAGCTGGCCACGCCGGCCGCCGCCCCTGCGGAGGCCAAGCCGCCCGCGCCGGCCGCGCCCGCCGCCCCGGCTTCACCCGCGAACAACTGATCATTCCACGCCATGCTTGCCCCCAATCTCAGCACGAATTACCTCGGCCTGAAGCTCAGCAGTCCGCTCATCGTCGGCGCGTCGCCCTTCTGCGACAGCATCGATGCGGCCCGCCGCCTGGTGGACGCCGGCGCCAGCGCCATCGTGATGCGCTCGCTGTTCGAGGAACAAATCGACTACGAGCAGAAGGCCCTGTCGTTCCTGCTCGAGACCCCGTCGGAAAGTTTCGCGGAGGCGACGTCGTACTTCCCGGGCTACTCGGAGTACCAGCTGACGCCCGACCAGTACCTGAAGCAGATCACCCGGCTGAAAAGCTCGCTGCCGATCCCGGTGATCGCCTCGCTCAACGGCCACCGGCCCGGTGGCTGGACCGACTACGCCGTGCGCATGGAGCAGGCGGGTGCGGACGCGATCGAGTTGAACCTTTACCAGCTCATCACCGACCCGGCGCAAAGCGGCGATGAGATCGAGGCCGACATGCTGCAGACGGTGCGCGACGTCTCGACCTCGATCAAAATCCCGGTCGCAGTGAAGATCTCGCCCTTCCACACGGCCCCGGCGCAGTTCGCGCTGGCCCTCGAGCACGCGGGCGCGAAGGGCGTCGTGCTCTTCAACCGTTTCTACCAACCCGACTTCAACCTCGAGGAGCTCGACGTACAGCCGCATCTCAAGCTCTCGGATTCGACCGAGTTGCTGCTGCGGCTCCGGTGGCTGGCGGTCTTGTCGCCGCACGTGCGCGGCTCGCTCGCCTGCTCGGGTGGCGTGCACACGAAGGAGGATGCCATCAAGGCGCTCCTCGCCGGTGCGCACACGGTGCAGCTGGTGTCGGTCCTGCTGAAACACGGCCCGAAGGTCCTCACGGTCCTGCGCGACGGCTTGCGTCACTGGATGGCCGAAAACGAATACCGCGAAGTCGGCGACATGCGCGGGGCGTTGAATCTCAAGCGCTGCCCCGACCCCGAGGCCCACGAACGCGCCAATTACATCCGCATCCTCCAGAGCTGGCGGGTGTGAGCGGTTTGATTCGCGCCTTTCGCGAGGGAAGGGCCCAGTTGGTGGGATGGGTTTCCCAACGCTTTCGTCCGCGCCCTCATAATCCTTCTCTGAAACCGGTCAGTTTCTGTGTGCGAACTGGATCGGAGGGATGGGAAGGATTATGAGGGCGCGGACGCCACGGGCGGCGGGCGCGGATTGCATTATTGGTATGACCCGTTAGCGGAGTCTCATGCCCGCGCCCAAACCCGATACGCCCTTACCCAAGTCGGACGCGGTGGAATCGTTTCTTGCCGGTTTGGTCCATCCGCTTGCGAAGGAGGTCGGGCTCTTGCGAACAGTGATACTGTCTTCCGATCCGCGCTTGCGCGAAGGAATCAAGTGGAACGCACCGAGCTTCTTTTACGGTGACTGGTTTGCGACTTTTCACCTGCGCTCCGATGAGGAGGTCGTGGTAATTCTGCACCGCGGGGCGAAAGCCAAGGCGACGCCCAAGTCGCGATTGGTGGACGACGCCGATTCGTTGGTGACCTGGATCACGAATGATCGGGGGAAGATGGTCTTTCGAAGTGCCAAGGATATCACGGCGCGGCGCGTGGCGATCCAACGCTTGATTCGCAATTGGCTGGCCGCGATGGACCGGGACGCGAACTAATCCATGCAACAATCCATCGGCTTGGTTTCCCTGGTGGTTCGCGACTACGACGCGGCGATCGCCTTTTTCGTGGGGAAACTGGGGTTTGGGCTGGTCGAGGACACGTTCGTGCCCGCGCAGAATAAGCGCTGGGTCGTGGTGAGCCCGCCGGGAGAAGGCGGATGCCGGCTGCTGTTGGCCCGGGCGTCCACGCCCGAGCAGGCGAGCCGGGTGGGCAGCCAGACAGGCGGGCGCGTGTTTCTTTTTCTCACGACCGATGACTTCTGGCGCGACTATCGCGCGTACCAAGCGAACGGCATCGAGTTTGTGCGCGAGCCCAAGGAGGAGGCCTACGGCGCCGTGGCGGTGTTCAAGGACCTCTACGGCAATCTTTGGGATCTGGTCCAGATGAAGGCGAAAGCCTGAAGCTGGCCTGCTCGGCGGACTCCCGCCTGCTCCAAGGCGGGTTTGCCCCGCGTCGGCCCCTTAGCCGAAAGGCTATGTAGGCCGCGCTCGCACGGGCTGCGCCCCGCCTTTACGGCTTGGGGGTAACCCATCGTGATGAAGCTGCAAATTGGTGAGGTCGTGTCCCTGCACCGTTATCCGGTCAAATCGATGGCCGGACAGCGCCTCGAATTTGCCGACGTGGGCTGGCATGGCATCGAGGGGGACCGACGCCTCGCGCTGCATCGCGTGGCCGATCGCGGCGGCTTTCCCTGGCTGACGGCGTCGAAGCTGCCCGCGCTGGTAACGTTTGCGCCGCACGGTTCGAGCGAGGCCGGGAGCCCGGGCCTGCCCACGCATGTACGCACGCCGGAGGGCGCTGAGCTGACACTTTTCGGGAACGAACTCGCGGAGGAAATCAGCCGGCGACACGGCTCGCGGGTTGAAGTCATGCACCTGAACCGCGGCATCTTCGACGAGGCGTGCCTCTCGCTGATCACCGTCGCCACGATCGAGGAAATCTCCGCGCAGGCCGGCGTGCCCGCCGATGCCCGGCGGTTTCGTCCGAACATCGTGATCACGACCCTGAAAAACCTCCCGTTCGAGGAGGACGCGTGGGTGGGGGGAACGCTGACGTTCGGCGCGGACCAGTCGGGGCCAGTCGTGTCGATTTCGAATTGGGATGAACGTTGCTCGATGGTGAACTTCGACCCGGATTCCGCGACGGCCAACCCCGCGGTGCTCAAGGCCATCGTGGCGGCGCGCGGCAACAAGGCCGGCGTGTATGGCAACGTCACCCGTCGGGGACGGGTGACGCCCGGCCAGCCGATCTTTTTCCAAGCCGGCGCTTCGTCCTGAGCCGGACGTCGTCAGGCGGTCGAGCGACCGTCTAGATCACCCGCAGCAGCAACGAAGGCAGCACGCCGAACAGGACCAGCAGCGCGGCGGCCACGACCAGCGCGACGGCGGCCGAGACCGGCACCTTCACGGGCGAAGCGTCCGCCGCGGGAGCCGCGACCAAGGCCTGCTTCAAGATCAGGAGATAGTAGTAAAGCGCCACGGCACTGAGCGCGATGGCCAGCAGCGTGAGCCAACCCGCCGGGCCGGCCAGGCCGCCGAGCCGCAGCACCGAGGCGAAGACGGTGAACTTGCCGAAGAAACCCGCGAGCGGCGGAATGCCCGCCAGCGACAGTACGAAGATCGCAAGGCAGCCCGCCAGCAGCGGTGACCGCTTGTACAGGCCGGCGAGGTCGGTGAGTTTCTGCGCCGGGCCGGATTCCTCAAGCACCGCGATCACGCCGAACGCTCCCACGGCGGCGATACCGTAGGTTGCCGCGTAGTAGAAGAGCGGGGCGGGACCGACGCGGCCGGCGGTGATGACGCCGAGCAACAAGGCGCCCGCGTGGGCGATGGCGGAGTAGGCGAGGAGGCGGCGGACGTTCGTCTGGGCCAGCGCGCCGAAGTTGCCCACAAGGAGCGAAGCGGCGGCGAGCAGGGCGACGATCGGGGCCCAGCCCACCGACGTCGGCAAATGCGCGATCGTGCCGACCGCCGAACCCAGGCCCGGCCAGAGCAGGCGCGTGAACACCACGAGTCCGGCAAGTTTCGAAGCCGAGGCAATCAGGGCGGCCGCCGGGGCCGGGGCGCCTTGATAGACGTCGGGCGCCCACAGGTGGAACGGCGCCGCCGCGGCCTTGAAGCCAAACGCCACGAGCACCATGCCCAGCGCGACGAGGAGCAGGGGCGACGGTCCCTGCATGGACAACTGGTCGGAGATCATCGGCAGGCTCAGCGAGCCGGTGAGCCCGTACAGGAGGCTGAAGCCAAACAGCAGGAAGGCCGCCGCCATGCCGCCGAACAGGTAGTACTTCAATCCGGCTTCCGCGGAGTCGGGCCGGGTCTTGTCAAAGCCCGCGAGCACGTACAGCGAGAGGCTCGCCAGCTCCACCGCGAGGAAGACGATCAGCAATTGGTTGGCCGCAGCCATCAGGGTGAAACCCGTGGTGGCGCAAAGCAGGATCGCGACGAACTCCGCCGGATGGCGCAGGCGCGCGGGCGAGGGCAGCAGGGCCACGGCCAGCGCCGCGAGGCTCACGACGCCCACGCGCGTGGCGGTGGCCAGCGAATCGAGGATGAGCACGCCGCCAAAAACCGGGCCGGCGCCGCCAACCGCGATCGCCTTCCAGCCCGCCAGCGCCAGGGAGAGCAGGCCGATGGCGAGGGCCACGTGGTGGCGGTTCGCCGGGCGATGCCGGGCCCAGAGCATGTCGAACCCGAGCACCAGCAGGGCACCGAGCACGAGGTGGCCTTCGGGCTGCAGGGCGTTGAAAAGTCCGGCGTAGTCCAGTTTCATGAGGGACCTCCCGACAGGAGGGCTTGGAACACAGGGGAGTGCAGCGCCGGCCGGATCCAGTTGAGCAACGCATCCGGGCAAAGGCCGATGTAGACCGTGGCGCCGATCAGCAGGATCGCGCCAACCTTTTCCGGCCAGGTGATCGGGTCAAAGGCGTGTGCATGGCCGTGGGCCGGGGCGGACGCTTCCGTTTCGGCCGGGCTCGCCTTGCCAAAGAAGGAAACCTGGATCGCGCGCAACGTGAACGCCGCGGCGATCAGCACGCCCGCGGCCGCGGCCAGCGCCCACAGGGGCTTCGTTTGCCACGTGCCCATGAGGATGGTGAGTTCCGCCGGGAATCCGCTGAAGCCCGGCAGGCCCATCGACGCGAGGCCGGCGACCACGAAGACGCTCGCGGCGAACGGCAGCAGGCGGTGCAGCGGCATGCCCTTCAGGTCAACCAAGTGCCGCGTGTGCGTGCGTTCGTAGACCATGCGGCCGACGACCGCGAAGAGCAGGCCGGCGATCACGCCGTGGGAGAACATCTGCAGCACCGCGCCACTGACGGCGGTCGCGTTGCCGGCGGCGAGGCCGAGCAGCACGAAACCCATGTGGCTCACGCTCGAGTAACCGATCACAAACTTGAAATCCTCCTGCACCAGCGCCACGAAGCCGGCGTACAGAATGCCGATGATGGCCAGCCACGCGATGAACGGTTGGAAAAACTCGAAGCCCACCGGGAAGAGCGGCATGGCGACGCGCAGGCAGCCATAGGCGCCGAGCTTCATGACGACGCCCGCCAGCAGCATCGAGGCGGCCGTCGGCGCGGCGACGTGGCCCGTCGGCGCCCAGGTATGGAAGGGGAACATGCCCGCCAGCACCGCGAAGCCGGTGAAGACCAGCGCGAACATGCCGAGTTGCTGCGTGCGCGTGAAACCGGCGGCGTCGATCGCCATCTGCGAAAGCCCAAATCCCTGGCTGCCCGCCGCCGCGTAGGCCCACAGCAGGCCCGCAAGCACCAGCGCGCTGCCGGCGAAGGAGTAGAGCACGAGCTTCATCGCGCCGTACTCGCGGTTGGTGGAACCCCACTTCGCGATCAGGAAGTACTTCGGCACGATCGCGATTTCGTAGAAAACAAACAGCACGAACGCATCCGCGCTCAGGAACACGCCGCAGACGCCGCCAATCAGGGCGAGGTACAGGGCAAAGAATTCACCGGTGCGCTCCGCGATGTTCCAGGAGAACAGCACGCCGGCGGTGGCGGCGAGGCCGGTCAGCACCAGCAGCGTCAGGCTGATGCCATCCGCCGCGAGGTGGTAACGAATACCAAGTTCGGGAATCCACGGCACGTTGACCAGGTCCTGGAGGCCCGGCGCCGGCACAAATGCCGACGCCGCGTACAGGGTGATGCCCCACAGCGTCAGCGCGGTGAGCAGCGCGACGACGCGGGCCGCCTGCGCGGAGCGCGCGCCCGCCACCAGCGCCAGGAAGGCGCCGGTGAAGGCCACATAGATCGTGCAGGGCAGGGCGTTCATCACTAAAGGTGTTGGGCTCGCGGAAGACTCGTTCTCGTAATCTTAATCGTTCCTCGTTCTCTGGAGATCGTCCGTAACTCGCCTATCGTCTCCGAGAGAACGATTAGGAGAAAGAGAACGAGAACGATTGAGAGGTCCGCGTTCATGGCAGGGTGGCCGCCCACGTGGTGACGAGCGGGTTGATGAGGCCGGCCAGCAATTGCGGGACGAGGCCGAGGAGGAACATGAGGACGACGAGCGGCAGGAGGGTGAGGAGTTCCTGGCGGTCGAGGTCACGGAACCCGACGCCCGCCCCGGCCGCGGGTCCGTGGAACACGCGCTGCCAGAAGGTCAGGAGGAACAGCGCGGTCGCGAGGAGTCCGAGGGTGGCGATCGCCGCCGCCCAAGGCGCGAGGCCGAACACACCGCGGAAGATCAGGAATTCGCCGACGAAGCCGTTGAGGCCCGGCAGACCCAGGGAGGAGAACATCGCCACGCCGCACACGCCCGCAAACAGCGGGGCTGCGGAACGGACGCCGCCGAAGTCGGCCAGGCCGCGTTTGCCGCCGGCGCGCAACTCGAGGATGCCGACGCAATAGAAGAGCGCCGCGGCGGAGAGACCGTGGTTGAACAGCTGGAGGATCGTGCCGCTCAGGGCCGCGGCTTTCGCCGCCGCCACCGCCTCGCCCGCGGTGCTGGCGGAGGCCACCGCGAAGAGTGCGAGCAGGCAGTAGCTCAGGTGGTTGATCGAGGAATAGGCGACGAGTCGCTTGAGGTCGTTTTGCTTGAGCGCCGCGTACGCGCCCAGCACCACGCCGCCCAGCGCGAGCCAGAGCAAGGGCGTCGCGGCCGCGTGCAGCTGCGTCGGGAACAGCGGCCACAGGATGCGCAGGAAACCGTACACGCCCATCTTGGACATCACGCCCGTCAGGAACATCGACGCGCCGGTGGGCGCCTCGGCATACGCCGGCGGGAGCCACGTGTGGAAGGGGAACAGCGGCACCTTGACCGCGAGCCCAAGCAACACGCCGAGGAAAATGGCCTGGGACCAGAACGCGCCCGCGCCGCCCAGCTTCGCGGCCAGCGTGCCTTCGCGGGCGAGCGCGGCGAGGTCGAGGAAATCAAACGTGCCCGTCGCGGCGGCCAGCGCCGCAAAACCCAGGAGCATAAAGGCGCTGCCACCGATCGTGTAGATGACGAACTGGTAGGCCGCGCGGCCGGCGCCCGGACCGCCCCACATTTTCATGAGGAAGAACGCCGGTACCAAGCTCAGCTCCCAGAACACGAACCAGGGGAAGAAATCGAGCGCGAGGAAGACACCGAGGGCACTGCCCTGCAGCACGAGGAACAGCGCCCCATGGTCCGCGGGGCTGCGGGTGTGGCGCAGCGTGCCGTAAAGCGCGACCGGCGAGACGATACCCGTCAGCAGCACGAGCACGAGGCTCAGGCCGTCGAGGCCGACGTGGTAGTTGACGTTAAGCGCCGAAATCCACGCGTGTTTCTCGCTGAGCTGCATCCCCGCCGCGGCAGGATCGAAGTGTGCGACTGCGCAAGCCCCGAGGGCGATGGTTGAAAGGCTGAAGAGGAGCACGAGGGCTCGCGCGGCGGCCTCCGGCAAGGTGCGGCGCAGCAGCAACACGGCCAGAGCGCCGGCCCACGGCGTGAAAATGAGGGCGGACAGGAGGGGCCAGGTGTTCATCGGGTACCTCCCATGACCACGAGGATCAGCAGGATCACGAAACCAAGGGCGAGGGTGCGGAGATAGCCGTGGGCTTCGCCGGTTTGCGCGGAGGAGTAAGCCTGGCCGAGGTCGCGGACGCGCTCGCTGGTGGCGTCGAATCCGCCATTGAGCGTGCGTTCGTCGGTCTCCCGGCTGGCGAGGCCGGTGAACTGGCCGAGCGCCGCAAGGAACGTAATCGCGCCGCCCCACACGAATTTGTCGAGGGTGGCCGAAAGCGTCGCGAGGCCGGAGTTCAGTCGGCCGACCGTCGCCGCATAGAGTTCGTCGAAGCCGAGGCGATTCGCCAGGGCGCCCATCACGCCCGGGGCGCGCAAGGTGAGCGGATCAGGTGACTCCGCGCGGGCGCGCGGGGTGCGACCGTAGAGGGCCCAGCCGAAGCCGACGCCAATTGCGACGACCAGGACCGAAAGTCCCATCAGGCCCGCGCCCTCGAGGATCGAATGGCCATGCACTTCGGTTTCGCCGAGCAGGCGGGCCTCCAGCCACGGATAGGACGGCAGGTTGACCAGGCTCAGCAGGATCGTGCAGGCGGCGAGCAGCACGAGCGGGAGCGTCATGGCCGGGCCGTTCTCGTGCGCATGGCCCGCATGTTCGGAACGCGGCGCGCCGAAGAACGTCTCGGCCATCAAGCGGGTGTTGTAGAAAGCGGTCAGGACGACACCCAGCACCGCGGCGTAGAACGGCAGATGCGACACCTGCCAACCGTGCGCGGCGTGGAGGATGGCTTCCTTGGACCAGAAGCCCGAGAAGAACAGCGGCACACCGACCAGCGCCATCGTGCCGATCGTGAACGTGAGGAACGTCACGCGCATCTTCTTCGAGAGCCCGCCGAGCTGGCGGATGTCCTGTTCATGGTGCGCGGCGTGGATGACCGAGCCCGCGCCGAGGAAGAGCAGCGCCTTGAAGAACGCGTGCGTCAGGAGATGGAAGATGGCGGCGACCCAGGAGCCGACGCCCAGCGCGAGCATCATGTAGCCCAGCTGGGAAACGGTGGAAAAAGCGAGGATGCGCTTGATGTCGTTTTGCGCCGTGGCAATGAAGGCGCCGAGCAGGGCGGTGATCGCGCCAATGTAGGCGACGACCGTCAGCGCGTGGACCGGCACGTTCGTGAGCGCCTGGTCCGCCGCCATCAGCGGATAAACCCGCGCAATCAGGAACACGCCGGCCGCGACCATCGTGGCCGCGTGGATCAGCGCGGAGACGGGCGTCGGGCCCTCCATGGCGTCCGGCAACCACACATGCAGTGGGAACTGGCCCGACTTGCCGACGGCGCCGCAGAAGACCAGCAGGCCGATGGCGGTCGAAGCCGCGAGCCCGCACGGCAGCAGGGCGGAGAGGTTGGCCAGCGCGGCGGGTTCGAGGAAGCCGGCGCCACCGTCGTAGAACAGCAGCGTGCCCTGTGCGTCCTGCAGCCACAGCAGCCCAAGCAGGAAGCCCAGGTCGCCGATGCGCGTCGTGATGAACGCCTTTTTCGCGGCAGCCGCGGCCGACGGCTTGTGGAACCAGAAACCGATGAGCAGGTAGGACGCGAGGCCGACGAGCTCCCAGCAGATGAACAGCAGCAGGAGGCTGTTGGCGACCAGCAGCCCGAGCATCGCGGCGGCGAAGAGGCTCAGGAAGCAGAAGAACTGCTTGGCGTTGGCGTCCGCGTGCATGTACCCCGTGCTGAAGACAAAGATCAGCAGACCCACGAACGTGACCATCACGCACATGAAGGCGGTGAGCGGGTCGAGCAGGAAGCCCAGGCGGAGCGCGCCCTGGCCGAGGTCGAACCAGTTGAAATTGAAAACCTGGTGCGCCGCCGGGTTTTGGAGGGCGCTGGCCAGCCCGAGGCACGCGAGCACGAACGCCCCCGCCATCGCGCCGATGGCCGCCGCCGCGGCGAGCTTCCGCCCGCTACGCGGCAACAGGGCGCCCACCGCGGCCGCGGCCAGCGGCAGGGCGGGAATCAGCCAAAGTTGGGAGGCGGTGACCATTTCAGAATTACGATTTGTGATTTACGTGCTCACGCGTGGTTGGCGCGCCGCGCGACGCAGCTTGGCGCGATCCCGCAGGTTCGGGCGGGCGGTTTGGGCAATCATCAATCGTAAATCGTAAATCATAAATCTCCTCATCCCTTGAGGGTGTTCACTTCCTGCAGCTTCACCGTCTGCCGGTGGCGGTGGATGGCGATGACGAGGGCCAGGCCGACGGCGGCCTCGGCGGCGGCGACGGCGATGGCGAAGAGAACGAAGATGATGCCGGTGCCGGTGGCGGCGTGCGGGCCGTAGCGCCAGAACGCGATGAAGTTCAGGTTCGCCGCGTTCAGCATCAGCTCGATGCCCAGCAGCACGAGGATCGTGTTGCTGCGCGCCAGCGCGCCCGCCAGCCCGATGCAGAACAGCAGGCTCGAAAGGATCAGGCAGAGTTGCAGCGGGTTCATGGCGCGGGATCCTCCGGCTTGTCGAGGGAGGCGATGATGACGGCGCCCAGCAGGGCGACGGTGAGCAGGACGCCGATCACGAGCAGTGCGGCCGCGTGCGGGCCCATGAGCTGCGTGCCAAGTTGCTTCACGGTCAGGGCGGCCGGGACGGGATTAGCCGGGACCAGCATGGGTGTGCCGAGGATGGCGCCAATCAGGACGCCCGCCACTCCGCCCGCGGCGATGAGCCCTCCGACCATGCGGCGCAGCGAGGCAAATTCCACCGGCGCCGCGGTGGCGCCCTGCCGGGTCAGGAGCACCGCGAACAGCACGACCATCGAGACCGCGCCCACGTACACCAGCACCTGCGCGAAAGCCACGAACTCGGCGCCCGCCCACAGGTAGAAGGCGGCCACGCCCGCCCACGCGCCGACCAGCAGCAGCGCGCTGTGGATCAGGTTGCGCGACAGCATCGCCGCGGCGGCGGAGCCGAGCAGGACGAGGGCGATGAGAAAGAGGGCGAGCACGGGAAATTCAGTTGGCGTAGCGGTAGGTGCGCGGCGCGTAGCCGGCGCTGAGCCGGCGGCCAAGGATGAGGAAGGGGATGACGACGAGCGCGGCGGAGATCACCCAACGGCCGACGTCGAGGGCGGGAGAGCGGTTCGCGAGGAGCACCCACAGCGCGGCATTGAGCAGGTTGATCAGCGCCAGCGGCACGAGGAACTTCCAAGCCAGGCGGGTGAGTTGGTCGATGCGCAGGCGCAGGAGCGTGCCGCGAATCCAGATGAAGAACACGATCATGCCGGCCAGTTTGCCCATGAACCAGAGCCAGGACGGGATGAACTCGAGGAAGGCACACGGGGCCTGCCAGCCGCCGAGGAAAACGGTGACGCCCAGGCCGCTCAGCGCGGTGAGCCCGAAGTACTCCGCCATGAAGAACAGCGCGTACTTGAAGCCGGAGTATTCCGTCAGGTGTCCGGCGATCAGCTCGCTCTCGGCTTCCGGCAGGTCGAACGGCGAGCGATTCGATTCGGCGAGCGCGGCGACGAGGAAGATCACGAACCCGGCGAAACCCCACGGGGTGAAGACGTGCCAGTGCGGGATCACGCCCCAGGTCCAGCCGCCCTGGGCGAGCGCGATGTCCCGGGTGGAAAGCGTGCCTACGACGAGGATCACCGGGACGACCGAGAGGATCAGCGGCAGCTCGTAGCTGATGAGCTGGGCGAGGGCGCGCATCGCGGCGAGCAGCGAGTATTTGTTACGGCTGCCCCAGCCGGCCATGAAGATGGCGAGTTCGGTCGCCGTGCCCGCGGCGAAGAAATAGAGGATGGCGGCGTCGAGTTCGACCGGGATCAGGTGGCGGCCAAAGGGCAGGACGGCGAAACCGAGGAGCGAGAAGGCCACGATCACGACCGGTGCGAGGAAGTGCAGCGCCTTGTCCGCGACGGCGGGAACGACGTCCTCCTTGGTGATCGCCTTGATGGCGTCGGCAAATGGCTGGGTCAGGCCCCACAGCTTGAGTTTGCGGAACCACGGCAGGCCGGTGCGGTTGGGTCCGAGGCGGTTTTGCAGGCGAGCCAGCAGTTTGCGCTCGGCGATCGTGGTGAAGGCGAAGAACAGGCCGAACACGGTGAGGATCGCCGTGATCGACAGGAGGTGGTGCACGAACCACTGCAAGGCGTCCGGGAAGTGGCCCACGATCCAGTCGCGCAGCAGCAGCGGCGCGCGTTCGAGGAAGGAGTCGGCAGGCGAGTTCATGTGGCGGGCCCGAACACACCCCGGCGTTTACCCGCCTGCGGCGGCGCCATAGGCGACCAGGGCTGCGCGCCACCCCTCTCAAGAGGGGATCCGACGCGGGCGGTCTGGTCATCGGGGATCCCCTCTCGAGAGGGGTGCCCGACAGGGCGGGGTGTGTGGTTCATGTGGCCGGTGGAGGCTTGGGTGCCTCGACGCCGGGCGTCGGAGCGGTTTTTGGGGTCGCAGCGGCCGCTTTCGCGGCGGCGGCGGCCTTGGCCTTTTCCTCGGCGGCCTTGCGCTCGGCGGTGAGGCGGGCGTCGACCTCGGCGGCCTCGGTCGGGCGGATCTGGTGGAAATACTCGTTGGGCTTCGCGAGTTGTTCGCGGTTGAGCAGCAGGCCCTCGAAGCGGTTGGTCGCGGCGACGGCGAACACCTGGTCCATCTTGATCGCGTCGAACGGGCAGACCTCGACGCAGAGCTGGCAGCTCATGCAGACGGCGGTGTCGATTGCGAAGACGGCGGGGTAGAGCTGCGGCTTGCCGGTGGCGTCGGGCTTCTTGTCCTTGCTCTTCTCGATGTAGATGCACTGCGGCGGGCATTCCTTCTCGCAGATCTGGCACGCCACGCAGCGCAGCGTGCCCATCGGGTCGGTGGCGTTTTCCGTGACGAGGAACGGGAAATTGCGGTAGGCCTCGGGCAGCTTCGCGGGCGTGTCCGGGTACTCCTCGGTGACCATCCGCGCCGGGTCATGGTAGCTCCCCACGAAGTTCTTCGCGGTAACGCCGAGGCCTTTGAGGATGCCGGAGCCGAGCATGGTGAGCGGATTTACGATTTATGATTTACGATTGACGATTGATTGGCCGGAGCGGCCGCTGGTCATTTTCTGATTCGTGTTCATCCGGGGGATCCGCAGTTGGAATTCACCGATCGACCTCCCCCAGGACGATGTCGATGGAGCCGAGGATCACGACGGAGTCGGCGATCGTGTGGCCCAGGCACATTTCCTCGAGGAGGGTGAGGTTGATGAGGGACGGCGGACGGACGCGGTAGCGCCACGGGTTGGGCGAACCGTCGCTGATGAGGTAGAAACCGAGTTCGCCCTTGGGGCTCTCGATGCGGCCGTAGGCTTCGCCGGGCTTCGGCCGGAAACCGCGGAGCTTGGCCTTCGGGTCCATGATCGGGCCGCCCGGCAGGTCGCGGAAGGCCTGCTGGAGAATCTTCACCGATTCGCGCATCTCGAGGATGCGTATCATGTAGCGGTCGTAGGTGTCGCCATGCGCGCCGAGCGGGACGCGGAAGTCGAACCGCGGGTAGAAGCCCGTGCCGTCCACCTTGCGGACGTCGTAGTCGACGCCACTCGCGCGGAGCACCGGGCCGGTGATGCCGGCGTTGATGGCGCGCTGCGGGTCGAGGCGGCCGACGCCCTGGGTGCGGGCGAGCATGATCTCGTTCCCCGTCAGCATCGTTTCGTACTCGTCGAGGAAGCGCGGGAAGTTGTCCACGAGCTTGGACGCGGCCGCGAGCCACTCGGGGGAAGGGTCGACGCGGCAGCCGCCGAAGCGCTGGTAATTGCACATCATGCGCGAGCCCGAGAGGGCCTCGAACAGGTCGAGGATCTTTTCGCGTTCCCGGAAGGCGTACAGCAGCGGCGTGAACGAGGTGCCGAGGTCGTTGAAAAGGAATCCGACCAGGCAGGAATGGTTCACCAGCCGCGTGAGCTCCGCCATGATGATGCGCAGATACTGGGCGCGGTCGGGTACCGCCTGACCGGAAAGCTTCTCCACCGCGAGCGCGTAGGCCCAGTTGGTGGTCATCGAGCAGAGGTAATCGAGCCGGTCCGTGTACGGCATCGACGCGAGGTACGAGGTGCCCTCGGCAATCTTCTCGTGGTTGCGGTGAAGGTAGCCGAAGACGGGCTTCAACTTGACGATCTGCTCGCCGTCGAGCGTGACCACCATCCGGAACACGCCGTGCGTCGACGGGTGTTGCGGTCCCATCGAGACCTCCAACAGGTCGCCATGGAATTCATCATGCACGGGCCGCACCGTCGGTCCGCCGGGACGGCCGAAGGCGCCCAGGGCTGCATCCAAACCTGATTGGTCGGAACAGCTCATGGCTTGGCCTCCTTATTCGCCGCATCGGGCGAAGCCACAGGCGAAGGATAGTGGGCTTTCGCGCGCTCGTGGACGTCGCCGTGCGGGGTTGGCTCCCATTCGAAGTCGTCCGGTGAAACGTAATCCTTCCGCATCGGGTGATCCTTGAAGCCATCCCACATGAGGATGCGCCGCAGGTCGGGATGGCCGGAGAACTCGATGCCGTAGAGGTCGTAGATTTCGCGCTCCTGGAAATCCGCGGAGCGCCAGACGGGGGTCAGGGAGGGCAGCGTCACCTGGTCCGTGCGATTGCCCGTGCGCAACCGGAGGATGACCGGGCCGTGCTTCAGGGCCATCGAGTACAGGTGATAAACCGCCTCGAGGTAGCCGGGCTGGATGCGCTTGGTCTTTTCCTCAACCACCTTCGCCGGGCCGCCGGCGGGGTCGGGCACGGTCTTCTTCACCGTGTCGACGATTTCCTTTTCGGGCCAGTCGACGCCCGTCACGTTCGAACAGTAGTCGAGGCGCAGCGCCTCATCGTCGCGCAGGAAACGCGCAATTTCCGGGGCGAACACGGCGTCGAGCAGGAGCGAGTGTTCCGGCGAGGCGCCGGGATTCGTCACGAGCGTGACCTTCGCCGCGGGGAAGCGGGCGAGGAGGCGGTCGCGAATCTGTTCGAGGGTTTCCAAGGATTAAAAGTGAAGGTGAAAGGGAAAGTGGGACTACGCCTTGCGGGGCAGGGTGGGCGGCGTGAAGACCGTCGGGTTGCTCGGGGGCTGCAGGTCGTGGTCGCCGTAGTCCGGGATCGGGAACTCGCTCGCGGCATCGGCCTTGAGGTGGCGGGCGGCCTGGGGGCCGGACACGCGCTCGGCGCGGATTTTCTCCTGCAGCTGCGTGAGGCCGTGGAGGAGCGCTTCGGGCCGCGGCGGGCAGCCGGGGATGTAGATGTCGACCGGGATGAAGCGGTCGATGCCCTTCAGGACGTTGTAGCCCTGCTTGAAGGGGCCGCCGGAAATCGCGCAGGCGCCCATGGCGATGCAGTATTTCGGCTCGGGCATCTGGTTCCAGAGTCGGACGACCTGCGGGGCCATCTTCTTGGTGACGGTGCCCGACACGATCATGAGGTCCGCCTGGCGGGGCGAGGGCCGGAAAATTTCCGCACCGAACCGCGCGATGTCGAAGCGGGCCGTGGCCGCCGCGATCATCTCGATCGCGCAGCAGGCGAGGCCGAATTGCAGCGGCCAGATGGAGTTGCTCCGGCCCCAGCCATAGAGTTCCTCGAGGCTGGTGAGCAGGATCCCGTGGCGGCGCAGTTCCTCGCGTTCCGCGTCGGGCAGGTTGCCCGCGGCGGGGAAGGGAGTGTAGCCAGCAGGTGCGGGGGCGTCGCTCATGTTACTTCCATTCGAGGTGGCCCCGGTGCCAGGCCCAGACGAGTCCCTCGACCAGGAGGAGGATGAAGATGAGCATCGCCAGCAGCGCGCCGGCGGACAGGCCCGTGAAGGCGACGGCGAAGGGGAGGAGGAAGAGGACCTCGACGTCGAAAATCAGGAACAGGATCGCATACAGGTAATAGTGCGCCTTGAACTGGATCCAGGAGTCGCCGCTGGATTCGAGGCCGCATTCATAGGTGGCGTTCTTGCGCACACCCGGCTTGGCGGGCTGGAAAAACCGCACCCAGAGCCAGGCGACGGCGAGCATCAAGAGGGGGAAGGCCAGCGCGACGCCGAGGAACAGGGCCAGGAATGCGTGGGGGTGGTCGCTCATGTTTCCGTCTTGAGGAGAACAGCATCGACGGAAAATTTGCGACCTTCAACACGCAAGGTCCCGTGTTCTTTGGCTAAAACGGGGCATCTCTTGCCGTGCCCCCCGCGGGCCCCGCGGTGGCCTCCCGGCACGCGGATAACAAGAAACGGTTAACGACGGTCAATGGATGACGAGCCGCCCGCCGCCGGCGCTGCTACGCTGGCCTCCTCAACCCAATCCACTCAATGGCCACCCTATCCGATCGCCTACCCCTCAATGTTGCCGGACGTTTCTTCGTCGATTCCAGCTGCATCGATTGCGACCAGTGTCGCGTCGAAGCGCCGGAGTTTTTCGCCCGTGATGGCGACAACGGCACCTCCTACGTGATGCGCCAGCCGGTCACGCCCGAGGAGATCGCGAAAGTCGAGCAGGCCGCGGCGAACTGCGCCACGGCGTCGATCGGCGACGAGACCACTGGTTGAGGCTGGAACGAGGCGCCGCCAGGTGGCGCCCCCACGCAGATTTCAGGCCTTGGCCCAAGGCAGCGTCGCGAGGTCGACGTTGCCACCGGTCAGGATGATGCCGACGCGTTTCCCGGTGAACGGGACCTTGCGGCTTCTCACCGCCGCATAAGCCACCGCCGAGGAGGATTCCACGACCAGGTGGAGTTTCTCCCAGAGTTCCCGCATGGCGGAAATGATTTCGTCCTCGGTGACGGTAACTACGTCGTCGACGTATTGCTGGATGATCGGGAAGTTCATTTCCCCCGTCATGTTCGTGCGGAGGCCGTCCGCGATCGTGGCTGGATTCGGAATCGAGATTCGTCGGCCCGCGCGGAACGACTGGGCGACGTCATCCGCGGCCGCGGGTTCGACGCCGATCACCCGGATGCCGGGCCGGAGCGATTTCGCGGCCATGGCGGTGCCGCAGAGCAGTCCGCCGCCGCCGACGGGGCAGAGGATAAAATCGAGGTCGGGCACGTCCTCGAGCAACTCGACCGTGGCCGTGCCTTGGCCCGCGGCGACGTAGGCGTCATCAAACGGATGAACCAGCCGGGCCCCGGTGCGGGCGCCGATCTCGGCACAGGCGGTTTCGCGGTTGTTGAGGCCCGGTTCGCAGAACGTGATCTGGCCCGCGAAGCTTTGCACGTTCTGCACCTTGGATGCCGGCGAGCCCTTCGGCATCACGATGTAGGCCGGGATGCCGCGCCGCTGGGCGGCGCGCGCAAGGGCGGCGGCGTGGTTGCCGGAGGAGTGGGTGACGACGCCGTGGGCTGCCTCGGCGGCGGTCAGCGCATAGACCGCGTTGCAGGCGCCGCGGGACTTGAACGCGCCGGCCGCCTGCAGGTTCTCGCATTTGAAATGCAGCCGCGCGCCGAGGGCGGCATCGAGGGCCTCGTTCGTGAGCACCGGTGTGCGCGTCACGTGCGGACGGATGCGTTCCTGGGCGGCGCGAATGGCGGCGAGGTCGAGCGTCATGGGCGGGGGATTTTCAACGACCAATGGACACGAAGAGGTCCGAATTCACGAAACCTTTTTTAACCGTCGATGAACGCGGATCAGCACAGTTGGCTGAAAAACTGCCTTGGGTTCGCCCGGAAATTACGCACCCTGCCTTCACCATGACTGTCACCAAGCTTCTCCACACCCGCATGCGGCTGAATGATCTCGAACGCTCCGTGAAATTCTATGAGCAGGCGCTCGGCCTGAAGGTGAGCCGCCGGCACACGTCGCCCCGCGGGGCGCAGTTGGTGTTCCTGACGACGCCCAACAGCGAAGAGGAGATCGAGCTTTGCCAGATGCCGCCCGGCGCGGAGCCGGTGAAGGTGCAGCCCGACCTGATGCACCTTGCGTTCGAGGTGGCGGACTTGGAGCAATTTGCCGCGGAGCTGAAAACGAAGGGTTTCGCGCTGAGCGACGGCCCCACGAAGACCGGCAGCGGTTCGGTGATCGCGTTCATCGACGCGCCCGAGGGCTACGAGGTGGAATTGATCCAGCGCGCGAAATGAGGCGAGTTCCCGTAGGAGCCCGTTTACAGGCGATTTCGACCCGCGTCGACGTCGCGCGCCCTGGTCGCCGCTAAACAGGCTCCGACGATGACAGCCACCAGTCGCTGGCGGGAAGCTTGGCCGGATGCGCTGGCGTTTGCGGGTGGGCTCGGCCTGGCGTGGTATTTCAAGTGGGATACGGGCGATCTCGTGTGGAGTTTGTGGCTGTCCAGTCTGGTGGTCGGATACGCCATGATCGTGTGGAGCATTTTCGGCTCCGGGGCGTACATCGCCTGGCGGGCGCTTCGGGATCCCCTGACGGTGACTGGCGAACTCGCCAAAGCGAAACTGTTCATGGGCGGGACTGTGGTGTTGGTGGGCGGATTGTTCATGCTCGCGTTCTTCACCGTGCATTTCGGTGGGTTCCACTTTGTGCACTCGGTTTTTCTCAACGCATTCTTTCCGGTGAATCCGGGCGGCGGACGGGTCACGCCGGGCCTCGCGCTGTATTGGGAAGTGTTTCAACGCTACGGCTGGTTCCTGCCCGCTGCGGCGATTGCCGAGCGCGCCGCATTTCGCCTCACGCCGGCGGAGGAAAAGCCGGCCGACAACGCCGTCACGCCCGAAGCCATCGAACGACGCAAGGCCCGGGCTTCGGGCTTAGGTGGCGGCATGATGGCGCCGTACAAGAACGTCGTCCGCCTGCACCTGCTGATCTTCTTCTTTGCGGCCGCGCATTTCGCGAAGCTCGACAGCTTCCTGGTCTACGCCGTCGTGTACGCGGTGTACTTTTTTCCCTGGCGGTTGGTGAAGGGGTAGGCGGGCCCCCCTTATTTCTCTTCCTCTTAATCTTTCTCTTTCTCTCATGGTCCGTTGGGCGAAGCGGCCAAGAGAAAGAGAAAGATTAAGAAGAAAGAGAAAGATTGGGCTGGTTACCGTCCCCCGTGCCGTCTTTCCCAGGCGAACAAGTACTGCTGCGCGAGGCCGGCGAGCGGGCCGAAGTGGGTGCGGCCGAAGTGGGCGACCTCCGCGGGTTTCCAGCCGTCGAGTCCGTAGCGCCGGGCGAGTGACTTGAGGACCCAGGTGTCGACGGGAAACGCCTCCAGTTTGCCGGCGCCGAAGAGCAGCACGCAGTCCGCAACCTTTTCCCCGACGCCCGGCAGTTCCATCAGTCGCGCCTTGGCTTCCGGGTAGGGCAGTCGCTCGGTTTCGTCGAGCCAGCCGGGATGGCGCGCGAAAATCTGCGCCGTGCCGTGGATGTACTTCGCCCGGAATCCGAGGAGGCAGGCCCGCAGTTGCTTTTCGGGAACGTCCGCGAGTTCCTCCCAAGTCGGCATGCGATTAAATGTCGGTGCGATCGTCCGACCGTGCCGCTCCGCCAGCAGCGCGCACATTTGTTTGATCTGCACGATTTGTTTCGTCGCGCTGCACAGGAAGCCCAGCAGGGTTTCGCCAAAGGGTTGGCGCAGGATGCGGAGGCTCGGATAGACCGCGAGGCATTGCGCGAGGTGGGCGTCGCTGCGCCATGGCAGGGCATCGGTGAGCGCAGCCCAATCATGCTCGGCGCCCAGGTAGCGCGGCAGCGCGGTGCCGACCGCGGGCGCAAGGGGCGCGGGTGCGCGCCAGTGCAGGACATCCTCTTGGATTCGCAGCTGCGCGACGCAGTCGCCCCACAGGCCGGTCCAAATGCCGTCGGTTTCGGCCCAGCGAAAGCTCTGGCCGCCATCGACGGTCTCGGCGAGCACCGCGGCGTTGGGTCGCCACGGGGTCGGCAGCGCCTGCCACTTGGACCAAGCCAACGGACTTGCGCTCGTGCTCATCGGGATCAGGCGGCCCGTCACGGGGCGGGCCGGGCGCTCACTTGGCGGGCTTTTCCCAGAGGTAACTCTTTTCGACGGCGAGGATCTCGTCCGCCGCGCCGAGCACGCGCAGGTGCCACGCCATCGGCTGCACCTTCGGGTCCTGCCACTGCGGGCCGGTCAGGCCGAGTTGGAAAACCTGGGAGCCCGCGGCGAGTTCGGCCGGAAACGTCTGGATCCGGGACGCGCCGGAGCCGGGTTCGACAAACTCGAGTTGGAAACGGACTGGGCGCGCGGCGCCGGCGTTCTTGACGCGAACCAGGAAGTAGTAGCCGGTGCGCTGCGCGGGCACGGTGCGCAGGATGGTTTCGTTGCCGGTGTGTTCCTGGCCGTCGAAGTACTCCGCGATGCGCTTGAACGAAGCGCCGTCCCGCCAGCCGGTGAACACGCGGACGAGCGTGAGGGCGGAATCAGCCGGCCGGCCCTCCTGCGCCACGGCTTCTGAGGGAAAAGCCGCGGTTATCACGGCGAAAACGATGATTAAAATCGGGCGAATGCTCACTCGGGTGACAGTGCGGTCAGGGGCTTTTAAGGTAAACCTTTTTGTATTGGTTGATGCCGACCGCGGCCGGTTCCCAACCCTTGACCGACGAGTCGATCAGGAAGTTCCGTGCCCCAAAGTAGAGGGGAATGATGGGCGCCTCTTCGAGGAGAACGGCTTCGGCTTGCTGGAAGAATTCATAGCGCCGCGCCTGGTCGGGGGTCTGGGCCGCATCGGCCAGGGCTTGGTCGTAGCGGGCATCGCCCCAGCCGGTCCAGTTGCTGCCGGAGTCCTTGAGGAAAAGCTCGAGCAGCGAAAGCGGGTCCGCGTAGTCGGAGGTCCAGCCGTTGGCCCCAACGATGAAATCCATGAGGCGCTGATTCTGGATCGCGGTCTTCTGTTCCAATTGCGCGATCGCAACCTGGACGCCCAGTTCCCGTTGCCACATCGCCTGCACGGCTTCGATCACGCGGGGCAGGACGCCATCGTTGCGCACCTGGATTTCGAACGCGGGCAGTCCCTTGCCGCCGGGAAAACCCGCCTCCGCCAGCAAGGCGCGGGCGGCGGCGACGTCCGTTGGGACGTGGCTCCGCGATGCATAGCCCGGGAAACCCGGCGCAACAAAATGATCGGCAGGAGCCCACGCTCCATGCAGGAGATTGCGCGCAATGGCTGCGCGATCGATCGCGAGTGACAGTGCGCGCCGCACCTTGGGATTGTTGAATGGTGCCCTGGTGGTGTTGAACCGGATAAAAAATGTCTGGAGGAACGGGTCGCTGTGCAACCTGGCCGCATCCTGGGCCCGATAGGTCGGAATCTTCGAAAGCGGCACCGCGGAGGTGAGGTGCAACTGCCCTGCCCGGAAATTGCGTTCCTCCGTATCCGGGTTGTCGGTCGGGTAGAACACGATCTGGTTCAATCGGACTTTGCCGGCGTCCCAATAGCGCGGGTTCTTGTCGACCACGATGCGCGCGTTGGGCGTCCACTCCTTGAGCGTAAACGCACCGTTCCCGACGAAGTTGGCGGGCGTCAGCCAGGGATTGGCGCGATTGGTCAAACCGCCGAGCCGCGTGAGCACCCGCGGATTCACGGGATACCAACTGCAGTTCGCCGCCAGGAGCGGAAGGTAGGGGGTGGGGCGCTCGAGGGTGATGACGAGCGTCCGCGGGTCTGGGGTGGCGAGGCCGAGCGCGGCGGGATCCGTGATCTTGCCGGAATTAAACGCCTCGGCATTCCGAATCGGGAAGAGGAAATAGGCGTACGACGACGCCAATTCCGGCGACAAGGCGCGACGCCAGGACTGGACGAAATCATCCGCGGTTACCGGGTCGCCATTGGACCATAGCAGGCCATCGCGGAGATGGAACGTCCAAGTCAGGCCATCCGCCGAGCACTCCCACTTTTCCGCGGCGGCGGGTACGGGTTGGGATGTCTGTTCGTCAATCGCGCACAAACCTTCGAGCAGGGCCGTGACGATGCGCATGTCAGTGTAAGCGTCGACGAGATGGGGATCCAGCGTGCCGGGTTCCGCGCCGTTGCCCGCATGGAGCGTCCCGGTGCGGTTGCCGACCTGCACGGGCGTTTCACGACGCGCGCAACCACTCAAAACCAGCAGGGCGGCAAGCAAACCGCCAAGAAAGGAGACCGGGAAACGGCAGGGCATTCGGGGGAGTTAAACGCCTAATTTACCCGCGGCAAGGGGGTCTCCCGAAAAATTCGATGTTCAGGCGCTAATAAATCCCCCCATGCTGCGTCTCTGAGCCCCGAGGTCTCGTGAATATCGAACCGGAATCAACTCCCCATGCCAGCCCGGATGCCAGCTCCCTTGTGCGGACGGCGGTGGATCGCCATCAGGCGCCGCTGCAGCGTTACGCGACCCGTTTGCTCAACGGTGATCTCGAGCGTGCGCGCGACGTCGTGCAGGACACTTTCGTCAAACTCATGGCGCAGTCACCCGCGGACGTCGAAGGGCACCTCGCGGAATGGCTGTTCACCGTTTGCCGCAATCGTTGCCTCGATGTCCTCCGCAAGGAGGGCCGCATGAAACGCTTTGCCGAAGGCCAGGCCGAGCGCCTGACGTCCGATGGCCCCCGGCCGGGCCGCGCGCTCGAGCGCGCCGAACAATACGCCGCCGTGCTCAAGCTTATGGGCCGGCTCACGCCCAACCAACAGGAAGTCGTCCGACTGAAATTCCAGAACGGCTTCAGTTACGAGGAAATCAGCCGCATCACGTCGCTCTCCGTCGGCAACGTCGGCTTCATCCTCCACACCGCGCTCAAGACCCTGCGCAACCACATGGCCGCGCAACCGGAGTGACGCCGCCCAACCGACGCAACCAGGACCCCCGATGAACCAAGAGCCCATTTCCCCCGACGATCCGCGCCTGACCCTTTACGCGCTCGACGAGATGCCCGCGGCCGAGAAGCCGGCCTTCGAGCAACTCCTTCAGCAGGATCCCGCCGCCCAGCAGGTGGTCGCGGAAATCCGCGCCCTCGCGGTGACGGTTACCGCCGCCCTCGAGCAGGAACCCGTGGAAGCCGCCAAGCCGGCGGGCAAGGTGCTGCGTTTCCCGCAGGCTTACTTCATGATCAGCGGCCTCGCCGCCGCCTGCTTTGCGGTGTTTTTCGTGCTCTGGCAGAACGATCATGAGCTGAAGAAGCAAAGCCATCTCATCGAGGTGCCACTCGCCCAGGCAAACAGCGCGGACAAAACGTCGTCGCTGATCTCCGAGGCGGCGCCGCCCGCTGCTGCGATGCCGACGCCCGTGATCACGATGGGGCGCAATGAGCAGCCGGCGCCGATCCAGATCGCGCCGCCGCTCCAGGACGCCTATCGCGGCGCCGGCAACGTGGCGCGGGCGGATGTGGCTTCCGCCCGGGCGGAGTTTGACGAAAAGCGGGACGAAACGGCCGCGCGCGCCCAGATCCTGGCGGCTTCCGAGCGCCAAAAGAAGGAGCGGCTCATCGACTTGCCCGAACGCGCGGACCAGCCGGCGGCCCGAGCGAAGTTGTCCAAGAGTGTGACCCTGGGCGTGACTGCTTCCCCCGCCCACTATGTCAATTCACCCACGCCGCCGCCTCCGGCACCGACGGAAACGCTGTCGACGGAGGCTTACGCCTATCGCGCGGACAATGGCTTCCTGCGCGTGACGGACCAGCCGCTTTCGACCTTCTCGATCGACGTGGACACCGCGTCGTACGCCAACGTGCGTCGCTTCCTCGCCCGCAACCAACGGCCGCCGGCGGATGCCGTGCGCATCGAGGAACTCGTGAACTATTTCCCGTATGACTACACTCCGCCGACCGGCGACCAGCCGTTCGCGGCGAATCTTGAGGTCGCGGCGGCGCCCTGGGCGCCGGAGCACCGCCTGGTCCGCGTCGGCCTCAAGGGTCGCGAGATCAGTGACGCCCAGCGCCCGGCCGCGAACCTCGTTTTCCTCCTCGATGTATCCGGCTCGATGAACGAGCCCAACAAGCTGCCGCTGGTGAAGCAGTCGCTCCGCCTCCTGGTGGAGAAACTCCGTGCCGACGACCACGTGGCAATTGCGGTCTATGCGGGCGCGTCGGGCCTGGCGCTGCCTTCGACCAGTGCCAAGGAGAAGGCCAAGATCCTCGCGGCCATCGATGACCTCCGGGCCGACGGTTCCACCAACGGCGCAATGGGCATCCACCTCGCGTACGACATTGCCAAGGCGAACTTCGTCGCGGGCGGCGTGAATCGCGTGATCCTGGCCACCGATGGTGATTTCAACGTGGGCACGACCAGCGAGGGCGAGCTCGTGCGCCTGATTGAGGAGAAGGCCAAGAGCGGCGTGTTCCTGAGCGTGCTCGGCTTCGGCATGGGCAACCTCAAGGACAGCACGCTCGAGCAACTTGCGGACAAGGGGAATGGCAACTACGCGTACATCGACTCGCTGGCCGAGGCGAAGAAGACGCTGGTCGAGCAGGCGGGCGGGACGCTCGTCACGATTGCGAAGGACGTGAAGATCCAGGTGGAGTTCAACCCCGTCCAAGTCCAGGCGTACCGCCTGATCGGCTACGAGAACCGCCTGCTGGCGAAGGAGGATTTCAACAACGACAAGGTCGACGCCGGCGAAATCGGCGCCGGGCACACGGTCACCGCGCTCTACGAGATCGTCCCGGTCGGGGCGCAATCGCCCGCGGAAACTCCCGCCGTGGACGGCCTCAAGTATCAGGTCGTGGGCGAACTGGCGGCCCGGGCTCCCGAAATTCCCTCCAAGGTTCGCGATCCGAAGTCCGCCGAACTGCTGACCGTGAAAATTCGCTACAAGGAGCCGACCGGCGACGTCAGCAGCAAGCTCGAGTTCCCGCTCGTCGACCAGGGCAAGGCCTTCGCCGATGCCTCGGGTGATTTCAAGTTCGCCGCCGCCGTGGCGGGCTTCGGGATGGTGCTGCGTGATTCGCCCCACAAGGGGCAGGTCACCCTCGCGAACCTGCAGGAGTGGGCGCGCGCGGGCCTCGGGCAGGACGTGGGCGGTTACCGGGCGGAGTTCCTGTCGCTGGTCAACACGGCGGAGGCCTTGCTGCGGTAAGTTGCACCGGCGCCGTCGGGCAAACGGGTTGGCCGCCAGTCACGTCGCGCGTTCCTTCGAGTAGTACCACTCGAGCATTTGCTGCGACGAACCTTCATCGACGTTTTCCGTCCCCACCAGCCGCGCGCCCTGTCCCGAGGGTAGAACCTCGCTGAGCAGCCAGCGGCGGTCACTCCGCCGAAAAGTCCAGAATTCCACCCAGGGCGTGACGTAGGGGTCGGCGTGGATCACGGCGCCGGCCCGCGTGGCGATGCGTTGGGCGTGGGCGCTGAGTCGCACGGTGTATTCGTCCAGGTTGCGATCGTCGCGATTGTTCACGTGGATGATCTCCACCTTGCGGACACAAAAGTTGCGGTACTCGATGCGCCATTGGTTCTGCGTGTTGGCCGTATTGGTGGCCTTGAACTGCGCCAGCAACTCCGGCGTCGCGGGCAGGCCCATGAAGGCATCGGGGCGGCCGTCCTGCCACGCGAGGAGCACCCCGGTGAACGCGCGGCGGGCCGTGCTGAGCATTGCCTCGCGGTCCCAGATCTTGTCGGTCACCACGAGGAAGTTGAGCAGCCGGTCGATGTTGGCGTCCTTGGTTTGAACCTCCGCGGGCAAACTGGGCCCGACCGGCCCGGCCTGGCCGGCGGTCTCGCCGTACACCTGGTCGCGACCGGTCTCCGTGAACGATTCGAAGAAATTTTCGATCTTCAGGTAATCCGATTCGCGGGATTGCTCGATTTCGCGGAGGCGCCACTCGCCCTCCCAATACTGGAAGGTCCAGAATTCCTGGAAACGCGCCGGGAAGTCGTCGCCGCGCAGGAATTCCCCCGTGCGGTCGTCAACGTAGGTGTCGCGGAGCCAGGCCGTGATCAGCGCGGTGAAGGCCCGGCCCTCGGGCTTGTCGGTGTAATTAAGGTGAACCAGGTCAATTTGCTCGACGCGCAAGCTCTCGAGCCGGTTGATCTCGTGGTTTTGGCGGAGGCCCTGCAGCTGCTCATGGTGCTGTGCCCAGAGGTCGGGCATCAGCAGGGGCTGCATTGGCTGGTAGTCGCGGGCGGACCAGCATTCCTGCAATTTGCGAAACGTGCGGTCGACCGTCTGCACGAGGGTAGTCGGCGTCACCTTGGGATCGGTGCGGGCGATGAACTCAAGGAGCTTGTGCGTCTTCGCCGACTTGGCCTCGATGGCCGCGCGGCTGAAACAATAGTCGAGGTCCTCGTCGTCCGCGCGCCCGCCGCCCAGCACCTTTGACAGGATGACGGCGACGATGAAGAAAAACACGGCAAAGAAGACGAACGACGAAATGGGGTTTGCCGAGCCGCTGCTTCCGCTGCTGCCGCCCCCGACCCGGACCGCGCGGAAGCCGGAGGATCCGCCGCCCCCGCCTTTGTTGTGCACCACGAAGCCGTCCGCCACGAAGGTATGCGGGCCCGACACTTGCAAGGTGTACACGGGGCCGAATTCCGTGGTCCGGCTCACGCCGTGGATTGCGGCGGGCCCGCCCCCGGCCCGGACCAAGTTCGCGCCAATCCCGAGTTCGGTCGCGGCCACGAACCGGCCGTCCGCGGAAAGCAGCGGGTGTTCATCCGTGGTCCGCAGATCCCCGCCGTCTGTATGGAGAACGCGCAGCGGTGCGTAATTCAAATAGACGCCGGAGATCTCCGCCGGCACCAGGCGGCCGTCGGGCTCGGGCGCCAGCACCAGGTCGCCGATTTGCAAGGACTCGATGACGCGGGACCCCCCGGGCGTGGTGATCCTCGTGCCGGGCGCGAAGCAACCGCCGCCCTTGTTGTGCACGGCGATGCCGTTCGCGAGGTAAGTGTGGGGCGCATCAACTTCCAGGTTGTAGACGGTGACAGGTTCCCGGCGCCGCTCCATGGCCAGCAGGCGTTGGCTCGTGAAATGGCCGGCGCCGTCGAAGGCGTGGATCGCGTCGCCGACATGCAGCGACTCGATCGTGCGGAATGCCCCGTTGCCGACGTAGAAAGGGTGTTCCTCCGTGACGCGGAGCTCGGTGGTGGGGGTGCGGATCACCAGGTAGCTCTCCACCTCGTGGGTGAGGATTCGGTGCACCGTCGCCGGCGAGGGCAGGCCGTCCGGGGTAAAGGCAAGCACGCGGTCGCCGATCCGGATCGTGCTGATGGCTTGCTGACGACCATCCGCCATCGTGATCGGCGTGTCCGGCAGGAAGCAGCCCTTGTTGTGCACGAGCAGGCCGTTTGCGAAAAACACTCCCCCGGGACTGACGAGAAGGTTGTAGGCGGGGCGGTCCGCCGCAACGTGCCGAAAGCGCGTGAGTGGCGTCCGCGCCGTTGGCGTGAACAGGTTGGTTGCCTCCGCCAGATGGTCGGCGCGAACGAAGACACCTGTGTCCGTTTGGACCGGGTGCTCCGCGGTGACCAGCAGCGTGGTATCCGACGTGGTGAGCTCAATGAACTCGGCCGGGGCGACCTGGTAGACGGCTTGCACCTGGGCGCCGACCCTTTGGCCGGCAACCTGGCTCCAGACGGCGTCGCCGACTTGCAACGACTCGATCGCCCTCGGTCCGTTCGGGGTGTCAATCAGGGTCCCCTCGGCGACGCATCCGCCGCCGCCCCGGGCTTGGAGGCTCGCGGCGCCGGCGGCCAGCGCGAACCAAAGCGCGAACAGCAGGCGGCACATGCCGGGACGGGAGTTCAATGCAACGCGGCGATGACCCCGCCGAGGACCGCGGCCGCAATCACGAGGCTGACCCCCAGGATGCATGCGCCGACCACCAGCCCAAAATAAATTGCGACGGCCTGGTTGCCGCGGGCGATTTCCTTGCCCTCATCCACGTGCGGCGTCAGCCGATCGATCAGTCGCGGAAGAAAGGATGCGGCGAGCATCACCAGCGTCACACCGGCGGCGCCGCCAACCAGCACGTAAACCACCGCCCAGCCAAGCCAAACGTAGGGGTCCCAGTTCATGCGGGGGCAGCATGCGCATCGGCCGGACCAAGGAAAACCAATTCTCGATCGGGACCGGCGCCTGGCCAGGCCCCCCGCTTAGGCCTTGCCGGCTCACCGGGCCGGGCAATCCTGCGGGCATGGCAGTTTTTGGACCTCTTTCCACCGTGCGCGCCCAGCTCGCTGCGGATGCCCGCTTCCAGGCGGCGTTCGACTACGTTGCCGAGGCGCTGCAGCCCGGCTCGGCGATTCGCCGGCGCATAGAAAATGTCGCCGTCGGCGTCACTGACCGCCACGACCTCGCCGGCGGCGCGTTCGCGCTCGAGCAGACCTACCTGAGCAAGCCGCGCGCCGAGGCCTTCCTCGAGTCGCACCGCAAGTATATCGACGTGCAGGTCGTCATCAGCGGCGAGGAAATCCAGGAGGTCGTCGACATTGCGAAGATGACGGTGGACGTCCCGTACAACCCGGAGCGGGACCTGATCAAGTACCGGGATTTCAAGGACACCTCGCTCCTCAGCGCGCGCGATGGCCTTGTGTGCATCTACTTTCCCGTGGACGGCCACATCTCGCGGGCCATCGGCGCACCCGTGCTCGTGCGGAAAACGGTGGTGAAGGTGCCGGTCGGGTAGAAGCGGACGGCTGCGCCCGCCGAAGCCTGCGCGAAGGCGGGAGTCCGCGCCCCACCAAACTAAACCATGAATTATCGCCATCACTACCACGCCGGAAACTACGCTGACGTCTTCAAGCACGTCGTGCTGCTGTTGCTCGTCCGCGCAATGCAGCGGAAGGAGAAGGGGTTTCTTTATTTGGACACGCACGCGGGTCGGGGCGGGTATGACTTGTCCGTGCCGTCGGTGCTGCCGGACGGCCGGTCGCGCGAGCCTGAACACCCGGCGGGTATTGGCCGCCTGTGGGGCGCGGACAAACTTCCCGCGGTGCTGGCGGATTACGTCGCGTTGGTCCGGCGCTTCAACGAGCGCAACGGCATCGTCGGCGACGAGCTGAAGTTTTATCCCGGCTCGCCGTGGCTTGCGAAAATGCTCCTGCGGCCGCAGGACCGGATGGCGCTTTGCGAATTGCGCCCGGACGACGCCGAGGCGCTCGATTTCGAGTTCGCGCGTGAGTCGCGGGTCACCGTGCAGGCGATCGACGGCTACACCGGCTTGAAGGCGTTGCTGCCGCCGCCGGAAAAGCGCGCTTTGGTATTAATTGATCCGCCATTCGAAACGAAGCGGGAGTTTGCCGACGTGGCGCGCGGGTTGAAGGACGCGTTGCGGCGCTTGCCGGGTGCGGTGATTGCCGTCTGGTATCCCATCACGGAGCGGGCGCGCACGGATGATTTCCATCGGGCCTTGGTGGAAATGGCCACCCCGGCTTGGTTCGCCGAACTGAACATCGCCGGTCCCGAGTCCGCGTTGAAGATGAAGGGCTGCGGAATGTTGATCCTGAATCCCCCCTGGCAGATCGACGGGGAGATCCGGGCATTGCTGCCGGCCCTCCGTGAGCGCCTGCAGGTCGATGCCGGCGCGAGCACAGCGAGTGACTGGCTGGTGGCGGATAAGTGAGGATCCCTTTGTAGGAGCCTGCTTGCAGGCGATTCTGGCCGAGTGCGTCGACGAGTGCTGTTGGTCGCCTGTGAACAGGCTCCTACACGCGTGTCCCCCAAAACAAAAAAGGCCGGCGAAAGCCGGCCTTGTGGTCAGAACTCTCCCGAGCGGGTTACGACTGACCAGGGCGGTGCGTGACGCGAACGGGTGAGTAGCGCAGCGGCTCGCTCGGCAAGCGCGGGATCGGCAGGGCCGGGGCCTTGAAGAGGGGCCGGCCCCAGAGCACATCCCGCAGGCGCCTCGGGCGCACCGAGCCAAGCGACGGGGCCGCCGGGGAAGCGGCGCGCTTGAACGGATTGTGCGGAAAATAGTTCATGGTGTTTGCGGGGTTGGTCTCCTTCCAGAACCCCGAACCCGCCGGATTGTTCCCGACAAAACCAAAAAACCTGCGCGCGGCAGGCAGGACGCGGACAAAATCCGCGTCCTGCCCCTGGCTCTCGCGGTCAGGCCACCTGGCGATGCCGGACGCTCAAGCCGGCTTGGGCCGACTTGACCTTGGGCACCACGATGGTGAGCACGCCGCGGGCAACCGAGGCCTGCAAGGCTTCGAAGTCGAAGCCGAGTCCCAGCCGCAGCTTCAACTGGTAGTCGCGCTGCACACTTTCCAGGTGCAACGCCTGCCAGTTGGCGCGGATGTGTTGGGTTTTGCGGGCGGTCACAAAAAGATCGGGGCCTTGCGTCGTGATGTCGACGCCGCTGGCGTCCACGCCCGGGACGTACACCGTGAGCTTCAGCGCAGCGGGCAGGTCCATGCAGTCGTAGTGCGGCGAGCGGAGGTCCGGCTTGGACTCCGGGCTCGGGAAACGACCCTGGTTATGGCGATGGATGATGGTATGCATGATGGTTCCTCTCGTCGGTTTTCAGACCGCCGGGACTCCTGGAAGATTGGGACTGTTCCGTGTTTTACGGGGTCCGTCAGGCCAGGCAGCCCGAGTCGGTCTGTTGTTTCAGCCAATTGGCGACGCACGGAAGCATCTGCACGCCCATGGGCTGACCCGCCTTCGTAATCGAAGTGCGGGCCTGCAGGCGGCGCTGATGCTGGGAGATCGTGGTCATTGGACTGATTTCACCCACCAAAATGCACGGGACGTGCCAGCCGCCAAACAAATTTCGAAGATATGACAAAACAGCGAGGCCGCTCGCTACGGCGGTACTGTACTGGTTGCAGCTGGAGGTTCGCCGCTCGTCGGCGGACCATTTGCGACTGCAATCCCGGCCCGCCGGCAAGCGGCGCCGCACAAAGGCGGGATGCGGAAACGGCGCTCGCAGGGCGCCGCCTCGGCCTGTAGGTTCAGCGCCCATGAAGCCGATGAGCGACGCGAACACGACGGTGGCGCAACTGCGGGAACGGGTCCTGGCGTTTGTGCACGAACGCGACTGGGAGCAGTTCCATTCCCCCAAGAACCTGAGCATGGCGCTCGCCGCCGAGTCGGGCGAGTTGATGGAGCATTTCCTCTGGAGCGAATCGAAGGCCTCGCTGGAGGTCGCGCGCGATCCGAAGAAACGCCCGGCGATCGAGGCGGAAATTGCGGACGTCGTGATATACGCGCTCGAGTTCGCCAACATCTGCGGCATCGACCTCGCCGCCGCCATCGAGGCCAAGATGGCGGCGAACGCCAAAAAGTACCCGGTCGAAAAAGCGAAGGGCCGCTCGGACAAGTACACCGATTTGTGATTGGGGATTTACGATGGACGATTTCGAAGAACCGCGAGCCGCGGTCCGCTAATCGTAACTCGTAAATCCAAAATCGTCAGTCCCTCACGGCTTGCCGCCGTAGGTCACGTAGTCGTCGAGGTCGAGCCAGTCGAACCACGTGGCGATGTCATCGCGGTGTGGCGCGTTCTTGCGGTGGACGTCGTTGAAGAACGCGCGGGTGTCCGGCGGCGTCGGCGTGAGCTGCTCAAACCAAATGGACCACGCGGCGATCTCGGAAGGCTGGCGCTTGGGGGATGCGTTGGCGTTCACCCAGGCGAGGATCTCGGCGTCGCTCTTGCCCGACTTGATCACTTCGAACAGGGCGTCCGGATTCAGACCGGTGAAGCTCAGGAAGCGCTGGTCGATCGGGCAATTGTAGTGGAAGTCGCCCGCGGTGCCGGCGGCGACGGCGCGCGCCTTGTCGATCAGGCGCGGCAACTGCACGTAACCGCCGAGGCGCACGCGCGGGCTGCGGGGTGGATGACGGGTGAGGTCGGGCGCCTGGTAGTTGACGGAGCCGCCCTTGGTGGCGGACGGATTGAGGTAGTTGGATTTTAGGTCGGACATGTGGAGGCAGTTGAAAGTTGAAGGATGAAAGTT
>JBGAKQ010000016.1:0-100779 GCA_044224295.1 Lacunisphaera sp. | reverse complement strand
CGACTCGCGTGCGCCGAAGTCGCGAGCAAGCTCGCTCCCATCGGGGGAGAGGCCGGCCTTTGGTGACTACGACGCCGGCTGAATCCCGCGCGCTTACAGCGTCGCGAACAACGCGCGGAGATCCGACGGGAACACGGGCTTCGGCAGGATGAAGTCGACCTTGTGGTCGCGATAACCCTTGTCGACTTCCTCGCTGAGCTCGGAGCTGAAGACGATGATGCGACCCTTGAAGTCCATCGCGCGAAGTCGCCCGACCAACTCGAGACCGCTCATCGTCGGCATGTGGTGATCGGTGATCACGACGTCATACGTGCCGGGGTTTGCTTGTAGCAAATTAAAGGCAAGATGGCCGTCCGGAACCGAGTCCACTTTGTGCCCATCGCGCCCCAGAACTACTTCCAGCAGATGGCGTAGCTCCTTCATATCATCCGCGTACAACACGCGCAGAGACTTCTTCGGCGCCGAATTGGAGGTGGGTGATGTAACGGTCGAGCCCATGGGGGATAGCACCTAGCTACCACATAATTGGGGAATTGTCTCCTCAGGTTAGCGTGAAAAATCTGCGAATTTACGAACGGGTCATTTTGCGCCGTCCAGGCCCCGTCGGGCGAGTAGGGGCTTGATGTCGGGATCACTGCCGGTGAAGGCGCGGAACATCGCCATGGCGTCGTCGCTTCCGCCGCGGGACAGCAGGGTTTTGCGGAAGTGGTCGCCGTTCGCGCGGGTCAGGCCGCCATGCTGTTTCATCCACTCGACGCTGTGCGCGTCCAGCACCTCGCTCCACAGGTAGGAGTAGTAGCCGGCCGAGTAGCCGCCCGCAAAAACGTGCGAGAAGTAGGTCGTGCGGTAGCGCGGCGGCACCGGCGGGAAGTCCACGCCGGCGCGCTTGAGCGTGGCCGCCTCGAAGTCGAGGACGCCATCGGCCGACGGAACCTCGCTCGCCTTGAGCTGGTGCCAGGCCTGGTCGAGGATCGTGGCGGACAATTGCTCGGTGGTCTTGAAGCCCTGGTTGAACTTTTCCGCCGCCTCGACCTTCGCGAGGAGTTCCGCCGGCATCGGTGCGCCGGTCTGGTAGTGCTTCGCGTAGTTCGCAAATACCTCGGGCCAGGTCGCCCACATTTCATTCACCTGCGAGGGATACTCGACGAAGTCGCGCGGGACGCTCGTGCCGGAGAAGCGCGGGTACTTCACCTTTGAGAACATGCCATGCAGCGCGTGGCCGAACTCGTGGAACATCGTGTTGACCTCGTCGTGCGTGCACAGGGTCGGCTCGCCGGCCGGGGGCTTCGGAATGTTGAGGTGGTTGCCGATGACCGGCAGGTCGCCCGTCAGGCCGTTCTGCGGCACGTAGGCGTTCGCCCAAGCGCCACCGCGCTTGTTGGGCCGGGCGTGGTAGTCGCCGAGGAAGAGCGCGAGCGGTGTGCCGTCCTCGTTGAAAACCTCGAACACAAACATGTCGGGGCTGTAGCCCTTGAGGTCCGTCCGCTCCTTGAAGGTGATGCCGTAGAGCTTCGTCGCGGCGTAGAACACGCCATCCACGAGGACGCGGCGCAGCTCGTAGTACGGACGGAGCTGATTTTCATCAAAGGCATAGCGGGAGCGGCGGACTTTTTCCGCATAGAAGTCCCAGTCGCCGGCGGCGAGTTGGAAGCCGCCTTTCTCGCCATCGATGATCGCCTGCATGTCGGCGGCCTCGCGACGGGCGTTGGCCACGGCCGCGGGGGCGAGTTGCGCGAGCAGCTTGTTGACCGTGTCGACGCTGCCGGCGGTCTGCTCCTCGAGCTGCAGGGCGGCGTGGTTGGGGTAGCCCAGCAGGACGGCGCGCTCGGCGCGGAGCTTGGCGATGTTCGCGACGATGGCGCGGTTGTCGTACTCCCCGCCGCGGCTGCCGCGGGCGAGCGAGGCGGCCATCACGCGCTCGCGCACGGCGCGGTTTTGCAGCGCGTCGAGCGGGGGCTGGCCGGTGGTGTTGGTGAGCCGGATGGCGTACTTGCCTTCCTGGCCGAGATTCTTGGCCGCGGTGGCCGCGGCGTTGACCTGCGCGTCGGTGAGGCCGGCGAGCTCCTCGCGGGTGTCAACGATCACGGCGGAGGCATTGATCTCCTTCAGGACGTTCTGGCTGAATTGGGTGGAAAGCTTCGCGAGTTCCGCGTTCAGCGCGCGGAGCTTGGCCTTGTCGGCTTCGGACAGCTTGGCGCCGCTGCGGACGAAATCCTTGTAGTAGCGGTCGAGCAGGCGCGCGGACTCGGCGTCGAGGCCCAGCGTGCCGCGGGCGTCGTAGAGCGCGGCGATGCGCTTGAAAAGGGCGCCGTTCAGGCGAATGGCGTCACGATGTGCGGCGCTCTTCGGCGCGAACTCGGTCTCGAGTTTCTGCAGGTTGGGGTTCGTGTACGCGCCGGTCAGGATGCCGAAGGCGCGCGTGGCGCGGCCCAGGGTTTCGCCGGTCTTCTCAAGGGCGACGATCGTGTTCTCGAACGTCGGCTTTTCCGGATTGTTGGCAATCGCCTCCACTTCCTTGAGTTCCTCCGCCATGCCCTGCTCAAAAGCGGGCGAGAAATGCTCGTCCTTGATCTGGTCAAACGGCGGCAGGTGGTAGGGGAGCGGGCTGGGACTGAGCAGTGGGTTGGCCGCTTGGGCAAGGAGCATGGTCGGGAACAGGAGGACGGTCGACGTCAGCAGCGACGTCAGCGCCCGGGAGAAGTAAGCGGGGATAGACATAGGGGGATGATGGTGGAGCAACAGAACTCCCCGAAACGCCGTTGGCAAGGCTCCCCGACCAGCCCGGGTGCCGACTCATCATTTTGGCGGTGTCCGGTGAAAGCCCGGTAAATCCCGCCGGCCGCCGCGACGGGTGCAAGCGCCGGTTAGGCCGGGGAGGATGACAGGAGGTCCGCCAGCGACTTTCGCAGCACCGCGGGGCGGATCGGCTTTGGGAGAATCAACGCAACCCCCAGCGCGTGGTACGCACGATGCACCGCCGCATCCAACTCCGAGCTGAAGACCAGGATGCGCCCCTTGAAAGCGGTGGCGGCCAGGCGCCGCACCAGCTCCAGCCCGTTCACGCCGGGCATGTGGTGATCCGTGATGAGCAGGTCAAATGCGGCGGGTTCCGCGGTGAGTCGATCGAGCGCCGCCGCGCCATCGTGGACCGTTTCAATCGCGTAGCCCTGGGTCTCAACGATGATGGTCATCACTTCACGCAATTCCCGCAGGTCCTCCGCATAGAGGATGCGGGCGGGGCCAGGGTGCGCAGGCGAAGGCAGGGCCGGATCGATGGTGGTGGGTGGCACGGTTACCGCCTAAAGACGCGGACCCGCGCGCCGGGTTCTGCGAAAATCTTTTGAAACCTTGCCGCTCCGAAAACCCGGGACGGTTACCTCAGGACAACCGCCAGTGCTTCCAGCATTTTCCCCCACGCCGCCGCCCGGCCGACATACGCGGCCCACTCCGGATCCATCGTGTGGGTGAGCGTGAGCTCGCAGCCTGTGCCGGCCGGCACGATGTCCACGGTGACCCTACTGGTATTGGGCAGATTCTCCCGCACGCCCCAGGTGAAAACCAGCCGGCGTGGATGATCGATCTCCAAGTATTCTCCCACATGGTCGGTTTCCGTCCCGCCGCGGTCGACGACGAAGGAGAATTTTCCGCCCACCCGGGGTTCAAGTCCCAGCCGAACGATGCGTTCGTCGCGCACGGCGGGACCGAACATCCAGCGGCCCAGCCAATCCGGATCCAGCCACGCTGCAAATACCCGCTCGGCGCTCGCGGTGAATCGCTTCGTGACGGTGGCCTTGGCGGGCAGGTTCATGGGCGGGGTGCGCGGTGGAAAACGAGGCGGGCCAATAAGACGCCGCCGCCGGCCACGGCCAGCCATAAAAGCCAGTCGGTTTGCGTGCCGCCGCAGAGCTCTGGGCCACCGAGGCCGAGCCCGGTGGCCAGGCCCGCGTAGGCGAGGACGCACAGCACGCACTTGGGCGCGGCCAGCAGCAGCGCCGCTGGGAAGAGCCAGCGGTGCCGGCGGTCATCCGGAAGCCTTCGTCATTCATCTGCTTGTATTGCTCCGGAGGCTCTTCGCCGGGCGACAAATTCTTGTGCTGAAACAAGAGGTCGTTCTTGCCGCCGGCCCTCGGCTCGCAAAGGCCGCCCGCAAACCAGCGGGCGCGCTTTTCGGGATTCGTGAGGTACTCCCAGATGCGCTCGATCGGGCCCGGGAGCGTGCGCACGAGCCGCACTTCGGCGCGATTGGTGAAAGTTCCGTGTTGGTTGTTGGTTTTCATGAGGGCTTTCTTTTCTCCTGGGCTTTGGCCGCGCGTTCATCTTCGGCCCGCAGCTCCCGTTCGAGGGCGTCGAGGCGACGGCTCCAGAAGGCGCGGGTTTTCTCGAGCCAGGCGTCAATTTCGTCCAAGCCCTCGGGATTGAGGGTCTGGATGCGCGACTGGCCCTCGGCCCGGGTCGTCACGAGGCCGGCTTCGCGCAGCACCTTGAGGTGCTGCGAAATTGCCGGGGCACTCATATCGAATTCATCCACAATTTCCCCGGCCGTGCGGTCGCGCTGCGCGAGCAGTTCAACAATCCGGCGTCGGGTGGGGTCGGCGAGGGCTTCGAGGCTGAGCATGCCTAGAAGATTAAGCATAAATTTAATTAAGCAAGCGCTAAAATAAAAAGCCGCCCGAAAAAGGGCGGCTTGAAGAGGGACCGATACGTGGATCAGGGCGCGCCGGCGGGGGACGTCCGCGTTGTGGCGGCGACCGCGGTGCCGGGGCCGCCGAGGGCCTGCTGGAGGTGCGGCACAAGCCGGCGCGTGAATTCCACGGAATCCGGGGCCGATAGGTGGGACCACTCCGGCAGTTGGAAGCTGCGCAGCTCCGGGTAGTCGGCGAAGTTGATAGCGGGCACCGCGTTTTCCTTCACCAGACGTCCCCAACCAGCCGCGAGCGGGACAATCGCCTCCTCCTTGTCGACCAGCGGACCGGCGACGGGCATGCGGATGAAGACGACCTTCGCCCCGCGGGCGCGGAGCTTGGCGACGGCCTGAGCGGTGTCGCGGAATCGCTGTTCCGCCGCACGCTGCATCATGGCGCCGAACTGCTCGGCGGGAATAAACGATGGCGGCGGCGGCAGCGTGAAGAGCGGCAGCCAGCCCTGCGCGACGCGCTGCTGGAGCGGCGAACCGACGACGGCGGCTTCCTCGAACATGCGTCCGCGGCGATCCCGGTCGACCGTGTAGAAGTAGGGCGGGAGCGGCGGCCCGATCTGCGCGTTGGCGCGGTCGGGGATGGGCAGGCGCTTCAGCAGCTGCTTGAGCGAGAGGTCGTCCTGCTTGAGGAAGGCGACCCGCTCCTCGAGGCGCATGCCGAGTTGGTGGCTCCACTTCTGCGCGTAATTCCACTCGTCGCGCCGGCGGAGCGCCTTTTGAGCCACTTCCATGGGCGGTGAGCCTGGCGGCGCCAGGAACATCGCGGGTACGATGTCCAGCAGGACGGTGCCGTGGAAACTCTCATCTCGGGCCAGGTCCGCAAGCACCGGGAACGGCGAGCTGCCGGCGAGCGCGAGCTGGATCGGCCGCTGGCCGAGGCCCTGCTCGATCACGTCGAGGTCGGCGTTGAACAACATGCGCGAGGTGCCGACGAGCACGAGGGAGTCCGGACGGACCTTCGCGCGCTGTTCGGCCCACAGGTCGGGCGTGTCGTTGAGCGACGGCGCGTACCCATGGTTGCGCGCGTGGATTTCCCACGCGACGGTGGCCGCGAGCGTCAGGGCCGCGACGGTGGCGGCGACGCCCCGCCAGGGCACGGCGGGGATGACGCGCGTGAATTCGAGATCAGAATTGGAAGTAGATGAATGCATTGCCGTTTCCTTGGGTGAGAATGATGGAACAGATCATGACCGACCAAACGCCGGTGAGTAGCCAACGGGGCGTCCGTGCGACGACCGCCTCCATGGAGGTGGCGCGCAGCAGCCAGTGGGCGGTGAGCAGGCCGACGGTCACAAGGCCCACCTGCAGGATGTCGCGCGTCGGCAGGATCGCGTCGCCGACCGGCAGGCGGCCGAGCATCGCCAGGATCAGGCCCATGGCGGAGCCGAAGTTGGGCGCGCGGAAAAACACCCACGCGAGGCACACGGCCGCGTACGTGGCGAGGCCGAGCAGGATTTGGACGCCCAGGTGGTCGGTCCAGGTCGCGTCCTTGAAGGCCGCCTTGAGCACGCGCTCGATCACGAGGCAGAGGCCGTGGATGAGGCCCCACACGACGAACGTCCAGGCGGCGCCGTGCCACAGGCCGCCGATGAACATCACGATCATCAGGTTGATGGCCGCGCGCCAGGCGCCGGCGCGGTTGCCGCCGAGCGGGATGTACAGGTAGTCGCGGAGAAAGGTGGACAGCGAGATGTGCCAGCGGCGCCAGAAGTCCGAGAAGCCCACCGCCGCGTACGGGAAGCGGAAGTTGTCCTTCAGGTGGAAGCCCAGCGTGAGCGCCGCGCCGATCGCACAGGTCGAGTAGCCCGCAAAGTCGAAGAAGATCTGCCCGGAGAACGCCAGCACGCCGGTCCACGCGTCGAGGCTGGCGAGCGGGCCGCGGTAGCTGAAGACCTGCTCCGCGGAATTCGCGAGCATGGTGTCGGCGAGCACGGTCTTTTCAAACAGGCCGAGGGTCATGAGCAGCAGGCCCCAGATGAACCGGCTGGCATCGGGCTTCGGCGGCTGCGCCGCCTGCGGCAGGAAATCCGCGGCGCGCACGATCGGGCCGGCGACGAGCTGCGGGAAGAACGACACCGCGAGGGTGAAGTCGCGCAGCGAGCGCGTGGGCTGCGTCGTGCCGCGGTACACGTCGAGGGTGTAGGACAGCGAGTGGAAAGTGTAGAACGAGATCCCGATCGGTAGGAGCAGGTCGAGGTGCGGCGGCACGTAGGTGATGCCCGCCAGCGCGAGGAGCGTCTGGGTGTTTTCGAGCAGGAAGTTCCCGTACTTGAAGAAACCCAGCATGCTGAGATTCGACGTGAGGCTCGCGACGAGCCACGCCTTGCGTTGGCCGGGCGTGCGGGCGGCGGCGATTTGCGCGCCGAGCCAGAAGTCGAGCGCCGTCGTGGCGAACAGCAGCAGCGCGAACGGCGGGTTCCAGGTGCCGTAGAACAGGTAACTGGCGGCGAGCAGCAAATTCTTGCGCGCCTCCCAGGAGCGAAGGGTCCAGTACGCGGCCAGGACGACCGCGAAAAAGACGACGAAGGTGAGGGAGTTGAAGAGCATGGCGTGGAGAAAACAAAACACGACCCCCGGGACGGAGGTCGTGTGTGCGGGCTCACCCTACCAACATCGGACCAAACCCGCAGCTGGCCGCCCGGCCACCCTCGGTGGGTCATCCGGCCCAGAGAGATGCCCCTAAAACGAGCGCTGGATGCTCCGGCCAATCGTTCTCTTTCTCGTAATCTTTCTCTTTCTCACAGATCGGTTTCCCCGGCGGTCCATTGACCATGCAAAAAAAGGCCGCCCTGAGGGCGGCCTTTCGAAAACCTTCGAGCAGCGGAGCTCAGTTCGTCACGTCGTGCGTGGTACTCTGGTCGCGGATGGGCTGATAGACCTTGTACCAAGCCTTCTGCGCATCGCTGTCCGTGTAGTCCTTGAGCGCCTTCTCGTCGACGAATTCCATCACGATCACGTGGGTCCGCTTCTTGACGACTTCCTGCGCGTTTTGGGCTTTCAGCGTCTTGGTCCAGACCCGCGTGATGCCCTTGTAAGCGGCGGGCAGGGCCTGGGCCCCGTCGAGGGCGGCTTTGATTTGCTCCGGGGTCGTGCCTTCCTTCCAGGCGACCGTGACAATATGGACGACGGACTTCGGCGCCGCGTCGGCGGCAACCGCCGGGCCGGCGGTAAACGCGAGCGCGGCGAGGGCGAGGAACAGGGTGGTCAACTTCTTCATGGGATCGGGTACGTAGGGTTAAAGCGGCGGAGATGGAAAACGCGCCGCAGGGTGGGAGTAGGGTTCGTTTTCATTTGGACGTGTCAACGGAGGACCCTGCGAAACGCCTTGGAAATTTCAGCTGATTTTCCCGTGGCGTTGCCTAGCTTGCCCGCATGTCCAGCCGTCCACTGCCCATTCTCGCGCTCCTGGCGCTGCTCCTCGCGGGGTGCGGGCCGAAAACTCCCCCGCCGCCCGCGGTGCCGGAAAAGACGGAGGCCGAGGTGCGTCGCGAGGAGTACTTCGGCAAGGCGCTGGCGTCCGACCCGGCGATCGCCTGGCGGGCGAGCAACCTCGGCATCAAGATCGTGGCGCCCGGCGAGGGCCCGCTCATCCAATTGCAGGATCGCGTGCGCGTGCACTACACGGGCCGGCTCGTGGACGGCACGGTGTTCGACGACTCCCGCGAGCGCGGCAAGCCCGGCGAGTTTCCCGTGAATGGGCTGATTCCGGGCTGGTCGGCCGCGATGCTGACGCTGCGCCCCGGGGCCAAGGCGGTCATCTATGTGCCCCCGCACCTGGGCTACGGCGGCGTGCGCGCGGGCAAGATTCCGCCGTTCTCGGGTTTGATCTTCGACGTCGAGGTCCTCGCGGTGAATCCGGAACCGGCGGCCAAGCCCTGAGCCATGGCGCGCAGCGTCGTCATGGAAACCACGCCGCGTTGCGCGCGCTGCCGCTGCACGCCGCGCTGGTGCATTTGCGAAGGGCTGCAGACCGTCGCTACACCGCTGCAGGTCGACGTGCTCATCCACAAGCGCGAGTATTGGCGTCCGACCAGCACCGGCCGGCTGATCAATCGCGTGGTCACGGGTTCCCGGGGCCACGTCTTCTGGCAGGAACGTCCGCCGCCGCGCGAGTCGGTCGTGATGCCGGAACGCGAACTCTGGATTTTGCACCCGCGCGGCGACGAGGTCCCGGCCGCGACCGACCCGGCGAAAGTGCAGTTGCTGTTGCTGGACGGCAGCTGGAGCGAAGCCGGATCGATGCTGAATGTCGCCGGCTCGTGGGGCCGGCGCATCAGCCTCCCGCTGGCCGGGGCCAGCCGCTACTGGCTGCGCAACGCCCCGGGGGCGGGCAAACACGCCACGGTCGAGGCGCTGATCTATTTGTATGAGACGCTGGGGTTCAACGACGCAGCCGCGACGCTGCGCCTCCAGTTCGAGTTGCACGTCTATGCCGGGCTCCGCACGCGCGGCGCCAAGGCGCTCGCGGACCAATTTCTGGCGAGTTCGCCGCTGCGTGAAGCCATGCCCGATTTGCTCGCGGCGATGGACGTCCGCCGGCCCAACCCGTAGGAGCCTGTTTACAGGCGACGGCCCGTGCTCGGTCGGCATGGTGCTCGGGTCGCCTGTAAACAGGCTCCGACCCAAGGCGGGAGAGAATTCGCCGGGTTCTGCGCGGCGCACAATCCAGCGTTCCGGAACCAACACAAACAGCTTGTGGGTGCCGAGCGGCCGGGCGTAGGTTGGGCCATCCCCTATGTCCGCGTCTTCCGTTTCCCCCGGCCCGGCTAACGAAACTCCCGGGTCGCCTGACGTCGCCGCCCGCGAGTCCGACTGGTTGAACCGCCTCTACCGGCCGGACGAAGCCAATCTCACGGTGCGCGGCGTCATCGTCGGCATGCTCATCGGCGCGGCCATGTGCCTGTCGAACCTCTACGTGTTTTTCAAAACGGGCTGGAGCATGGGCGTCACGCTCACCGCGTGCCTGCTGGCCTTCGGGTCGTTCCAACTCCTGCAAGCCGCCCGCATCGTGAAGAAGCCGCTCGGCGCGCTCGAAAACAATGCCCTCACCACCGTGGCTTCGGGCGCGGGCTACATGACCGGCGGGGGCAACATGGCGGCGTTTGGCGCGCTGTTGATGATCACCACCGTGCGGCCGGACGCGTCCGCCATGATCATGTGGTTCGGCGTAATCGCGGCGCTCGGCGTGTTTGCCGCGATCCCGATCAAGCGGCAGCTCATCAACCAGGAAGGCCTCGCGTTTCCGACCGGCACCGCCACCGCCGAAACCATCACGTCCATTCACACGGTCGCGAGTGGACGCGGCCTGGGCAAGGCGGCGTGGCTGGGGATTTCCGCGGCGTTCGCGGCGGTGCTGACTTTGCTGCGGGATGCATTGCACCTCATCCCGGCGACGATTCCGCTGCCGTTGACCCTGGCGGGACACAAGCTGGCGGAATGGACCATTGCCCTGAAGGCCGAGGTGGTCCTGCTCGGCGGCGGAGCGCTGATGAGTTTCCGGACGGGTTGGTCGCTGTTGCTTGGCGGATTGCTGACGTACGTGGTGCTCGGGCCGTCGCTGGTGGCCCAGGGCATCGTCACCACCGTCAGTTACAAGGCGATCGTCGCGTGGACGCTTTGGCCGGGCGCCGCGATCCTCGTGGCTTCGGGACTGACGTCCTTCGCCCTCGACTACCGCAGCATCGCGCGCTCCTTCACGGGGCTCACGCGGGTGTTTCGCAAGAAATCCGGCGCGGAAACCGACACCGGCATCGCCGCGGTGGAGTGCCCGGAATGGTGGTTTCCGATCGGCTTCGTGGTGCTCGCGCCGGTCGTGACCGCCTTGATGGTGTGGCTATTCCAGATTCCGCTTTGGGCCGGACTCCTGGCCGTGCCACTGGCGGTGATCATGGGGTTCGTGGCGGCGCGCGTTACGGGGGAGACGGATGTGACGCCGACCAAGGCGCTCGGGCCGGTCACGCAAATGCTCTACGGCGTGATGACGCCGGGCAATGTCCCGGGCAATATCATGTCCGCCAACGTCACGGGCGGCATCGGTCTCCATGCCGCGGACCTGCTCACGACGCTGAAGACCGGCTGGCTGTTGGGTGCGAAGCCGCGGCACCAATTCTACGCGCAGCTGATCGGCGTGGTGGTCGGCGCGATCGTCATCGTGCCTGCGTTTAATCTGATTCTCCCGGATCCGTCCGTCCTGGGCAGCGAGGCGTGGCCGGCGCCGTCGTGCATCGTGTGGGCGGGCGTTTCGCAATCCTTTGCGCACGGCATCGCGGCGCTGCACCCGACGTCCAAGACGGCGATCGTCGTCGGCCTCGCGCTCGGCGTGGCGCTGGCGTTGTCGGAGAAATTCGCGCCGCGCAAGCTGCGCGCCCTGATGCCGTCCCCCGCGGGCCTCGGCCTCGCCATGGTGCTGCCCGCGAGCAATTGCATCGCGATGTTCCTCGGCGCCGCGTTTGCCGAGGTGATGCGTCGCCGGGCCCCGGAGCTTGCGGAAAAGACCGTCGTGCCCGTGGCCTCCGGCCTCATTGCGGGCGAGAGCCTCATGGGCATTGCCATCGCCATGCTCGTCGCGTTTGGCGTGCTCGGTTCATGATCCTCGTTTAGCCGCCAGGGAACGCCGGGCGCATCGAGACACCCGTAGGCTCGTATTCTATGCGTCCTTGGCGTTCTCTGCGGTTAATTCAACCCGTCTGAGCTAGCGAACCAGGCAGGGGCGCTTCGGATCGAACTTCCAACCGGGGATCAGGAATTGCATCGCGGTCGCGTCGTCGCGCGCGCCGAGCCCCATTTGTTGGTAGAGGCGATTCGCCTGCTCCAGCTGGGCGAGGTCGATGGTCACGCCGAGGCCGGGCCGCGCGGGCACCACGAGCTGGCCGTTCCGAATAACCAGCGGTTCCTGGGTGAGGCGCAGTCCATCCTGCCAGATCCAATGCGTGTCGATCGCCGTCACTTTGCCCGGCGCAGCGGCGGCGACGTGCGTGAACATCGCGAGCGAGATATCGAAATGATTGTTGGAGTGGGATCCCCAGGTCAGGCCGTGCGCGCGGCAGGTTTGCGCGACCTTGACCGAGCCCGCCATGGTCCAGAAATGCGGGTCGGCGAGCGGGATGTCGACCGCCTGCAGTCGCAATGCCTCTTCCAGCTGCGGCCAGTCGGTCGCCACCATGTTGGTCGCGGTGGGCAGGCCGGTGGCGTGACGGAAGTCAGCCATCACCTCGCGGCCGTTTCGCCCCAGCTCGGCGCCGCACGGATCCTCCGCGTAGGCCAGGAGGTGACCCTGGCCGCGGCACAGCCGCACGGCTTCGTCGAGCGACCACGCGCCGTTGGGATCGAGCGTGATGCGGGCGTGGGGAAAGCGCGATTTCAACGCGGCGATGGCCTGCATCTCGACGTCGCCCGCAAGAACGCCGCCTTTCAGTTTGAAGTCATTGAAACCGTAGCGCGCATGCGCGGCCTCGGCGAGGCGGACAATTTGTGCCGGGGTCAGGGCTTCCTCGTGACGCAGGCGCAGCCAGTCATCCGTCGCGCGGGGCTCGAAGGGATAGGGGAGGTTGGTTTTGCGCCGGTCGCCCACATAAAAGAGATAGCCGAGCACTTCCACCGAGCTGCGCTGCCGGCCTTCCCCCAGCAGGTCGGCAACAGCCACGCCGCGTTCCTGCCCGAGCAGGTCGAGCATGGCGGACTCGATGGCTGTCATCGCGTGGATGGTCGTCCGCAGGTCAAACGTCTGCAGTCCGCGTCCGCCGGCGTCGCGATCGCCGAAGCGCGCCTGGACCGCGGCGATCACCTCCGCGTGTCGCTCCACCGGCTGTTCGAGCACAAGCGGACGCGCGTCTTCCAGCGTCTGCCGGATTTTCTCCCCGCCCGGCACCTCGCCCAGGCCCGTGCGGCCGGCGCTGTCCTGAAGGAGCACGACGTTGCGCGTGAAAAACGGGCCGTGCGCGCCGCTGAGGTTCAGGAGCATGGCGTCGTGGCCGGCGACCGGCACGACGCGCATCGCGGTGACGCGGGGAGAGGAGGCGGTCATGGGTCAGAGCGGCCGGAGCTCGACGCGGCGGATTTCACCGACCACGACGAGATAACTGACGATCGCGAGCGCGGCATGGGCGCTCACATAGACCAGGGCCCAATTGAAGGAGCCGGTGGCCTTGAGAATGTAGCCGATGGCGATCGGCGTCGTGATGCCGGCGATGTTGCCGAAGGTGTTGAAGAGGCCGCCGCAGAGGCCCGTGACCGTTTTCGGGGATGTGTCCGAGATTACCGCCCAGCCGAGCGCGCCGATGCCCTTGCCGAAGAACGCGAGGCTCATGAACAGAATCACGGCGGCTTGGGACGTCACATAGTTGCACGCCACCATGCTCACCGACAGCAGCAGGCCGACGACGATGGGCGTTTTTCGCGCCACCGTTAGCGAGCGCCCGCGTCGCAGCAGCCAGTCCGAGAACGCGCCGCCGCCGATGCCACCCACGAAGCCGCACAGGGCGGGCAGCGCGGACACAAATCCGACCTGCAGCACGGACATGCCGCGTTCCTTCACGAGGTAGATGGGAAACCACGTCAGGAAAAACCAGGTGAGCGTGGTGATGCAGTATTGCCCGAAATACACCCCGAGTAGCATCCGGTTGCCCAGCAGCTGACTCAGCACGCCCGCGCCGCCCGTCGCGCTCGGTTTTTCGACGGACTGCTCCATGTCGACGAGTCCGCCGCCGGCCGCGATGTAAGCGACCTCCGCTGCGTTGGCGCGCGGGTGCTGGCGCGGTGCGTGGATCAGCTTGGGCCAGGCCGCCGTGAACAACAGGCCCAGGCCGCCCATGAACCAGAAAACCGGCGGCCAGCCAAAGGTGTGGGTGATCCAGCCCATGACCGGCGCAAAGAGAACCGTCGCGAAGTACTGCGCGGAGTTGAAGATTGCGCTGGCCGTGCCGCGCTCCGCGGTGGGAAACCACGCGGCCACGATGCGGGCGTTGGCGGGGAACGAGGGCGATTCCGCGACGCCCAGCAGGAAGCGCAGCACGAACAGTGCGACCACTGCACCCGTCGCGCCGAGCCCGCCGACAAAGCCCTGCAGGAGCGTGAACAGGGACCAGAGCGCGATGCTCCAGCCATAAATGACCTTCGAGCCGAACCGGTCGAGCAGCCAGCCGCCGGGGATCTGGCAGATCACGTACGCCCACGAAAACGCCGAGAACACATAACCCATCGCCACCGGATCGAACTTCAGTTGCTTGGCGAGGTCGGTGCCGACAATCGACAGCGTGGCGCGGTCGGCGAAGTTGATCGACGTCAGGATGAACAAAAACAACACGATCCAGTAACGGAAGCGTGTCGGAGTCTCCGTCGGGCTTGCGGGGGTAGGGCGCATGCCGCGGAAACTACTGCGGGCCGAGTTGCTTGATCAGGTCGGCGAGCCGCGCCGATTCCTCCGCGGAAAGGTCGACCAGCGGCGGGCGCACCGGGCCGGCGTCATGGCCGACGATTTTTGCTCCCGCCTTGATGATGCTCACCGCATAGCCGGGCTTGCGATTGCGGATCTCGAGGTAGGGGAGGAAGAACTTGTCGAGGAGACCGTTCACCGTGCCATGGTCGTCGGCTGCGAGCGCGCGGTAGAATTCCATCGCCGTTTTCGGGATGAAGTTGAACACCGCGGACGAATAGACCGGCACGCCGAGCGCCTTGTAGGCGGCGGCGTAGACTTCCGCGGTCGGCAGGCCGCCGAGATAAGCGAAGCGATCGCCGAGTTTCCGGCGGATCGTCACCATGAGTTCGATTTCGCCAATGCCGTCCTTGAAACCGATCAGGTTCGGACAGCGGTCGGCGAGTTTCAGCAGGGTCTCGGCCTGCAGGCGGCAGGCGCCGCGATTGTAGATGATGACGCCAAACTTCACGGAGCGGCAGACCGCCTCGACGTGCGCCGCGAGGCCTTCCTGGCCGGCCTCGGTCAGGTAGTGCGGCAGCAGCAGGATGCCCTGCGCGCCGAGTCGCTCCGCTTCCTGCGCGAAGGCGATGGCCTGACGCGTGGGGCCGCCCGCGCCCGCGACAATCGGCACACCGCCGCGGCAGGTTTTCACCGCGGTGCCGACGACCGCCGAGTAATCCTGGGCGGTCAGGGAGAAAAACTCGCCCGTGCCACCGGCTGCGAAAAGCACCGTGGCGCCATAAGGCATCAGCCATTCCAGACGCTTGATGTAAGTGTCGGCGCGAAAATCGCCGGCGGCGTCGAAGTCCGTGATCGGGAACGACAGCAGCCCGGCGGACATCGTTTTCTTCAGTTCTTGGGGTGTCATGGGGGCGCGTGGTGCGGGATTGATGCCGTGCCCCCCAGTGCATGGCAAGCGCTGGGCGGGTTCGCGTGTGTCATCCAGCCCGGTGGAGGCATTTTCTCCATGACTCGGCCGGGGCCGTGGCTACGGTGGCGCCCATGTCCGCCGTCCTGCCATTCTCCGCCGCCGGTCGTTTGCCCGCTCCCGGCGACAACGTGGCCATCGCGATCCGCCCGCTGGAGGCGGGCACGGTCGTGGACATCGCCGGCCAAGCCTGTCCGCTGCGGACGACCATCCTCGAGGGCCACCGTTTCGCCGTCCGGCCGATCGCCGCCGGCGAAGCGTTGCTGTCGTGGGGCCTGCCCTTCGGGCACGCCCTGCGGGCGATCGCGGCGGGCGAATACGTGTGCAATCGCTCGATGCTCGACGCCCTCGCGGTGCGCCGCCTGCCGTTTGGGCTGCCGGAGGAGCCCAACTTTGTGGATCACCTGGTGCCGTTCTTGTTCGACGAGTCGGCGTTTCGACCGGCGCCGCCAGTGGAGGTCACGACCACGCCACGCACGTTCCAGGGCTATCGCCGGCCGGGCGGGCGCGGCGTGGGCACGCGCAATTATATTGTCGTGCTTGGTACGACGTCCCGCACCGCGAGCTTCGCGCGGCAGTTGACGTCCCGCCTGCAGGCGCTGGCGCGAGTGCATCCGACGCTCGATGGCATCGTCGCCATCGCGCACACCGAGGGCGGCGGGCCGGGCGAACCGAACAACGCCACCGAGGTGTTGCGCGCGCTCGCGGGATTCATCGTCCATCCGAATGTCGGAGCCGCGCTGGCCGTGGACTACGGCAGCGAGCCGATTTCCAATACACGCTTGCAGGCCTTCATGCAGGAACGGGGTTATCCGCTGGCCGATGTTCCCCATCGCTTCATGAGCATTCGCGCCGGCCTCGCCGCGGCGCTGGCGGAGGGCGAATCCATCATCCGGCAATGGCTTCCGTCGGTCGCGGCGCAGGCCCGCACCCCGGAACCGCTCAGCGGTCTGCGCATCGCGCTGCAATGCGGCGGTTCGGATGCGTTTTCAGGGGTCTCGGGCAATCCTTTGGCAGGCGCCATCGTGCACGAAGTCGTGCGGAACGGCGGCATTGGCGTGCTCTGCGAAACGGACGAACTCAGTGGCGCCGAAGCGTACCTCATGAAGAATTTGCGCGACGCCGCCACGGCACGGGCCTTGCTGGCGCGCATCGAGCGCTTCCGCACGCGGCTCGGCTGGCACGGCGTGACCCCCGAGAGCAATCCGTCGGCGGGCAACAAATTCCGCGGCCTGTACAACATCACGCTCAAGTCGCTCGGCGCCGTTCACAAGAAGGACCCGCGCACGCGGATCGACCACGTGATCGACTACGCCGAGCCGCTCAACGCCCCGGGTTTCTATTTCATGGACAGCCCCGGCAACGACCTCGAGGGCATCGCGGGACAGGTGGGGGCGGGGTGCAACCTCTTCCTCTTCGCAACTGGCAACGGCTCGATTACCAACTTCCCGTTCGTCCCCACGCTGAAAATCACGACCACCACGCGGCGGCATCAGTTGTTGGTCCACGAGATGGACATCAACGCCGGGCGCTACCTCGACGGCGAGCCGATGGAATCGCTGGCGGCGGAATCGGTCGACCTCGCGATCGCCACCGCCTCGGGAAAGCGAACCCGCGGCGAACTGGCCGGTCACTCGCAATCCTCGCTGTGGCGCAATTGGCGTCAGACCGACAGCTCCCGCGTCGCCGACATTCGCGCGCGCGCCGTGCCTGACGGTCACCCGCTGCCCGTCAAGCCGGTGCCCGCCTCAACCGCTGCGGCGGCTCCCGACCTTGCGGCGCTTTCGGTGCAGGGCCGGTTCGCGATGGAACGGATTGGCCTGGTGCTGCCGACCAGCATGTGTTCGGCGCAGATTGCCCGGCTCGCGGCCGACCGGATGAACGCGCGCGGTCTCGCGCCGCAGCTTGGCTTCAGCCGGTTCCTGGCGCTCGCGCACAGCGAGGGCTGCGGCTTTGGCGGCGAGACGATGTATCATTTGCTGCATCGCACTTACCGGGGCTATGCGACGCACCCAAATGTGGCGGCGGCGCTGCTGCTGGAGCACGGGTGTGAGAAGGTTCCGAACGACGTCATGCGCCGGCAGTTTGAAAACGCCGGGGTGCCGCTGGACCGGTTTGGCTGGGCGAGCGTCCAACTCGACGGCGGCATCTACAAGGCCCTCGACAAGGTGGAGGCCTGGTTCCGGCAGGCCGGCGCGGGGCTCACGGCGGCGCCGCGGCTGCCCGCTGGGCTCGGCGCGGTGAACCTCGGTTTGTTGAGCGCGCCGACGCCGGGCGCGGCAGCCGCCGTCGCCTTGGGCCGCGTGGCACGGTCCGTCCTGGCGGCGGGCGGCTCGGTGTTGATTCCCGAGGGCGACCCGTTGTTGGGCTCGGCGGGCGTCGGCGATGAGCTTTTTCAAGGCACGGCCCCGCGGGCGACGCTCGCGTACGGACAACCGTTCACCGAGCCCGGCCTGCACCTGGTGCAGACGGATACCGACCACTGGGTCGAAAACCTCGCGGGCCTCGGCGCGTGCGGCGCGCACGCGTTCGTGGGGTTGGTCGGCGATTCGCCGCAGCAAGGGCACCCGATGCTGCCATTGCTGCAGGCGGCCGAGCGGGCGGTCCTGCGCGCGGCGTCGGCGCAGGATGTGGACGTCATTCTCAACGGCGATGCGACGATCGACGAAGCGGTGATCCTGCGCGTGCTCGTCGACGCCCTGCAAGGCGACTACACCCCGACGGCGAATGCGGGCGGTTTTGTGGATTTCCAGCTGACGCGGGGACTGCTCGGCGTCTCGACCTGACGATCGTTCCTCAGCGTGCGGGCATTTCCGCCGGACGGAGCGGAAACACCATGCGCTCCGTCAGCCGGATCACCGTGAGATTCGCCGGGCGATCGATGTAGTCCGCGGTGAGCAGCTGGTGCAGGTCCGTGACGGTGCGCACCGGCGCGGCGTCCAGCGCGACAATGATGTCGCCCTCGCGCAGCCCCGCGGCCGCCGCCGGGCTGTTGGGCGACAAATTCGAAATGAGCACGCCGCTCGCTTGATCGAGGTGATAGGCCCGCGCCACCGCGCGCAGCAGCGGCACGGTCTGGCCGCCGACCCCGAGGTAGCTGCGGCGGATGCGCCCATCCTTGATGAGCCAACCCGCGACCCAGCGCGCGAGGTTGCTGGCGATCGCGAAGCAGATGCCCTGGGCCGGGCGGATGATGGCGGTGTTCACGCCGATCACCTCGGCCCGGGTGTTGATCAACGGGCCGCCGGAGTTGCCGGGGTTCAGGGCGGCGTCGGTTTGGATGATATTATCAATGGTCCGGCCGGATTGCGTGCGCAGCGAGCGGCCCAAGCCGCTGACGATGCCCGCGGTGACGGTTTGCTGGAAGCCCATCGGGCTCCCAAGCGCTATGGCGATCTGCCCTGCGCGCACCTGTTCGGAGTCCGCGAGTTGGAGATGGGGCAGGGGTTCGCTGCTGACGCGCACGACCGCAAGGTCGGTGTGCGGATCCTCGCCGATGAGGTCGGCGACCAGACGGCGGCCATCGCTGAGGTGCACATGAAAGGAACTGCCGCCGTGCACGACGTGGCTGTTCGTGAGCACGTAGCCATCGGGTGAGAGCAGAAACCCCGAGCCACTGCCGCCGCCGGCGCCCTGCGTAGAGCGCTTATGGGTCACCTCGAGGTGAACAACCGCCGCACCGGCGGCGTCCACGGCGGCGCTGACGGCATTCGAATACGCGTCGAGCAACGGGGCATCCCCCGCCGGCGGCAGCGCGCCGCGCGTTGTCCGCAGGTCATTGGCTGAAAGGTAGGCAACCATGGGTGCGCACGGTCGCCAGAAATCCCGGTTTCGCAACTGGCGCCTGCTTTCCGATCACGGATCGAAGCGATAACCCTTCGCCTTGGCTTGGTTTTCGAGGACTTGGAAGGCTTCGATTTCGAGGACGCCGTCCTTGCCGGCGAGGCCCTTCATTTTTTCAGCGACGGCCGCGTCGCGTTTGGCAACGAGGGCGTCGAGTTCCGCCTGGAGTTTGCGGCGGTCGGCCAGCTTTTGCTCGATCAGAGCCTGCCGCGCCGCGGGCGCCATGGCCTGCAATTCGGGCGATAGTTTCTTTTCGTCGAGTTTGTCGAGTTCGGCGCGGCCGTTCATCAAGTCGACGACCAGGTCGCCGCGTCCCGACATCACGGCGCCCTTTTCGCTTTTGGCGAGGTACGAGGAGCGATCCGCCACGGATTCCGCCGCCATGCTGGCGAGCCGCGCGGCGTTGCCGGCGGCGTGGGCCTGCTCGGCCTTCGAGCCGTAGAGAATGATCGTCGTGTTGAGCTCCAGGTTGAGCCGGGTGATTTCCTGGTCGTACGGCGTTTCGATGCGAATGGTGCCGCCATCCTGGAGGATGGCCCCATAGGCGCCGTTCGTGGAACTCGCGATTTCGCGCCACACGGCCTCCGTGCCACTCAGGCGGCCGCATTGCAGCGTGTTGATCAGGATGCCGCGCTCGTTCGCCAGCCGGCAGGTTTCGGGGTACTTCACGTCATCCGCGTAGTCCATGTGCGGCCGGGCGTCGCCGACGAGAAACACCACGCGCAGCACGCTCGGATCGGTGCTCCACTGCAGGTCGCGCACCGCGCGGTGCAGGGCCTCGTTGACGGACTCGGGTTCGTCGCCGCCGCCCTGGGCCTCGAAGGCATGGAGGTTGGTGTACATTTCGTCGAGGTTGTCGGTGAGGCCGAAGACCTTGGTGACGTACGCGTCGCGCCGATCGCGATAGCCGACCAACCCGAAACGGATGTCCGGCCGGGGCTGCGCGGATTTCAACTTGTTGGCGATGGCCCAGATTTTCTGTTTGGCGCCCGCAATCATGCCGCTCATCGAGCCGGTCGTATCGAGCACGAACACCACCTCCATGCGGGGCCGCTCGGGCGGGGTGGGGAACGCGCGGTCGTGGCCGCGGGCGTTGTTGAGGAGAGTCAGGCCGGCCGCGATGCCGGCGACGAGGGAAAGCAGTTTCGAAGACATGCGCGCTCAACGCGGGCGCGCGACCTTCCTTAGCCGGAATTTCAACTATTCGCGCGGAGGATCAGTCCTCGGACGGAGGCGGGCCGCCGCGGAGCAAGGCCTCCTCATGGTCGAGGAGTTGCTGCAGGGGGCGGTGGACCTCATCACCAATCCGATTTCCCCGCCACAGGGCATCGATGGCTTCGCGCTCCGCCTGCAGCGCGGCGGTACGGTAGGCGTGGCCGGCCTTGCGGCGGCGCCGGGCGCTGCGGCGGGTTTCGCCCTGGGCTTCCAGCACGGCGAGACGGTGTTCGTACTCGGCGATGACCTGGCCGAGCGCGGCGTTTTGGTCCGGCGTGGTGGCCTTGGGTTCGAGGTCGCGCAAGGTCGCGAGGCCGGCCGCCACGGCGCTCGTGCGGGCCAGTCGTTCCTCGACGGCCCGCGAGCCGTCCTCCTCCAGCCCCAGCCGGTCAATGAGCCGCTCCAGGGTGGTGCCTTGCACGAGGAGCGTTGTCGCAATCACGCCGAACGCCAGGAAGATGACGATGTCCCGGCCCGGAAACGGCGAGCCGTCGGGCAGCAGCAGCGGGATCGACAGCGCGCCCGCGAGCGTGACGGTGCCGCGCATGCCGGCCCAACCCATCACGAGGCCGAAGGCCGGGCGCAGCCGGGGCGCGCACACGCCCGAGAACAGGACCGGCGCATAGATGCCCGCGAACACCCACGCGAGCCGCGCCACCATCGCGGTGCTGGCCACGACCGCGGTGAACCCGAGCAGTTGCGGGATCGTGAAGTGATCGCGCACGGCCGCGAGTAGGGTGGGGAATTGCAGGCCCAGCAGCACGAACGCCGTGCCGTTGAGCCAGAAAATCAGGAGTTCCCAGACGGCAAACGCGTTGCGCCGGGTTTCCACGTCCATGCGCACCGGGTCGCGCCAGCCCGAGTAGAGTCCCGACGCGACCACCGACAGGATGCCCGACACGCCCGCGTGTTCCGCGGCCAGGTACGCGGCGAAGGGCGTCAGCAACGACAGCGTGATCTCGATCAGCGTCGCCCCGCCATCGAGGCGGCGCAGGGCGTCGCGGACCTTGCCGATGGCGTACCCGATCGCCAGGCCGATCGCGAGGCCGCCGCCGGCCAGCAGGGAAAATTCCAGCGTGCTCTGCGCGAGGGAGAACCCCCCGGCCACCACCGCGGCCAGCGCGAACTTGAAGGCCACCAGGCCGGTTGCGTCGTTCATCAGGCTTTCGCCGTTCAGGATGGTGGTGAGGCGCGCGGGCACGCGCAGCCGCTCCGTGATGGCGTTCACGGCGACCGCGTCCGTCGGCGACACAATTGCCCCCAGCGCAAACGCCATGGCCAGCGGCAATCCCGGCACGAGCCACCACGCCACGAGCCCGACGGTCAGCGTGGTGAAGATAACCAGCCCGATGGCCAGCGCCACGATGCTCCGCCGCGCCCGCACGAACTCACGCAGGGGCATCAGCCAGCCGTCGGCGAAGAGCAGGGGCGGCAGGAAGCACAGGAAGAAGAAACCCGGGTCGAGCGCGAGCTTCGGAAAGGCCGGCACCAGCGCCGCGCCGACGCCGCCGAGCAGGTACGTGATCAGCGGCGGCCAGGGCAGCCAGTGCGAGATGACACTCAGCGTCGCGATGAGCAGCAGCAGGACCAGGGCATGTTCAAAGGCAATCATGCACGGACGACGCTAGGCGTTCGCGGAGCCACGTCCAGCGGGATAGGCGCGGGCCGGGGACGTCGCCGACGGCCCTTGACAGGCCGCCGTTGTTAGTTAACCAAATGGTTAAACAAGCCGCACCATGTCTCCGGACCGACTCAATGCCGTCTTCGCCGCGCTCGCCGACCCGACGCGCCGCGAGATCCTCGCCAGCCTGGCGCGGGGGGAGCGGGCCGTGACCGAACTCGCGGCGCCGCACGACATGAGCCTGCCGGCGATTTCGAAGCACCTCGGGGTGCTCGAGCGCAGCGGCCTGATCGAGCGCGGGCGCGACGCCCAGTGGCGGCCGTGCCGGTTGCGGGCCGCCCCGCTGAAGGAGGCGGTCGACTGGATCGCGCAGTATCGCCGGCATTGGGAGGAGAGCTTCGACCGGCTCGACGACTATCTCCAGCAACTGCAAACCAAGGCCCCCGCGGCCAAATCCGCGCCCCATGTCCGCGCCCGCAAACGCAAACGCTGACCAACCCAACGACGCCGTCGTCAACACCCGCGATTTCGCGGCAGCGCCCACGCGGCTCTACCAGGCCTTCCGCGAGCCGGCGGAACTGGCGTCGTGGTGGGGCCCGCGTGGATTCACGAACACGTTTCAGAAATTCGAGTTCCGTCCGGGCGGCGAATGGCGGCTGACGATGCAGGCCCCCTCGGGCGAGCGTTACGAGAATGCCAGTCGTTTTCTTGAGACCACGGAGCCGTCCCGGATCGTCTTCGAGCACCTGGGGCCGCTGCATTGGTACCGGATGACGATCACCCTGGAGCCGGTCCCGCGCGGCACGCGCCTCACGTGGCACATGCGGTTTGAGTCGCCGGAGAAGTGCGCCCCGCTGCGTGACTTCATATTCACCGCCAACGAGGAGAATTTCGACCGGCTCTCGGCCCATCTCGCCCGCGAGGTGTCCGCCTGAGGCCAGGCCATTCGTTGAACCCACGGTCCCGCCATTTTATGTCCACCCCCGCCCATTCCCCCGAAGCCAACTCGGATCGCGAAATCGTCATCAGTCGGGTGCTGCATGCGCCGCGTGAGTTGGTCTGGGAGGCGTGGACGAATCCGCGGCATGTCGCGAATTGGTGGGGTCCGCGGGGATTCACAACCACGATCAAGCAGATGGATTTTCGGGTGGGCGGCGTGTGGGAGCACACGATGCATGGCCCGGACGGCACGAACTACCCCAACAAGAGCGTTTTCAAGGAAATCGTGCCGTTTGAGCGCATCACCTACTCGCATGGCGGTGGACGGGAGGACGCGCAGACGCAGGGTGCGACCTTTGTGGCCACCTGGACTTTTGAAACCATGGGACCGCGGGAAACCCGGCTCACCGTTCGCATGGTTTTTCCGTCCAAGGAGACCCGGGACCGTGTCGTCCGCGACTTCGGTGCGATCGAGGGCGGCCAGCAGACGCTGGAGCGCGCCGCCGACTACCTGAAGGGAATGTCCGCCCGCCCCCGGGTGCGGGTCCATTGCTTCACCATCTCGCTCGACGGATTTGGGGCGGGACCAAACCAGGACCTCAGCCACCCTCTCGGTGAAGGCGGCGGGCAATTGCATCCGTGGATGCTCGAGACCCGCACCGCGCGGCAAATGTTTGGGCTCGAAGGCGGGATGACCGGTGCCGACGACGATTTCGTCGCGCGCGGCAACGCGCAGGTGGGCGCCTGGATTCTCGGGCGCAACATGTTTGGCCCCGTGCGCGGTCCGTGGCCGGACCGGAGTTGGAAGGGCTGGTGGGGGGAGAATCCGGTTTACCACGTTCCGGTCTTCGTGCTGACGCACCACCCGCGTGAGCCGGAGGTGATGGCCGGCGGCACCACCTTTCATTTCGTCACCGGCGGAATCCATGAGGCGCTCCAAAAGGCATCCGCGGCGGCAGCGGGGAAGGACGTGCGGGTCGGCGGCGGCGTGAGCACCGTCCGGCAATTCCTGCAGGCCGGACTGGTTGATGAGATGCACCTGGCCGTGGCGCCGGTCCTGTTGGGATCCGGCGAGAGGCTTTTCGATGGGATTGACCTGCCCAGGGCGGGTTACGCCCTGACGGGCACCGTGTCCTCGCCGCGCGTGACCCATCTCCTGATTGGCCGGAAAGCGGTGGCCTGACGGTGCGCCCGCGGAATCCTGCCGCCGGGCCGCCATCGCGGACTTGTCAGGAGCGTTGGAGAACCCAAGGGTGGCCGGCTCCATGAAACGCATTTCCCATCTGTTCCATCCCACCTTGTCAGCCGTCGCCCTGCTCTTTGTTGCGGGCTGCGGCAAGAAATCGGCGGAGGCGCCCGCGCCCCAGGCCGCGGTGGACATCAAGACCGATGACCAGAAGGTCAGCTACGGCATCGGCTACAACATGGGCAGCGGCCTCGCCCGCGACAACGCGCTCAAGGTCGACCAGGCGGCCCTTGCCGCGGGCATCGCGGACGCACTCGCGAAGGCCAAGACCCGCCTGCCCGAGTCCGAAATCGAGGCGGCGTTTGCCGGACTCCGCCAGCGCATTGCGACCGAGCAGGCGGCCGAGGCGGAGAAGCAACTCGCGGCGGGCAAGGCCTACCTCGAGAAAAACAAGGCAAAGCCCGGCGTGAAGGTCACCGCTTCCGGCCTGCAATACGAGGTGCTCAAGAGCGGCAGCGGCCCAAAGCCCAAGCAGACCGATACCGTGAAGGTGCATTACCACGGCACGTTGATCGATGGCACGGTTTTCGACAGTTCCGTCCAGCGCAACGAGCCGATCGAATTCCCGGTCACCGGTGTGATCGCCGGCTGGGTGGAGGCGCTTCAACTCATGTCGGTCGGTGACAAGTGGAAGCTCACCATTCCCGCCGAGATTGCCTACGGCGCGCGCGGCAAGGGCGACATCCCGCCGAACTCGGTGCTGGTCTTCGAGGTCGAGTTGCTCGGGATCAAGTAAGGCGCCGGGCGGGCCGGCCTACTCCGGCAACGCGTAGGCGAACAAGTAGCTGTGACTCCCGTCACGGGCGATCTGGATCTCCATGGTGCCGGTGAGCCCGGTGAGTTCCCCCGTGCCCGAATCGGGGATCACGCTGATGGTGAGGCGGGGCTGGCCGCGGTTCATCGTGCCGCTGTGCTGCAGGAAAAACGTGCCGCGCCGGCCCGCGAGGGAGCCGGTGACCTTCTCGATCGCGACGTAGCCGGCCGAGCCCTGGACCGGCGTCATGCCCGTGAGCATTTCGCCGACGCCCGTGCCCTCGAGGTCGCCGTGGTATTTCTTGTCGAGGGAGAATCGCCCCACGGGTGCGTCCGCGGCGCTTTGGGGCGTCCGGTTCAGGTCAAAGGGGCCGGTGGCTTTCGTTATTTTCCGGGGGGCGGTTTCAGCCGCGACGATGGCGACGGAGCTCAAAAGAGCCGCGGCCACGGAGGAGCGACGCAGGGCGGTTTTCATAGGGCGCCCGCAGTGTAACAAACGCCCCTGACAACCCTGTGTCAGGAGGGTTGGGCCGCCGGGCCCGGGTCGTTCGCGTCTCCCACGGGGGCATCCGGATCAGGCCCGGCTCGCCGCGGGGGTCGACCAAGGGCGGACTTCCATCGCGACGTTGTAGTCCTTGGCCGGGTGGGAGGCGGCGAGGGCGGTGGCCTGGTCGAGGTCGGTGGCGTCGAGGAAGAGCAGGGCGGTGACGGGCCACTGGCCGTATTCGTCGCCCGTCACCTCAATCCCCGGACGCGTGACGCTCGGCATGAGGCTGCGCGGCTCGAGCCGGTGGCCGCGGGCGTTTTGCTCCCGCGCCCAAAGCGAGATCGCCGCCTGCCGGTGTGCCTTGGCGATTTCCGTGAGATTGAACGGCCCCTGGCGAAAAAGGATCACGAATTGTTTCATGCCTCGGACCGTAACACGGCGCGCTGACAGCATTGTGTCAGGAGGGAGACAAAAGGCGGGTTCAGCCACGGATCACACGGATGTTCACGGATCAGCCAGGGCATCTCCCGACTTGAAACGCAGGAGGGATTGGGCAACGTCCCGGCTGTGACGACCGCCGTTGCCAACGCCATCGCGAAGATGACCAAGACCCAGAAACAGGCCTTGGCGCATCAGTTGCTGGCCGAGGCGGGAACCAAGTCGCCCGGTGTTCGTGCCAAGCGCACATCGAAGTCGAGCAGGTCACAATTCGTCAGATCCAAAATCACGGGCCAAATCGTTACCAGGGGCGCCAAGGGCGCACCGCGCGTCACCAGTGAACAGGTGCGCGCCTTGCTGGCGGATTTCCCGTGAGATACTTGCTCGACGTCAACACGCTCATCGCCCTGGGGCACGTGATGCATTCGCATCACCAACGGGCGCAAGCGTGGCAGAAGGGACTGACGGCCGGCGTGGATGAGCTCGGTACCTGTGCGATTACCGAACTGGGCTTCGTGCGCGTCAGCGTGCAGGCGGGGTTGCAGGCAGATATTTTCACCGCGCAGGCTGCGCTGGAGCGCTTGAAGGCGACCGGCCCGGTAGCCTATGAATTGTGGCCGGATGCACTGGGAGTCGATCGCCTGCCGGCCTATGTGCGGAAGCCGGCCGAGTTGACGGACGGTCATTTGCTGGAATTGGCGCGAAGCCAGCGAGCGCGGTTGGTGACGCTGGATGTCAGCATTCCGGGCGCACTGCTCATTGCCTGAGTGAAATGGCCGCCTACCGGTGAGTCTTGGCGAACTCGGTGAGATTGTACTTCCCCTCGCGGAAAAGAATGGCGAATTGTTCCACGCCCCAACTCTAGCACGCCTCGCTGACCGCATTGCGTCAGGAGGATTCTCGTTCAGTGACAACTGGCACCGGTAAGCCTCAGTTATTTTTTGTGGCTACTATGCGCTAGAACGGTTGGATTTGCTTGATGCTAAAGGGACACAAGAATCGCATCTACGAGCAAATCGTTGAGAGCGGATATCGTCCTGAACAGTTCGAATTGTCAGAAGGGCTTAAGGCATTCGTTGAAAATGACGAGTATGCCCAGTTCGGGATAAAACTCCGCGATTCCAATTTAGTATTTTATGTTCTAATCGCGCCGCACAGTTTCGATCTTTTTCGATATCAGTGCACTCTATTCGCGCCTGATTGGCCCACCTGAATGGTGCATCCGCAGCGCACTTTCCTTGAGATAGGCCAGCTCGTCTATCAGTTCGGTGTTTGGTTAAGAGACGTAGTTGGTAGATACTACGAAGAGCAGGAGGTCCCCGATCATTGGGCTGATCTTTAATCCAAGTTTCTTGATCCCCAGGATGTGTCGCTGCATGAGGACGTTGCCCCGACAAAGTTTACGGTGCGCGAGCACGAGAAAGTTGTAGTCACATTGGATGTCATAAAGGGTCTCTTGATTGCATATGCGAAAGACAACGAGCGCGCGATTAACGGGATTTCGAAAGATATCGGCGAATTGAAGGAGCTAGCTAAGGAACAGGATAGAAAATCATTTTTTAACCAAGTAGTTGGTTATCTCATTAATACGGCAACCTCGATGGCATTGGCGCCGGATCAAACACGCGCTTTATTTGAGAAATTAAAGCAAGGTTTTGAGGCACTAGTTAAATTTCTTCGCTAGCACACCAGCTTCGATTTCTGGCGAAATCGAAGTTTGGGCGCGACCAAGCCGCCATTCACCATGACGACTCGGGTCGTGCTGCATGGACAATCTCCGCGGGCGATCAGCCTTCGCAGAGCCTACAGCTGGCATGGACCAGCAACTCAGAGACGGGGAACGATTAACCCACCGTCCACCATCACAACTTGTCCTGTGCTGAACGGGAAGTCGCCTCTCGCAAGTGCGGCGACCGCTCTGCCTACATCATCCGGATATCCCCACCGCGGCTGAATATTTAATCCGCCGGCGATGAGCTTGTCATACTTTTCCGTCACGCCGGCGGTCATGTCGGTCTTGATGACGCCCGGGCGCACTTCGTACACGGGAATGCCCTCGGCGCCGAGGCGGGCGGCGAAGAGCTGGGACATCATGCTGAGGCCGGCTTTTGCGATGCAGTATTCGCCGCGGTTGATCGAGACGACGGTCGCGGAGATCGACGTGATGCTGATGATGTACGCCGCGAGCTTCGGATCCGCTTTCTTCGCGGCCACCATGTCGCGCGCAAAGGCCTGCGTGAGGAAAAACACGCCGCGCAGGTTGGTGTTCACGACGTAGTCGTAGCTTTCCTCGGAGGTCTCGAGCAGGTCGGCGCGGACCTTGGGGGCGACGCCGGCGTTGTTCACGAGCAAGTTGATGGCGTTGCCTCCCGTGAACTCCTTGGTGGCTTTCACGATCGACGCGCGGCCCTCGGCCGAACCGACATCGCCGCGGGCGTAGCCGACCTTCACGCCCATGGCGCGGAGTTTGGCGAGCGGTTCCGCGACGGCGGCTTCCTCGCGGACGCCGTTGATGACGAGGTCCCATTTTTCCGCGGCGAGTTTCTCGGCAATGCCGAAACCAATGCCACGCGAACCACCGGTAACGAGAGCGACTTTATTCATGGGGAGAAGAGGTGAGGGGTGATGGGTTATGGGTGATGGGTCTTGGGTTGTCGGTTACGGGTAAGAGACGGTGAACCGATGACCCCTGACCCAAGACCGATGACCGGTCCGGCGCTTACTTGAGCGCCGGGACGTCGACCCAGCGGCGTTCGGCCCAGGACTTCAGGCCGAGTTCGGCGAGTTGCACGCCCTTGGCGCCTTGGAAGAGATCCCATTGGAACGGGCTGCCGGTGACGACGTGCTTCAGGAAGAGTTCCCACTCGACCTTGAACGCGTTGTCGTAAACGCCCTGGTCCGGCACGCGGACCCAGCCGTCCTTGTACTTGATCGGGCTGTCGACGTCGGGATTCCACACGCAGCGCGGCGTGTTCGCCAGCGACTGGCTCTTGCAATCGCGCAGGCCCGCGACCGCGGAGCCCATCGTGCCGTCGACCTGCAGGGTGAGGAGGTCATCGCGGTCGACGCGGACGTCCCACGAGGAATTGAAGTGGCAGATGATGCCGTTCGCCAACTCGAAGGTCGCATAAGCGGAGTCGTCCGCGGTGCACTTGTACGGCTTGCCGCTCTCATCCCAGCGCTGCGGGATGTGCGTGGCGCCGAGGCAGGTCAGGCTCTTCACCTCGCCGAACAGGTTTTGGATGACGTACTGCCAGTGGCAGAGCATGTCGACGATGATGCCGCCGTCCTCCTCCTTGCGGTAGTTCCACGACGGGCGCTGGAGCTTTTCGTGCTCGCCGGTGAAGACCCAGTAGCCGAACTCGCCGCGCACGGAGAGGATTTTGCCGAAGAAACCGGTGTCGATGAGGTACTTCAACTTCACGAGGCCCGGCAGCCAGAGCTTGTCCTGCACGACGCCGTTCTTGAGGCCGGCGGCCTGCACTTCCTTCGCGAGGGCGAGGGCCTCGGCGGACGTCGTGGCGGTGGGCTTTTCGCAGTAGATGTGTTTCTTCGCGGCGATCGCCTTGCGCACGCCGATCGGGCGCTGGCCGGTCAGGGTCGCATCGAAGTAGATCTGGTTCGCGGGATTCGCGAGTTCGGCGTCGAGGTTGGTCGAAACGCGTGACACGCCCGTGCGGGCGGCGAGGGCCTTGAGCTTTTCCTCGCTGCGGCCAACGAGGACCGGGTCAGGCATGATGACCTCCGCGTCGGTCAGCTTCACGCCGCCCTGGTCGATGATCGCCTTGATGGAGCGGATGAGGTGCTGGTTGGTGCCCATGCGTCCCGTGACGCCGTTCATGATGATGCCGATTTTGTGGATTTTCATAAAAGTAGGTTAGAGGTGTGGGGTAATGGGTTATTGGTGAGAACCTGGATTGGGTGGGTGATCAACCGAGGCCTATTGCCTATGACCGATCACCCATGACCATTCAGACGAAGTCTGAATAGGCGCGCACAATGCGCGCTAGATACTCGTCCTGATCCATCGCCCACAGGCGGTTGGAGAAGACTTCGACTTCGTTGAAACCCTTGAAGCCGGTGGCCTCGACCCAGGCGCGGATTTGGCGGAGCGGGATGCAACCTTCGCCCATGAGGCCGCGGTCGAGGAGGAGATCCGTCGTCGGCGTGCGCCAGTCGCACACGTGGTAGGCGAAGAGCGCCTTCAGTTTTCCGCAGCGGGCGATCTCGGTTTCGAGAGCCGGGTCCCACCAGAGGTGATAGACGTCCGCGGCGACGCCCACGTACGGCGACTTTAGCTGCTCGACAATGTCGTTGGCCTGCCCGAGCGTGTTCACGGCCGAGCGATTGTCGGCGTACATCGGATGCAGCGGTTCGATGGCGAGTTTTACGCCCGTCGCCTGGCACTGGGGCAGGAGGGCGGCGATGCCGTCGATGATTTGCTTGCGCGACTCCATGAGGGACTGGCCCGGCACGGCGCCGCACACGAGCACGATGAGCGGTGCGCCGAGGGCGTGCGCCTCCTCGATGGCCTTGCGGTTGTCATCAAGCGCCTTCGCGCGGTCGGCGGCGGTCGCGGCGGGGAAGAAGCCGCCGCGGCAAAGCGACACGATCGAGAGGCCCTGGTCGCGGATGAGCTGGCCGGTTTTCTTGATGTCGCGCCCGGCCAGCGTGTCGCGCCAGACGGTGATGCCCTTCACGCCCGCCTTGGCGAATTTCTCCGCCGAGGTCTCAATCGCCCACGGCTTGGTGGTGATCGTGTGGATGCAGAGGCGCGAAAGGTCGGGCAGGGGAGATAGTGAAGTCATGAATTTTTCGGTTTTGTCACCGAGGTAGAGGAGGTGGCACCGAGTTCACGGAGCGAGTTGAGAAAAAACTCCGTGTTCTCGGTGGTTCTCCCGTATTGCTCCGTGTCGCAGTTCAGGTCTTCAGGCAGCCAAAGAAAGTGTAGTAAGGCTTATTCTCGATGATGCGCTGCAGCGTCAGCGCGGCTTCGCGGATGTGGTAGTCGCCCCACATGCAGGCTTCGCCGCAGGGGACTTTCTTGCCCGGCGGGATGTAGTCCCAGCCGTTGGGGCGGTGATACACGGTGTGCAGCAGGAGGCCCTGGTGCTGCGGGTCGGTGCCGAGGTAGGCGCCGCTGAGCAGCGTGCGCATCGTCGTGAGGCCGGCCTGCCAGTATTTCCGGCCGGCGGGCGTGGTTTCGCCGAGGTAGCGGCCGAGGCGGAGGAGGCCCTGCGCGCCGATGGCGGCGGCGGAACTGTCGACCGGCTCGTGGTCGTTGTAGATCTCCGCGTTGCGGCCGCGCCAGTCGCCGAGCTTGTGGAGATTCGGCGCGCCGCCATCCCAGTAGGGGATGCCGTCGAGCGCAGTGTTGGCGATGTACCAGTCGCAGGTCGCCTGCGCGCCCTTGAGGAGGATCGCCTCCCACTTGGCGCGGCCGCCGAGCGGCGCGAGGTCGGCGTCGGACACCGTCTTGAGGAACTCGAGTTCCTCCGCAAAGCCGACCATCGCCCACGACAGACCGCGGGTCCAGGTCGTGAAGCCCGAGAAGCCCTGCTGCGAATTCGGGCAACGGAAGCGTCCGTCGTTGCGGTTGAACACGGCCTCGTGCGTTGTGCGGCCGCGTTCCGCGGGCACGTCGTAGCTGTCGCGGCCCTCACCGTAGTAGATCGAGTACTTCGCGGTGGCTTCGATGTGCTGCAGGCCGCGGTCGAGCAGGGAATGGGCGGCGTCGTTCTCGGCCATGAGGCGGTGACCCAGCTTATGCGCGACCATCAGGATGCGCACCGAGCGGATCGTGTCGACGAACAGCGAGTGCGGGCCGTTGAAGGAGTAGATGTAGCCACCGCCACCGAAGATCGTGGACCAGCGCGCGGCCTGGACGGCGCCGGACGCCTTGATCGCGAGCTCGCAGAACTCGACCTGGTTGGCCGGCAGCATGCCCTCGCGCTGGAGGCGCAGCCAGTTGCCGTAGGTGGAGAGATTGTTGAAGCCGTGGTCGTGCACGCCCACGTGCGAGACGTGCGACGCCATGCGGTCGACGGTCAGCTTGGCGGCCGCATCGGCGAAGCGTTTTTCGCCGGTGGCGTCGAACTGCAGGAAGCCCGAGCCGTAGCTGAAGCCCTCGGTCCACTCGGTCCAGCCGCGCGCGGTGTATTTGCCGGCCGCCGTGAAGACCGGCGAGCCCTTGGACAGGTCGTAGTCCTTGAAGATGGCGTCGATCTTCTGGCCGGACAGTTGCCAGAATTTCTGGAGCGCCGGGGTTAGCGCGGAAGCTTGGAGGGTTTCGTCAATTTTCATGAGGGGAAGAGGGTTTGGTCACCGAGGGGGAGGAGGTGGCACGGAGGTCACGGAGAAACTCGAACTCATCTCGCCTCGGTGATTGCTCTGTGTCCTCTGTGTCGAGGATGGGATGAATTGGTTTAGTAACGTTTATCTTTGCGGAGGTGGAGAATGATGAACTTGGACTCGTCGAGGGACTCGTAGGTGTGCTGCTGGATGGCGTCGAACTGCATGCACTGGCCCGCTTCGAGGATGCATTCCTCGTGGGGCAGGGTGAGGCGCAGCTTGCCCTCGAGCACCCAGCAGACCTCGGTGTCGTCGTGGTGGATTTCCGGCCGCGAGACCTTCGAGCTCGCCGGCGCGGTGCCGAGGAGCGCAACGACGTTTGCAAAACGGATCTGGCGAAACTTGAACTGGCCTGAGCGGTGCGAGTCCTCCGCGCCCCGGTGGGCGAGGGGCGACTCCGCCAAGGCAAGCAGGTCGGTGGCGCTCATGCCGAACGCGCGGCCCAGGCGATAGAGCGTGTCGAGCTCGGCCGACTGCTGGTTGCGCTCCAGCTTGGAAATGACCGCGGCGGACACGCCGGACGCCTCCGAAAGATTCGCCAAAGTCATCTCCTGCTGCTCGCGCAAGCGACGCAGGACGCTGAAGTCGAACTTGTCAGGCGGGGTAGCCAAAGCCCCGCGAGGCTTGCCGGAGCAGTTTTCTTTGCAAGCAAGAAAACGCCAAAAATATGTTTTCAGCGAAAACCGTCTCCTCTGGCGAAAAACGACCTGACTTTGGGCTGGCGGGGTCGGGCAGCTGTCGCCGACTTATCTGGAGGGTCAGGCTCGGTGGTCGGTGGCGGCCTTTGCTCGTAACCCAGATCCCCTCTTGAGAGGGGTGCCCACCGGGCGGGGTGTGTCGACCGGGCATGATCGCGTCGCCGGCAACCTGCGCCGCCAACACACCCCGGCGTGCGGCCACCCCTCTCAAGAGGGGATCTCTGCCCCGCCAACGTGTAACGGATTACGTTACACGTTGGTCTCCTGGGTGAAATTTAGGCGGCGGGCTTCGCCGCGTCGGCTTCCGCGATCAGCTCGTCCAGGAATCCCTTGGGCAGCTTTTCGTTTTGCGAGGTCGGCCACTTTTCGGGCGCCTGGTTGTACGGACGGAGGAAATCGAGCGCCTTGCGCAGGCTGGCGCCGTTGGGCGCGGTGTAGTTCCAAAGGTCGATGCCGAGCGCCTTCCCGTGGCGCGCGACGACCGCCAGGGCCTCGAGGTTGAAGCGGCTGTAGCCGAGACCGTCGACGCGACGGATTTCCTCGGGCTGGCTGCCGTCCGGGCGAATCTGTGCCGCAATGCGGGGCTTGGCCTCTTCGCACAATTCGCGCGCGAGGTCGTCCCGCCCGACATACCGCGCCATCGGGATCGCCTGGGCGAGGAACCACGAGCCGTGGTTGTTCTTGGCGGCGCGTTCCTCGCGCGCGTTTTTCGCGGTCGTGAACCACTTCAGGTAGTCGGTGAACCAGACGCGGATCGCCGCATGCTCGGCGGACGTCAGGGCCGGCGAATCCTCGAGCAGGCGTAGCCCGTCGATCACCTTGGCAAAGTCCCGCGTGTCCAACACGCCCGCCGCATTGCCGCGGTTGCCCGCGTGCCCGAGTCGCACCTGCGCGTACTCGAGGTTCGGGTTCATCCGGGTGGCCGGCGTGATGAACCAGGCCCGCAGCCACTCGCCGGCCCGACGCGCGGCGGCTTCATCGTGGTTGACGCGCCACGCGGCGGCGAGGGCGCTCACGGCATCGGCAAACTTGCTGATGCGGTTGCGGTCGCCGCGCGCGACCTGCTCGTGGTTGTGCTTTCCGTCGTGGCTGACGTACGGCAGCCCGTCGGGTTTGGTGGGGTCCGGCCAGTAGTAGCGCGCATAGCTGATGTAGTCATGCACATCACCGCCCGGCAGGGACTGGCCCTCCACGACCGTGGTGATGGGCGCCTTGAGGGCGGAAGACGCTTGGGCGGCCAGCGCGGTGATTTCTGCCTGGGTCAGGGTGTAGGGTTCGCTCGCGAAAGCCGCGGTGACGAGGGTCGCGAAAAACAATGGTAGTTTCATTGGAAGGGATAGTTTTGGCCGTCGATACGGAGATGTTTGGCGCCGGAGCCGGTGAAGTGGTTCAAAACTTTGCCGCTCGCGTCGCGGCGAACGATGGCCAGGGGAGCGTCGGTTTCCACGCCCTCGACCGACGTGCCGCGGATCGCATCGGCGGCGATGATCACGGTTTTCTCGCGGGCCGTCGTGATGACGAAAGCCGAGTAGCCCGGCCCGCTGCGGTCTTCGACGCGAAACTCGGCGGTCTCGTTGGCCGCGGCAGGCTTGAGCAGCGTGATCGCCGGCACGCCGGGACGGTACGCAGTCTCCAGGTACGGGAACGGCGCGAAATCGCCCTTGATGTAAGTGAGCTCGCCCTGCTTCTGCGTGGTGACGCCATTGGGTGCGGCGATCCAGGCGCGCAGTTTCGCCGCTGGGCCGTAGCGGTCGGCCGTGAACGTCCACGTGTATTCGGCGCCGTTGGTCGTGAGCGCGCCGCGACCGCCGTGGAGGTAGGCTTTCACTTCGGTGGTCTTGGGCGAGATCACGCGGTCGATGACCGCGTAGTAATCCCCGCCAATCCAGCCAATCGTCCGCTGCCACGCGCCGCCTTTCGGCACGGTGTTCTCAAGTTTTGACACCACCACAAGCCCCGGTTGCTGCCAGTGGGTCGTCTCGGGGGTTTCATTGGAAACCTCCTTGCCGGCGGGCTCGCCGTCGAACGTCAGGGTGTTGTGCGCGGGCGCCTTGTTGTACCAGGTCGTGCGTTCCGCGCCTTCATAGGTGCCGCGGGAGTAGCCGCCGTCGGAGCACATGATCTGCCCCTCGGCCTCGAGGATGAAGCTCAGCTGGTCGTCATGGTTGTGGTTGTCCGCCACCGCCACGCCGTGAAACAGCAGGTAGCGCTGGCCGGCATCGCGGTCCTCCCAGCCGTTGCGCAACACGGCCTGGCCGCCTTCGAGATAAACATTGGGCGACGCATCCGGCACGGTGGCCTTGATGGAACCGTCGTGCGTGAGCAGCTCGTCGATCTCGAGCGGGTAATCCCAGCTGGCGCCGGTGTAGTTCAACCCGCTGCCGCTGCGCTCCTGGTTGAAGGGGCTCAGGTTCGCGGTGCGATAGCTCCACGCGAGCACCTCTGACAGGGGCGCGGAGGAATGCAGTTTCGTTTTCGCCTGACGGTAGGCGCCGGCGACGAGGTGCGTCGGCGTGGGCCGAATGTATGAGTCCTCGATGTTGGGCAGCCAGCCGTGGCTGCAGCGCACCTGCACCATGGCTTCGAAGACCGGCTGGAACGGCGTGAAGCCGTCGACGCCCGACACGTTGCGGTAGTGGTAGAGGAACGGCACGAAGTTCGTCAGTGAGAACATCAGGTAATGGCTGCCTTCGCGGTAGATGCCGTCGCCGCTGAAGAAATAGCGGGTGTTCTTGTTTGTGGCCTCGATCGCGCGGCCGAGCCACGCCTTGGCCTGCGGGTGACCGGACAGCGCAAGGGCCATGGAGCCCAGGCCCCAGGCTGGCTTCGAGAGGTGGTTGTGCGGGCTGACGGGCGTCCAGCGATAGAGATTGTCGTACACGCACTGCGCCTCGCGGGCGAGGCGCTCGCGGATCTGGCGGTCCTCCTCCGGCGAAAGACTCGGCTGCACGCAGTCGTAGGCATGCGCGTAGTTTTGCAGCCAGGCGCCGCGGTAGATCTCGTCGACCGCGCTGCCCTTGACGTTGGAATCCAACTCAAAGATCGGGCCGTCGTACGCGCGCAGCAGCAACTCGACCGCGCGCTGACGATGCGCAGCCCGAGTCGATTCGTCGGCCAGCAGCGAGGCGAGCGCGTGCGCGCGGGCGGCGATGGAAATCGCTCCATAGTATTTGTGGATCGCTTCCGTTTTGTCCTTCGCGGTCGGCGCGGCCGGGATCGCGGCCGCGAGGTCGGCGAGCTTTAAGGTCGCGACCCAGCGGGCACGGGCGAAATCATCGGCCGTCAGTTTCGCCCGGAGGGCCGGGAGGTCCGCAGCGCGGAACCACAGCGACGGGTGCGTTTCCTTGGCAGGCAGGACGGGTTCGGCGGGAATCTCGAAACCGGTGTAGCTCTCATAGAGCGATGTCAGGGACTTGTCGCGGGCAACGAGCGCGACTGCGGCTACGAAGAGAATCGGGAGGAAGCGGAAGATTCGGGGCATGGGAGGAGGGCCGGTCTTGGACCGGCCCAAGGGTGACGATGAAAGGAAAAGAGAACGTGCGCGTCAGGGTGGGTCGCAGACCGGCCCTACTGGACGGCCGGCAACGACCAATGGTGGATTGTCCAATCGCCGAGCGTCGGGTGTCGCAGCTGCCAGGTGCCCGCGTTGCCGGCGACGACGGTCCACGCCGCCGCAGCGGCGCGATCCGCGCCGGCCCAGGAAAGCGCGGCGACCACGCCGCGACCGGAGTGACGTGCGGTTTTGGCAATTGGGGCGACATGATACGGCGCCGCGACATGACGGCGTTCCGTCGCGTCATCGAGGCGCGTGTCCCATTCCGACTCGGTGAGACCAAGCAGCGGTTGCAGGACCGTGCCACGGCCGTCGTTAAACGCCGCCAAGGTGGAACTGACGGTCCCCCGCGGGTTCAGCGTCCCGCGCAGCACAGGATCGACCTTCGCTATCGGGAGCGCGAAGCCGCCGACGCGGAGCACGACGGGCTGGCGCGCCTCGTAGGTGTGCACGTGCAGGAGCCAGCCGTCGCGCCAGAACACAAAGGTTTCGACGCTGGTGTTCACCTGGCCGGTCTTGAAACCGAGGTTCCAGCTGTAGCCGAGATGGTGCTCGTCCATTTCAACCGGCACCGTCGAGTGGCGTCCGAACACGCGGCCGTCCTCCACCTGCGCCGTCAGCGCGCTATCGAGCGACACCGCCGAGATCTCCGGGAACGCGTAGCAGAAATGCACGCCGGTGCGGTAGCTCAGCTTGCTCCACTTCCACGCGCCGTAGCGCAGCTGCGTGTTGCCGACCATCGACCCGGCGTTGAGGATTTCGATGTCGCCGCCCGGTACGCTGCGCGTGACGAGGCCCGGCGCGGACATGACGTGCACGAAGCCGCGCTCCGCCGGCAGCGGTTGCTCAGGTTCCGTCCAGAACGCGTGGTCCGGCGGCAGCAGCAGCGGCGTGAAGCCCTTCGCGGCCCAGTAGGGCGAGGCGGGCGCCGAGTAGGGTTCGACAATCTTTGGAAACCCATCGGTGAACCCCGGCGCGAGCACGCCCTGCTCGTTGTAGATCGGACGCGACAGGAAGAAATCGAGGTTGCGCGTGCACAGACGGCGCAGCACGCCGGGGGCGACGTCCGTGCACTTTTCCGCCAGTGCGAGGCCGAAGACATTCAAGCAGTTGAACCGGTAGGTGATGGAACGGCCAAACGCCGGATGCTCGCCGCTCGCCGCGAAGAAATACTGGTAGTCCCGCACGAACTGCCGCGCCCACTCGCGCCACCGAGCGGCGCGCGCCGCGTCCTGCACGCCGTGTAGGTGCGCCCACATGAGGCCGTAGAAGTGGAACGCGTAGGCGTTGTAGTGATCGTAGGCCTGGTTGATGCCGTCCTCGAACCACCCGCCGCCGCGGTGCATGGTTTCAAGCTGGTTGAGGTGCGCGGTGATGACCGCGCGGTCGGTGCGGTGGCCGTAGCCGTGCTTCCCGAGGAACTCGAGGATGTGCACCGACATGAACAAATGGTTGTTGTTGACGATGCCGCCGCCCCGGCAGCTCGCGAACCAGCGCGCGACCTGGTCCTTCTCCGCGGGGTCCAACGGCAGCCAGACGTCCCGCGCCGCAACCTGCAGCGCGATGGCCGTGAGCCCCATTTCGACGTGGTGCTGGTGATAGGAGGCGTCGGGTCCCCAATAGTGCGGGCTCTCGGGATTCGTGCCCGCGAGCAGCCCCTCGCGAAACCAGCCGGCCAGCCGCTGCCGGAACGCCGTGTCCTCGGGCCGGGGAGCGGAATGTAGCCAGAAGGCTGCCAGTGTCAGCGGTCGCGCAAAAGACTCGAGTCGGTCCGCCTTCCGGTCGTGATCCGACGGCGCGCCGGTGATGTCGAGGTCGGCGCGGCCGGGATGCATGAGCGCCGCGAGCGGCTCGAGCAGCCGCCGGGCCGAGTCTTGCCAGTGGAGATAGGAAGCAGGGAATGGCATGGTCTTATGATCTCCGAATCATGAGGGATGATTGCCGAGACCGCGGAACGCGCCGCCCAGCCCGTGATTCGTCACTCATAATCGTAATCTATTTCAGGTGCTGCTGTCGTACACGTGGGTCGTGACCACGGCCTTCAGCGGCCGGTCCTCGGCATAGGCGCGCAGGTTGTCCAACGAGAACGCGCCCGCGTCGCGACGCCGATCGGTGGTGGGACCGGCGAGGTGGGGTGTGAGGGTGACGTTCGGCAGGCCGCGGAAGCCCGAGTCGGCCGGGAGTGGTTCCTTGGTGAAGACGTCCAGGCCGACCATGATTTTCCCCTCCCGCGCGACGCGGAGCAGGGCGGCTTCGTCCACGACGGCACCACGGCCGACGTTCACAAACACGCCGCCCGGCGGGATCAGGCGCAGAAGTTTTTCGGTGACGATGCCGGTGGTGGACGGAATCAACGGCGCGAGTTCAACGATCACGTCATTCTGGGAGAAAAGATCCTCGAGGGTGGCGACGGGACGCACCCCGTGGACGGCGCCCGTCTCGGCGGTCACGTCCGGCGCGCACACCGAAATCACGCAGCCGAACGGCTGCAGCAGGCGGACCAGTTCCCGCGCGACGAGGCCGAAGCCATGCAGACCCACGCGGCGCCCGAAGAGCGACGCCGTTTCCGTGCCGCCATCCTTCCACGCGCCGCCCTGGTGCATGGCGAGCGTCCAGTGCGTCGCGCGGCGCAGGCACGAGAGCATGTGAAACAGCGCCCACTCCGCGACGATGCGGCTGATCGAGCCGCCCCAATTGGAAACCAGCAGCCCGCCGGCGATGAGCTCGCGCGGCACGAGCGGCTTGATCGAGCCGGCCAGGTGGCAGACGTAGCGCAGGGCCGGCGGGCGGACCGTCGTGAGCGGGGGCGTTTTCCAGCAGGTGACCAGCACCTCGGGATTGATGACCGCGAGTTCGCGATGGAATTCGGCCGGCGACATCTTGGTCGGGTCGCGATGCTCGAATCGCGCGGGCAGGGCGCGGAGGTCCGCCAGCAGGGGACCCGGCAGGAAATCATTCATTTCCTGCGGCGTCAGGGCGGCGAGTAGGGTGGTCGGGCGCGGCATGGTTCAGGAGGACGTCTTCGCCGGCACGTCGGGCGGATAGCACTCGAGCAGCGAAGCGGTGGGGCTGGGTTGGATTTCCGCGGGACCAAGGCCCGCGGGGCAGAAAAACTTGTCGCACATCTTTAGGTGATGCGTCTCGCCCCCGGCGCGCACCGTGCACGCGCCGCTGGTGACGATGACGATGTGCGCGGATTCCTCGGTTTTTGTGACCGTGCCGCGCACGTGGGAATGGCGGACGCGGAAACACGGCGTACGCTCGGGGCCGATCAGGTCGTCCTGGTAGGAATCCGGACCCAGCGCGCGCCGGCGGCGCGGCGGACAGGCGGCCGCCACCGCGAGGCGGCTGGCGGGCCAGGGGCTGTAGTCGAAGACGTCGAGGCAGAAGTCGAGGCCCCGCTGCATGAACCGGGCGGCTTCCGGCAGCACGTAGCCGCCGCGCTCGAATTCAAAGCGCACCACGAGGTCGCTCGGTTCCTGCACCTCCACGAGCAGCACGCCCTCGCCCAACGCGTGCGGCACGCCGCCGGGGACGATGTAGGTGTCGCCCGGCTTCACAGGGATCCGGTCAAAGCACGCCTCGATGGCGGCGATGTCCTGTTGCTCGATCATGCGGCGAAAATCCGCGCGCGAGGGCGGACGTTGGAAACCGAGGTAGAGGTAGGGCGTGATGCCCGGCCGCGCGGCGAGGATGTGGTAGGCCTCGGTCTTGCCGCTCGGCGAATTGAGGAAGCGCTGCGCAAAGTCGGCGGTGGGATGCGCCTGGAAATGCAGGCGAATCGACGGGTCCAGCAGCTTGACCAGCAGCTGCGGTTGGGCGCCGAACTTCGCGACGTGCCGCGCGCCGAGAAAATAGTCCGGGTCCGCCGCCAACAACTCGGCGAAGTCCGCGGTGCGGCCCCCGACAACGACCGGCGATACGCCTTCGCGAATGTGCTCGCGACCCGCGTTGATCGCCCGGGTGGTCGACGCGATCCAATCCTCCGGGAAATGCGAATCCACCGGCGCCGCCGCGCCTGCCAGGGTGTCGAGGGTGCGGCCGCCCTGGTAGGTGCGCCAGACGCGGTGCGGTGGAAGGAGCACGAGTTTTCCACGGTGGTCGGACATGATGGGGGCGCGGGTGACGAAAAGGCAGCCGGGGAATGCTTGGATGCTTAACCAGCGGCGCGGGTGCGCCGGGCGCTGCGCAGCAGCAATGCGCCAACAAACAGGACCGATCCGCCGCACCCCACGAAAGCGAGGCGGCCGATGAGCGGGTTGGGGATCACGGCCAGCAAGGTGACGAATGCGCCATAGGCGACGCAGAGCCAGCCGACCACGGACGACTGCCGGGCATCGTTGGCGTTGGCCGCGCCTTCCTCGCGCGCGAAGTCGACCGGCGTGTCGAGACGTGTGATGAACGCCTCCACCTCGGCGCGGTGCGCGGGCGGGCTGGATTTCCAGAAGAGGGTGGTGAATAGGAACCAGCTGCCGCCGACGACGAAGTTGCCAACCATTTCGATGCCCTGGCGCCAGTACTCGCGGGAGGCGGCGTCCAATTCGCCCGTGTAGCCAAATAGCGGCGCGGCCCATTCGGGTGTCAGGTAGTCGCTCATGAAGATCGAGCTGATGAACCCGACGAGCACCGTGCTCCACGCGGACCACGGCGGGGTGCGCTTGATGACGAGCCCCAGCATCAGCGGCACGACGATCGGCACGCCGATCAGGATGCTCGTGCGCTGCGTGAGCTTGAAGAGGTTCATGTCCTTCAGCTCGCTCATCTTCAACGCGACCGCGATGACGATGAAGCCCAGCACCAGGGTCGTGAGTTTGCTCGCCCGCAGCATATGGCGGTCGTCGCCGGTGGGGCGGAAGAACGGTTGGTAGAAATTCTTGATGAAAATGCCGGCGTTCTTGTTCAGGCCGGCGTCCATTGAGGACATGGTCGCCGCAAAGATGCCGCTGACGATGATGCCCATCATGCCAACCGGCAGCACGGCGTGGGCGATGGCGATGAAGGCGGCTTCCTCGGGATTCTTGAGGGTGGGGAACTCCGTGTGGAGGTCGGGATAAAGGATGCGCGCGGCCATCGGTGGCACGAACCAAATCACGAGGCTCAGCACGAAGAGCCCGGAGCCGAGGAAACCCGCCCAGCGCGCGTGGCGGCTGTCCTTCACGCTCAGGTAGCGGTTAGCGTCCATCAGGTTGTTGGTCGTGTTGAACTGCTTCAGCAGCATCGCGAGGCACCAGAACCCGAGGAACTCCTTCGAAAACACCGCGCCAGGATCGAGGTGCGCGGCGGGCAGCTTCTCGACGAAGCCGCTGATGCCGCCGACCTTCACGAGGGAAAGCACCGTCAACGCGACGCACACCGGCATCAGGATGAGCACCTGGATGAAGTCGCTCGCCAGCACCGCCCAGCTGCCGCCGATGAGCGCCATCACGAGCACCACGATGCCGGTTACGGCAATGGTCGTCATAAGGTCCGCGCCAAACACCGCGGAGAAAAACACGGCGAGGGAGTTCAGCCAGATGCCCGCCTGCATCAGCCCGAGCGGCAGGCCGAGCCAGACAAACACCTGTTCACTCGCGCGGCCGAAGCGCTGGCGAATGGCTTCGACGCCCGTGACGACGCGGAGCTGGCGAAACTTCGGCGCGAAATGCACCGCGTTGAGCAGGAAGCCCAGGGCGTTGCCCAGGTAGATCACGATGATCGGCCAGCCCTCGCGGTAGGCTTGGCTGGCGGCACCGGTGAACGTCCACGCGCTGAACTGCACCATGAACGCCGACCCGCCGACCATCCACCACACGACCTTACCGCCGCCGCGGAAGTAGTCGCTGACGTTCGTCACGAACCGCCGGAAAACCCAGCTGATCGCGACCATGAACCCGAAGTAGAACACCAGCACCGCGTAGTCGTAGGAAGTCATGGGGGTAGACAGGACAGGCAGGCCTAATAATTATAATATTCCAAGCCCAAAGTGTGGATTTTCGGGGCGGGCGGGCAGGGAAACCGACGAGTCATGGGGCGGGTCGGCTGTCCTCGGACATTGCGAGCCTCAGCGCACGGGGCCGGTGGAGCCACCGACGACGAGCGGCGCGGGCAGGACGAGATCGGTAAAGCCCTCGGCGGGCAGGCCTTCGCCGAGCACGAGCCGGGCGGCGGCCTCGCCGAGCTTGTCGGGGCTGGTGCCGGCGCCGGTGATGCGAAGCGGCCCTTCGATGCTGAGGCGGGAGACGTCCGCCGATGCCAGGCTGATGTCCCCCGGCACCTTCCAACCCTCGCGCTGCAGCGCGAGCGCGGCACCATAGGCCATCTGCGTGTTGTAGGTCACGAAGGCCGTCGGGAAATCCTTCCGTCGCGCCTGTTTCAACAGCGTGTGGATGGCCTCCGCGCCCTCGGCGCGGTCGCCTTGCTGGAGGACCACCGTGTAGCGCGGGTCGAGCTTGAGCCCAAGCGGCTCGAGCGCGGCCTTGAGGGCGGCCAGGCGCGCCTCGTGCCGGCCGAGGCCGGCGTTGCCGCCGAGCCAGCCGATGCGCTGGTGGCCGAGATTGAAAAGGTGGCGGACGACTTCCGTGAGCGCCTCGGGTTCGTTGCCGAGGACCGAGTGGCAAAGGCCGGGGTAACGCGCCGACACCGCGACAACCCGGCGCGTGAGTTTGCGCAGTTCCTCCATGAACGGGCGCGCCACCTCGCCGAGCACGACGACACCCGCCAGGTGATTGCTGGGGTGGAAGAGCGACCGGAGTTTTTCGGGCGTGAGTTCATCCTCCGCGCCGAGGAACACGAGGCGCTGGCCGCGCTGTTCCAGCTCCTGGTGCAGACCGTGCTGTACGTGTCCAAAGTAGGCGCTGGGAATGTAGAGGCGCAGCGGCGCGCGCAGGATGTAACCGATCTGCTTGGCGCGGGACGCCTCGGGCGTCGATTCCACCCGCATGCCCTTGGGCAGGTAACCGAGGCTGATCGCATGATCCCAGATGCGCTTGTACGTGTCCGGGTTGATTCCGACGCTGCGCCCATTCAGGGCGAGTGACACGAGGGCTTGGGAAACGCCCAGCTCCTTGGCCAGTTGGGTCTGCGAAATCTTCTTCTTGGGGCGCACTGGCACCAATTTCTGATAACTATGATGCCGTGACAATGTCATTTATTAAGTGACATTCCGGCGTCGGCCCCGGGATTTGCTTTGCCCCCGAAACCTGCCCCGGGCTAGGAAACGTCTTCCGCCGCAATGATTCCTTTTCCCCGCGCTCGTCACCTCGGCGTCTGGATGATTCTCGCGGTCGCCCCGCTTTTGCGGGCCGGCCCCGATCAAGTGCCCCGTCCCGACCTGGTGGTGGTCATTAGCCTCGACCAATTTCCCGTCTATTACCTGGACCGCTTCCGGCCGTACTTCGTTGAGGACGGATTCAATCTCCTCCTCAACCGGGGTGCGCGTTTCACCGAGTGCCATTACCAGCATGGCATCACGAAGACGGGGCCCGGCCACGCGGTCATGCTTTCCGGCGTCCACGCGAACCTCCACGGCATCATCGCCAACGAGTGGTTGCTCAAGAACTGGCCGGTGCTCGAGCAGGTCAATTGCGTGGAAGACCGGGAATCGGCCATCGTCGGGCTGCCGCCGCGGCTGACGCGCTCGCCGGGCGGCGTGCTCGAGGCGAAGACCGGACGTTCCCCGCGTCACCTCTTGGCCGCGACGATTGGCGACGAACTCAAGGGCCGCCATGGCGCGCGGTCGAAGGTCTTCGGCGTGGCGGACAAGGACCGCGCCGCGATCCTCATGTCCGGCCGGCACGCCGATGCCGCCTACTGGACCGAGGAAGGCCGCGTGGTGACGTCCACCTACTATCGCCCGCACCTGCCGGACTACTTCATCAAGTTCAACGCCGAGGACCGCGTGAACAAGACGTTCGGCCAGGAGTGGTCGCGACTGCTGGCGCCGGCAGTTTATGAGACGGTGCAAGGCCCGGACGACGCGTCGGGCGAATACACCGGCGTTGGCCTGAACCGGACTTTCCCCAAGCGCATCGATGGCGGCCAGACGGCTGTCGGAAAGGACTTCTTTGACGCCTACGACAACACGCCTTGGAACAACGACCTCGTCGCGGACATGGCACGCGCGATCATCCTCAATGAAAAACTTGGCGAAGCCGACGGCGCGCCGGACTTGATCGCGGTCGGTTTTTCCCAGACGGACAAAATCGGTCACAACTACGGCCCCGACAGCCATGAGGTGATGGATTCCGTCGTGCGTCTCGATCGCACGCTGGCGGCGTTCTTTCGGTTTCTCGACGAGAAGATCGGCCTGCAGCGCTGCACGCTGGTCCTGACTTCGGATCACGGCGTGGCGCCGCTGCCCGAGCGCGAGCCCGGCCGCGGCGGGCGCGTCCGCGTGGCGGATCTCGATGAACAGGTCACCAAGGCACTGGACGCCGAATTCGGCGCCCTGGCCGACGGCGAGCGTTGGGCCGCGCGCGATGGACTCGCCTACCACGTGAATTCCGTCGCGCTCACGCAGAAGAAACTCACCGCCGGCCAGGTCGAAGCCGCCATCCAACGCGCGCTGCTCAAGGTCCCGTCGGTCGCGGAGGCGTTCACCCGCACCGAGCTGACCGGCACCGCCCGCCTGAATGCGCCCGGTGAGGCCACGCGCCTCAGTTTCTATCCCCCGCGGAGCGCGGACGTGATGACCGTCCTGAAGCCCTATTTCATCGACCGCGTCCAACCCGGCACGACCCACGGCCAGCCCTACGAATACGACACGCACGTCCCGCTCCTCTGGTACGGCGTCGGCGTCACGCCCGGCTCGCACCAGGAGCCCGTCGGCGTCCACGAAATCGCCCCCACGCTCAGCCACCTCCTCGGCCTGCCCCCGCTCCCGCACAACGAGGGCCGCGTGCTGTTCAAGTAGCTCGTGCGCCTTCGCGCCGTTCAACCTAAAGCGCGGAACCAAGCTGGAAAACTTCCAACGTCCAACGCTGAACGTCCAACGTCCAAGCACGGTCTGCGAGTTGGAAGTTGAGCGTTGAGAGATGAGCGTTGGAGGTTTGCCCGCGTCCCGAGCCGGGCGGCTTGTAATATAATGGATTACAAGCAGCTCGGCCCTCGACCGCCGGTTTGTATCCGGCGGGAGTGGTCTTACACCGCGACTCGCGGTCGGTCGCCGAGAGGCGTGTGCCGTTCAACCAAGCCGCGGAACCAAGCTGGAAAACTTCCAACGTCCAACGCTGAACGTCCAACGTCCAGGCACAGTCCTCGAGTTGGAAGTTGAGCGTTGAGAGATGAGCTTTGGAGGTTTGTCCACGCCGCAACCCGGGCGGCTTGTAATATAATGGATTACAAGCAGCTCGGCCCTCGACCGCCGGTTTGTATCCGGCGGGAGTGGTCTTACACCGCGACTCGCGGTCGGTCGACGAGAGGCGTGTACCGTTCAACCCAGGCCGCGAAACCAAGCTGGAAAACTTCCAACGTCCAACGCTGAACGTCCAACGTCCGGGCACAGTCCTCGAGTTGGAAGTTGAGCGTTGGAGGTTTGCCCGCGTCCCGAGCCGGGCGGCTTGTAATATAATGGATTACAAGCGGCTCGGCCCCGACCGCCGGTTTGTAACGGCATTGGACTACAAGGCCGCACGAGCGGTTTAATCGTTCGCTGGCTTCGGGCCTCGCGCGGCCACGGCCCAGGCGCGGGGCGGGTGGTGGTAGCGGGCGCGGAAGAGACGGTAGAACTGCGACACATCGCCGAAGCCACAGGAGAATACCACGCCGGTGACGGAGTGCTCGCCCTGGCGGAGGAGCTGGGCGGCGTGCGAGAGGCGGAGTTCGGTGAGGTGTTCCCAAAAGGTGCGTCCGTTGACCTGGCGGAACAGCTGGCTGAAATGTCGGCGCGACACGCCGGCGCGGACCGCAGCGCGGTCAAGGTTCCACTCATCGTAGAACGACACCTCCAGCTCGCGCGCGACCGCGGCCACGCGGGTGAGCGGCGTGCTGGCGCCCTTGCGCGCGGGCAGGCGCACGAGCGTGACCAGGATCTGCGCCGCGAGCGCACGGTGCAGGCTGAGCGCGCCGGGTTGGCGGTGAACGCCCTCGAGCAGGGCGCGCCGCCAGGCGGATTCGACTTGGTGCTGGGTCGGCCGGCTCAGCGCAAGCCGCCGTTCCTCGCGGCTCACGAGGCTGCGCCACAAGGTCGGCAGTTCCGGATCCGACTGGAGAAACGCCGGCGTGACGCACAACAGGAGCAGGGTGGAGGGGCGTTCGTCGCGGAGGCGGTGGGTGACGCCGGCGGGGATGACCAGCATGGTGCCGGCGGACGCAATTTCCGTCGACCGCCCAGGTTCCTCGCAGGCCACCTCGCCGCGGAGGACGTAGAGCAGCTTGTGAAAGCTGTCTGTGCGCTGCGCCATGCGGAAATCCCCGGTGTGCGCGCTCTCGGCGAAGGCCACGCCGGTGGCGGGCATCGTGATGGTCAGCGGCCGGGAATGTTTCATGGATTGCCCGATCTACCAAACACGCCGTGCCGGAATATCCAAGTAAGGAAAACGGGATTCTGTTAGGGTGGTTTGCCCCATTTGCCATGTCCGTCCACGCGTCCCCCCTTCCTGCTGCGTCCGTGCTGACCGAGGAGCACGCCATCGCCGCGCTTCGCCGGACGTGGCAGCCCGTCGCCAACTCCGCGCAGCTCCAGCCGGGCACGGTGATCAATTACACTTTGCTGAACACGGAGCTCGTGATCGCCCGATTTGCGGATGGCGCGTTGCTCGCGGCCGACGTGGCGTGCCCGCACAAGGGTGCGCGCCTGTCGGCGGGCTGCATCCGCAATGGCGAGCTGGTCTGCCCGTACCATGGCTGGCGTTTTAATCCGGATGGCGATTGCCAGAGCATCCCGTCGCTGGTGGAACCGAACCCGGAGAAACTGGCCTTGTCGCACCTGCACACCTACGAGGTGCAGGAGCGTTATGGCTTCGTGTGGGTGAAGCTGGTGACGAGCCCGCACGCGCTGCCGCTCGTGCCGGAGTTTGAGGATCCGCGCTGGACGTACGTGATGGGACCGCCGACAAAGTTTGCCGCGGGCTGGCGGCGCGAGGTGGAGAACTACCTCGACATGTCGCACTTCGCGTTCGCGCACAGTGCCACACTCGGCAAGGCGGCGGACCCGCGCATTCCGGAGATGGACATCCGCCTGCACGACGACGGGTTTCAAATGGACGCGCCGTTCCCGGCGCTCGAGTCGGCGCACGAAATGCCTGGCAAGCTCCAGAGCGCGCATCATCGCCGGCAGCGGTGTTATCTCCCAAATTTCACCACCATCCGCCAATCGTTCCGCGACGGCGACGAGCGCGTGTTGGTGCACATCCCGTCGCCCAACACCGCCGAGTCGTGCACGGTGTTCTGGTCGCTGGCGATTTCGCCCGGGTTCCGCGGGCCGCCCCCGGCTTCGCAGATTGAGTTCGCGATCCGGGTGCTCGATGAGGACCGGCAGATGTGCGAGTTGCAGATCCCGCGCGAGGTGCCGCTCAATCCGAGCCGGGGCGGCTGGGGCGTGCTCGTGATGCCCGGCGACACCCTCGCCACGACGTTCCAAAAACAATTTCGACGCTGGCTCACCGCCGGCGTGAATGCTTTACCTTAATCCCATGTGCTCCTCCTGCCCCCCGAGCGCCGGTTCCCCGGCGCGCCGTCCCGCTTCCGCCACCCGCGTGCTCGCCGCCGCCGCGCCGCGCCCCGCCTCGGTCAAGTCCGCGCCGATTCCGCGGATTCCGAAGTCGCCGCGCATCCTGACGACGACCGTCGGTTCCTACCCGGTGCCGGACTGGCTCGCCGCGCTCCCGAGTGAGCAGGCCGTGGTGGACGCGACGCGCGTGGTGTTCGATTTGCAGCGTCAGGCCGGCATCGACCTGCCGACGGACGGCGAACTGTACCGCTTTGACGTCAATCACCCGGACACGAACGGCATGATCGAGTACTTCATCCGCCCGATGTCCGGCATCTCGTCGGTGGTGGGCCGTTCGATCACCGAGGAGTTCTCGCGTCACTCGCCGATGGGCTTCCGCCGCAAGCCGGCGGGCGTCGTCACCGGCGCGCTCGGCGAGGGCTCGCTCAATCTGCTGGCCGACTGTCAGCGCGCGGCGTCCGTCGCAGGCGGCGCGTTCAAGTTCACCGTGACCAGTCCGTACATGCTGGCCCGCACGCTGCTCGACCACCACTACGGCAGCTTTGACAAGCTCACGATGGCGCTCGGCGAGGTCCTCGCGGCGCAGATGCCCGGCCTGCCCGCGGCCTGCGTGCAGGTCGACGAGGCCAACATCCCGGGCAACCCGGCTGACGGCCCGCTCGCGGCGGCCTCGATGAACCTCGTGCTCGATCGCATCGACAAGGGCACCGAGCGCGCCGTGCACTTCTGCTTCGGTAATTACGGCGGCCAGACGATCCAGAAGGGCAATTGGGCCAAGCTGCTCGACTTTCTCAACGCGCTGCACACTGACCACCTCGTGCTGGAGCTCGCGCACCGTCCCGCGGCGGACCTCGACGCCCTGAAGGGCATCGACAAGAAGATCACGCTTGGCGTGGGTGTCATCGACATCAAGGTGAACCACATCGAGACCGCGGACGAAGTCGCCGCGCGCATCGAGGCCGTCGAAAAGAAGGTCGGCGCGGGCCGCGTCGGCTGGGTCCACCCCGACTGCGGCTTCTGGATGCTGAAGCGCTCCATCGCCGACCGGAAGATCGAGGCGCTGGTCAAGGGCCGGGATAAGTATCTCGGCCGGTGAGAATGATGCCGCGTTCGACACACCCCGTCGCTGCGCGCCACCCCTCTCAAGAGGGGAGCATGCAAGAGATCCCCTCTCGAGAGGGGTGCCCGCCAGGGCGGGGTGTGTAGAGGACGTTCGCTACCCTTTATACCCCATGAGCACCCACAAACTCACCCCCGCCCAGCAGAAGTTTTATCACGACAACGGTTACCTGCTCGGGTTGCCGCCGATCTACACGCGGGCCGAGATGGATCGCATCAACGTCGAGCTGCCCAACCTGCTCGCGTTGCTCAAGCCGGGCGAGACTACCAAGGACATTCGCGAGTGGCACGAGACGAGCACCTATCTCTACGAGATCGCGATGAATCCCAAGATTCTCGATCTCGTGGAAGGCGTCCTCGGGCCGAACTTCTATTGCTGGGCGAGCAACTTCTTCATCAAGGAGCCGCACTCGCTCGCGACCGTCGGCTGGCACCAGGATTCCTATTACTGGCCGATGGCACCGCACAATTCCGTGACCGTGTGGCTCGCGTTTGACGACGTCGACGAAGTGAACGGCGGCATGAAGCTGATCCCCGGGTCGCACAAGGGCGGCGTCATCAAGCACCGTCGTTCGACGGAAACCACGTCCGTGCTCACGCTCGAGCTGGAGGACGGCAGCGATTTCAAGGCGGACTCGGCGGTCCAGTTCCGTCTCAAGGCCGGCGAGTGCTCGCTTCACGACGACCGCGCGATCCACGGCTCGCCCGCGAACCCCTCGGATCGCCGTCGCGCCGGCCTGACGATCCGTTACTCCGGCACGAACGTGAAGAACGACCTGTCGGTGAACCCGAACTTCAAGATCTACCTCTGCCGCGGCGTGGATGAATTCAAACACAACCCCTACGGCACGCCCCCGACGCAGCGCTATGGACGCCCGAGCTTCAAGCCCGTGAGCAACGAGGAGGCGGGGAAGGGGTGAGCTCGATGCTCACCAGCGTGCGTTCTCCCAGATGGAGGCGGGGTGCCCTCACCCCGCAATGGACGTCCGCGGGCCCAAGACAGCGGGGTGAGGGCACCCCGCCTCAAGCGGCTGGCTGAAGCGAATGATTCTGCGTCTTGGGGTTGTCAGCTTGTTTGTTTGGTCAATCGCCGCTGCCCAGCCCCCCCGAAACCACCCCCACCGAGCTCCCCGGCGCCGAGGCATTCCTCTATCGGGCCGAGCCTGCGCTGCGGTTGTTCGTTGTGAAGCCCAAGGGCTGGCAGGCGACAGATCATCGCCCGGCGCTCGTTTTTTTCTTTGGCGGCGGTTGGACGACCGGCACGCCCGCCAGCTCGGTGTTCTGGGCGAAGTTCGCCGCGGAGCATGGTATGGTCGGCATTGCGCCCGACTACCGCACGATGGGGCGCTTCGGCGTTTCGCCCTTGTTTTCCGTCGCGGACAGCCGCGCCGCGGTGCGTTGGGTCCAGGACCATGAGGCGGAGCTGGGCATCGATCCGGCGCGGATTCTCGTGGGCGGGAATTCGGCCGGCGGTCATGTGGCGCTCTGGACCGCCATCACGCACGCGCCGCCTGGTTCGGAGGAAAAGGAGTCGCCCAAGCTTAAACCCGCCGCGTTGATCCTTTTCAGCACGGTGTCCGACACCTCGACCGAAACCGGCTACACGCCGAAGCGCTTCGGCGAACACACGACGGCGCTGTCGCCCGTGCATCAATTGGACGCGAAGATGCCGCCGGTCCTGGCCTTCCATGGCGACGCCGACCCGTTGGTCTCGTTAAACCAGGCTACGGCCCTGCGCGACAAGCTGCTCGCCACCGGCAATTCCTGCGAGCTGCACATCGTCCACGGCGGCGGCCACAACTTCGGCAACGACGTCCCCGAGTGGCGCGAGAAGTCCCGCGAGCTGATGCTCGCGTTCCTGAAGAAGCAGGGATTGCTCGACCGGTAGGTCGGTGACCCCGTCACCGCCGCGGCGCGGAGGGAGTCCGCGCCCTACCACCTGCCCTAAGGTGGAACCCGGCCTCCGGACGGGTTTTCAGGGCGCGCGAAGTCGATGAATGTCGCTCCGCCAAAACAGCTCGAACGAATCAGCGCGGAGGGTTCTTTCCTGTTTTTGCGAATGTCGTAGCCAACGCGTCCGGAGGCCGCGTTCCACCTCTTGATGGGCCGTTGGGGGCAACGGCCCCTACCACCAATGCTTTTGAGCCGCGGCCGTCAGCGCGTCGTCGAGCGGGGCGAGGTACGGGTGCCACATCTTTTCCCACTCGAGGCTGACGCAGCCGGTGAATTCGGCGGCCAGCGCGGTACGCAGCGGCGCCATCGCGAACTCACCCTCGCCAGGCAGCACGTAGGAGAACGGATGTTTCGCGCTGGGCTTGCTGATGCTGTCCTTCACGTGGATGTGCACAACGTGCGGCTTGATGGCGCGCCACGTGTCGAGCGGCGCTTCGCCGCCGTTGCGCCAGGTGTGCTGGCTGTCCCAGAGAATCGCGGTGCCGGGAGCGAGCGCGCGGAATTGTTTGATCGAGGCGGCGGTGAAGAGCGCGTCGTGGGTCTCGATCATGATGTCCGCCTTCCAGCCGTGCTGTTTGCGCTCGGCGCGCCACCAGGCGACCGTCTCGGCCATGGTGCGGTGGGTCGTGGCGTCGGCGTTCTTGCCGCCGTCGAACACGCGCAACCACGGCACGCCGCAGGCCTCGGCCCAGGGCACGAACTTCAGGAAATCGGCGCGGGCGGCCGCGTCGTTGTCCGCCAGCTTGAGGGAAGTATCGAGCGACACGATCGGCGCCGGGGCCGACTTCATGCGCTCCGCAAGCTTCGCGGGCGTGCCGTACGCCGCGGCGAGGACCGTCGGCACGTCGATGGTATTGGCGAGCGCGCGAACCTCGACGACGTCGAGGCGGTGACGTTTCGCGAGGTCGAAGACCTGCTCCAGGGAGTAGTCAGGACAGCCAAGCGTGGAAATCGAGCGACGGTAGGGCATCGGAAAAACAGGGACGTTCGGATGCAGGATTAACCACGGATTACACGGATTACACGGAAAATGCAGGAGGAACCACGGAACACATGTAAGAGGAGCATTCTGAGGATTGGTTTGTGCGGTTGAACACTGCGAGTCCGGGCGAGAGCGATCCCAAGGCAGGAGGAACCACGGAACACACGGAACACACAGAAATCAGACGCCGGAGGTTCTCCCGTCCGTGTATTCCGTGGTTAACTCCTCTGTATTTGTTCGAGGTCTAGTCCAATGCAGGGCTAAACCACGGAACACACAGAACACACGGAAGAAGATCCTTCTGAGGTTTGGCTTCTGTGTGTTCCGTGTATTCCGTGGTTACCTCCTCTGCATTGGATCTAGGTCTAATCCAAGGCAGCGTTAAACCACGGAACACACAGAACACACGGAATAGGATCCCTCTGAGATTTGGTTTCCGTGTGATCCGTGGTTAATTCATCTGGTTTTGTTGAAGATCGGCTCCAAGGCAGGGTAAACCACGGAACACACAGAACACACGGAATAGGATCCCTGTGAGATTTGGTTTCCGTGTATTCCGTGGTTACCTCCTCTGCATTGGCTCGAGGTCTGATCCAAGGCAGGGTAAACCACGGAACACACAGAACACACGGAACAGGATCGCTGTGAGATTTGGTTTCCGTGTGATCCGTGGTTGATTCCTCTTCATCCGTTCCAGGGCTGATCGAAGGCATCTTTAGCCGCAAAGGAACACAGAGTGCGCAAAGAGTGGATTGGCTAGGTTCGTTTTCTGTGTGTTCCGTGTATTCCGTGGTTACCTCCTCTGCATTGGATCTAGGTCTAATCCAAGGCAGCGTTAAACCACGGAACACACAGAACACACAGAAATGAAATTTCTGCATCGGGCTTACCGCGGTTAAATGAGTGTGGATTAGTGGGGGCCTCTCTGTTGTTTTGGCGGGGCTGTGCAGATCATCGGCATCGACATCGGGGGGACCAAGTGCGCGGTCAGCGTGTTGCGGGATGGCGTGGTCCAGGAAATCGATCGGTTTCCGACCGCGGACTATGCGACGACGTTTGCGCGGTACCGGGAGACCGTGACGCGGCTCAAGCCGGGACCGGACGTCGTTTTTGGCATTTCGTGTGGCGGGCCGCTCGATGCGAAAGGGGGCGTCATCCTGTGTCCGCCGAATTTGCCGGGGTGGGTGAACATCCCGATCTGCAAATCGTTCACCGACCTTTTCGGCGGTCGGGCCTTCCTCATGAACGATGCCAACGCGTCGGCGCTGGCCGAGTGGCATTTCGGGGCGGGGAAGGGATGTCAGCACATGGTGTTTCTCACGGCCGGCACCGGCATGGGCGCCGGGTTAATTCTCAACGGCCGGCTCTACGAGGGCGCGACCGGGGACGCGGGCGAGGTCGGGCACCTGCGCTTGCGGCCCGATGGCCCGCTGGGCTTCGGCAAGCGCGGTTCGTTCGAGGGTTTTTGCAGCGGCGGCGGCATCGCCCGGCTTGCGATGGAGATGGGCTGGCCGAATCCCGGCGCGACGTTGAAGGACATCGCCGAGGCGGCGGCGAAGGGTGACGCACTCGCGCTGAAGGTCATGGACACCGCCGGTGAGCGCCTGGGTGAGGCGCTGGCGCTGTTGATCGACACGCTGAATCCCGAGCGCATCGTCCTCGGCGGCTATTATCCCCGCTGCTCGCAACTCCTGATCCCCGCCATGAACCGCGCGCTGAAGGCCGAGGCCCTCGGCAGTGCCCTCGCCGGCTGCCAGATCGTCCCCGCCGTGCTGGGCGAGACCATTGGCAGCAACGCGGCGGTGGCGGTGGCGTTGAATGCCCTCGACGCCTTCCGCGGGCCCGCGAAATGAATTTCGTGCATTCCGCCCCCTTTTGTAGGAGCCTGTTTACAGGCGATTCAGGACGCACGCCGCGGAGTCACGTTCCGAATCGCCTGCAAGCAGGCTCCTACCGTTAGCTTCGATCATCATGCCCTCTCACCTCGCCAACCTCCTGAAGCGCTGCCCGGAACTCGCCGGCTCGGAAAAGACGATCCTCCAGGCCTACGAAACCCTGCGGAACTCCTTCCGCGCCGGCGGCAAGGTCCTGCTCTGCGGCAACGGCGGCAGCGCGGCCGACGCCGACCATTGGGCGGGCGAGTTGCTCAAGTCCTTTTGCGCCGATCGGCGACTCTCGAAAAAAGCCCGCGCCGGCTTGCGTCCGGCGATCGCGTCAAAACTCGAAGGCGCGCTGCCCGCCATCCCGCTCGGTGCCTTCCAAGCCGCGATCACGGCCTTTGGCAATGACGTCGACCCGCACCTGGCCTACGCGCAGCTGACTTGGGCCCTCGGTCGCCGAGGCGATGTGCTCGTCGCGATCAGCACCTCCGGCAACGCGCAGAACGTCTGCGCCGCCGCCGAGGTCGCGCGCGCGAAGGGCATGAAAGTCCTGGCCCTGACCGCCGCCGGTGGCGGCAAGCTGAAGCGCCTGAGTGACGTCTGCATCCGCGCCCCGGCGAAGGAGACCTACCGAGCGCAGGAGTTCCACCTGCCGATCTATCACTGCCTCTCGCTGATGCTGGAGGACGAGTTCTTCGGCTAATCAAGGGGAGTCATCGAGCCCGATCCCGCCGAGAAACGGGATCTTTGTCGAAGGTCACACGCGGTGACTTGAGCTTTGCGTTGGCAAAAATCACCCGCGCAAAGCTCAACTCAGGAAATTCGATGGTTGATCATCAACGAATTGACTGCCTCCATCCAGCCGCGGGCCGCAACCACCTAAACCTCAACTCAGTTGAGGTGAATATACTGTTGGGCAGAACGAAGCGATCTACATGAGCCAATTTAGAATCATCATGCTCGTTGCGTTGGCTATGGCGTGTGGTGCTACTCGCGGGCGTGCTGCGGACACTCGAGACGCCATCACGAGCACCGTGCTTACCTGTGTGAAGGGTATCGCAGCTGGCGATGTCGACTTGATCGCTAGCACGTTCGCGGAAGATGCGACGGCCTTCTTCCCGTCGAAGTCTCCCGCACGGATATCAGGCAAGAAGGCGATCGCGGCTGCGTTTGCAGATCTATTTGGCCCGAATCCCCGTGCCACTACGATTACGCCTCGGGAGATCCTCGTCCAGGAGCTGGGGGAAGTGGCAATCGTGACGGCACATTTGAGAGACCTTCCCGCGACACCGATTCGGGACGCAACTACTTTCCCGCGGCGGACGTTTGTGCTGCGTCGTTTCGGGGATCAGTGGTTAATTGTTCACCTCCACGCTTCCAATTTTCAGCTGGCTCCTAGTGCTGCGACGAAAGGCGACGGCAAATGACGAAAGGGCCCAACAAGGCGCTAAAACCTGCGCCGCCATCCGTCACGTCTCCTGCTTGCGCAGGAGCCGCGCCGGCTGCCGTCGTGGCTGATCTTTGACGAATCGGCAGATGAGCCACGAAGCTTTCACGCGTCTCCGGTATTCCCTCATTGGCGGTGCATTTGTGCTCATGCTGAGCCTACTACTCATCTCCGTTCTCACGTCTCAACCGTTGACCGGGATGAAGAGAGTCCTGACGGGTATCTTCTGCGCTGCGATGGCAGGCTTCTTCTTCGCGAACGCCGCATGCGGAATTCAGCATAAGAAGATGTGGGCCAGAGGGAGTCCTGCCACGTTCGAAAATGAAGGGCGCTGGTTCTACTGGTTTCACATTCCAGCGAATTTCGCATTCGGGCTCGCCCTTTGCACCTTTGCTATCTTGGCGTGGACCGGCTTTATGAAGATAAGCCTGTGAAGAGCCGATCCAGCCGCCACAGCGCAACGCCCTTGATCTCGCCTGAATCGCGATGTCATCTCCGCTCAACATGGCCCAGTCATTCAAAAGGGACGGCTTGCCCGCTCGCCGGGCGTGGCTGATCTGAATCGTTGGACAAAGAATAATGCGCGCATTCATAGCAGCGACGATTGGTGCATCGGTTGGATTTCTTCAGTTCCTTCTGTTGGCTTTCCTCGATGCGTCCCGCGACGATAGCCGCATGCCAACGGGTGATTTTGCGTATTTGGTTTTCGCGGCGACTTGGCTAGCAGAGATGTTTGGCTTGATCGTGATCGCGATGTATCGTGTATCGCCATGGATTGCCCGTCTCCTTCGTGACGATTGGGAGGCGAGCCGCATACTTAGAGACAAGAAAAGTCATGTTTCTGTTGCTGAGTGGTTATCGAGCGCAGCGGTCGTCATCCGTGTAGCAATCCGCATCGTAGATAGTGGTCATGTTTCGCTTGGTTCCGTTCTCGGGGTAGCTTTCGCCTCATTGCCGTTCGTCCTGCCTCGGCCAGAAAGAAAAAGGCCCAACCCGATTTCTGGGCGGGTTGGTTAGACGTGCGTCCTGAAAAACCCGTCCGGAGGCCGGGTTCCACCTGAACCTGAGTTGGTGCCGACTTATTTTGCCTTCACGCGGTGAAGCTGGCCGTGGTGAGGGATGTTTTCCAAGACAGCGTCACGATCAAATGCGGCCAAGTTGGTCTGCGTGGTGAGGCCGCCATAGCCGAAATCCAAACCGAAGAGATCGAGCAGCACCGTCTCGAAGAAACCTCCGGCGCAGAGGATCGCCCAGTCGTTGATGTAAGGCCACTCGGTTGGGGCTTTGCGGGCGCCGCCTTCGATGGGGGTGGCGTAGGTTTCGACGAAGTGGGCCTGCGAGTAGGGGCCTTGGTTCGCGGTGCGGGCGAGGCCGGGGAGCCACTTTTGCAAGAGGTCCGTGCGGCCGGCTCTCACGAGGGCGCGCGCGGCCAGCGCGACCCAGCCAGGGTAGGACCCGTTCCACTGGTGATCGGGACGGAGCGAGAAACCGGTGTCCTCATCAAGCGGGGACAAGGCGGCGAGCCAGCTGGGGGTCATGAGTTCGCGCTGGAAGAAGGAGACCATTTCCTCGATCTGCGCGGGCGGCAGGTCGGCGTGCAGGAAGTTCAGCGTGTGGATGAAATCCCAGACGTGTCTCACGGGCACAAGGGAACCGTCCGGCTGGCGACAGTGCCAATAGCCGGCGCCGGCCACGTAGAGCTGTTGCACGCGGGGGACGAGGGCAGACGCCTCCTGACGGAACGCGGCCGCTTCCGCGGGCATACCGAGATGCTCCAACAACTCGGCGGTTTCGCGGAGGATCCAGATGTTCGCCGCGTTCAACGACGCCACTTCATGCTGATAGGTGCCGACGGCCTCGAGGAGGCTGTTGCGGTCGCCGTAGTCGGCCAGGCCGGACCCGCGCATGAGCGTGCGGTAGTGCGTCGCGCACGTCCGCAGGTGGTCCAGCACCGTGCGCGCGCCGACGGTCCGCTGCAGCCAGGCGAAGTCCCCGGTCACGCGCACGTAAGTCGTGATCAGCCGCGCCATGGCGTAGTCGTTGCACGAATACCAATTGCCGGTGCTGTCCCCGCTCACGTACTCGGTGCCGAAGTGACGGTGGATGTCGCGCTCGAGCCAGAGCTCCAGCATCCGCCGCACGCAGGCCGGATCGAGCATCACGAGCAGCAGGGCCGTCAGCGACCAGTCGTTGATGAAACTCGTGGTTACCCAATAGCGAGGCATCAGCGTCGTGTAGGTGCGACCGTGCGGCGCGAGCGGGTGCTCGCGCTTGAAATAGACGACGCTGATGACCGCGTTCAGGTAAATCGCCCGGAGGTCGGCATTGCTCGTGCGCAGCGTCGGCACGTGGCCGCTGTAGCGCGGATTGCCGGGTGTGAACACGGCAGCGATCTCCTCGCGCCAATCGGCCTCGGCGGCGCGCAGCGCGGCGGTCGGGTCGGTTTGCCAGGCGGCCAGTTGCGCGAGCAGGTCCGTCGGGTCGCCGCCGAGGGCCACGAAAAAGCAGAGCTCGCGGCTGGCGCCGGGTGCGATCTCCCAATCAAACTCCAGCCAGCGTCGCGTGATGCGATCCGGCCGAGGGTTCGTCGCCTGCAGCGCCCACGCGGGACTTGTCCGCGACGCGTACAAGAGGCCTTCGCCGCCGGGCGTCGGATCAATTCGGTTCCGCACCAACGCCGACGCGGGCGGGGTGCCTTCCCAAGGGGTGGTGGAAATCGCCGGACATTCACGGGGGGAGTAGGGCGTTTTCCAGCCGGTCGTGGAATGCACGACACCTTCGCCAGTCAGCACCCGCAGGTGGGCGGGTTGCGTGGTGGCGGTGGGATTCGTGATGCGCAGGACGACGGTGACGGTTTGCGCCCGCACGCCCATCACCGTCGTGGAGGCCAACTGCAGGCCGCCGACGGACATCCGGCGATCGATGCGGTCGGGCCGCCATTGGAACTCGATCGGCAGGCCCGCGGTGTGCAGCGCGCAGTCGTTTAGCGTGAGCATGCCGAGCGCGCTTTCGCCCATCGAGTAGGGCGCAAACGTCAGGTGCTGGATCCCCAGGATGTCCGGCGCCGCCTGCAGGCAGCCAAGGAAGTTCGTCAGCCCGGGCGGGTTGAAGAGCTCGCCGGTGCGGTGTGTGAGCACCGCGCTGCGGAAGTCTTCAGGGAGGGGGAGGGGTGGGGGCATGGATGGTTACGTCACCGCGGTGATTATGCCCAACTTGAAGCGGCGGCGGGGCAAAGGGTGATGTTTACCGCTTTCACTCCCATTGTCGTCATCCTGATCCCGCCTTGGCGGGAGAAGCACCCAAGGGTTCGCGGATGTCATATTCGAACGGCTTGGGTCCTTCGCACGGCTCAGGATGACGGAAATAAGAGTGAATTAAATCACCCCAACAGCACCGCTCCCGTTTGCGCGTCGTACACCGTGGTGCTGCGGGGCGGCAGCGTGACCGATAGGGTCTTGCCGCCGGGCATGCGGAGCGTGCGGGCGCCGCCGGTGAGCGTGTGCACCATGAGCAGGCCGTCGCCGAGCGTCGTGGCGTCGTTTTGGTCGTTCAACACGTGGCAGCCGGCGCGTTTGCCGAGGGCGCGGAGGAAATCGGGCGTCGTCGGGCAAACGCCGAACGACCACCAGGTCGCCTGGTCGGTTTTGCGCCAAGCGGCGCTGATGCTGCCGTCGGACCAGCGGCCGACGGCCTGCGCCGACGGAACGTCGTAGGCCGGAACGTGCTTGGGCGGTTCGAGGGTTTGGACTTCGGCGGCGCCATCCAGCGATAGAGTCGAGGTGGGCGTCGCGAGGTCGCGGCCGGTGGTCGGGATGCCGTTCACGGCGCTGGCGAGTGCGCTGCCGATCTCGCGGCCGTCACTCCAGCCGACGTAGCCCGTGAACACGACATGCCGTCCGCCAGTGGCGACGCGGCTGGCGATCAGCCGGCGATGCTCCTCCTCGAGCACGACGGTCGAGCCGAAGATCACGAGCTTGAAGGGCGTCAGGTCGATCGTGGCGAGTTCACCGATGAGCGCCTCGTCGAGCACGAGACCGGAGCGATAGAGGCCTTCGAGGAGTCCGTCCATGCCGCGTCCGGAAAACGGATTCGGGCCGACGGGCGGCTGGTCGCCGAACTTGAACCCCTCGAGCGACCAGCGCTTGGCGACCGTGTGGCGGAAGGACCATGGGTCGTGGATGACGAGCACGTCCGCGGGGCGGATGAAGGGATGCGCATGCCGTGCCTGGGCGACTTCGCGGATGGCCTTGACCTCGGCCGCGAGTCGCGGGTGATCCCACCAGCCGACGTTGCCGTGCGAGGCAAACGCGGGAGTGCCGGCGATCATGCCGAAATCGAACCACCACTGGCCACCGCCGCGCAGGACGGGTTGCAGGACGTTGCGCCGCAGGCAGGCGATGTCGTCGTGGAGGTCGGTTTTGAAGGTGCGATCCCACGGACATCCCACGAGAAACGTGCCGTGGTCGTTTTCATCGAGCCAGAGTTTGCCCGCGCGGCGGACCGCGCCGGTGATGCCGCGGCCGTGGCCGGAACCGCCCATGGCGCGAACGCCGTCCGTGTAGGAAGCGGGCGAGCACAGGCAGTCGAGATGCGGCGAGGCGAGGACCTTGTCGTGCGCGAGATGGCTGCCGGCGGCGTTGCGCGCGAACTGGCCGTAGAAATAGCCTTGGAACGCCGCCGTCACGATCGGCCGCGGCCAGGATTGTTTCACGGTGGCTGCGAGTCCCAGCAGGGCGTCCGCCATCGTGCTGTGCAGCCAGGTGAAGTAGTCGATGATGTCCTGTTGCTTGCGCGGATCGCGCAGCGGCCCGAGGTCGGCCTTTTCGCGCGCGGGCGTGTCGGGCGGATTGGTCGTGTCGATTTTGGCGCCGGGACGGTTCCACGCGGCGGCCAGCTTTTCATCGGTGCCGTAACGCGTCCGCAGCCAGGCGCGATAGGACTTGGTCGCCGCGACGCCGGTGTCCGGATCGTGGTGGAGAAAACCGAACTGGTGCCACTCGCCGTACATGCCGTTGGCGAGTTGGATCGAGAACAGCCCGCCGCCCTCGGGCGTCTGGCCGAGTCGCTGGCAGAAATTCCGCAGGTGCGCGTTGATCCAATCGAACCATTTGCGCGAGGCGAAGCTGGCGCGGACGGGCGTGTCGCCGTCGGTGCCGACGCGCCGCACAAGGCCCCACGTGGGCGGTTCGCTCACGGGGACGTCCGCAAAGCCCACGCACTCGTCGGGGTTTTGCTTCAGCCACCACTCCGGCGCGTTGACGTGCAGTCGGATCATCACGGCGCCTTCCGGGCATTGTGCGAGGACGCCGGCGATTTGTTTTTGGGCGAGGGAGATGTCGAGCTGGTCGTCCTCGCTCAGCATCTGCTCGAACCACAGGTCGACCTGGAACAGGCGGACGCCCTGCTGGCCCATCAGCCAGAGGTTGCGGGCCGGGACCTCCTCCCACGTCCAGCGCGCGCCGGGGCAATCGGTCAGCGCGTAGATGAGCGGGGTGTAAGGGGCGCCATTGAGCACGAGCGTCGGGCGACCCGAACGCATTTCGACGGAGGAGGCGAGAGGGGGACGGGGCATAGGGGAAACCTGAAACCTGAAAGCTGAAACCTGAGGGCCGTGGTGCGGGGGTGACGATTGAAAAGGAATGAAAATTAAACGGCGGGCGGGCGCGAACCAACACACCCCGTCGCTTCGCGCCACCCCTCTCTAGAGGGGACCTCGGACGGAGCTGCCACAGCTCCCCTCTTGAGAGGGGTGCCCGCAGGGCGGGGTGTGTTCGCTCGGGCGCCTTACTTCGCCGGCGCAGCCGGCTCTTCGAAGAACGCCCGCCACAAACCGACGATATAGTCGCCGCCCATGGGCTGGAGGTTTTTCTCCCAGCGGGTCTCGTAGAATTTGGCCTGCGAGTAGCTGAGGTAGCCTTCCTTGGCTTTGAAAAGCATGTCGGCCATGCCGACGCCCATGCGGCGTTCGATGACGTCGCCGCCGCGCTGGGCGTCCCAGGCGCCGACGAGTTTCAAGGTGACGGCCGTCGGAATGACAATCATCGCGCCTTCGTAAGCGTACTGGAGACTGCTGCGCATGCCGTTCCAGTCGGTGGTTTCGAATTCGGTGAACATCGCCATCTGACCTTCCCAGGGCGAGGCTTCGGCGGGAGAGGCGTCGTGAAGCAGGTGGGTGGTCGTGCCGGGGCCCTGGCCGACCTCCACCCGCGTGCGGGCGACCTTCGCGAACATGCGCAGCGCCTGGCCGCGGAAGATCAGCCATGGGTCGCGGAGGGAATCGCCGTTCAAGGTGAACTCGTTGCGGACACCGGCGCCGCGCGAAACGACGCCTTGCGCGAATGCCTGGTCCGCCGGGACGGCAATCGTGCCGCCGCGCATCATCAGGTCCTTGATCGCGGGCGTCCACGTCCAGCCGCGCTTGATGTTTTGGAAATTGGCGGCGTCCAGTCGCGCGATGAACTGGTCGAAATCGAAATTCTTGAAGCGGGCATTCAGTTCCTCGGCCCCGAAGTAGAGGGCCGCCGCGACGACCACATCGGCGTACCCCTCCGCGATGTTGGGGTTCCACGTCTTGTGGTTGAGCGACCAGCCGTCGAGGCGCAGGTAGTAATCGTTGTCGTCATCGAGGCAGAAGTGCGCCGCGAGCGCCAGGGCCTCCATGAGCAGGTCGGCGCGGCTTTGTTCGTCGGCGGACAACTGTGACCACACCGCCGGCGTGCGTTTGGCCAGCAGGAGCGCGTGCGCCGGCACGTGGTGGGTCCAGCCGCCGATGCCGCCGAGCGACTCGGGTTCGTTGGTGCTGCCGTCGGCGTTCGGGGTCGGCCGCGGCGTGATGAGGATGAACCGAAGCTTGTTCGCGAGGTGCGTGGCGAGCGACTGCCCGTCGACCACGCGATTCGGTTCCTGGAACGCAGCGACGGCCGTCACTTGCAGAGCAAAGGTCTCGGGGATTTCCCGCATGACGACTTTCTCGACGAATTTCCAGCGCGGTGCCTTGGCGCGGACCGCGAGGTCGATCAAGTCGGGCGGGAGGCGGCCGGGCGCGGCGGCGAAGAGAGGGGTGGCGAGCGCCAGCAGGAGGAAGAGGGCTTTCATAGGTTTTGTTGTAGGAGCCTGCTTGCAGGCGATTCAGGCGCGAGAGGTCGGCGGGCGTTCCAATCGCCTGCAAGCAGGCTCCTACAAGGAGAGCATCGCCCCGTAAGCCTTCACGGCTTTGGCCAGTTCGCGGCGGTCGAGGAATTCGTCCTTCGTGTGGGCTTGGGCGATGTCACCGGGGCCGAAGACCATGACCTGCGCGCCGGCGGCGGCATAGTGGCTGGCGTCGGTCGCGTACGGCGCGCCGGCAGCCGCGGCATCGAGGCCGCACGCCTCCAAGGCCGGGCGGGCCCAGCGGTGCAACTCGGCCGAGCTTTCCGGCGGGAGGGGCGGGGCGAGGTATTGGCCGTCGTGTTCAACCGTGAGGCCGGCGAGGGCGGCGTCGCGCTCCGCGAGGACCTGCGCCGCGGTTTCGCCCGGGACGAGGCGGCGGTCGCAGATGATTTCGCAGTAGTCGGGGATGATGTTCACCGCGGAGCCGCCGCGAATGACGTTGATGCTGGCGGCGGCACGGCCCGTGAGCGGAAAGTCGCGGTTCGCGTGCGGGATGAAGCGCGCCTCGAGCGCCTCGACGACGCGCAGCATGGCGCGGATCGCAGAGCGGCCCTTGGTGGGATCCGCGGAATGGGCCGCGACACCGCGCGTGACGGTGCGCCAGCGAAGCGCGCCGTTGTGGGCGACGACTGGACGCAGCCCGGTGGGCTCGCCGACCACGATGCCGCGGAGCTTCGGAAACTTGGCGACCTCGCCCGCCGCAAAAGCCTGCGCACCGGTCATGGCGGCCTCTTCGTCGACCGCAAAAAGGATTCCCGCGTTGCGAGTGCGCTTGGGCTGACGTGCATACTCCTTTAAGGCCCAGAGCATCGCGGCGCCCGTCCCCTTTGTGTCGCACGCGCCGCGTCCGTACAGGCGATCGCCCACGGCGGTCAGGGTGAACGGCGCCACGGTCATGCCGTCGACGCTGACGGTGTCCAGGTGACTTTCGAACAGGAGCCAATCGGCGGAGGGCGAAACCTCAGAAGTGATCAGCAGGTTGAACGCTCCGTCCGCCACCGGACACCGCCGGCTCTGCAGGCCCCACTGGCGCGCGAGGCCTTCCAAGTATTCGGCCAGCCGCGCCTCGCCACCCGCGGGTCCGCCAAAGGCCGGGTTGACGGTCTCGAAGGAGACCATCTGCGCGAGGAGTTCCTCGCAGGATTGAGGGAGGGGGAGGTTTTTAACCACGGGTGGAGCGGACTAGAAAACGGGAGTTAACCACGGAATACACAGAACACACGGAAGCAGAAGGAGCGGATTTGGGCGGGAGGGGTTTCTTGGCTGCGGATGGAACGGATTAACACGGATTCCCAAACCAATAGACGCAACCGTCATTCTGAGCCGTGCGAAGAATCCAAGCGGTGGTTCGCGTTCCCTTGGATTCTTCGCACGGCTCAGAATGACGGCTGTAGGGGGTCATGTGATTATGATTATCTGCGTTCATCCGTGAAATCCGCGGGAAAATCAGGACAGCCATTTGTCGCGGTGCTTTGCGACAAAGGCGTCATCCGTCAGTTCCGGGTAGGCCTGGCAGACGCGGGTGAGTTCCTCGGCCTGGCCGGGGGAGAGGGTTTCGTGCGGGTTGAGGCAGTGGATGGATTCGACCAAGCCTTGGCGGCGCAGGACTTCGAGGATGCCGGGGATGCAGCCGTGGAATTTATTAGCGGCGTCGAAGAGCGCGGCGTTCATGTCGGTCACGGCCACAGCCCGTTGCAGCCACTCGGGGCTTACGGTCGGCTGCTTGGCGGCAGCCTGCGCTTCGCGGAACAGTTTCACAGCGGCGTGCGTCCAGACGCCCCAATGCCCGAGCAGGCCGCCGACGATGCGGCGCGTCACTTGTTTTCCACGGTGCGGGAAAGTGAACGGCGTGAGCAGATCGGCGACAATCGTGTCGTCATTGCCGGTGTAGAGCGCGATGTCGTCACGGCCGGCGTCGACGATCGCGCGAATCACGTCGATTGTCTGGTAGCGGTTGAAAGGCGCCATCTTGATCGCGACCACCCCGGGAATCTCCGCGAACTTCCGCCAGAAGGCATAACTGAACACGCGGCCGCCGACCGCGGGTTGGAGGTAGAAGCCGACGACGGGAATCAGCTTCGCGATCGTGGCGACGTGCGCGACAATGGCGTCCTCGGGTTCCGTCTTGAACGCCGCCATGCTCACGAGGCCCGCCTGGTAGCCGAGGCTCAGCGCGAGTTCCGCCTCGGTCGTGGCCTGCTTTGTCTGGCCGCAGATGCCGGCGATGAGCACGAAGTCTCGCGGCGTGGCGGCGAGTTCGGCGCGAACCGTGTCCGCCGCGAGGGTCAGCACGGGTTTGAACAGGTTGTGTTGCGGATCGCGAATCTCGAACTGGGTCGAGTGCACGCCGACCGCGAGGCCGCCCGAGCCGGCGGCGACGTAGTAGCGCGTCAGCGCGCGCTGGTGTTTTTCCGAGAAGCGGCGATTCCGGTCCAGCGCCAGCGGCTGGGCGGGAATGACATGACCGGCAAGCAGGTGGGAGCGGAGATTCATTCGAGAAAAGTGATTTTACAGAAGGCAACGAAGGTAACGAAGAACGGCCGAAGGCAGGCCGGTTTCTTTGTTTCCTTCGTTACCTTCTGTGAGTGCATCAGGTCAGAATTTCCCGCTGCGGGCTTCGAAGTGGGTGGGTTTGCCGAGGAAGCGGCCGCCGGCGCTGACGTACGGCGTGATGAGGTCCATCATGCGTTCGACGGAGACCTCGGGCGGTCCGAACAGCCGGAGCGACTCGCTGGCGTCCGACAGCCACGCCGTGCCCGCCTCGGTGCCGGTGAATTGCGGCTCGCGGCCGAGGCGGCGGCCGAATTCCTGCGCGAGGGCGCGGATGCTGAGTTTCTCCGGGCCGGTGATGTTGAGAATTTTCGGCGGATTGGCCGTATGCTCGAGGCATTGGATCGCGCGCGCGCACGCGTCGCCCTGCCAGATGCAATTCAGCCAGCCCATGGTGAGGTCAACCGGTTCGCCGCGCGCGACCTTCAGTGCGATGTCGACCAGCACGCCATAACGCAGCTCGACGGCGTAGTTGAGCCGGTACATCAGCTGGCGCGTGCCGTATTCGGCGGCGTAGTGGGAGAAGACCCGCTCGCGACCGACGCACGTGCTCGCGTATTCGCCGATGAACGCGACCGGTTCCCGCTCGTTGGCGCCGGGACCGGTGACCGGCACGAAGGGATAAACGCAGCCCGTCGAAAAAATCACGAGACGTGAGTCGCGGAAGCGCTGCGCGACCAGCGCCGGCACATAGGTGTTCTGGATCCACGTGAGCCCGGGCGCGCTGTCGGTGCCAAATTTCTGGCCCGCGAGAAACAGCACATTCGCCACGGCCGGGAGCGCGGCGACCTGCTGCGGGTTGGCAAGGTCGCACGAAAGCGTGCGCACGCCGAGGCCCTCGAGTTCCTGACGCGCTTCGGCCCGGCTGAAACGAGAGACGCCCGTGACGGTTGCCTCACGCCGCCCGGCCTGGTCGAGCGCGCGGCGCAGCATGGCGGCGGTTGTGGTGCCCATCTTGCCGCCGACGCCCAGCACCATGAAGTCGCCTGGCAGGGCCTTGACGGCCTTCACCACGCCGGCGGTCGGGGTGGACAGCAGCAGCTCGATTTCGCGGTCCGTGGAGGGCAGGGAGGTCATGAAATTTCAGATCGGAGTGAATCCGTGCAACGCGCACTTGTCAGGACTATATCGGCGCAGCAGAGTGACCAAAGCCAAGCGCAAACCCGCTGAATTTTCATGGTCGCCATTGATGTCCACACCCACCCGATCCTGCGGCATGACGACCGCGGCCGGGCGGGCGCGGCCCAGCTGATCCGCCGGGCCCGGGCCCATGGCATCGAACATATTGTCGTGCTGGGGGACGTCCTGGGCTTCGGCCGGCAGCCCAACGAGGCGCAGCTGCGCATCATCAACGACGAGACCTTTTGGCTGATGAAGCGGTACCCGGGCTACGTGACCGGGTTCTGCCATGTGAATCCCGTGCTCGGTGAGCGCGCGGTCACCCGCGAGGTGGAGCGGTGCGTCGCGCGCGGCTTCAAGGGCATCAAGCTCGAGATCGCCAACAACGCCCGCGATGCCTGCATGCGACCCGTCATGACGAACGCCGGGAAACACAATCTGGTCGTGCTCCAGCACGCGTGGAGCATGACGAAGATCCGGCAGCGCAGTTTTCACACCGACCCCGAGGACGCGGGGACCCTGGCGCGGCGATTCCCGAATGTGCGCATCATCATGGCCCATCTCACCGGCTGTGGGGTGCGCGGCGTGCTGGCGGTGCGGGATTGCGACAATCTCGTCGTCGACACCTCGGGCGCGGCCCCGGAGGCCGGCATCGTCGAATACGCCGTGGAGAAGCTCGGGGCCGACCGCGTGCTTTATGGATCCGACGTGCCGATCCGCGATTTCGCCTGCGCCCTCGCGCGCATCACCCGCACGCAACTCGACGCGGACACCAAGCGGAAGGTGCTGCGGGAGAATGCGAGGAAGCTGCTCGGATTAAAATGAGCTCCCGGACCAAAATGATTTCCCGCGGATCAATCGGATGAACACGGATAAATTAACTCCAAGCTGTCATTCTGAGCGGAGCGAAGAATCCAGCCTGATATCCGCCTGCGTGCATGGTGCTGGATCCTTCTCCCGCCTCGGCGGGATCAGGATGACAACACAAGGTATTCGTCCGTTTGCTTCCGTGAAATCCGCGGTCGAGTGTCTTCCCTGGTGAACTTCTTCGACGCCAACACCTGGATCGGCCGGTGGCCGTTTGCGTTTGTCGAGGATCACTCGGCGAAGAGCCTCGCGGCGCACCTGCGGGCGCAGGGGATCCGCCGCGCGCTGGTTTCGCCGCTCGACGCCGTCTTCGCGCCCGAGCCGGGGCCGGCGAATCGCCAGCTGCTGCGCGCGACGGCGGGCGTGTCTGGCCTGACGCCGGTGCCGGTGATCAACCCGGCTTTGGCCAATTGGCGCGAGGAACTCGCCGCAGTCGCCGCGGACTCGCGCGTGCGCGCGATTCGGTTGCTGCCGCGTTATCACAATTACCGTCTGAACGCCCCGGCCGTGCGGGAGTTGATGACGGAACTCACTCGGCGCCGCCTGCGGGTCGTCGTGCAGGTTCGGTTGATCGATGAGCGCCACGAGTATCACGCCATGTCGCTCAAGCCGGTGCCGCCCGCCGAACTCGGCGCCTTCCTCGCGGCGCATCCGCGCTTGCCAGTGCTCGCGAGCGGCCTGCTGCGTGCGGAGATTCTCCCACTGGCGCCCAAGCACGCGAATTTGCGCGCGGACCTCTCTTTCGCCGAGTGGCACGACACGATTCCGCACCTCCTGGCGAAGGTATCCGTCCGGCAACTCGTGTTCGCGTCGCATACGCCGTTCCTGGTGACCGGCGCCGCCACCGACAAACTCATGCGCGCCGAAGTCACCGCCGCGCGCCGCGCGCTGATCGTCTCCGGCAATTTGGAAGCCTTCCTCGCTGCATGAGCCGCCTCGTCGATGAACCGCTGCCGCTGCCGCGCCGCTGGGGCGAGGCCGAGCTGGCGCGTCTGACGGCGATGGTGGACCAAACGTCGTTGTTTTATTGGAAAGGTCCGCAGACCGAGGGGCTATTGTCGGAGTTTCGAAAGCACTACCCGTTTCCGCACGCGTTTCCGTGCTCGTCGGGCTCCGCCGCGATCCACATTGCTATCGCCGCGCTGCGGCTGCAACCGGGCGACGAGGTGATAGTGCCGGCGATCACGGACATGGGCTCGGTCATCGGCATTCTCTACCAGCAGGGCGTCCCGGTTTTCGCCGATCTCGATCCGCACACGTACAATCTTGATCCCGTCGACGTGCGTCGGCGGCTGACGCCTCGCACGCGCGCCATCATGGCAGTTCATCTCGCGGGCAATCCGTGCGACATGACGGCTTTGATGGCGCTCGCGAAGGAGCACAAGGTCGCGCTGATCGAGGACTGCGCGCAGGCGTGGGGGGCGCGCTGGCAGGACGAACCCGTCGGCCTGCGGGGCGACCTGGCGTGTTACTCCTTCAACGAGTTCAAGCACGTGAGCTGCGGCGACGGCGGCATCGTGGCGACGCGCGACCCGCATTACGGCAACGGCCTCTCCAAGTGGGGTGACAAGTATTACGACCGGGTGTCCGGCGGGCGCGACCCGGAGGAACTCGCGCCGAATTACCGCATGAGCGAGCCGCAGGCCGCGGTCGCCGCGGCGCAACTGACGAAGTTGACCGAGATCACCCGCGACCGCGTTCGCGTTGGCCAGCACCTGCTCGCGGGGCTTTCCACCGTCCCGGGCCTGCAGATGCCGGCTATCCGTCGCGGCGACACGCACAGCTTTTGGTTCTTCCTGTTCCGGATCGAGGCCGGCCGCTTCAAGGTCAACCGCGACCAGTTCGCCGCGGAACTCGCCGCGGAAGGCGTCGCGTGCACGCCCGGCTACATCCCGCGGCCGGTTTACCAATACCCGGTGTTCCAAAACCACAATTTCTTCGGCGGGCGCTGGCCCGTGCGGGAACTGGGACTCACCAAAATGAACTACCGGGCCGTTAGCTGCCCGGTTGCGGAGGCGATCCTGCAGGACGGCATTAAACTGACCGTCAATGAGGCGATGACGGAATCCTATGTGACGAAGGTGGTGTCCGCGATTCGGCAGGTCGCGCAACGGCTGGCGAAGTGACGGTGGCCGGGTGAGTGGCAGTGGTGGGAGGGGTTTTATACCCCGACTGATTGATGCCGCCGGCGGAGTCGGGGTGTAAAGCCCCTCCCACCAAGTTCGGATACAGCTCTTTGTGCACTGCTTCGACGCTGGCGGCGATATGATCGGCGTCCTCGAAGGTGTACTTCCACCCGAGGGGAATGGCGACAAAGCGTGACGTGAGATCCTCCGTGCGCGGGAAATCCTCGGCGCGGTAGCCGGGCGCCGGCCAAGGCTTCAAGTCGCGGAACGGCGAGCCTGTGGCGTGCGCAGTGCGCCCCGTGAGCACATACTCGCGCCGGTATTGCGGGTACGTGCCGGTGCGCTGCTGGCAGTTCACATTGCGGGCATCGAGTTGGCTGCGAAACGCCGCCGCATCGGCGGCCGTGCGCGCGTAGAAGTAAATCTCGAAACCGAAGTCGCCGGCGTCGTCCGCCAGCGGGCGCAACGTGATCCCCGGCAGGCGCGCGAGCCGCGGCACGAGGCGCGCCTTGAGGGCGCGACAGTGGTCGCGAACGACGTCGAGCTTGCGCAACTGGGCGAGCGCGAGGGCCGCCGTCAGTTCCGACATGCGGTATTGTCCACCTGCAAACGCCACTTCGCGCGGCGCGGTCACGGCGGCATGGGGCGCGCGGTATTGTCCGAGATCATGCATCCGCACGGCGCGTTCGTAGAGGCGGATGTCCCGGGTGGCGATCAACCCGCCCTCGCCGGCGGTCATGGGCTTGTTGTGCTGGAAGCTGAAAATGGCGGCGTCGCCCCAAGTGCCTGCGCGACGTCCCCGGTAAGTCGCGCCCGGCGCCTCCGCGCAGTCCTCGATCACAAACAACCCGCGCCGATGCGCGAGGTTCACGATCGGCTCCATGTCGGCCGTCGCGCCCTGGTAGTGCACGACCATGACCGCGCGCGTTCGCGGCGTGGTGAGCCGTTTGATTTCGTTGGGGTCCAGGCAGAGCGAGTCGTCGATTTCCGCCAGCACCGGACGGGCGCCGCAGCGGACCACCGACGTGAAACAGGAGATCCAGCTCCAGGCGGGCACGATGACTTCGTCACCCGGTCCGATGCCGGCGGCGCCGAGCACGACCTCCAGCGCCGCGGTGCCGCTGCTGACCGCGAGAACATAGTCCGTGCCGATCAGTTTCGCCGCCTCCTTTTCCAAGGTCGCGACCATGGGCGGCGGGCGTTGCGGGTCGTTGCCGTAGTAGCGAAACAGTTCCTGGCGGCGCAGGACATCGAGCACGAGGGCCTCCTCCTCGGGACCGATGGCGGCGGCACCGAGGCCGGGGGCAGGGCGGGGGCGAAGCGGAGCACTCATGATGAAATCTTCGAGAGGGCGCGGTGAAAGTCGGCCAAGCCGAACACAAACCCGAACTCGAGCGCCACGCGCCACAGCGCCTGTTGTTTCTCGAGTTCCAGGCGGGCGGTCTCGCGGTTTTCGACGGCGGTCGTGGCCTCGCGGATCGTGGAGCACAGGCAGCCCTGTCGCGCCATGTCGACCATGCCGCCGGGCGACATCAACAGGCACCAGTTCAGCGCGAAGCCCACGTACACCAGGTGATTGATGCCGTTGGCCCGGCACACTGCGGCCAGCTGCGCGCCATTCTTCGCGATCGGTTCATCGCCCACCGGCCGCGCAGTAGACGCGAAATCCAGGCGGGCGAAGCCCGCGGTGATGTCCGGGGAATTGTGTGTCCCTGGGGAGCCCTGCGTGCGGCGCAGCACCTGCATCCGCTCATAAACCGGGTCGGTCGTGACCAAGGGCGGGGCGGACGGCTCGCGCAGCAGTTGGGTGGTTTGCTGATAACCCGGCAGGTGCGACCAGTAGTCGCGGTCGCCGCCGACGACGTGGAAAACCCGCAGCGGCGATTGACGCACCGCGGCCAGTAGCGGCGGGAAAATCTCCTGCATGATTTTTTCCGCACGCGGCGTGTATTCGACGGCCCGCCGCCAGCCCGGAAATTCATGCGGTTGGCCGCAATCCCAGGCGTGCATCACGACCAGCGCGGTGTGTCGCGGCGCAAGTTCGGCTTCGACGGTGTGCCAGCCCTTGTACCCTTCGCCCGGCACCGCCAGCGCCGGGTCGGCATCGAATTGCCGGTAAAGCTGGGCGGGCAGGGTGACGGGTTTCACGGGAGGCATTTAACCACGGATTTCGCCGATAAACACGGATAGATTGCTTTGGGGCGGTGCAGTCAGCGGCATTGCATCCGGGTCGATCCGTGGAATCCGCGGTCAAGATTGTTTCTTCGGACGCGAGGCGCGCCACAGCAGGCCGCCGATCACGAAGAGGATGGCGCCAGCGACGAGGTTGATTTCGGGCGGCGCGATGGGCGAGGACGGTAGCGCGACGCACGCCACGAGCACCAGGCCAAGCAGGGCGCTGACCAGGGCGAGCATCTGGAAGTCGCGCAGGCCGCCGGGCGGCAGGTCGTCGGACGGCACCGGCGTGCGCAGGTCGGCGTCGCAGCGCCGGCATTCCGCGCTGCGCGGGTCGTCTTCCCGGTAGAACAATGCCGACAGGAAAAACACGATGGTCGCGGCGGCGATGGCGCTCACGATGTTGCGCTCGTACACGTGGTTGGGAAACGCCCCGGCCGCCATCAGGCTGAACGCGGCGACAAACGCCGCGATGCTCGAGGCCATGCCCGACCACCAGGGCGTGCGGCGGTAGATCATGCCGAGCAGCACCGGCATCATGAAGCCGGGGCCCGTCAGTGAGTAGTACTTGAGGCCGAAATCGAAGGCGCCGCCGGTCTTTGCGATGAAAAGCGCGGCGACGATGCCGAGCACGCCGACCACGAGCATCGTGACTTGGGCGACGCGCATCTGGTGTTTTTCACTCGGAACGGACAGGCCGGCCTTTTTGCGGAGTGGCACGTAGATGTCGCGGGTCGTGGTGGCGGCCAGCCAGTTGAAACCGTCGCTCGCCTGGCCGAGGGTGGCCGACAGGATCGCCGCCACGACAAAGCCGATCATGCCATGCGGCAGCAGCAACAGGGCGAGGCTGACAAAGGACGCTTCCTCCGGCGCGGCGAACTGCGGCCACACGGCGCCAATCTGCGGAAAGATGATCCGCGCGCCCATGACGGGAATGATCCACAACAGGGGTCCAAAGAAGGAGAGACCCGCGCACAGCAGCGCCATTTTCCGGGCGCTGCGTTCGTCGGGCACGCTTTGGTAGCGCTGCACCTGCCACCAGGCGACGTTGTACCCGAGCATCGAGTTCGCGAAGAAGCAGAGCAGGAACAACGGCTGGCCGGTCTGACCGTTCAACCCGAAGTACCCGGCGGGCGCTTCCTGCCAAAGCCGCGAGAAGCCCGCGCCGAGCCCCTGGCCTTGGCCGAGGTACAGGAAGGTCACGGGCAGGATAAGGAGGGAAGTCACCAGGATGATTACGCCCTGCACGGCGTCGCTCAGCACCGCGGCCCAAAGTCCGCCGATCACCGTGTACACGATCATCACGACGCCGATGCCGATCATCGTCAGTTCGAGCCCCGTGAACGTGTAGCCGAGGATCAAATGCTCCTCCTTGGCGAAACCCAGCGCCGTGGCCACGAAGATGCAGAGAATGTAGAGTCCCTGGCCGATGCCGATGACCTGCGGCACGACGGCCGTCACCGAGTAGAAGTAGGTGGTCGACGAAGAATAGCGCCGCGTGAGGAACTCCAAGGGCGAGTTGATGCGCGCCCGGCGCCACCGGGAGGCGAAATAGAACGCGCCCACGAGGTAGGCCCACGTGGCCATCGTGAAAACCACCGCGGCGCCCAAGCCATTGCGGTAAGTGAAGCCGGCGGCCGCCACGAACATGAAGGCGGAGAAACCCGAGACCCAGTTCGAGACGCCCGCGAGGAACCACGGGATCTTGCCGCCGCCCTTGAAGTAGTCGTCCGTGTCCTTGTTTTTCCGCGCGGAATACCACCCGACAAAAATCACGATGCCGAAGTACAGCGCGATCAGCCCGTAGTCGGCCGCGTTGACGTGATTGAAGGCGGGCATGGGGAGTTAACTAGGAACTAAACGCTCAACGCTGAACTTCCAACGTTCAACGTCGAAGGAAAGGTAGTGAAATCCGGCTGGAGGGTCGGCGCTTGCGTCGACCGCGAGGTCGCTGCAACCCGCGAACCTACAAGCAGGCATCGTATCTTGGTGGGAGGGATTTTATATCCCGACTGCGACCGCGGCTTCAATCCCGTCGGGGTGTGAAACCCCTCCCACCAGGAAATGCGCGTCCTTGCAGGAAAGCCGCTCATGCGATGCTGATCGCCGGCAGTGTCGTCGAGGAATCGATCGTAACGTTGATCATCTGCCCGCGGTGTTTGCCCCCGATGCGCCAGAGCGCGCCTTCGCGCGTGACGCTGAGCGCGCCGGCGGCGGCCGCGTCGGCGGCGGGGCTGGCGGCCGCGACGGTCAGCAAGGTGTGGGTCGTCGCCGCCGGGGACACCGCCTCCACAAACGGATGGGTTCCCTCGGATTCGGGGAGGTCGTGCTTGAGGACGCTGCAGGCGACCTGGCTGTCGCCGCGGACAAACGCATCCACCCGCGCAAAGGGGCGCTTGATTTGAAACGTGCTGCCGTCGGCTTTCGCGCTGCCGCTGTCGTCGTCGTTGTACACCTGGTAGCGCAGTTGCACCGGGAGGGGCGCGGTAAGCGTCACCCGGTCGAGCATGAGCAACACGTCCGGCTTGAGAAACACGAGCGTGCGGTCGACGCGTTGGACTTCCGGAATCACCAGCGAGTAGGCTTCAGTGGCGTCGCTCGTCACCGTCATCCAGTGTGCGCCGCTCTGGAACGCCTGCACGCGCGCCCAGGCCCACGAGGCGTTGGTGCCTTCCTTGCCGTCGTGGTATTGGTGCCCCTGGCCGTTGATGAGCACGGCGGTGTGCGCGGCGGTGAGGCGGAGCTTCCAGCGCGGGGTGGTGTACGAATAACCGGCGCGGAACGGGTCGTGGAAAAGACGTTCGCCATGCGCCTTGAAGATGACGCTGTTGCGATCGGCGTGCTCGTGGTTGGCGGGGCCGCCGCTGCGCAGCGCCACGACGGAGTCCTCGGCCGACCAGCCGGTGCGGGAGATCACGAGGTCGTTCGAGAGCCGCGCGTCGTGCAACGCGGGGGTCGGCGCGGCGGCGGCCGCGTTCGCGTCGAAAAATACCAAACCGAAGTGCGACTTCATGCCGCCAACGTTGAGCGCCACGTGCTGCGAGAGCGGGTCGTGGTGGTTGCGGCCCACCCAGGCGGCGATGGCCATGTCGCTCGACGTAAGGGCGTCCGAGAAATTCACGATGTCGTTCGCCGGATCGACCTTGATCGTCGGCACGGCGAGGTTGCGCGGCGCGCGCGTGGGATCGAAGCCGGCGCCTTTCGTCGGCATGGCGAACGCGAGCGCATAGCGGATGGTGCCCGGATAGTTGATGAGTCCGCGGTCATCGATGCCAAGGCGGCGCCACAACGTTTCCGCGAAGATCGCCATGTGCAGTGTCGTGTAGCCCCAGTAGCTCGCGCCTTCATCATAGGAGCCGTCGGAGCCGTACATCGTCGAGAACGCCTTCGCACTGGAGCGGGCGAGCTCGAGCCACTGGTCGGCCTGCGGATGACGTCCGTGCAGCAGTACGGCAGCAATGCCGAGCGCGGCGGTTGGGATGACTTTCAGGTTGGTCGAGTTGAGGATCAGCGGCCAGCGCGCGAGACTGACGCGGAACGCCTGCGGGTAGTCGTCCTCGGGATCGAAGCCCCAACCCTTCACGCGGTCCGGAAACTTCATGCCGTAAAGCGTCGTGAAGCACGCGGGCGCACCTTTGGTTGCGATGTTCTGCTCGATCTCGGCTACCTCCGCGGGCGTCAGCGCACCGCGCAGGCAGTCGAGCGCGTAGGCGAGGGCGATGGTCGCTTCGGAGGCCCGTTGCAGGCCCATCACCGTTTTGCCGCCCTCGAGGAAGTAGTCCCACTTCGGGTAGTCGAGCAGCTTACGGATCGCCAGTTTGGTCACCGCGAGGTGCGCGGCGTCATTGGTGACGGCATAAACGAACGCGGAGCGCTCCACGATGAGCCGGCAGCGCATCATGTCCGCGACGTGGTTGTTGAACCGCACCTTTTGGTTCAGGAAGTCGGTGTCGTCCGCGAGGTTTGCGCCGGTCATCTCCGCCCAGAGGCTCGCGAAGCGCGGGTGCTTCGTGTTGGCGCGGATGCGCGGCAGGTCGGACTCGTCGAACAGCAATCCCTTCGTGCTGCCGGGCCCAGCGGCGCCGGGGGCGGACTCCGCGGCGTTGAGGTCGAGGCGGGCGAAAGGCAGGGACGCGGCGAGAACCGCGGAACTCTTGAGAAACGTGCGGCGGGTGGGATTCATGGGGGGGGTGGGGTGAGTTTTTTAGGGTTTTGTGGGACCGAGCTCGCTCGCGACGGGGCGGGATCGCCGCGAGCAAGCTCGCTCCCACAGTCGGAGTCAGAGATTGGTGGAAATGGCGGTTAGCGTTTGTAGCCTTCGAAATGCTTCGGGTCGGCGGGGTCCTGGTAACGGGTCGTGTAGGTCTTGGCGGACGCGGCCAGCTTGAGGAACATGTCGAGCGGGACGACTTCCACCGGACCGTCGAGTTGCTTCACCACCTCGACGAGGCTGTTCACGTCGTTGGACTCGCGCACGTGGACCAGCAGGAAGTACGGACGCTTGGCATTCAGCGCGATCAGCTCGTTCAAATCGGCGGCGACCTCCGCCCGTGGACGACGGGGATCGATGTAGTACTCGTAGGACAGCAACGGCCGGTTGTCGCGTAGGTCGCGTGTGCGGGCCGGACCGTAGCCGTTGATGAAACCAATCACGTCGGGGAAGGCGGCGTAGTAGCGATCGACCGTTTCCTTGGTGAGGTCGGCGTTGCCCACGTTTCCGTCGGCAGCGGAGTTGTCCATGATTTCCATGACGTGCTCATCGAGCACCGCCATCAGGTCGCGCGCCTCCTTCATGAGCCCCGGGAAACGATCCGCGGGGATGTGATTGGGGTACATGTAACCCGGGCCGGACAGGCCGCCGATGAAGTAGTCGTTGGGTGTCGCGCTCTCGTGGAAATACTCGAGGGCGGCGGGCGAGAATTTCGTCCAGTTCATCGTGACCTGCCACGCGAAGGGCAGCTTGCCGCGGCCGGGTTTGGTCCAGACGCCGATGCCGATGCTGTCCGACTGCACGAACGCGAGGTAAACCTTCTTCTCCGCCGTGAGCTTGGCGTCCCGTGCGACGTGGTGCGTGTTCGTGAACTTGAAGCCGGGGGTGAAGGTGAACTGACAATTGAAAGACAGGTTGGGCAGGTTGTGCAGGCCCTCCATCTTCAGGCCGTAGCTCGAGAGCAGGGTCGTCCACTGCTCCTCCGTGTCCTTTGCATACGAGTGCCAGCCGAAGATGGTCGCGCCGGGGTTGAGCTCCGACAGCAAACGCTGCGCGAGCGCGAGTTCCTCGGGATGCCGCGGATTCGCTGAGAGGTCGTGGAAAAACATCTTCTGGCGCACGCCCCAATCGGCGACGCCCGGTTGCCGCACGGCACCAGCATGGCCGCCCATCAGCATAATGCTGTCGCGCGAACAACGGGCCCAGTAGCGCTTGATGGCGTCGCCGTAGATCTGCGCGTCGGTTTGTCCGGTATAACGTCCGCGCAGGTCATCGATGGCCTTGAGCCCATGTTTCTCCGCGACCGGAATCAGCGCCGGGGTCACCACCAGGGCGTCCTCCAGGCCGGCGATGGTGAAGGCGACGTTCATCGTCGCGGGGATGGCCGGATCCCAGACAACGTAGCCTTTCGCCGCGCTGGCGAACCGGGTGAGGGCGTCGTCGGCAGTTTTCAGTTCGGTGAACTTCACGCCATGTTTGCGCTCGTAGAAGGAGAACAGCGGCGCGGTGATTTCCCATTGAAATTCCGGCTGGTGAACGACGTACAGCTGCGGCGCAGCCCGGTTGGCGAGCCCTTGCAAACTCAGCAGCATCGCTTTCTCCGGCAGCCCGCCGGCGACCTGCCAATCGAGGTTCCAATGCATGACAAACGCCTGGCGATTGGACTCGGCGGCAAAGGACGCGGCGCCGAGCAAGAACCCGGCGAGGTAAACGAGCGTGCGGAGGAAACCAGTGAGGCCAGTCGACGAATGGCTCGGCCGGTTGGAGTGCGGCCCTACTTTGGAGGTGGCGAAGTTCATTTGGAGCCCTCCATCACGCGATTGAAGCGATACACCAGCGGTTGCGGGCGGGTGCTGCGCAGTTCGATGACCACGAGCGACTGGTCGCCCTCGAGGAGACGGTATTCGTGATAGAGTCGCAGGTTCGTCTCGCCTTGAGAAATTTCGAGCGGCGTGTCCGCCTCGACGCGCAGGGTCCGGCCGCTGTCGAGCCAGGCGGTGCGCACGTTTGTGACGCCGCCCTTCGCGGGATAAACCGCCATGTGACGCTGCTCGACGCGGAAGAAGTCCTTGAGGGTCGTGGGCGCGGTGGTGTCGACGACGTTCGTGGCGGTCACCTTGGTGGAGCGCCATTGCATGTCGTGACGCAAACTCACGCGGGTGCCGTCGACGCCGATCACGAGGTCCCAAGCCGTCCACCCGTCCAGGGCGGAGCTGCGGGCGGGATCAAGCCGCCAGCGCCCCTCGAGGGGCGAAGCGGCGAGCGCGGCGAGCGGCAGGAGGAGAAGCGGTAAGAAACGAAGGAGACGCATGAGATTGATGTGGCAGGGACGTCCCTCGTCGGCGGGCCCCGCCCGTGGATGGACGAGGTCCGCCGGCGAGCGGCGTCCCTACAAGCGTGATGAGGAGGTTACGGATTCCGGTCCACGGGGTCCGTGGGTTGTTGATAGTGGGTTTGGTAAGTCTTCGCGCGCGCGGCGAGTTGGAGGAACGCATCGAGCGGCACCACTTCCACGGACTCGCTCAGGCGGCCCAGGATGTCGGCGACCTTTTCGACGGTGTTCGATTCGCGGACGTGCATCAGGAGGAAGTAGGGCCGGCCGGGATTCAGCTGGATGAGTTCCTCAAGGTCGGCGGCGGCTTCGTCCACCGGCCGGTCCACCGCGAGGTAGTAGTCATAGCTGATCAACGGGCGGTCGCCGCGGAGATCAAACGTGCGGGCGGTGCCATAGCCGTTGATGAAGCCCTTGGCGTCGGGATATTGGTCGTAGTAACGGTCCACGACTTCCTTCGGCAGGTCCGTGTTGCCGACGTGCCGGTTGCCCTCGGAGTAGTCCATGATCTCGAGGACGCGCAGGTCGAGGCGCTTCATGAGGTCGCGGCCGACCGCGGTAAGCGCCGGCCATTTGTCCGCGGGAATCGCCTTGGGGTACATGTAGCCCGGGCCCGAGAGTCCGCCGATGAAGTAGTCGTTGGGCGACTTGTCCTCGTAGAAATACTGCAAGGCCGGCGGGTTCATCCACGCCCAGTTCATGAGCACCTGCCAGGTGTACGGGATCTTGCCGCGGCCGGGCTTGGTCCACGTGCCGATGCCCATGGCGTCGGTCGCGACGGCGGCGATGTACACTTTCTTCGCCGGCTCGCGCGGTTGGACCGGGGCGTGGTTGTTGGTGAACTTGAAATCGGGCGTCAGCGGGATCTGCGACGTGAACGAGACGTTCGGCAGGTTGTGCAGTCCTTCCATGATAAGGCCGTGGTTGCCGGCGAGCGTGGTGTGCTGGCCCTCGGTGTCCTTGCCGTAGGAATGCCAGCCCAGCACGATGCTCGGGACGTTTTGGCGGCCGAGGATCGTCTTAAGCAGCGCCAGTTCCTCGGGGTGCTTCGGGTTCGACGACAGGTCCGTGAAGAAGGCGCGTTGGCGGATGCCGAAGTCCGCGACGCCCGGCTGCATCTCCGCGCCGGCGTGGCCGCCCATCACGACGTAGTAGTCGCGCGAGCAACGTTCGAAGTACTGGTCGTAGGCCCACTGGTAGATCTGGGCGTCGGTCCGGCCGGTGAACTTGCCGCGGAGGTCGACGACGACCTTAAGCCCGTGGGCAGCGGCCAGCGGCAGGAAGTCCTCGGTCACGACCACCAAGTCCTCCACGCCCGCGATGGTGAAAGCCACGATCAGCGACGACCGGACGGACTTGTCCCAAACGACGACGCCCTTGGCGTGCCGGGCAAAACGCGACAGCGCGCCATCCGCGTCGTCCATGCCCAAGCGCTCGAACTTCACGCCGTGGCGTTTTTCGAGGAAGGATTCCAGCGGGCGGACGATCTCCCACTGCCACGACTTCGGGTATTCGAGGTAGAGGCGCGGTTCCGTCCGGTTGGCCAGGCCCTGGAGTGAAATCAGCAGGGCGTGGACCGGGATGTCGCCGTCCAAACGCCAGTTTTCGGACAACGGGACGAGCGTTGCGGATGCCGGCGCGTGCGCGACCTTGGCGGGCTCGAGGCGGGAGAGGATGGATTTTTCGTCTGCGCCAAAGGCTGGCAGGACCAGGGACAGGAAACAGGTGACCGCAAACAGGACTGAAGGTGGAACCCGGCCTCCAGACGGGTTGGCTCGGACGCGCATGAAACGGCAAGGGCCGACGCGCGTCCTGAAAACCCGTCCGGAGGCCGGGTTCCACCTTGGCCGGTCGGAGACCGGTATTTCAGATGATGCGCTCAGGTTCATGCAGTCTGGTTACTTGATCCTTGTGCCTGGTTACTTCGCGCCATCGGCGCGCCTGAACACATACACCACCGGCCGGTTGCGGGTGCTGCGGAGTTCGGTGAGCGTGAGTTGGGCGCCGTTGGCGCTGAGCTTGTAGTCGCTGAGAATGTTGACCGCGCGCTCGCCCTGCTGCGTGGCGAGGACGAGGTCGGTGGTCAGGCGGAGCATGCGGCCGTCGTCGAGCCACTCGGCGCGGACGCGTTTGGTGCGGTCGCCGCCGATGTAGGCGCCGAGGTGACGGTTGTCCGGCCACATGCTGACCGGTACGGTGGTGGTGTCGCCCGCCGTGAGAGTCATGGCGTCGGAAAACTCGCGGCGGCCCCACGCGAGGCGTCGTTGGAAGGCGACGCGGTTGCCTTCCACGGCGATGGTGAGGTCGTAGTCCTTCCACGGGCTGAGTTCGGTGCTGCGCGCGAGGTCGATGCGCCAGGTGCCGGCGAGCGGCGGCATGGGCGGCGGCTCCGTCCCGGAAGGGGTGGAAGCCGCGGCCAAGGCGACGCTGCCCCAAAGTAGAAAAAAGACGCGTTTAAGCATAGTGCCGGGGGGCGCGAGGTGACACAAAAAGGGGAGCAAAAATGCGTGGGAGAGAAAAGGACGCAGGCGATTTTGGCGGCTTCAAAATGGGAAATAACATGTAGCTTTTGGGAGCAAGTGGATGGGCGGGGATTTCCGTCGGAGTTGCCTTCGGCGGAGCGACGCTCCTGCGCCGGGCGGCGGTCGTCGCCGCGGTTCAAGGAGCGCGGGCGCCCGGCTCGCGGTGGCCGGCGCCGGGCGACCACCGCGGAATCAATGAAAACAACTCGGCCAGGCGCCCGCCTGGGTGGTTTAATTATCGGTCTGAGCGCAGGCCGATGACACGGTTATCGAAAAGATCGACATACAGCGTGATCGTTTCAGCCATGGCTTCCGTCATGCCTTGCGGCGTGCCGCGACTGGGCGCGGTACTGAACGAACTCGGGCCGGTCCGGCCGCCGCCACCGCCACCGGTTGCGGGCGTGCCGGCCATGCGCTGGTTGGGCTGGTTGAGGATGATTTTCGTGCTCATCTCTTCGCCGACCACGAAATTCTTGTAGGTCCAGACCGTGACCTCGCCCTGCTCGGAAGGCCGGGTGGTGACAGAGTTCGGTTTGCCCAGGGCGATGTAGACGGCATCCGCGCTGTCGCCGGTGCCGATATTGCCCTGGGAAACGCGGGCCTTTTGCTCTTCGGTGAGCATCGCGTAGGCTGCGGATTTTTCCTGGATGCGAGTGGAGCGGCCGCTTTCGCAGCCCGCAAAGGCCAGTGCGAACAGCGCGAAGGTGGGAATAATGCGACGGGAATTCATGGGAGCGGTATCGGATTGATGCGGGGGAATGAGGAACAATGGCTAAAAAGAAAAGGGCGGAGGTTTTCGCCTCCGCCCTTGCGATTAAGAAACTGACGTCACGGTTAGAAGCTAACCGTGGTGCGCAGGGTCCAGGTGCGCGGATCGGAAGGAACAAACGTGCCTTCGTAATAGACCTTGTCGAACAGGTTGTTCACGCCGAGCGAGGTGCTCAGCTTGTAGCCGGCCAACTCCCAGGGGTAGCTGACGTTGGCATCGAACACCACGTAGTTGCCCGCTTGGAAACCACCGCGGAGCGGATTCCAGTCAACCGACTGGGAGACAACTTCCTTGGAGGCATAACGAGCGCCGAGCGCCGTGGCGAGGCCACGAACGGAACCGTCGGTGAACACGTACTTGCCCCACAGGCTGAGGCGATACTCAGGCACGTTGACCAGGCGGCTGGTGTAGATGATGTCGGCATTCATCTTGTTCAACACCGAGTAGGCGTTGTAGGTGGCGGTGCCGGGCTTGGCGAACGACGGGGTGTCCACCGTGTGCGCGTCCCACAGCCAGGCGCCGTTGGCGACCAGCTGGAAGTTGCGGTTCGGGGTCCACGTGAGGTCAAACTCCGTGCCATTGACCTCGTTCTTCAGACCCACGGTGCGCCAGCGCAGGACGCGAGCGCCTGAGCCGGTCGGGTTGAAGACTGAGCCAAGGGCGAACGGCGAGGGGGAGAAGTTCAGCGGCTCCTGCGTGTTCGCTTGCGCGATGGAGTCGTCGAACTTCTGGTTCTTGCGCTGGCCCTTGAAGATCGAGAGCGTGCCCACGATCTTGTTGTCCTTGGTGGACACCTTGACGCCGATTTCGAGGTTCTTGCCGCTTTCGTTCGGGACGTTGTCAAGCACCCCTTCGGCGCGGAACGCGTCCAAGCCCGTCTGCAGGTTCGTGATCGAATGTCCCTTCCAGGTGTAACCACCCGGATTGTTGGCGAGGAGCGCATTGATGATGTCGTCCGGCGTCGCAGCGATGCCGCTGAAGTCACCCTTGAGGCCGGTGTTGATACGGAAGGTCGTGGAGACCGTGCCGTACACCGAGATCTGCGGGGTGATGGCGAACGAGGCGCCGACCATGTAGGCGTCGCCCGAAGTCGTCTGGTTGTTGCTGGCGGAATAGGCCGGGCTGTAGTTCCAGACGCTCGGCGGATATTGGTCCTGGTGCAGGTAGACATCCGCCGGCGGGTTGAACCAGGGATCATTGGCCACGAGCCATTGGCCACGATACTTGGCCGTTTCCTTGCGGTAACCGACGATGCCGGTCAACCGGTCGTTAAGGGCGGTGACCTGCCAGTTGGCGTACCACGCGTAGCGACGGTCGTTATAACCGTCGAGCAGGTTGCGGTTGATGTTGTAGATCTTGCTGGTCGGCGGATTGACCTGGATGCCCGGGTCCCACTGCGAGTAGACCTGCTGGGCGGTCATGATCTGCCCGTTGCGGTTGACCAGGTATTGAAGAACCGGGACCGTGCTGCCCGGGGCACCGGTCACGTTAACCGGATTGACCGTCGGGTAGTTGTAGCCGGGGACCATGAAGTAGTTCGCGCCGACGGAGGCCATGTACTGTTGGAACGGGCTGTAAGCCACGCCGCCCAAGATGAGCTTATTCTTGGTACCGAAGAAGTCGCCCTTCAGGACCGCGTCGAGCTGGTGGTTGTCGGCCCGGAGGTAGTAGCCGGCGCCGTTGCCACCGGAAGCGGCATTCCAGGTGATGCCATCGGCATTCGGGGCGTTGGCGCCTTCGATGCTGTCATAGCGATCATTGTCGTGGGTGTAGACGTAGCGAACATCGAGCCAGTTGAGCGGCGCGAAATCGACCGTCGCCGTGAACGTTTCCACCATATTGTGCGTGAAGGAACCGGAGTTGGTGAAGTTGAACTCCTTGTCCGTCACGCGGGCACCGGCCTTGTTGGTGATGGTGGCATACGGCTTAACCACCGACGGCGTATAGATGGGCAGCGTCGGATCGCCGACGGAGTTGCGGTAGTCCGCGAAGTACTGGCCCATGTTCGCAAAGATGCGGGTGCGATAAGCCGCCACCGGGTCGGCGGCGCCGGTGATGGCAGTGCCCGCCGCGGTCATGAGCGCCGCGGTGGGGTTCTGATAGGCATCGAACCAGCCCTGCGGATAGATCCAGGCGTTGTCGTTGTAGTTGAAGCGCTCCGTGAGATATTCCATCTCGAGGTTGATCTTCAACTTGCCGCTCTTGAAGGGATTCAGCGTCACGCTCGGGGTGAAATTGAAGTTGTCATCATATTCACCCTTGCGATCGCCGATCAGGTTTTGCCAGGCGCCGACCACGCGGAAGGCGGCCTTGTCGCTCATCGCGATATTGGCGTCCACGGCGACTTTCTCGCCCAGATTGCTGTCGATCTGGTAGCTCATCGTGGTCGGGATATTCGTGAACGAGGGCCGCTTCGTCACATAGTTGATCACGCCACCGGGATAGCCCTGGCCGAAGAACACGGCCGCGGGACCTTTCACGATTTCCACGCGATCCACGTTGTCGAGGTTCCACGAAGTGTAGCGAAACACGCCGTTACGGAGCAGGGTGTTGACCGTGAAACCGCGCATGGTGAAGGAACCCTGCGGGGTCGCGCTGTTGGCCGGTCGGCGCATGGCGAAACGACCGTCCGGCGCGCCCGAAGCGGTGTACCGGAAGATGTCCATGATCTTCGTGAGGCCAGCGTCCTTGATGAACTGCTCGCTCATCACGTTAATATTCATCGGAATGTTCTGAATCTCCATGCCGATACGGGTGGCCGTGGCGGCATTGGTCTTCAGATATCCGTAATCCTTGTCGCTCTTCACTTGGAAGGGCGAAAGTTCCAGAACATCCTTGTCCACCGGTTGCGCGGCAGCCACTGGTTGGGCAGCCGCCGGCGCGGACTGGGTTGCGGCCGGTTGGGCAGCCGGAGCCGGCTGGGCCTTGGCGCCTTCGATTTCCGCGAGGCGGCGCCGAAGGGCGGCGTTTTCTTCTTGGAGCCGGCGCAGTGCATCGGAGTCGGCATTCTGCGCGAACGCAGGGCCGACCGTCAGCATTGCAGCCAAGCCAAAGGCCAGAGCTTGCCTGGCCCGGGACGGGGTATGCAGGGGTGGTTTCATACTTGTGGTTGGTTTGTAGTTTCCGGCTATGAACACGGTGAAGGGTTCAGAGGAACAGAAAGGGATCAGGCGGGCTTGGCGGGTTGCGCCGCGGCGTCAGGCGTGAGCAGCCGCGGCGAGACGGTGACGCCGATGCGGCCGTGTACGTCGGGGTTCTCGATGCGCCACAACAGGTGGTCGACGACCTTGCGCACGAGCATCGGCAGGTTGATGTCGATCGCGGCGGGGGAGTGGTCGAGGTTGTGGTAGATGACGGGATTGTAGTTGCCGAGCACCGCCTCGATATCGCGGCCCGGCTTCTTGCCCGCCTCGCGCAGCGCGCGGAAAAACGCGCCGCAGAAATGGTCGACCGGGATGTAGAGGCCCGTGGCCTTCGGCGTGCACTCGAGCAGGCGCTTCACGAGGCTGTCGCTCTCGCCATGGACGGGCGCGATCTCGAGGTAGCTGACGCCCGGGTTCGAGCGGCCGAGGATGGTGTGCACCGCGAGGCCGAGTTCCTCGGCGCGGGCGACGAAGGCGTTCTTGCGGCTGACGATGGCGCTGTAGTCGGGATCGGTCGAGATGACGGCGACGGCCTTGTGGCCGCGGTCCTTGAGGTAGTCGGCGGCCATGCGGCCGTTTTCCTCGTTGTTCGGCTCGACGTAGTCGCCGGGGTAGGCCGCGGAGCGCCGCGTCATGAACCACACATTCGGCAGTTCGCGGAGCTTGGCCAGGCACTCGGCCGACGGCTCCATGCCCTGCACAATCACGCCGTCGAGCTGCTCGTTGGCGAGGTTGCGGGGAAGTTCGTCGGGCGTGTTCGAGAACAGCACGCGCAGGTCCACGCGGTAGCGCGGGTCGGTCGACTGCACCTGCAGCAATTGGTCCTGGAACCAGTTCAGGCTCGGATTGTTCGCCTTGGCGCCGACAAACCAGACGCCGATGCGGCGTTGTTCCGGCAGGCGCGCCTTCGGTCCCCGGCGACGATTCAGCGGCGCCGGCACGTAATTGTGCTGCAGCATCACCGCGCGAATGCGCGCCAAACTGTCGGCTGCAACCAGTTGCGGCTGGTTGATCGCGCGCGACACGGTGGCGGGCGACACGCGCGCCTTGTGGGCAATTTCAGAAAGGAGCATGGGGTGGGGTGAACCCGTCTATGAAAATTTCAGTAACAGTTAATGAAAATGGCCCCGGCGTTGGTCAAGAGTTTTCACGGAAAAACGAGTAGCGGCAGGCCTCCGTGCCTGCCGGCCCACAGGCACGGAGGCCTCTGGCTACTTCGAACCGCAGCGACGCTGCGCGCGGCGCCAGGCCGCGAGGATCTCGCGACGGGAGCGAATCACGTCAGGCCACACGGGCGGATTGGTGCTCACGTTGTAGCCGTGCGTCATGCCCATTTCGGGGCAAACCCAGAGGGCGTTGCCCGGACGGGGACCGCGGAGCCAGAGCGTGAAAAGGTCCTCCACGAACGCGATGTAGTCGATGAATTCGGGCGTCAGTTTGCCGCGTCCGTTCGTCACCGGCACCTGGCAATGCTGGCTGTTGAAGGGGCGCAGGTGGAACATCTGGGAGGCCTGGATCTCCTTCGGCCACTCGAGCAGGCGCTTTGAGTAGTCCTTGGGCATGATGTGTTTAGAGACGGCGAAGTGGGAGTGGTCCCAGGTGACGGGCATGATCTCGCCGGTCGCGCGACGGTAACGGCGGGCAATCTCGGTGAACTTCTCGGGCGTCTCGGTGGAAGTGTCGCGGTGCGCCTCGATGTGGACGCCGACGCCGAGCCGGCGCGAGAGCTTGATCAGCTTCACCGCCATCGTCGCGGCCTGCGCAGGCGGCGTGTCATGGTCGAGCAATTGGATGTTGATGAAGTGCGCACCGAGCGAGCGCTGCTCCTTCAGCCGGCGCTCGGCCACACGCAGATCGCCGCAGTCGAAACCGCTCATCAGCTCGAGGCCACGCTTCGCCGCGCCGGCCTGGATCTCGGGGGAAATGTACGCGGCGACGCCGTCAAAACCCGCCGCCTTGATCGCGTCGAGTTTGCGTTCCAATGACCATTCGCGCGCAGGCGAGGGGTAGCCGACCATGGACCAAGTGTGCGCGCAAAGGACCAGCCGGGGTGGGGTAAAAACAATTTTCATGGATTTGCTGAAAATATCTGAAAACAAATGTTGAAATCACCGCAAAGGCCAGCCCATTTTGCTCCAACTGGCGCGCTTACCCCTTCGTTTCGATCGCCGCCGGTGTTTTGCCCATGTCATCCCAGCCCTTTTCGCAGCGCGCTTCCTGGATTTGGTCCGCCGAAGGCACCCACGCCGTGCCCGCCCCGGGCCAGGCGTCCCCTTCGCACTACCAAGTGCGGCTTTTCCGGCGGCCGTTCGAGGTCGCCGACCCGCGCGCCGGGTTGGTCGTGCACGTTTCGGCGGACAGCCGTTACCTGCTCTACCTCAATGGCACCTTGGTCAGCCGAGGGCCGGCGCGGGGTGACATTCATCATCACTTCTACGATACCGTCGACCTCACCGGACGGCTGCAGCCGGGCAAAAACGTCCTCGCTGCGCTGGTCCTGGACATGTCGCGCGTCGCGCACCGTCCGACCGCCCTCGGTGCGCCGTGCGCAATCATGACGTACACCGGCGGATTTCTCCTCGAGGGCGAACTCGTGCCCGCTGCCGGCGCCGCCGAGCGTCTCGACACCGGCCTGCCGGGCTGGCGCGTGCAGACCGATCGCGCGTTTCGTTTCCAAAACGACGGCACGCGTTTCGAGGGTTACCATGGGTATTTCGAACACCGCGTGTCCCGCGAATCGCCGTCCGGCTGGAAGCAACCGTCCTTCGACGACAGCGCCTGGCACGCTGCGACCACGCTTTACCTCGCGGAGCGCCACGAGAACCGGCGCGACCCGACGAGCCCTTACGGTTTGCTGCCGCGGATGATTCCCGCGCTCGAGGAGCAGCGCGTGGACCGCTTCAGCGATGTCTTTCTGCCCGGCGGCGGCGACGCGGGCGCCGGCTGGCGTGCGCTCCTCGCGAGCGACCAGGCGCTGGAGATTCCCGCCGGCACGACGCTGAAGGTGATTCTCGATGCCGGTCGCCTCACGACCGCCTACCCGGAACTGCACACGCGCGGCGGCGAAGGCGCGACGATTCGCCTGAAGTATGCGGAGGCGTTGCGTCTGCCATGGACCACGCCCGGCGCGAAACTCCTCGGCAAGCCGCAGTCGCTCGCGAACCTGGCGTCGCATTTTGCCGACGAGGCCAATGGCTGGACGTTCGACCGCCGCGGCCAGATCACCGGCTGGTCCGATGTGTGGGAACCCGCCGGCGCGTCCGCCGAGGCGTTCGAGCCGTGGCACTGGCGCGCTTTTCGTTACGTGGGCGTGGAAATCACGACCGGCCGCGCGCCGCTCGTGCTGCAATCGGTGCGTCACCGTTTCACCGCGTATCCCTACCGCATCGCCGCCACGTTCCAATGCTCCGATCCCAAGCTGGAGAGCATTTGGAAAGTTGCGCTGCACACGATGCGCCTGTGCTCGCACGAGACCTTCGAGGATTGTCCGCACTACGAGCAGATGCAGTACGCGGGCGACACGATGATCACCTCGAAGATCGCGATGCTCACGACCGGCGATTACGCGCTGAGCCGGCAGGCGTTGTATCACTTCGACTGGTCGCGTCTGCCCGAGGGCCTCACGCACAGCCGCTACCCGTCGCGGCTCCTGCAGGTGATCCCGTCGTGGTCGCTGCATTGGATCACCAACCTGCGGGACTACGTGTATTGCAGCGGCGACCTCGCGACGGCGCGTGAATTGCTGACCGGCGCGCGGGCGGTGCTCGACTGGTTCCGCCGCCACGGCGACACCGATGGCCTGCCGCAGAAACTTCCGTTCTGGAACATCACCGACTGGTGCCCGTGGTGGCCGCGCGGCGTGGTGCCGGGCGCGGACGCCGGGCCGACGTGCATCATTTCCGCGCAATACATCGTGGCGCTCGACGAGGTGGCGGACCTCTGCCGTCACTTGGGCCGTGCCGACGAAGCCGCGGCGCTCGCCAAGGAAGCGACCGCCCTGCGCGCCGCGCTTCACCGGCGCTTCTGGTCCGAGTCCGAGGGACTTTATTTCGATCGTCCGGGCGGCCCGGAGGTCAGCCAATATGGCAACGCCTGGGCAGTGGTGTGCGGCGCGGCCGACGCCGCCACCCGCGCGCGTCTGCTGCAGCGGTTTCCCACGGACGCAAAACTCGCGCCAGGTTCGTTCTTCTGGTGGCACGCGGGCTTCCGGGCGCTCGAGTTGTGCGGCGCGTACGATCGGATGCCGACGTTCCTCGGTCCGTGGCACGAGATGGTCGACCACGGGCTCGACACCTTCGTTGAGGAAAACAGCTACTGGCGCTCGCTCTGCCACGCGTGGAGCGCGCATCCGGCGCTGGAGTTCCAAACGCGCATCCTCGGCGTCACGCCGACCGCGCCGGGCTTCGCAAAGATCCAAATCGCGCCGCGGCCGTGCGGGCTGCAGCAGGCGAGCGGATCCGTTTGCACCCCGCGGGGTCTGGTCGAAGTGAAGTGGCAACTCAACGGCGGCCAGTTTCAACTCGAGGCCAACGCGCCGGCCAACACGCCGGTCACGGTGTTGCTGCCCGACGGCACCCGGCAGGAATTCGGCGGTGGCCGCGCGAAGTTTTCCGGCAAATGCCCATGAGCGCGGAGTTGAAACTCGTTTTGGTCGGCGACCACGCCGCGGAAATCCACCGCGCGGCGGGCGGGTTGTTGTTCCGGTATGTGTATCGTCCGGACACGTCGGTCGACGAATCCGCGCGGCCCTACGCGCACCCGGTGAACACGCTGGCTGGCGAGTTGCTGACGAATTTCCGTCCGAACGATCACCGCTGGCACCACGGCCTGAACTTCACCATCAACTGTCTCTCGGGTCTCAATTTCTGGGGCGGCGGCACGTACCGCCAGGCAGACGGCTACCAGATGCGCGGTGACCATGGCACGCAGCAGCACACCGGCTGGCTCGAGCAGGGTGCGAACTACCTTGCGCACACGCTCGACTGGCGGGTCGGCGCGGCGGGCGAACTGCTGCTGCAGGAACGGCGGGAGCTGACGTTTGCCGTGCTCTCGCCGCAGGCTTGGTCGGTTCGCTGGCGCGCGGCGTTGAAAAACGTCACGACGCGCACGCTCGAACTCGGGCAATATCACTCGAACCAGGGCCTGGCCGGCTCGCACTACAGCGGCCTGCAGTTCCGCGGGGCGCGCGATCTGCTCGATGACCATGGCGATGCGACCATCGGCATTTTTGCGGAGGGCGACCTGAGTGGCGAGAAGGCCGTCCACGGCGCGCCGGCGCGTTGGATGGAGTGGCGCGGCCAAAAGGACACCAACCTGCGTCGCGTGAATGTGCGGTTCGAGAGCCACACGGCGCCCTTCCATTGTTTCGTGCGTCGCAACAACCCGCTCGCCGCGCTGCCGTTCCAGTATGAACGCGACCTGCCGCTCGGTCCCGGCGCGGTGCTCAACGTGGATTACACGCTCACGTTCTCCGACGCATGAGTCTCGACCGGAAAACTTTCCTGCGCCACCTCGGCCTGGGCGCGGTCGGCCTCGCGGCCGGCTCGACCCTGCGCGCGGAAACCGGTCCAACAGTGCCGCCGGTGTTCGATCCGGCGCGGCCGGACGCATTTTGGCGCGAGGTCCGGGGACTCTTCCCACTGGCCGACGAGCCGGTTTATCTCAACACGGGCGGGCTCGGACCGACGTCGAAGCCGGTGCTGGATGCCGTGGAGAAAATCACGCAACACCTGCAGCTGCATTCGGAGACCGGCCACGACCTGCTCGCGCCGGCGCGCGGGGCGGTCGCGCAGTTTCTCGGCGCGGATGCGGAGGAACTCTGTTTCGTGCGCAACGCCACCGAGGCCAATTCCATTATCGCGGCCGGCCTCGCGCTTCGCGAGGGCGACGAGGTCATTTTCGAGAGCCACGCGCATCCGGGCGGTTCCTTCCCTTGGATCAACCAGGCGCGGCGGCGCGGGATCGTCGTGCGGCTGTTCGAGCCCGAGGCCACGTCGCCCGAAGCCAATCTCGAGCGCATCCGTGCCCTGCTCACGCCGCGCACAAAAGTGATCCAGGTCAGCCACGTCACCTGCACGACGGGCCTGCAATTCCCGGTCAATGAGATTGCCAAACTCGCGCGGGCCCGTGGCGTTTGGTTCCACATCGATGGCGCGCAGTCCGCGGGCATGATTCCCGTGAACCTGCATGCGATCGGTTGTGACTCGTACGCGTTCAGCGGACACAAATGGCTGGGCGGGCCGCATGAGACCGGCGGGCTTTACCTCCGGCGCGACCGATTGGAGGACGTCGCCCTCACGAGCGCCGGCGCCTACTCGGGCGAACTCTCGCACCTGCCGGGCGAAATCAAGCCCTTCGGGGCTGCGGCGCGCCATGAGTACGGCACGCGCAACGCCGCGCTCATCACGGGCCTCGCGGACGCCGTTCGCCTGCAGGAGCAGATCGGCCCGGAGCGCATTGCCGCGCACGGCCGCGAGCTGGCGGCGGCGATCGCCGACGATCTGCGCGGGGTGAAGGACCTCGAGGTGCTCACGCCCCGGCCGGCTGAAATGCGCGGGTCGATCGTGACGGTGCGCCACGCCCGGGCGGATGGCGAAAAATTCTTCAGTTACCTGATGAAGACCCACGGCCTGCGCTGCCGGCCGGTGACCGAGCAGGGGCTCAACGCGGTGCGGGTCTCACTCCACGTCTTCAATTCCGCCGAACACGCCACCCGCGTCTGCTCCGCGATGCGGACCGCCGCGCGCGCGCTTTGACCATGTCCTCACGGCATCACTTCGGCAATCAGGTCGACTTCCACCGGCGCGCCGGAGGGGAGCGAGTTCACGCCGACCGAGGTGCGCGCGTGTTTGCCGGCGTCGCCGAAAACTGCGACAAGCAGGTCGGACGCGCCGTTGATCACCTTGGGCTGGGCCGTGAAATTGTCGGTGCAATTGACGAAACCGCCGACGCGCACGATGCGCTTCACCTTGCCGAGGTCGCCGAGCTCCGCCTGCAGCACCGCCAGCAACTGGACCGCGCAGAGCCTCGCCGCGGCCGCGCCTTCGCCTTCCGTGAGTTCGCGGCCGAGCTTGCCGGTGAGCACGCGTCCGTCCGGCGCGCGTGGGATCTGGCCGGCGAGGTAAATCAGATTTCCCGTGCGCACCGCGGGCACGTAGCTCGCGATGACCGGCGGCACGGCCGGCAGCGTGATGCCGAGCGCCGCGAGGCGCTGTGCCGGGGTGGTGACTTCCGTCGCCGAGAGGGTCAGCGCGCCGAGCAATCCGCCAAGAACCACGAGCCAGTGCTTTTTCATGCGGCCAGCCAAGCGCGTTTGCCCGCCGGGCCGCAACGCCAGAACTCCTGAAATTTTTCCCATGCGTCTTCGCCTTTTCCTCGCCCTCCTGATGGCCACCGCCGCCGGTTGCACCGCGGCCGACACCTCGCGCCACTCGCTGTACGTCGTCGCGACGATCAACAACAACTTCGTGGTGGGCTCGAAGCTCGTCACGTTGAGCGGGCTGTTCCAACGCGGAAACGACAGCACCTACACGCACTTTGGCCTGAATTTCCCGTACCTCGTCAGCCTCGCCATCGACCCGCGCGACCCGAAGGTGATGTACGCGGCGTCGATCAACGGCGTGCTCTGCACCACGGACGGCGGCGTCACCTGGCGCATTGGCACGAGCTGGGACATCACCGAGCCGAAGGACGTGTGGATCGACCCGCAGGCGCCGGACACGATCTACCTCGCGTTGCCCGACGGCATCGCGGTTTCGACCGACCGCGGTCGCACCTGGCCGCGCCGCGAAACCGGCCTGCCCGAGCGCGGCAAGTACACGCAAACCATCAAGGTTGACCGTACCCGTTCAGGCCGCGCGCTCGCGGGCTGCGAGTCCGGCATTTACCTGACGGAAAACACCGCCGGCTCGTGGCGCCGCGTGTTTGCCTCCAAGGCCACCGTGACCGACCTGCGGCAATCGCCGCACGACCCGCAGCACTGGATCGCCACCACGCAGAGCGACGGCGTGCTGCAATCCCGCGATGGCGGTCTGACTTGGCAGCCGATTGCCGGCCTGCCGTCGGCCGAGGCGCTCTACAATGCCTCCTTCGACGCCACCAATCCCCGGCGCGTGGCCATCAGCAGCTGGACGTACGGTGTGCTCGTCACCGAGGACGGCGGCGCCACCTGGACCGACCGCAATGCCGGCCTGCCGGCCGAGCACTGCGTGTTCCGCGTGGGCGTCGATCCCGACAGCGGCCGGTTGTACGCCGGCGTGTATCGCGACGCGGTGTATGTTTCCGACGACTTCGGCCGCACCTGGCGCAAGGACGGCCTCGAGGGCGCGTTGGTTTATAACTTCCTGTTCGCGCCGAAGGCCAAATGAACTCTTCGAAAATTCCTGATCGCTCGCCCATGAAAAACGCCATCGTGCATTTCCTTGGATTCTTCACTTCGTTCAGAATGACGGTCCGGGGGATCGGGGTGTGGTCGGCGGTGTTGCTGGGTGCGGGCACAGTGTCCGCCCAGCCGTCCTACGAAGGTCCGGCGCCGACGGGGGCGGTCGTCAATGACGCCCGGCAGCGGCGTGCCGAGTATGAAAAGCGCGTGGACGAAGTCCTCTCTTGGAAAATCAGCCAGGCGAAGCCGGGCGAGTTGATCACGGACATGGGGATCATCGGCGCCAAGCTTGCGCGGCACGAGGACGCCGACCTTTGCTCGCGCAGCGTGATCGAACTCATGAAGGAGCCGGGTAGCGGCCCGTTCTGGATGTTCCCGGTCGCCAACATCGCCTTCCTCGGACGCGACCAACTCTCGCCGGCGGCGCGCCAGGCGATCCGTGATGCGTGGCGGCGGGGGATGCAGATCCGCGGCGACACCGAGAATCACTGGGCGATGTATTACACGTCGCTCTATTTGATGTCCGAACTCTATCCCAACGACCCCGCGGACAGCTGGTACACGGGCAAGAGCTCGGCGGAGAACCTGGCGGAGTCGCGCGCGTACCTCATCCACTGGATGGACCTCGCCACGACGATCGGGCAGGGGGAATTCAATCCGACGCACTACATCGGCGAGTACGCGATCCCGATGCTCTATCTTTCCGTGTGGGCGAAGGACCCCGAGATGAAGAAACGCGGCCACCTGATGCTCGACTGGCTGTTTGCGGACCTCGCCGCCACCACCTTGAACGGCGTTCTCCACGGCGCCAACGCGCGCACGGACGACACGTCCGTCATCGAGCGCTGGAACGCCCTGGCGTCCTTCTTCAGCTGGATTCTTTTCGGCAACACGCCGCCGACCGCGAGCTACGGCGGGTGGGGGAGTTACTTCGCCACCGTGGCGAAGGAGTACGAGGTCCCCGAGGTGATTTACCGCGTCGCAGTCGATCGCGACGGCGATTACCTGCAAAAGGACCTCAAGCGCACCCGCCGCCGCTGGCGCAACAGCGACGTCCTCATGGCGCCGATCTACAAGCAGAATTACTCGCGCCGCGATTATGCCGTCGGCTCCTACCAGGGCGGCATGGCGGATCCGATCCAGACGCACGTCTGGGACGTGACGTGGGCCGTGCCCGATCCGCGTGGCGTGCACAACACGATGTTCTCGATGCACCCGGTTTCGTCGGGCTACGACATGCAGACCTACTTCACCGAGCTGCCCGACCAGATGACCAAGGGCGTGACGAAGGAGGGCAAGGCTTCGTACGACTCGCCGGACAAGTTCCTTGGCGGGTCGCGCTTCGAACAGGTTTTCCAGAACCAGGACACGATCGTCGCGCTCTACGACATCCCGCCCGGGACGCGCTTCCCGCACATCAACGGGTTTTTCTCGAAGGATTTGGTCGATCTCACCGTCGACCCCTCCGGCTGGATCTTCGCACGCGGCGGCAACGCCTTCCTCGCGTACCGTCCGCTCGCGGACTACGAGCTGAAATCCATCGCGCGCATCAAGTCGTCCTGGACCGGCGAGCGCGCCGACACGGGCGACAAGCTGCTCTACAGTCCGCACCTCAAGAATGGCACGATCCTGCAGGCCGCGAGCGCGACGGAGTTCAAGGACTTCGCCGCGTTCCAAGCCGCCGTCCGCGCGCTGCCGCTGACCTTCAGCTTGTCGCCGACACCCACCGTGAAGTTCAAGTCGCTCCGCGGCCGGGAAATCGTCTGCACCTACGGCGCCGCGCCCATCCTCGACGGCCAGCCCGTCGACTACACCAAGTGGAAGCTCTTCGAGGGCCCGTACCTCAATGCCGAGAAGGGTTCGCGCAAGCTCACGATCACCCACGGCAAGCTCGAGCGCGTGCTCGATTTCAACACCCTCACGATCACCGACCGGGTGAAGAACTGATGCCCGAGGTCCTTCCAAACCCGGTAGGGGCGGTTGCCCCCAACCGCCCGGCTCGGGCCCGGCTGCGATCCTGGTGGGAGGGGTTTCACGCCCCGACAGGGAAGTCGGCATCCAGGTGGAGCGTGTTGCCCTCAACACGCTTGGCGCGCCGACTGACAACGCAGCGCCTTGGGGGCAAGGCGCTCCACCTGGCTTTGGTTCTGTCGTCCTCAGCCTTCGCCGCTTCCCCCTTCGACGACGCCGCGCGCTCCGCGCATGCGATGCTCACGCGCTTGTGCGATGACCATGGCGGGCGTCTCGTGGGCTCGCCCGCCAATCGCGCGGCCATGGACCAACTCGCTACCGAACTGCGCGCGCTCGGCCTCCAGCCGGAACTCGTGCCCTTCACGATGGCCGGCTGGGAACGCGGCGCGGACCGCGTGGAACTCCTCGCGCCGCTCGCGCGCCCGTTGCGGGTGGCGGCGCTCTCGTACACGCAACCCCATGCGGCCTTCGAGGCCGACGTGGTCGACGTCGGCGCCGGCCGTACCGAGGACTACCCGGCGGACGTGCGCGGCAAGATCGCTTTGCTCGACTCCACCTGCGCGTTGCCCGCGCGGGAGTTTTCCCGGATCGCCTTCGAGCGCGGAGCGCGGGGCATCCTGTTTATCAACCGGGAAGGCGGCGGACAGCTCCTCGCGCGGACCGGCAGCTTCATCGGCGAGGCGCTGGCACTGCCGGTGTATTCGCTCGCGCAGGAGGAAGGCCGCTGGCTGCAGCGCCTGCTCCAGCGCAAACAGCCGGTGCGCGTGCGCATGGAGACGCACTCGCGCTGCCGCGAGGTGACCACGGCGAACCTTGTGCTACGCCTGCCGGGACGTTCCCCGGAACGCCTGATCGTGGGCGCGCACTTTGATAGCTGGGATCTCGGCCAGGGCGCCCTCGACAACGGGCTGGGCACCGCGCAGCTGTTCGCGCTGGCGTCGGCCCTGCGCGGACGCGACCTGGCGCGCACGGTCGAACTCGTCTGGTTCAACGGTGAGGAGCTGGGCTTGTGGGGTTCGCGCCACGCCGCCGGCACGCTCGGTGATGCGCCGGTCGTCGCCATGATCAACCTCGACATGGTCGGCGTGCCGATCGCGGTGAACGCGCTCGGGGACGAGTCGCTCGTGCCGGCCTTGGAGAAGTGGAACACCGCGCGCGGTGACGCGAAACTCGCGCTGGGCGTGCAGAACATCAATTGGTTCGGCAGCGACCACACGCCATACCAGCTGGCTGGACGTCGCGCGATCACCTTCAACGCCCCGATCCCGCGCGAGTCGGTGCGCTATTACCACGATTTCGGCGACACGATCGACAAGCTCCCCGAGCAGATCGTCGTCGACTCCACTGCGGTGATCGGCGATCTCGTCCTCGCCCTGGCCAACGACGCGTCGCTCGGCGCCTTCCGCCGCACCCCCGCCGACACCGAGAAACTCTTCACGACCTTCGGCCTCGAAACCCGCCTGCGTGGCGTTGGGTACTGGCCGTTAGCGCAATGAGTCCCGTGCAGCCTTTCACACACCCCGGCGCGCTGCGCCACCCCTCTCGAGAGGGGATTCAATTCGCTTATGCCGAAGATCCCCTCTTGAGAGGGGTGCCCGCAGGGCGGGGTGTGTAGGAACGCACGCTGGCCTTTGTTTCCTTAGTTACCTTCTGTAAATCCCTCACCCCAACCCCATGCATTTCCTCGGCCTCCACTGGATCGACGGTCTGATCATTGTCGCGTACATCATCACCGTCCTCGGCATCGGCCACGGGCTGTCGGCGGGCGTGAAGGGGCAGGGGGACTTTTTCCTCGGCGGACGTTCCCTGGGCAAATGGTTCCAGTTCTTCCTCAGCTTCGGGAGCATGGCGGACCCGGGGCAGGCGACGACCACCTCGAGCTCCGTGTACCGGCAGGGCGCGGGCGGCGCGTGGCTGGCGCTGATCACGCTCTTCCTGACGCCGTACTACTGGTTCCTCAACGTCTGGTTCCGGCGCGTGCGCCTCACGACCACCGCCGAGATGTTCGAGGACCGTTTCGGCAAGCGCTTCCTCGGGTCGCTCTACGCGAGCACCACGATCATCATCATCATCGTCAGCATCGCCGGCGGCAATGTGGTCGCCCTCAAGACGCTCCAGCCGCTCATGGTGAAGGACCCGGCGGCTTACACGCAGGTCGAGGCGCAGAAGGTCGCGAACTTCCATGAGTTCACCGAAATGCGTCAGCAACGCGCCGCCGGCACGCTGCCGGTCGAGAAGAACGAACGCTACGCGGTGTTGAAAAACTACTACGACCGCGGCGAGTTGCAGCCGTACGTCACGTACCTCAAGCCGCTCACGTTCTACCTCGTGTCGACTGGACTCGTGGCGATCTTCGTGATGCTCGGCGGGCTCAAGGCGTCCGCGATGGTCGACGCCGTGCAGGCGATCCTGGTCATCTTGATTTCCGTGATCCTGATTCCCTTCGGGCTGATGAAGCTCGGTGGGGCGGACGAGCTCCACCGCAAGCTCCCGGAGGCGATGTTCAATCTCTTCGGCGGCGGCGCCATGAGTGAATACACGTGGTATTCGATCGGCGCGTTGTTGCTCGTGCAGTTCCTCGGCATCTCGAGTTCGACGGCCAACATGACGGTCGCCGGTTCCGCCAAGGACGAGTTCGCCGCGCGCATCGGCGCCGTGACCGGTGGATTCAGCAAGCGCTTCGTGACGATCGCGTGGGCGTATTGCGGCCTGATCGCGCTCGCCCTGTTTGGACCGGGCTTGTCGGACCCGGACCAGGTGTGGGGTTTGCTCACGAAGACCCTGCTGCCCGTGGGCCTCGTCGGCGTGATGATCATCGGCATCCTCGGCGGCAAGCTGGCGCTGCTTGGCGCGCAGTCGGTCGTGATGGCCGGGTTGGTCGTGAAGAACATTTACGAGCCGCTCTTCCCGGGAAAATCCGAGAAGCACTACATGGTCATCGCGCGCCTGAGCGTGCCGGTGGCGCTCGGCCTCGGCATCCTGATCGGTCTCTATTTGAACAGCGTCATCGCACTGCTGAAGTTCGCCATCGTGTTCCTCGTGATCTGGGGCGTGCCCATCACGATGATTTTCCTCTGGCGCCGGCTGACGGAAACGGCGGTGCGCGTGGAGGTGTTTGCGATGCTCACGTTGATTTGCGTCGTGCCTTGGTCGGTGCCGCAAATTCCGTCCCTCGCGCGCTCCGAGGCGCTCACCCTCATGACGCACGAGCGCGTGGTGACGGTCGTCGCGCCCGCGTCGGCGGCGGACGTCACCGCCGGCCTCGCCACGCAAGCGGGGCAGGAGATTTCAAAGACCCAGCGCATCGAGCCGGTCTCGGTTTATTTCGAGGAAGGCGTGGTGCGGGTGAATCCCGACGACCCGAATTCCCCGCGCACCGGCCGCGGGTTGTTCCGCGCGGAAGTGTGGCTGATTTCGCTGTTTGGCGTGGACGTCGCGGGCTTCAGTTCCGCGCAGCTGATGACGACCCGTTATCTGGTCGACGCGCTGCTGCCCATCCTGCTGCTCGTGGTGGTGAGCCTGTTCACGCAGCCCACGGACCCGGCGCGTGTCGCGCGGTTCTACGTGCGCATGAAGACGCCGGTCGGCAAGACCCTCGAGGAGGACGCGCAGGCCGTCGCCGCCGGCTACGCGAATCCCACGCGTTACGACGACACGAAGCTCTTCCCGAACTCGAACTGGGAGTTCACAAAGTGGAACCGCCAGGACGCGCTCGGTTTCATCGCGTGTTGCCTGCTGGTCGGCTTCATCCTGATCTTCTTCAAGGCCGTGCTGATAATCGGCAAAGCCGGGTAGGCTGACGGATTTTTCTTACAGAAGGTAACGAAGGAAACGAAGTACTGGTGGTGGGCCTTCCTCCTTCGCCAAGCCTACGGCGGACAGGCCCGGCCGACCGTTTGGATTTTGACAGGAGGTCGCAGAGACCGCCGAGCTCCCCTCTCGAGAGGGGCGGACGCGCAGCGCCGGGGTGTGTTCTCACAGAAGGCAACGAAGGTAACGAAGAAATGGTGGAGGGTCGGCCTTCCTCCTTCGCCAAGCCTACGGCGGACAGGCCCGGCCGACCGTCTGCGTTCTAACCTGAAGTCGCCGAAACCCCATACCCGAAACCCCAGTCCCGAAACCCCAGACCCGAAACCCCAGACCCGAGACCCCCACGCCTCAACCTTCACCCCTGACCCTTCGGCGGCAGCCCCGTCATGTGCAGCAATCCCCAGCCATGTCCATCCGGGTCGACGAAGCTGTGCGTGTACATGAATCCGAAATCCTCCGGCTGATCGTAGGTCGTCCCGCCGGCCGCGAGTGCCCGGCGCACCAGTTCGTCGACTTCCTCGCGGCTGGCGCAGCTCAGCGAGAACAGTGCCTCAACGGCCTTGGACGTGTCGCACACCGCCTTGGGGGTGAACTGCCGGAACTTGTCATGGGTGGCCAGCATGACGCTGATCGTGTCACTGACGACGACGCACGCCGCCGTCTCGTCGCAAAACGCCGGGTTCAGCGAAAAGCCCAGGGCCTGGAAGAAAGCCTTGGACCGCGTCAAATCCGCGACCGGGAGGTTGATGAAGATCTGTTTGTTCATGAGTCAGTGGGGTTCCCTTCCCAACGAATATGCTCGGGTATTCCGGACACCCCGCGGCGCAGATCCCGAGCCCAACGTCATAACTTAAGCTTTTTCCGTAAAAGAGACTCCCCGGCAAAAGCCCAAGTTGAAACCCCGGCGCTTGAGTCCAAATGACTTAACCTACATTTAGGTGCTAATGCAGCTCCCCGAACTTGGGCTTTAGTCTTAAGCTGAATAACACTGTTCGCCGGAAGATGATGCCTGCATTCCCAATCCTCGCCGAGGTCGCCGATAAAGAGCCGCCGGCATGGGCTTTTGTCTTATGCGCTGTCGTCTGCATTCTCGCGTCTTGGCCATTGGTGCGCTGGAAGAAGTGGCTGGCGATTGTCGCGTTACCTCTAGCGTTTCTTTCCGCCGCATTCGTTCTGGAAGAAGTAAGAAGTCCAGATGTAGGACCGGCGATTGTCCGTGAGTTGGGATATTCTTATGTAGCCATCGCCTACGCCTCAGCGTTAGCTCCATTCGTGGTGATCATCACGCTTCTAGTCCGAAAGAAGAGAGGCGAACCAGATGCCAGTGCCAATGTCGGGCCTGCGGCCCGCCATGGCACATCGTGAACGTTGGGCAGACAAGAATGAGATTTATCGCCGCATTTTTCTGCCTTCTGACCATCTCTCTCCCGGCACGAGACGAGAAGCCGATTCAGGTTTCAGGTGTCCTCAGTTTAGAGGTGTTCCCGGGGCGCCCGAACTACGAGAGGATCAAAGACGGCGACGAGCCCGAGAAGGCGTGGATTCTGACGGTTGCGGGCGAAAAGAATGAGAAGTTCCAGCTCGTCGTTGATGATGGCTCAGAGCAAAAGTTTGCCATGCTTCGTCGCTGCTCTGGAAAGAAGATATCAGTGACTGGTTTCTTATGGGAGGCAGACAACGGTCACCATCACACCCCATTTCTAATCATTATCCGCTCGATCAAAGACGAGCCCAACCAGCCGTCACAGACAACTCGGGCCTTCGGCCCGAGTGTCTGAGCTCAAACGATCGGCGGAAGACGTCCGAGTCCCTATAAACGCGACCGTCACAATGAAAGAAGTGTTTAGAGTCATCGGACCCCTTATCGGTCTCGGAATTGGAACGTTCCTGATCGTCACGAAGAGCGTTGATGATGGGGTTTATCATACTGAGGGAGCGATTGTCGCTCTTGGCGGAGTGCTCTTATGCCTCGCCTGCCTGTGGGACATTTTTCAGCTCATCCGAGGAAGACGGAAGAAAGAGCCGATCCAGCCGCCAGAGACAACGCGCGGGAAGTGACCGTAATTCGCATGGCCCAGCTCCGCTCCACCTTTCCCCTAATTTCAGGTGCAGAGCGCGCTCGCCCGCGCGTGTCTCATCGTTAACGTTGATCTAGCTGCGTGGATTCAAGCGGAAAAAAGGAATGATTGTCCGCGGCGCAAGTGGCGGCGGAGTGAGGGTCGCGCGGGGTGGCGGCAAACAACAGGGACCGGGCACATAACTAGGGAGAACGCGTGCGTCCGTGGTTCCCGCGGATGCGGGAGTGGTAGGCGTCTCAGGTTGGCTGGAACCGTGAGCGTGCTGATCTTCGCGGGTTTTGATACCGCATTTCACTGCTGCGTCTTGCCCGCACTCTCTAGGCTCGGCCGTGACGGCGAGCGGTGCTCGCCGGTGACCGGAACGTTAACG
>JBGAKQ010000002.1:0-447431 GCA_044224295.1 Lacunisphaera sp. | reverse complement strand
GTTCCGCGACCGCTTACCTTAATTTTTTTAGCCGAGCCCACAGCGGCTCCGGCAACTCCAGCCGTGATGTAAATGTCATGGTCCACGCTATGATCTTTTATTGCTTCTACTGTTCCCTGAGGTTTGAAAACACTCCCTAGGCACATTCGCGCGGGTTTCGCGATTGTCTCCGGGTGGCGGATGGTGTGATGTCCGCGCCATGAAACTGAAGGACGTCATGGCCGCCCTGAAGGCGAAGGGCAGCGAGTCCACCAAGCGGATCCTGATGAAGCACGGGGCCAAGGAGCCCTTTTTCGGCGTGAAGGTCGGTGACATGAAACCGATCGCGAAGCAGATCAAGGGTGACCAGGGGCTCGCGTTGGAGCTCTACGCCACCGGCAACGGCGACGCCCAATACCTCGCCGCCATGGTCGCCGACGGCCGCCACATGACTGCGAAGCAGCTCGACGCCTGGGCCAAGGGCGCCTCCGGGACCATGATTTCCGGCTTTGCCGTCGCCTGGGTCGCCTCGGAAAACCCGGCGGGCTTCAAACTGGCCTCGAAGTGGATCGACGCGAAAAGCGAACAGGTCGCCCGGGCCGGCTGGTCCACGCTTGGCGCCATCGCCGCGATCACACCCGACGCCGAACTCCCGGTCGCCGCCTACGGCAGGCTGCTCGACCGCGTCGTGAAGGCCATCCACCAGGCGCCGAATGAAGTGCGTTATCAGATGAACAATTTCGTGATCATGGTGGGCACCTATGTGGCGCCGCTTGGCGCGAAGGCCATGGCTGCCGCGAAGAGGATCGGGCCGCTTGAAAGCGACATGGGGGACACCTCTTGCAAGGTGCCGCTGGCCGCGGAATACATCGTCAAGTGCCGCCGGGGTGCGCCCGTCGCGCCCAAGCGCAAGACGACGCGCTGCTGATTCGCCACCGTGAGTGCACCGCCGCCCGAGATGCCTTCGTTTTTTCGGCTGTGTAGCGAGCTGATGCGGGCGTCAGGCAGCGACCAATCGGCCGCACAGGTGCTCCGACGGGCCAGGCGGATCGTCCAGGTCCTGGCACTGATGCTCGCGCTTTGTTTGCTGGAGAGCTGCTCGACGATGTGGCGGGACGGCCCGGTTTTCGCGACCCGGGTGGTGCCCATGCGCGCCGGGGACAAGGGGCGGAAAGGCGACGTGCGCTTGAATCTGGAGCGCGCCATGAACCTCGTGCGCCTGGACATTCATCATGCTGCGGCCAGTGTGGTCTCGTCGGATTTCAACCTGACAATCATCGGTCCCGATGGCCGGGAGTTGGCGCGAAAATGGTTCGTGATCGCCCCCGGAGCCGGCGGCTGGATTTCGGCCCTTCATTTTGAAGTCGAGAGCGACGGGGAGCACGAGGTGCGGATTGAAGAGCGCACGTTCAGACCGCAGTCCGCAGTGGAGAGTCTGAAGCTGGAGCTTCAGCGAAACGTCACGCAGAGCCACTTCACCCGCAATGCCATGCTGCTCGCGTTCGCGGGGTGGTTGGCGGCTTGGTGGTGGCGGCGCACCCAAGCCCTGCCCTGGTGGCGCCGGCAGGAGCTGGCGGAGCTTTCAGCACCCGGACCGGCATCCTGGGTCTCCGGGATTTCGCCCTCGGCCGGGGATGCGGCCCTGCCAGCCGGGCTTCCCGCCAGACCGGCCGTGTCGGCCGCCGCGCCGTCAGCGGAGTCCGACGTTTCCGCGCCGCTCGTCGCTCCGCCGGCGTCCGACGGATGGCACCGCCTCCCGGCGCGCGTGGGGCTCGAGGCATTGATGCTGGGTGTGAGCGCCATGCGCCTGCCAATCCTCGGCGCCTACGGCATGCTGGTCGTCTGCGCGGTATTCTGGGCGGGCCAAGGATTGCAGGCGGAATCCTTCGGCGCGTTGCTGAAGGCGGGCGCGCAGTCTCCCGGGGTGACGCGCGTGCTCGGCTGGATTTTCACCTCGGGTGAGGGACACTACGAGGGCATGGAGGCACTCAAGGTGATGGGCCTGGCCGTGGTGAGGGTGCTGCTGCCGTTCCATTTGATCGCGACGGTGATTCGTGCCTTCAGACCCGACGCCCCGGTCCCGAAGCTGGGGGTGCGGCTCAAGCGCCTGTTCTGGTGGAATCTGGCGTTGCTGGGGCTGTTCGCGTTCGGTGCGGCATTGGTCCCGCGACAGCCCGGAACCGATTATCTGGAAATGGTCTTCTGGGTTGGCGTGCTGGTCGGAACCGTGTTTGTTCCGGCCGCCGTGCTGTTGGCCATTTCGACCGGCCTGGAGCAGGCGGCCGAGAGCTTCCGGGATCGGCCTGCCGATGACGGCAGATGACAGTCGATTTCGTGTCCGGAAAGCAGGCTTCCATTCGTTGACTCCTTAGACCAACGAACTCCATCCCTTGTCCCGTCTGACAATGCCCTCTCCCACGAATACCATTCGCCTGCACCGCGTCTTTCGCACCACCCGCTCCAATGCCTACAAGGCGTTCCTCGAGGCTGATGCGCTCGCCAAGTGGCTTCCGCCCTATGGCTTTACCTGCAAGGTCCATCACCTCGAACCCAAGGTCGGGGGCACGTTCCGGATGTCCTTCACGAATTTCGGCACCGGCCACAGCCACAGTTTCGGCGGTTCCTTTCTCGAACTCGTGCCCGGCGAGCGCGTGCGGTACACCGACAAGTTCGACGACCCGAACCTGCCCGGGGAAATCACGGTCACGGTGCTTTTCAAGAAGGTCCTCTGCGGCACCGAGGTGAGCATCGAGCAGGCCGGCGTGCCCGCCGTGATTCCCGCCGAAATGTGCTACCTCGGCTGGCAGGAGTCGCTCGAGCAGTTCGCCAAGGTCGTCGAGCCGGATATCCCGAACGGCTAACCCCACGTGGAGGGCCCAGCTCCAGCTGGGCCATTTCTTGCGATCGCGATGCCGCCTGCTCGGCCCGGCGGGAGCCGGGCCCTCCGGAGTTTGCGGCATGGGGCACCGCTTGACGGCGTCCGCGAAGACCTGTCTCGTGGTCGCCCATGAGGCAGATGTGCTACCGTTGTTTTTGGCCGCAGAGCCTGTGTTGGTGCGGCTCGATCACGCCGATGCGCACGCGCACGAAGTTCGTGATCCTGATGCACCCGCATGAGTTCAAGCGGATCAAGGCCAACACCGGGCGGCTCACGCACCTCTGCCTGGCCGACAGCGAGATTCACATCGGAGAGACCTTCGACGCCTGCGAGCCGGTGCAGGCGCTGATTGCGGACCCGCGGAATTACCCCGTGCTGCTTTATCCCGGCCGCGATGCGCTGGACCTTTCGACAACCACGGGCGAACCGCTGGCCGCGTTTCGCCAGGAACTCGCCGCGCGGCGGCTGGTGGTGTTCCTGCTCGACGCCACCTGGCGGCTCGTGCGGCCGATGCTGCGGTTGAGCCTGTCGCTGCAGCGCCTCCCGAAGGTGATGTTCTCAAACGCGGCGCCCAGTCGGTACATCATCAAGCAGCAACCCGAGCCGGGCTGCCTGTCGACTTTGGAGGCAACGCATGAGCTGTTGCTCGCCCTGGAGCGGGCCGGGTTGGATCAGTATCCGCTGCCGACGCAGATGCTGGAGGTGTTTCAGCGCATGCAGGAAATCCAGATTACCCGGACGGCGGAGAATCGGCGGCTGGGAATCATGCGGCATGCGCCGAAGGTCCGTCGGGTCGGCGCGGCCCCAAACCCGCCGGCCATGCCCAAACGCCGGCGCATCTTCCCGCGGCCGCCGGCTTAGTGCGCTTTTTCGGTGCGGCGCGTACGTGGGCGGCTCAGCTGGGGCTGAGCTCTCCATCAATTCGAGACTTGTAGGGGCGTCGCTTGTCGACGCCCGCGCCTGGTTGCGTGAGCTACCTTTGCCGGCGTGACGCCCAACGACCCCGTGGGCGCCGGCAAGCGGCGCCCCTACAGCGGCGTTCAGCGACGTGGCGCCCGATCGCTCAGGGGAACAGGCCGCGCTTGGCCTTGGCTTCGGAGACCCGGGCGATGCCGAGCACGAGGGCGGCGGTGCGGTGGCTGCACTTGTACTTTTTCTGGGTCTCGTCGACCGAGGCCTTCGCCTTGGCGAGCATGCGGTAGAGTTTGTCGAACACCTCGCCCTTGGTCCAATAGTAGTTCTGCAGGTTCTGCAGCCACTCGAAGTAGGAGACGATGACGCCGCCGGAATTGCAGAGGACGTCCGGAATGACGTGGATGTCGCCGCGCTCGCTCAGGATTTTGTCCGCCTCGTTGGTCGTCGGCCCGTTGGCGCCCTCGGCGAGGATGCGGCACTTGAGCTTGGCGGCGTTCTTCTCGGTGATGACGCGTTCCAGCGCGGCCGGGATAAGCACGGTGCAGGGGAGTTCCAGCAGCTGTTCGTTGGTGATCGGGTCGCCGCCGGTGAAGCCCTGGAGGTTTTTGTTCTTTTCGACGTGGGCCAGGGCGGCCTTGAGGTCGATGCCCTTGGCGTTGTAGATGCCGCCCGTGTAGTCGGAAATGCCGATGACTTCCGCGCCCCATTCGTAGAGCGCGAGGGCGGCCTCGCTGCCGACGTTGCCGAAGCCCTGGATCACGACGGTGGTCTTCTCGGGGCTGATGTTGAAGTCCTGCAGGTACGCCTTCACGAACCAGGCGACGCCTTCGCCAGTGGCCTCGCGGCGTCCGAGCGAACCACCCAGGGCGATCGGCTTGCCGGTGATGACGCCGGGGTCGAAGTGACCCTTGTGGTTGGAATAGGTGTCCATCATCCACGCCATGACCTGGTCGTTGGTACCGACGTCCGGCGCCGGGATGTCCACGTTGGGCCCGATGAACGGCAGGATTTCCTGCATGTAGCGGCGGGACAGACGCTCGAGTTCCGTGGTCGAGAGCTTGCGCGGGTCGACGATCACGCCGCCCTTGCCGCCGCCATACGGCAGGCCGGCAAGCGAGCATTTCCAGCTCATCCACATGGCGAGCGCGGCGACTTCGCCGAGCGTGACGTCATGGTGGAAGCGAATGCCGCCCTTGGCCGGGCCGGTCGAGAGGTTGTGCTGCACGCGGTAACCCTCGAAGATTTCGATCCGCCCGTCGTCCATGCGCACCGGCATGGAGACAACCACGCACCGGCGGGGCCGTTTCGTGCGTTCGCGGAGTCCGGCGTCCATACCGAGAATATCGGCAGCGGCGTCGAACTGGTTGCAGGCCTGTTGGAACACAGGCGAACTATAGATCGTTTGGGTAAGAGCCATGGGGATGGGGGCGGGGTAACGCCCGGTTTGTGTTGGCGGCAGCTTGCGGTATCCGCGGGCGTTTAGCAATTGGCTTCCGGATTTGATGAAACAATCTAATCGGTGACTAAGTCCGGATGATTTATGGGTACGTTTGGCCGAATTGTCTCGTGGTTGACCCGTCAGCTCACCTTTGCGCTCGCGCTCGGGGTGCTGGGCCTCGCCGCGTTCGGTTTCTGGGTCTATTTCCGGGACCAGGTTGACTTCGATTTCCGGCGCCTGGAGCTCGTGCGGGCGCTCACCGGGGAGACCGCCAAGCTGCGGGCCGCGCTGGGGGACGTCGAGGCGCGCATGGCGACCATGCGCACGGAGGTCGGCGCGCAACAGGACCGCGCCGCCCAAGCCGGGAAGGTCGCGCGGGAACTGGAAAGCCAGACCAGCGGACTCAACCGCCTGACGACCGACTCGGCCCAGCTGCGGGAGAACGACGAACGCCTCGCGCGGATGCGCCAGATGCAGGCGGATTCCCTGAAGCGCGTCACCGAACTCCAGGAAGCGCTCAAGCGCGCCCAATGGGAAAAGGACGGTCTCGAAATCGCGCTCGGCCGGATGGAAATCCAGCTCAAGAAAGCCGAGGCCAACAAATCCAAGGTCGTCCACTACGTCCGTGAGGCTTGGGCCTTGCACGGGCCGAAGATCATTTTGATTGCGGCGCTTTATTTCCTCGGACCGCCGTTGGCGCGGATCCTGGCGTTCATGGCATTCGCCCCGTTCGTGTCCGCGCGTGCGCCGGTGCGGCTTGGCCAGGGCGTAGGGGGAAGTCCGGAAATCACGCCCAGCCGTTCCTCCGTCGAGGCCGAGTTGCCGCCAGGCGACACGCTGTGGGTGAAGGAAAAGTTCCTGCAGGCGTCCGACGAGGGGCTTTCCAAACGGACGCGGACGGTCCTGGACTGGCGGATGCCGTTCACGTGCCTCGCGGCCGGGTTGACCGAGTTGATTGAGATGTCGAACAAGTCGACCTCGGCCACGTATCGGGCGACGTTTTCGAGCCAGGAGAATCCCAACACCGAACTGGTTTTGGTGTCGCTCCCGGAGGGCGCCTCGTTGGTGCTGCGTCCGAGCTTCCTCGCCGGGGTGGTCGGGCAGGGCGGCGCCCGGGTCGTCATTCGCCGGCACTGGCGCTTGTTCACGATGCAATCGTGGGTCACGGGGCAGTTCCGGTACTTCGAGTTTGTCGGCCCTTGCCGCTTGTTGGTCGCGGGCAGTCGGGGTGTGCGCGCCGAAGTGCTGACGCCATCCCCGGGCAACCCGTCACCGGCGCGGCGCACGAACCAGGACGCCACCATTGGCTTCACACCGGGCCTGGCGTACCGGCCGGTTCGCGCGGAAACCTTTTGGGCGTATTTCCGCGGGATGAACCCCCTCTTCGACGATCTGTTCGAGGGCGAGGGGATCTTTCTCTGCCAGGAGACGTCCGCCAAGGGACCGCAGGAGCAGGTGCGCAAGTTCTGGGCGGGTTTGTGGGGTGGCGTCCTGCGGCTCTTCGGGCTCTAGTTCGTAGTCGGACAAGGCCGGGCCGCGGTCGCGCGTCGCTTAGTTTCTTTGTGTTTTCCCGCTTCTTGGATTCAACATCACCGAGCATGGGCATGTTCAAGCTGCACTCCGACTATCAACCCACCGGCGACCAACCGGCGGCGATCGCCAAGCTGGTGGAGTCGTTTCGGGCGGGAAATCGCGACCAAACGCTTCTCGGGGTGACGGGGTCCGGCAAGACGTTCACGATGGCCAACGTCATCGCGCAGCTGGACCGGCCGGTGCTGATCATCTCGCACAACAAGACGCTCGCCGCGCAGCTGTACTCGGAGTTCAAGGCCTTCTTCCCGGAAAACGCCGTCGAGTACTTCGTGAGTTACTACGATTACTATCAGCCGGAGGCTTACGTCCCCTCGAGCGATACGTTCATCGAGAAGGATTCCTCGATCAACGAGGAGATCGAGCGGCTGCGAATTTCGACGACGAGTTCCCTCGTCAGCCGGCGCGACGTGATCGTCGTGGCCAGCGTTTCCTGCATCTACGGCCTCGGTTCGCCCGAGGACTTCTCCGCGATGCGCATCGGCCTCGAGCGCGGCGCTTCCTTCAACCGCAACAAGTTTCTCGAGCGGCTGGTGGAGAACCTGCACGAGCGGAATGACTACGAATTGAAGCGCGGCTCGTTCCGCGTCCGGGGCGACACGGTCGACGTGATGCCGGCCTACCTCGAGCACGGGTTGCGGGTGGAGTTTTTCGGCGACGAGATCGAGGCCCTGACGGAGTTCGAGCCGCTGACCGGGGCCGTGCTGCGCAAGATCGACAAGTTCGACCTGTATCCCGCCAACCAGTACGTGACCACCCGCGGCCGGCTCGACGACGCCATCGCCGGCATCAAACGCGAGCTCGACGACCGGGTGGCGTACTTTGAAAAGGACCAGAAATACCTCGAGGCGCAGCGCATTCGCATGCGCACGAACTACGACCTCGAGATGCTCCAGGAGATGGGCTTTTGCAACGGCATTGAGAACTACTCCGCCCACCTCACGGGGCGCCGCCCGGGCGACCGCCCGTTTTGCCTGATCGATTTCTTCCCGAAGGATTTCATCCTGCTGGTCGACGAGAGCCATGTGACCATCCCGCAGATCGGCGGCATGTACAATGGTGACATCGCGCGGAAAAAGACCCTGGTGAACTTCGGCTTCCGGCTGCCGTCGGCGCTCGATAATCGTCCACAGAGTTTCGCCGAGTTTCAGTCCATCACCGGCCAGACCCTCTACGTGTCGGCCACGCCGGCGCCGTTCGAATTGCAACGTTCCCAGGTCATCGCCGAGCAGGTGATTCGTCCGACCGGGCTGCTCGACCCGCAGATCGACCTCCGACCGACCAAGGGACAGGTGGAAAACCTGATCGGCGAGGTCCGCGCCGCGGTGGAGAAGGGCGAGCGCGTGCTGGTCACAACGCTCACGAAGCGCCTGTCCGAGGATCTCACGTCCCACATGCGCGATTCGAAGATCCGTGTCGAGTACCTGCACTCGGACATCGATGCGCTCGAGCGCGTGGAAATCCTGCGCAACCTCCGGCAGGGTAATTTCGACGTGTTGATCGGCATCAACCTCCTGCGCGAGGGCCTGGACCTGCCGGAGGTCGCCCTGGTCGCCGTGTTGGATGCCGACAAGGAGGGCTTCCTGCGCAGTGCCACGAGCCTCATGCAAACGGCGGGCCGCGCGGCTCGTCACGAACGCGGCCGCGTGATTTTCTATGCCGACGTCGTCACCGAATCGATCAGGCGCACGGTTGAGGAAGTGACCCGCCGGCGGGAGAAGCAGATCGCGTACAATACGGAGCACGGCATCACGCCCCGCAGCGTGAAGCGCGGCGTCCAGGCGAGCCTGCACACGTACGACGGCAGCGGAAAGGACGCCGACGTGGCGGTTGCGGAATCCGCCGACGATGTTGCCGCCGTGGTGGCGGAGCTCGAGGAGGAGATGCAGGAGGCCGCCAACCGCCTCGAATTCGAGCGCGCCGCGCTCCTGCGCGACCAGATCAACGCCCTCAAGTCAGGCAATTTCAAGCGCGGTGCGGTCACCGCTGCGGCGGCCAAACCAGGCACCAAAAAGCGCCGGCGAACCTAGCCGGCGTCCCTCTCTGAAAAGATGACATTGGGCGGGCAGTAAGGGCGCGAAGCGCCATACTGTCCGCGTATGAGTACCAATCATAAAACACAGACAGAGACCGGCGCTCGCGCCGAGGTAATCAAGCTCGGGTTGGACGTGCATGCCAGCTCGATTGTGGTGGTGAGGCAGATCGATGCGCAGGCCGCGCAGCCGGCGCAGCGTTTCACTCCGGAGCAGTTTCTGGGGTTCGCGCGCCGGCAGACCGAGCGGGCGCGGGCGGTGTACAGCTGCTACGAGGCGGGGCCCTTCGGTTACGTGCTGCACCGTCAGCTCGAGGCGTTGGGCGTGCGCAACCCGGTGGTGCGCCCGCGTGACTGGAGCAACTACGGCGAGAAGGTGAAGACCGACAATCGTGATGCCGCCGCCTTGTGCTCATGCCTCGATCGGTTCCTGGCCGGCAATCGCGGTGCGCTCGCCGTCGTGCGCGTGCCGAGCCCAACCGAAGAGGCCGCGCGCGCCATCGGACGCCAACGCCAGGCCTTGGCCAACGAACGGGTGCGCCTGACACTGCAAGGCAAGAGCGCCGCCTTGCTGCGCGGCTGCAGCCCCATAGCAGGGGTCAGGTCGCTTTTTTCCCGAGTTTCGGCCCCGCCGCGGTGGCCGCGACCAACTGTGCGTACTCCGGTGGCAACTTGCGGCCTTGGCGCAGGGCTGAGATCAGCGAGCTGACGTATTTAGCGGAGCCCAAATGCAGCGCACCGCCCAGCCAGGCGTTCGATGCCTGGGATGTCTGCTTGAGGTGGAGCGCCAGCGCCAGCTTCCACGGTTTGCCTTTGGGACGGGTGCGCAGTTCGTCCGGGCTGCGACCAATGACGCGCAGGCCTTCAGCCAATTTCGTTTCCCATTGCCCGACGCGGATCTCGGCGGCACCCGAGACCTCCCACGCCCGGGTCAGCGCCGCCACCGTGTGATCCCGCAGGAGCGCCGCCTTGAACTCCGCGCTGCCCAACGCCCACCCGCGGTTTAGGTTCCCGCGCGCGCCCCTGCGACCGGCCGGCCCCTGCTGCAACTCCCGTTGAAGGTATTCATCATAGCGCTGCCAGCCGTCCCGCGTATCCGGCAGCCCACCCGCGTTTGCGAGCGTCAGGTCCAGCCGCAGCCACGGCGGGCGACGGGCCGGCTGCCGCAGGAAGGGATAGCTCGAGAATCGGTATTCCGCGAGCCGGTCGAGCGGCCGGATGCCCGCCCGCACCGGATTGAGATGCACATAAGCGGCCACCCCCGCAAACGGCAGGCCCTCCTCCACCACGATCGCCTTGTAACGGCCCTGGAACAAATGCCCGCGTTCGTCGCGGAGCCGGTTGAAACGACTCGCAAAGGTGGCCTGCAACCACTGCATGCCGGCCACCAAATTGCCCTCCGGGGTTTCCAGCGCGAGGTGGTAGTGGTTGCGCATCACCACGAATGCGTGGAGGTGCCACGCCGAACGTGCACACGCCTCAAACAGGCAGGCTTGGAAGGCTGCCTTGGCGCCGTCGGTCGCGAAGAGATCCCGCCGGTAGTTGCCGCGGTTGATGATGTGGTAGCACGCCCCGGGGTATTCGAGGCGAAGTTTTCTTGCCATGCGCCCAGCACGGACGCCGCCCCCTCAAGCCGCGAAAGTTAAAACGTAATTTTTCCGTAAGCGCTCCCTTCGATCGGGAATAAAGCGACCTGACCCCTGCTATGGGGCCCGTACAACACAACCCACGGCATCACGCCCCGCAGCGTGAAGCGCGGCGTCCAGGCGAGCCTGCACACGTACGACGGCAGCGGAAAGGACGCCGAGGTGGCGGTTGCGGAGTCCGCCGACGATGTCGCCGCCGTGGTGGCGGAGCTCGAGGAGGAGATGCAGGAGGCCGCCAACCGCCTCGAATTCGAGCGCGCCGCGCTCCTGCGCGACCAGATCAACGCCCTTAAGTCAGGCAACTTCAAGCGGGGCGCGGTCACCGCCGCCGCGGCCATGCCAGGCACAAAAAAGCGCCGGCGAAACTAGCCGGGGTTCCTCTGAAAAGATGACATGGGGCGGACAGTATGGCGCTTCGCGCCCTTACTGCCCGCCCCATGTCATCTTCTGGCTGCCTTCTTCTTCGGAGACGTGAAATCATCCCAATCCCATTTGGCGGACCGGCCGTCGACGAATGCTTCGATTACCGCGACGGCCTCCTCGTAGGACTTCGGCCGCGTCTTCTTTGGTCCGAGGATGGAATCAAACAGGCTCATGTTTCTTCCGGCGATCGTTTCAGCTCAGACACGGAGGGGAGCGCAGCTCCCCGGAGTTGTCTGTGGCGGCTGGATCGGCTCTTTCTGGTTAGAATCCATATTTCGAGGGATTCGCCAACACCGCGTCGGTCGTCGAAGCAGCCTCTTTCTCGGTAAGCGCAACCTCACAAAGTACCGAGATCATCTCGTCTCTCTTTCTTCCATGTGCGGCCGCGTCCCAACGATCCATAAGACCACAAGCGAATAGCCGCTCATTAACGGTCATCCCTGAAAGTTCTCGGTCTGTGGGACGTGTGGACATCTCAAAATCTTCCGCCGATCGTTAACGATGAGACACGCGCGGGCGAGCGCGCTCTGCACCTGAAATTAGGGGTAGGGTGGAGCGGGGCTGGGTCATGCGAATGCCGGTCACTTCCCGCGCGTTGTCTCTGACGGCTGGATCGGCTCTTCCTTCCGACCACCGGGAAATCCTGCCAGCCTCAATCTCCACCACCCGAGCAATGGTGCGGCGACAATACTGAAGCCAAGAACACCAAGCCAAATAGCCGCATCATACTGAACTCGCTTAAGCTGGCTCTCGCTCAACGGTGTCGCGGAGAGCCAGGCAAAATATGCATACGCGTAGGCCGCATAGGCAGCGAGCAACCAGAAGAGGGTGCAAAGTGTCGAAATGGCCGTCTTCTTCTTCATCTTCCGCCGATCGTTACAAGTGAGCCGCGCGCGGGCGAGCGGACAGTGAGCCCTTTTGAATTACAGGAGATATGGAGCGGAGAAGGCTCATCCGAAATCAGGCCCATTCCCGCGCGTTGGCTCTGATGGCTGGATCGGCGCTTCTCCACGCCTAATCGAGAGGACGGTCTGGATAAAACCCCAGCCGCCGGTGAGACAGCATACAATCCCAACAAAAATAACGAGCGCCCCTTCTTCAACGGGGCCGACGATGCTCACAGGATATCTCTTCGTAACGACCAAGAGCACTCCCATGAGAATCAACATGGAGGGGAGAGCTAACCGGGAATACCGCTTCTTACTCTTCAATGGAGTCATGTTTCGAGACAGGGGTTCTTCCGCCGATCGTTTGAACTCAGCCACGGAGGGCAGCGTCAGCTGCCCGGAGTTGGCTGTGGTGTCTGGTTGGCCGTTTCTTCATTTGGCAGCGTAAGCGTCGAGATACTCGTTCAGGATAACAGCCCGCACCCGAGTCTTCCGGCACTCGTCGATGACGGCCACCACACCACCGATTTTCTCTTCGTGGGATGCGGAAATCACTACATACTCTGCTCCGGTCCTGGCGGCTTCAGCATCAACATAACTGACGAGGTCTCTTATTGGGATGCCATCTTGATCGCGGGTGTGGGGTATGCCCTGCCGGACATCCACACGAACCACGTTCTTGAGGCGCCAGTATTCGCTATCGTGACCGATAATCACTTTCGGTCCCTTGCTTTGCGGCTCAGCATAGCCTGCAAACCAACGCGGGGACTCGGGCCACTCAACACGGGTGGAGCGGAGGAGGACGGACCGCCCGCCGAAAGCGGCGGCGATAAGGATCACTCCCGATACGCCTAAGATTTTCTCGCGCTTCGTCATTATCTTCCGGCCAACGTCTCAGGTCAGACACGACGGGGCGCAGCCCCGGAGTTGTCTGTGCCGTCTGGTTGGGCTCTTCTGCTCATCTCTTTTGCTCGGTGCCATGAGTCCTGACTTTCATAGTCCCGCTCCCGGATCCTGGGAACGGCTTTCCGCACGCCCGGCACCGATACAGATCATCATCACCGATAGTCATGATCTCAGGTGGCCAACACCGCGGACAAATCTCAAAGCCAAGTTTCTTGGCGGCGGCAGCCTCGGCTTCCTTCATCTCCTGCTCGGCGCGAGCTATCGCCCGCTCGGCCTCTTCTTTCTTGGCGCCCGATGGCAGCAATGCGATGGCCTCTTTCAATGCAGCGATGGCCGCCGAGCCAGCGAGCGCCCAAGCTTTGATTTCTTCGGGGTTCATAATGTCTGCCCAACGTTAACGATGTGCCATGGCGGTGCGAAGCACCGACATTGGCACTGGCAGCTGGATCGGCTCTTCAGTCGCCATAGAATTTGAGGTAGGTGTGCACCTTGGCTTCCGCCTTCGTCGTCAGCTCAACAATCTTCTTCTTATGTTCGCTCGCCTCGGTATCGAGCGCTGATTCGGGCACCGAAAGCAATTCTTCGCGCAGAACTTCCATCTGGGCGCGATTGAAGATCGTGTCCCCATATGGGTCGATGAAACGCAGGCATATCGTCTCTTCAACGTTCGGCGCAGCGTCGACAATCTTAGAGAGCGTATTCCGTGGGTCTAAGACGCGCTCCAGAACTTCGCCGCGCTCGGTTATCCATTGAAGATCGATGCCCATGTTCTTCTGCCGATCGTTCAGTGATGAGCCATGGCGGTGCGCAGCACCGCCATTGGCTCTGGCCGTTGGATCGGCTCTCTACTTCCGACGCTCATACTCAGTGGCTCGGTTTTTTCCTGCATCGTGGTTGAGGCCGCCCCAATCAACGGTCACATGGGCGTAGTCCGGCGAAAATGTGATCTTCGAATAAAGAAACGGTGATGAGGACGGCACGACGAGCGGAGCTACCAAGCTATCTTTTCTTTCAGGACTCACGATGCCGACAAATACGAGCTTATCGTCGATTTTGGAGATCGGTGACCAATACAACGACCCATCTGCCTTGATGATGAGAAAGTCGCCGACACGAGAATCAAAACTCCCGACCATCTTCTTCGGAAATGATGAACAGCCCGCTAGAAGGACAGATGTGAGAATGAGAGCGAGAAAGCGCATTGGTCTTCCGCCGATCGTTTAAGGTTCAGCCACGTCGCGTTAGCGACGTTGGCTGTGATGCCTGGTTGGGCGTCTTCACGGATACAGCCAAGGGACGATGACCGCAGCTATCTGAGCAGCGATTATGGTGTTTGCTTTCAGAATCACGGATGCAAGCAGCAGCGTGGCAAAAAGGACACGGTTCTTTTCGGGCACTCTTCCTTCATGCAGGGCGATAATCTCCCGCTGCAGTAGATATAACGCTGCGATCGCCGTGGCAGAAAGGCCTACACCAAATAGGCAGCCCTCGAAGCGGAGGAAAAAATTCCAACGCTCGATCTTGAGCGGTTCATAATCTTCCATCCAAGACGTAAGAGACTTCGGATATTCGAGCACACTTTCCAATCCGCGCCCCAATAAAAGTCCCAGCAGGACGGTGCCGACAACCATTGGGGAGAGCGCTCGGGTCTTCCGGAATGTTCGGATTCCAACTACGCAGGCCCAAATGACTGCGGCTGCCACGCAAATAAATGGAATGATCGTAAGGGGATAAATCTTCACGGAGCTTTCTTCGCCCAACGATTGAACTCAGACACGATCGGGAGCAGAGCTCCCGGTCGTTGTCTGTGGTGGCTGGATCGGCTCTTTTTTCTTCTGTGCGACTCGCCGCCGCCACAGACCAACACCACTCACGGGGACTAACAGCGCATTGAAGAGCAAAATGCGGCCAAGAACGCCGAACCAGAAAACAAAGTCAGCATCTCTTCCTTCTTCTGGATGGTGCTGCATCTGATCCCAAATCCAGCGAACGTCGAGAAATACGATTGTCCCGGCAATCGCCGCCGGGCAGAGCAACGCACCGATCCAGCCTGCATAGCGAGAGGCACAATACGTGATCGCGATAAATCCGATCCAAATCGGACCATAATAGACCACTTCGTAAATCGCTAGTCGCAGCAGGTTCATTTCTTTCGCCGATCGTTAAAGGTCAGACACGGAGGGGCGCAGCCCCGGAGTTGTCTGTGCCGCCTGGTTGGGCTCTTTCTCTTTCAAAGCGCCGCAGGCGATGACGACGCCATGATGATTCTCGCACAGCAGCCACGTCATCTTTCGATCGACGATGTAATACTCGTGATGATGGCACTGAGGAAGAATGCGGCGAATAGCCGCGCCAGTCGCATCGTAGACCCAAAACGCCGATTCCTTCTTTTTCGACCTAGCTTCGGCCACCAACCAATACCGCTGCTGAGGCTCCAAGAACGAACCGACGAAATCTAAAGCGGCGTCGGGGGTTGCCGTCCACGCTTGGTCAACAAATGACTCCCACCACCATGGGGCGGAAAGGCCTTTTCTTCCGAGCGAGGTGAACCGCTCAATGATCGCAAGCGTGGTGTCGGCGTGACGATGCGGTGCAAGCAACGAGAAATAGGCGTCGGAAATCTCTAACGCCTTTCGGGCCTTTTCATATTCGTCGCGCATCGGATTCTTTCTTCGCCCAACGTCTACGATGAGCCACGGCCGGGCGCCAGCCCGGACGTTGGCTCGGGCACCTGGTTGGCCTCTTTCTTCGAGGCTGTCTTGAACCGCGTCAGGATGACGGCTTCGCCTAGACAAATCGCGAAAATCAAAATGCCAATGGCTGAGAATACCAATTCATACCGGTAGTCTGGGCCACGAAAATAATACGAATCGATACTATACGAGATGGCAAAATCGGCTGAAGCGACAAGCCCGACGAGCGACAATAAGATGAACAGAATGCGGTAAACCATCTTCCTCTTCGGGAACCCGCGGATCCGAAAAAAAGTGACGACCGCTAAAATGATCAGGAACTCGATCACATTATGTTTTGGCCAACAGTGTTATTCAGCTTAAGACTAAAGCTTAAGTTTAGGGAGCGGTTTTAGCACCTAAATGTAGGTTAAGTCTTTTGTGCTCAGGCATCGGGTTTTGAACTTAGGCTTTTGCAGGTCACCCACTTTTACGGAAAAAGCTCAAGTTATGACATGGGCCATCGATGCAGATCATGCCCATATCATTTCCTCTCTGGAAGCAGGTGCTTTCTCAAGCGCCAATCGATGCGCCGACGAGAATCGCGTTTCGGCATGAGATCCTGGATTTTCTCCGTCACTGCAAGGTGGGCCAACGGGCGGCGACCATCGAAGTCGCGCAGCAATACCTGGAGGCTAAAGGTTCTCCTCCAGACGGGATGGCCCGGCGTGCCCTGCGATGGTTCTACCGCGAGGGGGCGCGTCCGCAAGCCAGTACGCCCAGCGGCACCGAAGCGGCGCCGATCGCACGACGATTCGTATCGGGCGGCCGGCGACCGGCTCGTCCGATGGAGCCGCCCCCGGCTGCAACCGACCTCGGCGGCCCGCCTTGGGAGCAGGCGCTGATTAAGGCGATCCGTGAACGCGGGTTTCTTTGGCGAACGGAACAAACCTACCGCGAATGGGCCGTCCGGTTCGCCCGGTTTATTGCTCCACGCTCGCCCTACGCGGCTTCCGGCGAGGAAGTCGCCGCGTTTTTGAGTGCCCTGGCCGTCGAGGGTCGCGCGAGTCCCTCGTCCCAAAAACAAGCCCTCAATGCGTTGGTATTCTTGATGCAGGAGGCGCTGCATCGCGACCTGGGTGAGATGACCTTCAAGCGGGCCCATCCGAAGCGGCGGTTGCCGACCGTGCTTTCGGTGTCCGAAACCCGCTCCCTCTTTGCCCAGATGAGCGGAACCTCGCGGATCATGGCGGAACTCGCCTATGGCGCGGGCCTGCGCCTGATGGAATTGCTGAGACTGCGTGTCCACCATCTCGACCTCGAGCGCGGCCGCCTGCAGGTTTTTGCGGGCAAGGGCGACAAGGATCGGTCGACCGTCCTGCCTGAAAAACTGGTGCCGGAATTGCGCGAGCATCTCGCCCGCTTGCACGTACTTTGGAAGGGTGACCGGGACAGCGGGATTCCCGGGGTGTGGTTGCCGGAGGGACTGGCCAGGAAATATCCCAAGGCGGGCGTGAGTTGGGAGTGGCAGTGGCTGTTTCCTTCGCGGGAGTTGTCGACCGATCCGGGGACCCAAATTCGCCGCCGGCATCATGTCAGCGACAACGCTTTCCAGATGGCCCTGAAAGCGGCGGCGACCAAGGCAGCGCTGACCAAGCGGGTTACGCCGCACACGTTACGGCATTCCTTTGCCACGCATCTCCTGGAAGCCGGCACGGACATCCGCACAGTGCAGGAGTTGCTGGGGCATGCGAGCGTGGAGACAACGCAGATCTACGCGCACGTGATGAAGAAGCCAGGGATTGGGGTGCGGAGTCCGCTTGATCGCGCGGAGAATCGCCCGCTGGGCGATGGGTTGAAAGTTGAAGGGTGAAAGTTGAAAGGGACGGGGATCGTGGAGGGATGAGGGCGGGGCGCCTTTCAACGCACAACTTTCAACGCTCAACGTCCAACGCTCAACTTCCGGGGATATGGGGGAAATCGTTCTCGTTATCGTAATCTTAATCGTTCTCTTGGAGGATTGGGTAGGCGCAACGCGAGGTGGAAATTTGAACGTCGAACGCTGAACGTTCAACGCTGAACGTCCAACGTCCAACGCTCAACTCCGATGCTGCGGAGGCGGGCTGGGTGGCGGGACGGGAGAACGAGAATGACTCGGGAACACACCCCGCCCGGTGGGCACCCCTCTCGAGAGGGGATCTACGGCAAGGGAGGGCGGAGGGATTTTGGAGGGATGAGGGCTGAGTGGGCAGGGCGCCTTTCAACGCACAACTTTCAACGTTCAACGTCCAACGCTCAACTTCCAAGGATTGGAAGGGATCGGAAACACACCCCGCCCGGTGGGCACCCCTCTCGAGAGGGGATCTGCGGCAAGGGAGGGCGGAGTCGGCGGGGGACCGCAACTTCGAACGCTGAACGTCCGGCTTCCAAAGCCTGGCAGGCGGAACTCGCCGACGCTCGAGCGTGGCGGCAGGTCAGTTGGTGCGGCCGACGCCCGTGTTGGCGCGGGTGAAGTTGTTGATGGCCTCACCCGTGGCGGAACTGGAAGCCGACGAGCCCACCTCGGGCGCGGAGCCCTTTGGCACGCGCTTTACCAGGCTCGAGCCGGTCGTTTGGACGTAGTCGTACTTGCTTTCGTCCACCTCGCCTTTCTTGGCCAGGATCGAATTGCACGTCACCGGCGCGGCCAACAGGCAGCTGGAGGCGATGGCGAAACGTTGCAGGGTGTGCTTGAATGACATGACAAAAAAATCGGCCGTATGGCCCGGTCCCCGTCGACAGCGCGGACGGACTACTCCTCGGCGCCGGTGGACCGGCACTCGTTCATGACCCGCAGCCAGATCTCGCGCAGGTCGAACAGGCGGGGCATCGCGTATTCGCGGTAGCGGATGGCGAGCGGCGTTTCCGCCACGTCGGGCTGGCTCAGGCGGGCGAGGGTGAGGTTCAACTCGCGCAGGGCGCGTTTGAAAAGGCAGATGGCGAGGGTGTAGTCGCCCATTTCCAGCGCCTGCACGGCCTGCACCGCCTGTTCATTGCCACGATAAAGCAGCGCCTGGAGGGTGATGCCCAGCGCCGCAGGCACGCGGTCGGGTTGCGCGGCCACGCGTTCCCAGTGGGCGATCAGGCTCACGTAGAGGGCGCGGGTCGAAATATAGACCGGGTTGCGGTGGAGCGTGTAGGGGTCCCAATCGCCGGCGAAAACCTCGTCAACCTCATCGTCGGTTTCCTCCGTTTCGGTGAGTTCCGTCGCTTCCTGCGTGTCGGCCAGCTCCCAACCCATGCGGCGGGCGGCTTCGTCGACGCGGTCGACGGCCTCGGGCAGCTGGTCGTAAAACTTGATGTACTCGCGGACCGCCGCTTCCTGCGTGTCCAGGTATCTCTGCCAATCCAGCTCGGTCCAGGCGAGCTCGCCGCGGTCTTCCCAGTCGTTATCGAACAACCCGTCGGAATCAGAATTGGTCATGTAATGAAGGCGCCTTGCGGCGTCGCTCCCGAACAGTGCTTAGACCATGCCCGCTGGCAAATAAAAATCCGGGAATATGGGCCTGGCGGCGTCGGGTTCATCGCGGACGTGGTTTGCCGCGGGTCGGCCGCCGGCGGCGGAAGTGCGGTCGATCCCTATTCCTTTCCCTTTAAGAGTGGCGGCGGGAATCCGTAAGGCGGCGGGAGGTTGGGATTGAGTCGATGCGGTCGCTTGGTTTGCTCCGGGCCATGGCGGAAGTTCATCATGCATCGGTCTTTTTCACGGGACGGGTGCAGGGCGTGGGCTTTCGTTACCAGACCCTGCAGGTTGCCAAGGGATTTGAGGTGTCGGGTTATGTCGCGAATCTCGCCGACGGCCGGGTCCAACTCGAAGCCGAGGGACGCATGGCGGAAGTGCGCGATTTCGTCGTTGCGGTGCAGGAACGGATGGAAGGATATATCCGCAAGGTTGAACAAACCGAAACCAAGCGGGCCGCTCAGTTTCAGGGTTTTTCCATCCGTTGATCCATCCTTCCGAGGCCCCTTGGGCCGTCGAGCTTGCCCGCTTCAGCAAGACCTACCGACCGTCATGGACTGGCCGGCCGGTGGTCGCCGTGCATGACGTTTCCCTGGCCATCCCGCGCGGGTCAGTTTGCGGGCTGCTCGGGCCCAACGGTTCCGGCAAGAGCACCACGCTGAAGGCCCTCGCGGGGCTGGTGACTCCGTCCGCGGGTGAGTGTCGGATTCACGGACATCCAGCCGACCGCCTCGCCGCGCGCCGCTTTTGCGGGTACCTGCCCGAATCGCCGCGCTTCGCACCGCATCAGACCGCGCGCGAATTTTTGCGATTCTGTGCGGTGTTGGCGAACGTCGATGGCGGCGAAGTTGAGCGGGTCCTCGCGTGGAGCGGTTTGGAGCCCGCCAGCGACCGGCGGCTGGGAACCTACTCCAAGGGCATGATGCAGCGCCTGGGGCTCGCGCAGGCGATCCTGGGGTGGCCGCCGGTGCTGTTGCTCGACGAACCCGAGAGCGGTCTTGATCCCGAGGGACGACGTTTGCTCATGCAGTTGATCCGGCAGCTCCGCGAAAGCGAAACGACGATTGTGCTCACTTCGCACCTTTTTGCCCAAGCAATCGAGGTGTGTGACCTCGTCGCAATCCTGGGCGCGGGACGTTTGCTCGCCGCGGGCAGCCTCAGGGAGGTCATGGGGGAGACCCCCTCGAGCTTCGGGGCGGCGCACCGTCTTGAAGAGGTTTATCTGGAGCGCATCGGTCATGCGTGAAAGGTTGGCCCATTCATTCCGGACGTCAGCGCAGCGCGTGCTCGCGATTGCCCGGTACACGCTGAGTGCTGTGGTCCGGGGAAAGCTCGGCCTGCTGCTCGCGGCGATGGCGGGCTTGCTGGTGGCCGCGGCCCACTGGTTGCAAGGGTTCCATTTCGGGCGGGAGGAGATTCGGTTTCTGGCCACGTCTGGCGTCGGACTCATCGGGCTCGCGGGCACCCTGCTGGCGCTGATTCTGCCACCGCAGTTGTTCCTGTCCGAGCAGGCCGCGGGAACGACAGCTTGCCTCCTCGCGCGCGGGGTGCGTCGCGGAGAGTACTTGGTCGGAATGCTCACGGGCATCGGCGCGGCGCTCGCGTTGGCCACGGGATTTCTCGGGACCGTGCTTGGTGTGATGCTGGCGGTGCGCAGCCATCAACTGGGTGCGGTTGAGCTCGCCGCGTGGCCATTGCTCGCGGCCTGTGCGGTGCAATGGATGAAGGTCAGCCTGACGGCGGCGCTGACGCTTTGTGTGGCGACGACGACGCGCTCCATGCTGTTCGCCATTGGAGCCGGGGTGTTGGCGGTGGTTATCGGACATTTGCGACCGTTCGCGTCCGGCAGCTTGGAATGGCTGCGCGTGTGGCCGAATCTCGGGATGTTCGATGGCGCGGCGGTGTTCGCGAGCGATGGTCGCTCGGTCCAGCCGGCGCTGTGCGGGCTGGCGCTCAATTGGGCTCTCTTCACGGCGTGGCTCGCCGCGCTGGCAACGTATGTCTTCAGTTTCCGCGAATTTTAAACTGCAGGCTTGGCTGCTGCTCGCGATTGGCTGCGGGCTGGTCGGCTGGGTCGCGCGTCAACTCGAACCCCTCGAATCGAGCCAGCCCGGCGCTCTCGATTGCGACCGGGTAGCCGCGTTGGCGGGGCGCGGTTTGGGTCCGGCGCTATTGGGTGGATTGGGTCCCGCCTTCGCCGCCGGCTGCTGGCTGCGAACCAACCTCGCTTGGGAGGTGCGCGATGAGGCGGCCACGATTGCCTGGATCGAGGTGACGGTCGCGGCGGATCCGGACGTCGACGCCTACTGGCTCAATGGCGCCCGGATGGTCGCGTACGATCTGCCGACCTGGCCGGCGTTGCGCGATCCGCGGCACCGGCAGGGGTGCATCGAGCGTTCCCTGCGGCTCCTTGAGGACGGGCTTCGGGTGCGGGGTCCGGATGCGGCGCTGCTGATCGAAATGGCCAACATCCATCGGTGGGCCCGGGGCGACCTGGAAGCCGCGGCCGTCCACTACCGCCGCGCAGCCAGCGTACGCGGGGCGCCGTACTATGCCGGTCGGATTTACGGGGAGTTGTTGGTGGCGCTGGGGCGGCCGGCGGAAGCCCTCGACTGGTTGCGCCACCTGCGGCAGGTGCTGCCAGCGGACGATCCCGCTGCGCGGATTCCGGTGGTGGAGGCGAGGATTCGTGCGTTGGAGGCGGGGCAGGGGCCCTGACGATGCCTTTGACATGAACGCGCCGTCTGCTTGCACTGGGGGACTCTCATGCCCGAATCCATGACCATCAGCTGGCCCTACCTGATCCTGGCGATCGCCTTGCTCTGGTTTCCCCGCCAGTGGCTGCGCACCGGCGCACGCGTCCTCAAGAAGCGCCGCAAGCCCGACGGCGCCATGGAGCGGCTGGCGGGAATGGGGGCGCGGGACCCGGAGGACAAATCCGTCCAACCGGGCCGCGAGTTCACCAATTTCCGCAATTACGTGGACCTGTTTCGCGCGCTGGCCGGCGGGTACAGCCTGACCCAGTTCGCCCTGCTGGCCGGGAATGAAGACGCGGAGACGGCGGTGTTCGTCTGGCAGGCCGTCGTCCTGCTGGTGGCCGTGCTGATCCAGTGCGTGCGCTACGACTCCCGCCTGAGTTTCTTCGCCCCGATTTTTTTCCTCGTGGGGATGAGCGTCGGCACGAGCGGACACTACACGGGCCTGTTTGCGTTCGCGCTGGTGCTCGCGATCAACCCGGTGATTCCCAATCCCCGGATGTTCCTCACGGCCTACGGGGCGCTGCTTTTGCCACTGGGGTTCGTTTTTTCCGCCAGTCCGGAGCTCGTTGGCCTCAATGCGGGCCTCGTGTTCCTGGCCCCGCTGGCGAGCCTGCTGACCAAACGGCCGCTGGTGATCTTCAGCCGCAAACCGAAGGGCGCGGCGTCGGCGAAAGCATGACTTCGTCTTCGTGGCGGCACTGGGTGGAAGCGGCGCGGCCGAAAACGCTCCCGGCGGCCGTCATTCCCGTGCTCGTCGGCACGGCTGTGGCCGGAGCCCATCGGACGGCGGACCTGGGCAAGGCGGCAGTCTGCCTGGCCTTCGCCTTGCTCGTGCAGATCGGTACGAATTTCGCCAACGACTACTTCGATTTTGTGCAGGGGGCCGACACGCCGGCTCGCGTCGGCCCGCGCCGGGCGGTGGCGGCCGGACTCATCGCGCCCGGAACCATGCTGCGGGCGACGTGGTTGGTGCTGACGGTGGCGTTTTTCGTCGGACTGCTGCTCGTGCGGGAGGGTGGTTGGATCCTGCTGCCGGTGGGAATCATCAGCATCGCCTGCGCGATCGCCTACACCGGCGGGCCGTTTCCGCTCGGGTACAACGGGCTCGGGGACCTGTTTGTCTTCCTGTTCTTCGGGCTGGTGGCCGTCGACGCCACGTTCTACGTCCAGGCCGGTGGCCTGGCGCCGGACGCCACCTCCTGCGCCGCGGCGGTCGGGTTGCTGGCGGCAAATATTCTCGTGGCAAACAACTATCGGGATGCGGAGACGGATGCCCGTGCCGGCAAGAAGACTTTGGTCGTGCGTTTTGGCCGGCGCTTCGCCGTCTGGCAGTACGGGCTGTCGCACCTCGTGGCGCTGCTCTGCCCGGCGGCGCTGCTGCTTTACGGGTATCGCTGGCCGGTGCTCGCGCCGCTGGTGCTGGCGCCGTGGGCGGCCCGGCTCACTCATCGGCTCGGCGCGTCGAGCGATCCGGCAGAGCAAATCGCCTTGCTCGGCAGCACGGCGAAGTACCTTGCGGCGTTCGGCGTCCTGCTGAGCGCCGGGCTGCTGCTCGGCCGCTGGTGAGGCGCGGGAAACGCAGAAACAAAAAAGGCGGGATCAGTGATCCCGCCCGCAAGCGAAGCACAGCGTCGTTTAGATTTTCCCGGCGAGCTTCGCCTTGAGCGAGGCCTTGTCCATCATGCCGACGAACTGCTCGGCCAGCTGCCCACCCTTGAAGAGGAGCATGGTCGGGATCGCGCGCACGCCGTACTGGGCGGCGAGGTCGCCGTTGTCGTCCACGTTGACCTTCGCGATCTTCAGCTTGCCGTCGAGTTCGACCGCGAGCTCATCGAGGATCGGGGCGATCGCCTTGCAAGGCCCGCACCACGGCGCCCAGAAGTCCACGAGGACGGGCGTGGCGCCGGCGACGGCGGAGGGGAAGGTGTTGGTATCGAGGTGGGCGATTTTATCGGACATGGGCGGCAGTAAACGAATCGGTGAACAAAAGGCAAGTGGGGCCTCAGCGCGGCGTCGACTTGTGGATGATTTCCGCGAGCTCCTGGGGTTCGACGGCGTGCAGGGGTTTGCCCCGCTTTTTGAGGTGCTCGAAGGTCTTGATGACGGTCTCGGTCATCTTGGTGTGCGTCTCCTCGGAGCCGCCCACGATGGTGAATTGCTCCGCGCTGGTCATGCGCTTGTGGCCGTCCTGGTTATCGAGACCGACCCCGAGCAGGTGGGCCCGGTCAGCTTTGCGGCGGCGTGGCGTTTTCTTCATCTTGCGGCGGGACCGTGTTCGTCTCCGACGGGGTTGCAAGCGGGTTTTCCTCCACGGCTGTGCACAGGATGTCCGTGAACGCCTCGTTCTGCATGATCTGCAGTTTCTTCAGACGGGTGAGCTCGAGCACCGCAAGGAAGGTGGCGACGAGCCGGCGGAGGGTGACCTTGCCGGTGAGCAGCGCCGTGAAGACAAAGGACTTCTCGGTCTTGATGTAACCGAGCACGTATTCCATCTGGTCGGCGACCGTGACCTGTTCAGCGTGGATCTCGCCGACGACAAGCTTCTCGGCGAGGCGCCGGAGCACCAGGTTGAACGAGTTCCAAATCTCGATGCGATCGACGTGCTTGAGCGGACGCTCGGAGGCCGGGGCAAACGCCGAGGCCACGCGGCCGTGCCGGTTCTGGGCGTCGAGCGCCATCTGCCCGAGATTGCCCGCCGCTTCCTTGAACTTCTTGTACTGCAGCAGCTGGTGGACGAGTTCCCAGCGGGGATCGAGGTCATCCTCCTCCGCATTCGGGTCGATCGCCTGCTGGTGCTTCGGCAGGAGCATCCGGCTTTTGATCTCCATCAGCGTCGCCGCCATCACGAAAAATTCCCCGGCCACCTCGATCTGGAGGTCCTTCATCGCGTAGATGACCTCCAGGTACTGCTTGGTCACCGTCGAGATGGGGATGTCGTAGATATCCAGCTCGTTTTTCCGGATGAGGAAAAGGAGCAGGTCCAGCGGACCCTCGAATACGGGGAGTTTGATGCGATAATCGGCTTCGGCAACCACGGGGCGAGTCGAGGGGGCGGGGGGACAGCCTGCAACCGGAAAAACGCCGGAATCCGGCGCTCAAGCGCGGCCCAAAGACCTTCAGGCCGACCGCCGCCGCTCAGGGCAGCTGGTCGGCGATTTCCTCCAGCGGATAGGTGATGATTTCCGCCAGGGTCGGGTGATACCAGGGCGCGCGGAGCAGGTCGCGCACCGTCGCCCGCATGGCCAGCGGACCGCTGAAGGCGTGGATGAGTTCGCCGGCGTCCTTGCCGACGATTTCCGCACCCAGGATGCGACCGCGCTTCGGTTCGGCGATGACCTTCACGTAGCCGTAATTCGCCTCCATCAAAATCGATTTGCCGTGGTCATTGAACGGATAGGAGGCCGTCAGGTACTTGACGCCGGCCGCCGCCAGGTCCCGTTCGAGGCGTCCGATGGTCGCAAGTTGCGGATCCGTGAACACGACATTGAGCAGCAACGACCAATCGACCGGCTTGATCCCGCGAACCTTGGCGGCGTGGCGCGCGGCGAGTTCGCCCTGCGCGATGGCGAGGTGGACGATCTCGTGCGGGCCCGAGCAATCGCCGGCGGCGTAGATGTGCGGGACACTCGTTTGCTGCCAGCGATTGATGACAATCTGGCCGTCGGGACGCGTCTTCACGCCGGCGGCTTCCAGGCCCAGGCCGCTCGTGTTCGGCTGACGGCCCAGCGCGTTGAAGAGGTGTGCCGCGCGGCGCGTGACGACCTTGCCAGCGTGTTCGAAAGTTACCTTGTAGCCGCGCCGCTCCTTTTTGACCTCGCGCAGGCGGGTGCCAGTGAAGAGCGCGACGCCTTCGTCACGGAAGGCCGCTTGCACGACGCGGGACGCCTCGTCCGAATGGTCCCGGAGGATATTGGGGCTGCGCTGCACCAGCGTGACCTCGCTGCCCATGCGGCGCAGGTATTGCGTCAACTCACAGGCGACGATGCCGCCGCCCAGCACGATGACGCTTTTCGGCAGGAAATTGAGGTTGAGGACCTCGTCGCTCGTCCAAGCCCCGGCGGCCGCCAGGCCCGGGATGGGCGGCACACTCACGCGCGAGCCGGTCCCGACGAGGAAGTGGCGTCCGCGCAGCACGCGTCCATCCGACAACACGAGCGTGTGCGGATCCGTGAACTTGGCGTAGGCCCGATAGAGGTCGAACTTGCCGGCCTCGAGGGCATCCACGCGGTAGCGGGCAAATTCCGCGATGATGCGCCGCTTGCGCGCCTGCACCGCCTTCATGTCGGCCCGCGCCCCGCGTACCTGCAGGCCGAAGCGTTGCGCGTGGCGGGCGTGGTGCAGGATTTCCGCCGTGTAGAGAAGCGTTTTGGACGGCATGCACCCGCGCAGGATGCAGAGCCCGCCAAGTTCCTTGGCGCCGTCGATCACGGCGACCTTGCGACCCAGGCCGGCCGCGACGCGCGCGGCGTTGAACCCGGCGCTGCCGCCGCCGATGCAGATGAAGTCGTATTCCTTGGGTTTGGGCACGGGCGGAAGGATAGTGGAGGTCGGAGATTAGTCCAATGCGGGTCGCGCCGCGGCGGTACGGTGCGCGTCAGCGGCCCTTGCCGAAAAGCATGATGTGAATCGTCTTCAGGACGATCGACGCATCGAGCACGAACGAGAAGTAGCGGATGTAGTACAGGTCGTACTCCAGCTTGCGCAGCGTGTCTTCGAGGTTGGCGCCATACGGGTAGTTGACCTGCGCCCAGCCGGTGATGCCGGGCTTCACGAGGTGGCGGAAATGGTAGCAAGGGATCTGCCGCTCGTATTCCTCGACCAGCTTGACCCACTCCGCGCGCGGCCCTATCAGGCTCATGTCGCCCACGAGGACGTTCCACAGCTGCGGAATCTCGTCGATGCGGCTGGCCCGCAGGAAACCGCCAATGCGCGTGATGCGACTGTCGTTTGGCTGGGTGTAATCGCTGCCGGAGCCGCCCACGCGCATCGTGCGGAGCTTGACGATGTCAAACAGGACCCGGTTCTTGCCGACGCGGGGTTGCCGGAAAAAGATCGGGCCCTGGTCATCGATCCAGATCAGCGCGGCAACCAGCGGGAAGAACGGCAGGGCCAGCGCGAGGCCGAATCCGGCGAGCACGATGTCGCTCACGCGCTTGAGGCGTTCGAAGACCGGTTCGCGGGCGATTTGGAAACCCTCCTGAAAGAGCCAGGTTTGGTTGAGTCGATACAGGGGAATCTTGCGCCAGTAAACTTCGTGAAACAGCTCGAGCGTGTAGGTCGGCACCCCGGAGAAATGCAATTCCATGAGTTTCTGCGCCACGGCGGACGGCAGTTCCTGGCTGGTTTCGCGCAGGATGATCGCGTCCAACTGGCCTTCGTATTCGTCCAGGTAGTGCACGACGTCTCCAAACGGCGGCATGGAGACATCGCGGCTGGGCGGCGGCACGGGTGCGCCGGGCACAAAGGTCGCGTGCGTCGCATAAAGGACCGCCTGGGTCATGCCCGTTCGACGGCACTCATCCTTGAACGAAAGGCAGCTTTCCGGGCTGCCCAGAAAGAGGAAGTACCGCTGTTGTTGGTGCGAGAGCTGGCGTTGATAGAAGAAGCGCCGGTACGAAAGGGTGATCGGAATCAGGATGAGGCAGCTGCCGGTGATGACGAGGCGGCTGACTTGCAGGGCGAAGCCGGCGGAAATGATCGCGTACGTGAGCAGGAGGGTGACCAGCAGCACGAAGATCAGCGCGATGGAATGAAGGCTGGTGTACGTTACCGACATCATGTCGGTGCGCGGGTTGTAGCCATCGATCAGGTACACCGCGAGGACGTGCATGGCCACGGGCAGGGCAAGCGAACTCAGGAGGAGGCCATCCCAGTGCAACACGCCCCAAGCCCACGCCACACCGTTGAACGCGACCATCACCGAAAGGATGTCGAGTCCCAGCAGGGCAAGGGTGGTGGTCCGGCGTTGCGTCATTCAGCGCGATTAACAGCTGGCGAATCGGGCATGGCAAACTGAACTTGGCTCGCGGTGCCCGGCAAGAGGAGCGATTCCCAGGCCGCGAGCGCGGCGGAAAACGTGAAATGGGATTCGTAGGCGCGGCGGGCAGCCCCGCCGATGGCCGCGAGTTCATCGCGCTGGCCGCTCCACCGGACAATCTGCTCGGCCAGGCGATCCCCGCCATCAGGTGCGAAGGCGGCGCCGCAGCGGTTGCGCTCGATCCATTGCGCGATCTCACCGTGTGGAGAACCCACGAAAAGCACCGGACGCCCGGCGGCGAGTACCCCGGCGAGTTTGCTCGGGTAGACGAGGCCGTCGAAGGTCGGGTTGAACGTCACCAGCTGCGCGTCGGCGGCGGCCAAGGAAGCCGCCAGGTTCTCCCGCGGCTCGGGCGGCAGTAACCTGACGTTGGGCAGCTCCCTTTCGGCCACCGCCCGGACTTCGGGCCAGCGCGCGCCGCTGCCAATAAACAAAAATGAGATGTTCTCGTTGTCCCGAAGTTGGCGAGCGGCGTCCAAGACCGCGGTGAATTCATGGACGCGCCCGAGATTGCCGGAGTAGGCCACCACGAACTTGTCGGCGACACCCCACGCGGCACGCCGAGCCGCCACCGCCTGCGGGGAGGGGGTGGCCTCGAGTTCGCGGGGCGCCCAGTTCGGGATGATGCGCACATTCGTCGGCTGAACGCCGCGATCGGTCAGCGTCCGCGCCATTTCCGTGCCGAGGGCGATGCAGGTTTGTGCGTTGCGCCACGCAGCGTCGCGTTGCACGCGTCCGGGAGCCAATAGCCAACCCGCCACCGCCCCAAAGTGCTTCGTGGCGATCTCGGGATAAACATCCTGAACCCAGTGAACCACCGCCGCGCCCTGCGCTTGCGCGGCCGAAGCCGCGGCGGTCCCGAGAAGTGGCGGGTCCGTCATCACGACCACGATGTCTCCCGGCCGCGCGATTTCGGCCACCCGGCGTTGGGCCGCCGCGCGGAAGCGGCGGTAATTCCCGATTCTGGAAAAAAACCCGCGGTGCAACTCGGAGCCACCCGTGCGGTGAATCTTCACGCCGCCGCGCTCGCTGGCGCCGTCTCCGGCGGCAATCACCTCCACCGGCCAGTGGCGCGCGGCCAGGCTCTCGGCGAGGTCCGTCAGGAGCTGCGCGGTGGCGGCGGTCGACGGCCAGTAGACCCGGTTGATGAAAATGATGCGCGGCCTAGGCATGGCGGGCGTCGCGTTGGCGCCGGATTTCCTCCCCGGCGATGCGCTCGTAGCGGGCCAGGAGACGGCAATAACGCCAGGCACCCTGGCCGTCGAACATTCCGCCCCGCAGGACGTACTGGTACACGAAACGAAACCAAGGGCGCGCGGGCAGGGCGTAGCTGAGTCGCTTCAACGCGCGACGGCGAGCAAGGGCCGGCCCGCGTAGAAGGCTGGTGAGGGTCCGGCCCAGCGGTTCATCGGCGGCAAGATATTGGGCGGCCTCGGCTTGGGCATACCGGCGGTGGCGGGCCTCCCACTCGCGCTCATCGTCCACGGAGATATCATGCAGGTAGTTTCCCTGCAGGAAGCCCATGCGCATCTCTGGCGCCTCGCGCTGTCCATGCCCGGCTTGGACCCAGCGGAACCCCTGCGCGCGCACGCAGCGCGCCTGCCACGCGGGAAAATCCGTGCACCGGCGCAGCCACTGGCCGTGAAACATCATCCGTGGGGCGATGAAGTAACCATCGAGCGTCGCGTTGGCCGCCAGCGCGCGCAATTCGGCGGCCAGTTCGGGCAGGACAATTTCGTCGGCATCAAGGTGCAGCACCCAGGGATTCTTGAATGGGATTCGCTCGTGGGCGTGGTTGCGCTGCGAGGCGAAGTCACGGAATGGGTTCACGAAGACGCGGGCGCCGGCGGCGCGCGCGATCTCCGCGGTGCGGTCGGTCGAGCCGGAGTCGAGCACCACGAGGTCATCGCTCCATTGCACGGAGGCGAGGCACGCGGGCAGGTTGCGTTCCTCGTTGAGGGTCAGGATGAGAATGGAGACCATGGCAGTTCAGCCCGCGCTCGATCGGGGAGAGGCGACAGATTCCAACTCCAGTCGGGCGTAGCGCAGGGCGCACCAGAAAACGGCCCAGAACGTCAACATCACCGCCGGGCTGGCCAGCGGGAACTCCACCCACGCATAGACGAGGATGAGGGCGTTGCCCAACAGGAGGTATTTGGGCACGACCGATTCGACGCGCCGCCACGGGATCGCGGCAATCGGCAGGATCCCGAGCAACAGGAGCAGCCCGGTGCCGACGAATCCGGTCTCCGCGAGGGACTGCAGCCAGTCATTATGCGCCTCGGCATAGAACGGAATCCAGAACACGACCTCCGCCGTGCGCTGCGTGTTGAAGATCCGAAACACGTGGGCGTAGCTTTCCAGTCCCCAGCCAAACACCGGTTTTTCCGCCGCCATCCGCCACGTGTCGCGGTAAAGCGTCAAGCGCGAGTCCAGAACGTTTTCCCGCATGCCCGGCGCGAGTTGGGTGGCCGTTTGCTCGAGTCGCTCGCCCATCGCCTTGCGCGCAAGGTAGCCCGCGCCACCCACGGCGAGGAGCACCGCCAGGATGATTCCCGTCACGGGCAACCAGGCCGCCGCGTGTTCATCGCGCCGTCGGCGGATCAGGCGCATCAGGAAGTGCGCGAGTGCACCCATCAACAGCAGGAAGACTAGGACCGTGCAGGAACGCGACTGGCTGAGCGGCACCGACGCCGCCAGCAACAAAGTGACCACGGCGCCCATCAGCACCGGCGAGTGCCAGATGTCCCGCTCGCTCCCGCGCCGGTAGGCCCAGAAGAGCAGGGCGACGCACACGGCGGTATTCAGAAGGATGAAGGCGCCCCAGTGATTGTGATAAATGAAGGTCGAGAAAAACCGCTTGTTCGGCGAGGCCACCAGTCCGAACCACAGGCCTTGGGCGCCGACCAGTTTTTGGAAGGTGCCAAAGACCGCAAGCGCGACGGCATTCGTGGACAGCAGGAAGAGGATGCCGCGCACATAGCGTCGGCTGGGCAAAACGAGGAACAGGTTAAATGTCGAGAGGACGATCACGTTGAATTGCCACAACTCCTTCCACGCCGCCCCGGGTAGGGCCGCCGTGGGCAACCAGGCGACCGGGTTGGCCATCACGAGGGAACGTTCCCCGGCGATGACGTGTTCAACAAAGCCGGGATTAAAGCCGCTAACGATGACCACCATGTCGTACAGCCACAGCGGCCACAGCCAGCGCAGGGCGGGCCGCGAGGTAATGCCCGGTGCCCGGCGACGCCGCACGCAAGCAATGACAAACAGGATGACGCCGATCCCACCCCAGGCGGCGATGCCTTGGCGGACCCACGGCGCCTGACCGCCGAATGCCCAGGTCGTGAACAGCAGCAGTCCGGCGAAATGAAACGCCACGGCTTTCTCCAGCGGGCCGAACTCGGCACGCTGGCGATCCGATCGGGCGGGGGAGTCAGCGGCGGTCATCACGAAGCTGGCGGTAGAAGGCATCGAGCAGCCGGGCCGCGCGGTCCCACGAAAACTCCTGGCTGGTCCACTCGCGTCCGCGCTGGCCCATGGCGGCCAGTTCCGCGCGCGGCGTCGCCAACGCGGCCACCAGCGCCTCGGGGTACGCGTCCCAACCCACGCACCAACCAGCGCCTTGCGTGGACAAGCGCGACCACGGGGTCGTATCGGTCACCAGCGCCGGGACGCCGGCGGCCAGCGCCTCGGCGATCACCAAGCCGAAGTTTTCCGAATGAGACGGCAGCACAAAGAGCGAGGCCGCCGCATAGGGCGGCGGACGGTCGGCGCCGTCGAACACCACGATGCGATCTGCGGCTCCGGCTGCTGAGATCTCGGACGCCAATTGTGCCGCGCTATAGTCTTCCGCGACGCCCACCAGCAGCAAGAGCCAGTCGCCGCGCGGCGCGGCGAGCCATAGATCGATCAACTCGCGCACGCGCTTCTTCCGGTGAAAGCGGGAATAGAAAACCGCGACGGGACGGTTTTTGGCCGCGGGGCACAACTCCTGCCAGGTCGCGCGGGCCGTCGCCAAGGTCGCTTGGTCGGGAATGGGCACGCCGTTCGGCGAGACGCAGATCGGCTGACGAAAACCGCGGGACCGGATATCGTCGCTTTCCTCCTGGCTGGTCGCATGCCAGCCGGCGGCGGATTCCATCGCGCCCGGGTGCACCAGGTGTTGCGCAATCCATTTGCGGGCGCGGCGATGCCGGTAAGCCCAGCCACTCAGCATGCCCCGGGGGGAAATCACGAGCGGCGCGCCGTGCCGTCGCGCGGCTTGGTGCGCGTAGCGGAGGGTCAACAGCCACAGTGAGTGGTGGTGGATGACGTCAGCCGGATTCGCGGCGAGTTGCGCGGCGAGCCCGCGCGAGCGGCAGAGCGAAAGCGGGGCCTCCCGTGGAAATATGCGCAGCATGGCCAGATCCGTGCCCGGACGAATATCCGGCTGGCCGGGCTCGTGGGTTGAAAGCAATTCCACGGGGCCACCCAGCGCGGCGCTGGCGTTGGCCAAAGCCCGGACAGACTTCGACGGACCGCCATGGCGCTCCTCGAGACTTGGAACAATGTGGCAGACGCGCATCAAACCGGCGCGGGACGGTCCTTCACCGCCCGGCAGGGGGAACCCACGCAAACCTTGTGGCCCGGCAAATCGTTCACGACGACCGAGCGCGCGCCCACCACGCACAATTCGCCGATCGTCACACCGGGGCCGACAAACACATCCGCGGCCAACCAGGCGTTGCGGCCGATCGTGATCGGCGCCGTGACCAGCGGCATGCTCCAGCGGGTGAAGTCATGCGTACCGGCGCACAAATGGCAATTCTGGCTGAGGTTGGCGCCGTACTCGAGGCGGATGCGGGCCAGGTTGTAGAGAGTCACGCTCGGCCCGACCATGCTGCGCGGCGCGAGGGAAAGATTTTGCGGAAACATCACGCGGACCGTCGGGAAGATCACGACGGGCCCACTGATATCCGCGCCGAACAGTCGGAGGAGCGCGGCGCGAAAGCCATGCAACGGGCGCGGGCTCCAGCGGAAGAGCGTCGATTGCACCAACAGCCATAGCCACCGGCCGGCCACGGTGCGGCGTGGGTACGGCGTGGTGCAGTTTTCGCCGAGGTAGGGATCGCTCACGGGGCGGAGGATGGGGACTTCGTGGAAGCGGTCAATTGCGCGAAGTCAGCGAGCAGGCTGGTCGCATAATCGCCATAGTCGTATCGGCGCACGTCCGCCCCCGCCGTAGCCGAAAGTTGCTGCCGGGCGGCCGGATCTCGCACCAGGGCTTCCAGGGCGTCCGCCAGGAGTTCGGGAGCGTTCGGGGCCGTGTGGTCAAAGACCCGGCCGTTCGCGCCATCGCGGACAAAATCGGTGAAGCAGGCGAGCCGCGAAACCACCGGCACGGCGCCGGCCGCCATGGCCTCCGCGACGGCCACGCCAAATGTCTCCCCCTGGGCTGCCAGGCTCGGGTAACAGAACACATCGATCCGTTGGTACACGCCGGCCAGGGCCTGCTCGTCGAATTGCGGCTCGAGGCGTTCCACGCGTTCAGCCCCGATCGCCGGCGTGATCCGATCGAGGATCGCCGCGCAATACTCCGGACCCGATCCGCCGCGAGCCACGTCGACCGGCCCGCAGAGCAGGAACCGCCACGCGGGCCGGTGGGAACGACGGGCCAGGATCACCAGGGCATCGGCGAGCAGCGCCAGACCCTTTTCCTCATGGATGCGTCCGACATAACCGATGGTGCAAACCGACGCAGAATTCGGTAGGTGCTTGGGACGTTGCGCGGCGACGGCCTGAAGTGCCTGCCACGGGATTGGATACCCGACAACCCGCGTGGCCGAAGTCAGGCCGGGGTTTTCCGCGAGCACGCGCTCGCGGACGTAACTGCTCGCCGCCAGAACGCGGGCCACCCGCCGGTACTGGCGATACTGCCCCTTGGGCATGCGGCCCGTCATGATTACGACACGCCCGGCGGGCGGGAACCAGATGCCCAACCACACCGGCAGCGCCACCGCGTTGACCACGACAATGTCCGCCTCAGGCAGGGCAAGGTACACCCGCCAGCTCCACCAGAAATCGAGCAGCAGGTTTTGCCAGAGCGCCGGGCGGTGATTCCAACCCGGCAGGCGCAGATGGTGGACGCCGTCGACAATTTCCAGATTGGGCAAGCCCGGCCAGCGGCGGGAAATGACGGTGACCGTGTGTCCTTGGGCCGAGAATTCCCGTGCAAGGTTCGACCACGACTTTTCGGTGGCTCCACCGCTCACCGGCGGCATCGGCAGAAAGAAGCCGGCTACAATCGTGATGCGCATGTCAGGAGAGGCTCGCGAGTGCCGCGAGGAGCCCGTCGCTCGTCTGCTGGTAGGTATACCCGGCGACGCGCGCGCGCGCCTGGTCGCCCAGCTTGCGCAACGCTGTCGCGGGCGCGCGCAACGCGGAATCGAGGGCGGCCCGCAGCGCCGTCGGGTCCTCCGCGGTGAAGACCCACCCCGTTTCGCCAGGCGTGACGAGGTCGCGCTGGCAGCCGACAACGTCGGACACCAGGCAAGGCACGCCGAGGTGCATCGCCTCGTTCACGGCGAGGCCCCAGGTTTCATAATGCCCCTTGGAAGGCAGTGCGAATACGTCCGCGAGCAGGTAGCGCGCCGGCATTTCGCTTTGGTTCGCAAAAGGCAGGAAACGGACAAGCACGTCCGGCCGCGACGCGGCGAGCGCTTCGAGGCGTGGCTTCTCCGCACCGTCGCCGACGAAAACCAGGGCGTCGCGGCTGGTCGCAACAGCGAGGAACGCTTCCAGCAACTCCACCGGTTGTTTCGCCGGCGAAAACTTGCCGGCAAACAGGACCACGCGGCGGTCGGTGATCCCGAGCTCGGCGCGCAGGCGCAACGCCTCGGTGCGCGGCGCCGCGGCGCCGGGATCGAAATGCGCGGCGTTGACCGAGTGAGGGGCAAAGAACAGGCGCTTCGGCGAGACCCCGAGCGCGAGGAAGTAGTCCCGATTCGCCGCACCGACATAGGTGATCGCCGCGAACTGGCGGTAGAGCAGCTGCAGCGGCAGGCGACGGAGGAAACCGAGCGAAGCCCGGCGCAGCAGGTGGGAGTCGCCCCGGAAGAGCAGCGGAAGGCCGCGCCGCCGCGCCCACCAAAGCGCGTGCTGGTGGGCCTTCCAGTTGTAACCGAAAAGCAGCACGGCCTGCGGCTGCCAGCGCGCGAGTTGCGCGGTCAATGTTGGGTTGTCGAGCCCGCCGAAGTGGTGCGTGCCCGGATCCGCGGCGACATTCGGCACGAATTCGTGGTCATAGCCATTGAGCAGGTCGACGTCCCATTGGAAGGTGGTGCCGAATTGCGGATCGCGGCGGGCGGTGACCCCGAATTCCCACAGATAAAACACGCGAAATTCCAGCGGCGTATGGGCCCGCAACCAGCGAAACCACGGGCTGTAGTATTGGACCGGGTGCGAGAGGATGATGGCGAGCCGCCGCATGAATCAGGCTCCGAACAGACTCCGAATGACGATCGGCACGCCCAGCACCATCAGAACCGCCTGTTCGAAGGACGAAACCCACGCCGCCATGGTTAACTCTGCGTTGAGGGACCACGCCGTGAGCAGAATCATAAACAACCCGGCCACCGAGAACATTGGACTGAAGGTCGTCCAGATCTGCAGTTTCTTCAGCACAAAGCCCCAGAAGGCGCCGAGCATCAATGCCCCGAACAGGCCGAAGTTCGCATAAGCTTCCGCCAGCAGGCCGAAGGCGATAGTCGTGGAGGCGGTGTCCTCTTCGCGCTGCAACCCGTAGTAGATGGCGAGTTCGTAGGTGGCGATGTGCGATCGCGGTTTCCCGCTCCAGAACAGGCGCGGCACCAACTGAGGCAGGACGTGGCTGTAGGTTTTGCCGTAGAGGTAGGGTTGCCGGTCCGGCGAGTACTCCACGATCAGGCAGAGGATGTGCATGAGCGACGTGCGCTCGAGCATCTTCTGGCTGACCGTCTTGTCGCCACTGGTGGGCTCGAGGCCGTACTCGATCCACTCGCTGAAATACTCGGGTAGTTGCGTGACCGTGATCGCCCGCGCGGTGCCGTCCCAGTATTTCTCGCGCATGCGGGTCTTGCCGGTGTGCAGGACGGCAAAGATTGAGAAGCCGGCGATGATCACGAGCCACGGGATGCGTTTGCCGCCGGAAAGGTAGCCGAGGATCGCAATGCCGAGCAGCGCGATGGAACTGATGAGGATCAGGCCGATGCTCATGATGATCAGCTGCGGCACCAGCGTGCAGACCAGGACGGCTTTTTCGCCGCCCGTCATTTCGCCGCGGCCCCACCGCTGGCTGCTCACAAACGTGCAGAGGATCCCCAGGCCGTAGAACACGGCGCGCGACGGGCTCACGAGTTCCGACGGAATCCAGCTCGTGAATTCGCTGACGTACACGTAAATCGTCGAGAGCACCAAGCCGTACACGACCTTCTTTTCGATATCGTGCGAGATCAGCGTTTCGCGCCAGAAACTGCCGCGCCCCGGCACGCCGCGGGTGAGCCGATAGACCACGTTGCCGGTCACTAGGTAAAGGATGACCGACCAGCCGGCGCGATTGATGACTTCATGGGTGTAGACCGCGAGTTGTTCGGTGGCATTGAGCAGCGGCATGCCATACGCGTTGGCGCAAAGCAGCATCGTCATTTCAAAAACCGGGAAGCGGCTGCCGCCCGTGCGGGCCCAGAAGAGCGAGGGCAGGATCGCCAGGACGAAGATCACCAGACCTTGGAAGACCTGTACCGGGTCGTTTGCCTTGGCCTTGTACACGAGGGCGATGAGCGCGGCGGTCAGCAGAACCAGCCCAACGGTGAACAGGCGCCGGCCGCGCTCGACGTGCTCGCCGCCGAGCATGCCGTAGTCCATCGCGGTCTCATCGGGAAGGGGTTTTCGGCTGACGAATTCCATGGCTACTGACCGTGGTGGCGCAAAAGTGCCTCGTCGAAAAGCGCGCATTGGCGGCGCGCCCCAACTTCGGCGAGCAGGTTCTTTTCAAACCAGGGCCGGTCGCGATCCGGCTGGCCGTGGGCGGGATTGTTGTTGGCTAGGACCTCGCGGAAGAACTCCGCGACTTCCGCGGGCGGCTGGGTCTCGCGTCCGGGAGCCAGCAGCGTGACCACGCGGGCGCACCGCAGGCGTCGGAGCAGGTCGCGCAGGAGGCTGCCTTCATGGGCCAGGGCCAAGATCGGGCGATCCGCGATGTAGTACGGATACAGTTTTGACGGCGAATACGCCGGGTCATCCGTACCGAGCAACAGCAGGCCGCTGGCGGCTTTCATCAGGCGCAACGAATCCAGGTAACTGACTCGCGCCGGCAGTTCCGTCACGAACTCGGCCACGCCGTACGCTTCGGCGATCGGCAGGGCAGTGGCGGTGATTTCCTTCACCGGCGCATAGCTCGTGCCGACGAAATGCAAGCGCACGCGCGCCACCAGGTCGGGATGTGAATCCCGGAGCCGCCGCAATCCGGCAAACAAGACGCGCAGCGCATGGCTGAAGGAGGGCCCCAGACTGCCGACCGCGACCCAGTGCATGCAGCCATCAGGCTTGAGCGGGATCGGCACCAACGCCGGGTGAGTCTTGATATGCTCAAAGTCGGCTTGCGGCGCACCAAAAGGGATCACGGTCTGCAGGCGGCTCGAGAACCAGGGATAGCGCTTTCGCAGTTCCTCAAAATAGTAGTGCGACACACTGATGAATCCCGCCGCGCCGCGAAAACTGCGTTCTTCGCCCATCCAGGCCGTGAAGCGCGCGAACTGGTATTTCCAGCCTCCGGGCGGGCTGGGGGCGCCAGGACGCTCGTAGTAGTCGCTTCGCCACGGATCCTGCAGGTCGATGACGTACGGCACGCCCGTATCCCGCTTCCAGGTCGGCCCCAGCGGCGTCACGAGGTATTGCGTGGTGCTGAAGAAAACCAAGTCGAATTTCTGGCGCGTCAACAAGGCGAGCCCATCCCGGCTCAGGAACGGCAGCGAGCGCAGGCCAATGTTGTGAATGCCGAACCAGCGGGTGAACCCAAGGGGCACCGCGTCGCTGTAATGCACGGGCACGTCGGCCGGCAGGCTGGCGAGGAGCGACCCGTCGGACCAATCCGGCCGGTGTCGCGGCCGCACCGCCAGCACGACCGGGTCCCAGCCAAACTTGCGGTAGTACGGCAGGCTCATGCGCACACGTTGGCAGTCCGGTGCGTTCACCGGGGGAAAATGCGGGCTGACGATCAGCACTCGTTTCATCCGCGCGGTCGAAGGATTTTCACGTCCCACGTCTTGCTGCCGGCGGCATCGCTCACGGCGGTCGCCGCCACGGTGTCGCACACGGTCGCCATGCGACGCCAGTGCGCCGCGTAGGGGCCGAACCGAAAGTGCGACAGGAAAAACAGGCCGCCCGGATTGAGGTGGGCGCGAAACGCCGTGAGCGTTGCCGCCGGGTCGCGCGAGTAGCCAATCGATTCGTTGAAGACGATCGCGTCGAAGCGCCGGTCCGGCCGCCAGGTTTCATAGTCGCCGACGCAAAATTGCATGCGCGGCAGTCTCAGTGCGGTCGCGCGCTCCAGCCCGGCGGCCGACAGGTCCACCCCGAGGTAGTGGCTGAACGGGTAGCGCTGGATCAGCGTGGCCAGCCGGCCGCTGCCGCAGCCCAGGTCCAGGATCGCGGGTCCCGCTGGAAAGTGGTGGTGGATCGCCCCGGCCAAAACGAGGTTTCGCGGGAGCTCATCGAAACTGAAAAAATGATCCCAGTGCCCGCTGCGGTATTCCGCGTCGAGGGAAGCGACCGGCACCGGCCGTCCGTAGCCCGCGGGGTCGCGCACAAACTTCTGCAGCAGCCGGTCGATGATTCGGGCGAGCGTGGACATAGGTTAGTTTCGGAGGAAATAAAACTCCACCGGTCCGGTCGCCAGTTTGGCGAGCACGGGCGGCAACGGCGGGGCATCGCCGGGCGCGGCCGGCGCCATTTGGCTCACATGGCAGGCGAGGGCGGCGTGCTTGGTGGCGCGCACGGAGCCCAATTCCAGTCGGAAATTTTCCTGCGGCCGGCGCAATTGGCCCGTGAGCCGCCGCGGATCCCACCACGCCCAGATGGGATACTCCCACACGATCGCCGGCACGCCCGAGTTTTTCAGGGCATCGCGCGCGACCAAAACGGCGGCATCGTGCTCGCTGCTGCCGCCACCCCAGTAGGGGACGAGGATCTCGGCGGGACGAAGTGCGCCAATCTGTTCGGATAGTGCGTTCACAAGGCGAGCGCGTTCCGCCGGTTCGAGTCGATTGAGGCGCCCATCCGGCGCATTGAGGAAATGGGCTTGGGTGGTGGAAACACCCAGCGTCGCCAGCGCGGCCAGTGCCTCGAGCCGGCGCCGCTCCGCGTGGGCCGCGTGGCCGCCCGCTTCCGGGGATCCCGCGCTGTCGGTGAGGTAGACCACTGCCACCGGCTCTCCGCGGGCGCACTTGAGCGACAGTAATCCGCCGCATCCCAGAGTCTCGTCATCGGCATGGGGCGAAACCACGAGCAAAGTTCCCGGGCGAAACGGGAACGGCCGGCTGCGCAGGCGGAGCAGCTGGGCGAGCAGACGACCTGCCAGCAATCGCAGAAAGTCCTTCATGGCTCACCGGGCGGCAGCTCCGGCCAGTATTGGTCGAGTCGCACGGGCGTGGGGGTGTCCCTGGACCCGGAGATCAGTCGGTTGAAGATCGTCAGCTGCCCGCGGGCAATCGCCGCCGCCGAGTATTCGCGCTCTAACAGGTCCAGGCGACGCGCCGGGCCCAACGGACCAGGATTGCGCGCAAATTCCCGGAGCCGGTTCGCCAGAGATTGAATCGCCGCGGCGCGGCTCGCGGCGTCCGTGGTAAACGTCGTGAGATGCGCGCCGCCAAGTTCCGCGACCTTGCGTTCGAGCACGCTGTTGGCCGGTGCGACTGCGATGGTGGGTTTGCCGGCGAGGAGGGTGGGATAAACTTTGGAGGGCGAATAGGCCGGATCATCGGACCCCAACAGCAGCGTGAGATCCGCCTCGAGCATGATTCGAAGGGAATCGATGTAGCCGACGCGTTGCGGTCTCTCGTGGACCAGCGCCTGGATTTGATGTCGTTCCGCGAGCGCGGTCGTGGAGGCCACCCCCTTGCCGGCCGGCGCGTAGGAGGTGCCAAAGAAAAACAATTCGAACGCGCGCGGTCCACCCTGGCTGGCGGCGATCGCCCCAAACAAGACGTCCAACGCGGGCAGCATGTCGGGGCCAAGCCGGCCCGCGTAGGCGATTTTGATCGCGGCCGTGCCGGGCAGCACCGTGGAACCTGCGTCGAGTTTTGCGCGCGCCACGACAAAGTCCGCGTCCGGTGCGCCGAATGTCAGCACCGACCCGGCGGAATCCTGAAACCACGCGTAGCGGCGCCGCAGGGTTTCCAGGTAGAGTGCGGACACGCTGATGACGTGGGCGCAACGGTAGAGCGTCCAGCCTTCCAGCGCGCGCGCCAGCGCATGGGACACGCGGTACTTCCAGCCGCCTGGCGGCGGCGGGGCGCCGGGTTGCTGATAATAATCGCTGAGCCACGGGTCCTGCAGATCGATCACGTAGGGTGCGCCAAACTCCGCGCGCCAGAGGCGGCCAAGGGTGCACACGATGAACTGCGTCGTGGAAAAATAGATCAGATCAAACGCCTGCCGCGAAAGCAGGTCGCGTCCCGCGAGGTAGAGAAACGGCAGCGTGCGCAAGCCGAGGTTGTTGACGCCGACAAAGCGCGACCAGCTCCGGGAAAACGCGCCGGCCCGCAGCACCCGCACGGCCCGGGGGATGGTGGCCAGCAAGTCGGGTTCGACCGGCGCGAGCGGTTCGCGATCATCCACCGTGAGGATCACGACCTCCCAGCCCGCATCCACAAAATGGGGCAGGCTCATGCGAATCCGCTGCATGTCCGGCGTGTTGACCGGAGGGAAATGGGGCGAAACGATGAGCAGGCGGGGCATCGTTGGTCAGCGGCTCTTGCCCGCGAGCACCGCGGCCACATGCGCGACGAGCTTCGGAGCCTCTTTTTCCCAGCAATAGTGGTCCACGGCCGCCTGGCGCGCGGCCCGGCCCATGGCGGCCAGGCGGGCTGGGTCCTTCAGTAGATTGTCGAGTGCGACCGTGAGCGCCGTGGTTTCCGCGAGGTCCACGACAATTCCTGCCTGCGGAGCCCGCGCCATGACTTCGCGCTGGCCGCGGGTTTCCGACGCCACGACGGCCAGACCTGCATTGAGATACTGCAAAATCTTGTTCGTGATCGTCAGGTCGCGATTGCGGATCGCCGCCTGCTCGAGTGCGAGGCCGATGTCGTGGCGCGCAATCACTCCCGGCAGCTCCGCGGGCGCGACCAACGGCAGGAATTCCAGGCGGGGGCGCAGGGTATCCGGCAAGCGGTTGAGCAGCTCCTCAGCAAAGGCGCCGCGGATCTGACCCAGCAAGACCACCCGGCTTGGTTGGGTCGTACGCTGCCACGCAGCAAGAAATTCCTCGAGGCCACGCCCCGGCCCGATGGTTTGGGAGAACCAGAAAAATGCCGGACTTGCCGGAGTAGTCGGCGTCCGCGGGTCGGGCTGGAGCGGGAATGAATTGGTGACGACGATGGGCGGGCGCCCGCCGTAGCGCTCCACGAGTGCGGAGCTCAGGGCCTGCGAGGTGGTGGAAACATACGTCGCCTGCTGCAACAGGGTGCGCTCCAGCTCACGCATGCGGCCAAGGGGCCGTCCGCGGCGATCAGCCGGCAGCAGGTCCTCCGAATGCCAGTCCTCGAAATCCGCCGCCACGCGCCGCCCCCGCGCGAGGAGGTCGACGCCAATCCAGTGGGGAATCTCGTTGTGGACGATGGTCAGGTCCGCCGCAAAGGCCCGCGCCCGCTCACGCAGGGCCGCGACGGGGCCGAGCGCCCGCAGGCATTCGAAGCCCGCCGCCGTCGCCTGCACGGCGAGGCGCGTCGCCACCCGCTGCTGGAGGCGAGTCAACCGGCCGAGATTGCGTCCCACCGACTCGTGCTTGAAGGGGGCGCCGGCGGTCAGCGTGAGTTCCAGGGCATCCAGCTCCGGGGATTCGCTCACGGTGAGCAACGTCACGTCGTGCCCCGCGGTTCCGAGTGCGCCGGCTTCCTTGAGCGGCCGTGGGTTGCGGCAAGGACTGCCCGAACTGACGATGAGAATGCGAGCCATGTCAGAACCGTTCGCGTAGTCGCCGCCACCAGCGACGTTCGGCCAGCTTGCGACGTCCCTCGCTCCAGTCGACGAGTTCATCGCAGACGTCGTGGAAACCAAGTTGGGCGGCGGGCATGTCGCCCGCCTCGACGCGCGTCACCAAGGTGGGCAATTTCGCGAAAAAGTCCGCACCCCGATAAGGCGGGTGCAGGCTCCACATGCCCGGTGCCCGCCCCAGGAAATCCACGCGCCGCAAGCCGTGGCGCGACATCTCGGCCGTGATCAATTTCTCTGGCAGTTGCCGTGGCGCGTTGCCTTCGAGCAAAGCCAGGACCACGCCGCGCGCATCGGCCAGACGCGGTACCAAACCGCCCACGCGGGATCGCCAACGATCGCGATCCAGCAGAAACACGCGGGTGCTCATGTCGGGGAACTCGTAAGTGTATTCGCTCCCCGAATGGCGCGTGCCGGGCAACTCACGCAACCGGCCATCCGGGGCCGGCGGTCCCGGCAGTGGCGCGGTGACGAGGATGTCCGGCTGCCGCGCCAGCAGTTCGCAGGCCTCGGCAAGCCACGTTTGCGACCCGCCGCCAAACATCATGTCGGCATCGCAATGCAACACGTGCCGGTGCGTGGCCGCGTGCAGGGCGAAGAAATAGGAGTAGTAGGGCCCTCCCCGGTGATCCTTGCGCGGAATGGGCCGTCCGCCAAAGAACTCGGCGGAGACCGCGGCCGCGGCGGCGTCATCGACGGCCAGCACGCGCGCGCCCTCGACGGAGTTGGCCAGCGCCATGATGTTGTCGCGGCCCTGCGCCCAGTCGTCTGCGAAACGGCCCTGGCTGCGATGCAGGTCGATCGTCAGCAGGATTTCCGCGACCTGCCCGCGCCAGGTGCGGACTTGGTGGGGCAGGATATGCGACGCCAGTCGGAAATCCGAAGGGGCGAGGCTGACCTGCAAGGTGACCGGCGTCATGGGGCGACGGAGCGGGGTTGCGCGGCACACCAGGCCGGGCGTCGCGCACGCCGGCACGTTTCGTCGTGGTGGACGAGCACCAGGTGATAACCCGCGGTCGAAAGAACTCCTGTGACTGCGTGATTCAAGCCGGGGACGAGCGAACCTCGAGGCTGGCGGTGCGAAACACGATTCGGCTCCAGTCTAGCGCACGCCCGTCATTCTCGAAGGGCCGGTAACCGAGCGGCTCCAGCAATGCGCGGGTGTCGTTGGCCTCCGCGTGGCTGTGGAAACTCATCACAAGGACCGGGTGGTGGGCGGCGAGGGTTTGGCGGGCACCGGCAAGGGCGCGGGCGCCGTGGCCCTCGACGTCGACCTTCACCAACACGGGTGGACGAATCTCCCCGCGCGCGACGAGTTCATCGAGCACGACGCTTTCGATGGAAATGGTCTTCTCACCCGAGTGCGCCACTTCGTCCTCGTAGCGGAGGTGGTTGAAGGTCGCGCCGGGCTCGCCGACGATGAGTTCCTGCCGCGCCACCCGGTCGCTCACCGCCGCGCGGTAGAGGCGGACGTTTTCCAGTTGGTTCATCGCCACGTGGCGCGCGCAGCGCGCGTGCGAAACTGGATCGGGTTCAAACGCTGCCACCTGGCCCGTGGGGCCGACCACGCGCGCCAAGCCGACGGTGTAGAGGCCGAAATGGGCTCCCAGGTCCCAAAAACTTTTTCCGGTCAGTGAACCCAAACGGCCGGCGACCTGATCGACGTCGCCTTCGCCTCCTCGCCGCCAGTAAGCGGAGTGGGGCAGCAGTGTCCAGCGGGCGCCCCGCGCGATTCCCGCGCGAATTCGCACGGGCCACAGACCAATTGGGCTGCGTCCGAGCCAAGCACTCAGGATTTCTTTTATCTTCATGGGAGGTAGCGAAGTTTAGCGGACTAGGCTCGCAAGGATCAGGCGCAGGTTTACGCCGTCCGCTGGAGCGATGCGGCCTGGGTTCTGGCCAGGGCAAGGCAGGGGACTTCGATCCAGCGATGGATCGCCCAGGCGCACGCGAGGGCGGTGCCACCTGCGGCCAGCAACACGCCGACGAATCCAAAGCTTTCACGCGGAATCCACCGGGCCGCCAGGTTAGTCAACCGCATCGTCACGGGCACATGGAGCAAAAAGAATGGAAACGAAACACGTCCGCACCAAAGCAGCCAACGGAAACCCGGTTGCCCGGTGATCCGTCCGTCCCAGCCCCAGGCCAAGATCAACACGATCGCGACGAGGAGGGTCGCCGCCACGCGGGGTGGGCCGATTAGCAGGGAGACCACAACGAGCCCTGTCAGCAATGCGGCGGACAGCCAAAACTCACGTCCCCCTTGCCAGCGACCGCGCAGGGTGGCCAACAGCAGCGCGCCGCCGACAAATTCGGGCCAGTGGGTGAAGAGCACCGGAAATTCCGGGCGCCAGCCGGCAAGGTTCGCCAGCGCCAGGAGCGTTGCCGCACCGAGCAGGGCGACGTCCCGCATCCACCGGCGCGCAACGATGGCAACGGTTGCGACCGCGTAGACCGCCAACTCGAGGCTGAGGGCCCAACTGACGACCGGGATCACGGGTTCCGAGCGCACCAGTGGCCCCACCAGCAACGCGGTGGCGTACCATCCCTCGCGGGTGGAGGGGAGAATGCTGCCGGGTTCGGTGTGGTTGAAGCGCATCGCCGCCAGTGCCAGCAGGAGGACGAACCCGGTGCAGAACCAATAGAGAGGGAAGATGCGCCAGAATCGGTTCACGGCGAATGCGGCGGCGGCACGGGGTCCCTGAATCTTGCGGTCCGCCAGCTTGGCCGCGAGGCCGTAGCCACTGATCAGGAAAAACAGGTCAACGCCAAACCAACCCTGACTGAGCAGCGGCAGCGCCAACGCCAGCAGCGGAGGCGGGTGGGCATCGCCCGCGCGATAGGCCACCGTCAGGTGATAGCCACAGACGCCAAGGGCCGCGACGCCGCGGAGCAGCGTCAGCGATTGGAAGTAAGGAAGGACGCGGGAAGCCGTTCCGTCGGGATTCACGGGTAGCGACGATGCGTTCATGCGTCCGCAGATTTCCGGTCGCGCACATTCGCCTCGTCGACAATCGACACGAAATCCCGCGCGCATTTCTCGAGCGTGAGATTCTCCAGGATGTAATCACGCGGGGCCAATCGGCCTCCGCGGAGGCGGTCGAGGAATTCAGGCAATTGCACCGCGAATTGCGTCGCATCGCGAAAGGTCAGCCCGCAGCGGTCGTCGAAATACGGCACCGAGGTGGACGGGATTTCCGGCTGGCCCCACGCAAACCGGTCCGGATCCTCGAGGAAACCCGGATCCCACGCGAGCAGCGGGACCCCGGCGGACATCGCTTCCTCGGCCGCGATGCCTTGGCTTTCGTGGGCGGACAAAAAGATCATTGCCCGGCAACGTTGCAGCGCCTGACGGTATGCATCGGGCTGGTAGCTGCCATAGCGCAGCGTTTCAAACGTACAACCGCGCCGGGCGAGTTCGGCACGCAGGGGCGCGAGCAGTTCCGTTTCGCGCCGAGCGCGATCCCAATGGATCTTATCGTAGATGAGAAAATCCGTCGTCTTGGAGTCCGCGGGCGCCGGTTGCCAGCGATCCGTATCGATGCCCACGGGCCAAATCGCGCAGCGGTCTCCGAAATAGGGACGATAAACCGCATCGCACCACGCGCTGTGCTGCAAGTAACGGACCACGGGAAAGTCCGTGCACAGGGTGGGCCACTCGGACGGATGCGTCATCAGGCCGATGCCGGCCACGATTGGGTTGGGTTGCTGGTAGCCATCGAGGCAGTGACGTCCCAAGCCGAGGATTGCCACGCGATCGTCGGGACGCAGTTTGCGGAAGGGCAGGTTGACCACGTACGGGATGCCGGCGCGGTCCAGGCCAAGGCGGAGATTGATGAGCACCTTGTCCAGCCCGCCGGGGCGCGGTTTGCCGCGAACCAGACGTCGCACGATCGGCCGAACAAAACGGTCGCCGGGAACCCAGCGGTCACGCTCGGGTTCGCGTATGTAGTAAAGGCAAAGGCGACTCACGTCAGACGAAGCGCAACTGCGGCAAACGGGTTTTGATCCACGGCTGAAAGCGCATTTCGAGGAACCACGCGAGCGACACGGAGAGGATCGCCCAAATCCCGATGCGCCCGAAGTACGCCGTTACCGTGCCGGACGGGACGGGCAGTCGCTGGACCACGAAAAGCAGCGGGAAGTGCACCACGTAGAATGCGTAGGAAATGCGGCCCATTCCGGCGAAGTACCGCAAGCCGCCGATGCCGCGCACGCCCAGGGTGGCCGCGGCCAGGAGAACGGCGACGCCGCCTGTGATCCAGTTCGGATCGTGCCAAAGCCGGCCGGTCCAGAGCATGCCGGCCAGCGGCACAAGGCACGTGAGCCACGCGAGTGCATGCAGGACACCCGCCCATGGGAGCTGCCGCCGGGCGATTGCCGCGATGAGCAAGAGGATGGGTGGCAGCGCGCCGAGTTGCCCAAGGGTAACCATGCCCGCATCCGCGCTGTGCAGGCCGAGCGCGTTGAGCACCCGCGTCCCGCCGTTGAGATGGTGCTCGGCAAAAATCAGCAGCAGCCACGTCAGGGCCGGCGCGGTGTTTTCGTTGGTGGCGACCGGTTGCTTGGACAGTTCCCAGCCAGCCGCCCAGTAAAGCCAGCCACACGCATAGCTTGCGATGAACAAAGGCATATACTGCGGCGTGAACCAGCCGAGCACCCCGGCGACCAGGGCCGGCGCAAAGATCCAACCAAGCCGGGGCTGCCAGCGCCACACGGCGATAAACACGGCGTAATAGAGCAGTTCGTAGTTCAGGCTCCACAGCGGGCCGTTCGCCAACGGCGGCAACAGCAGCAGGCCGAAGTAGTCGTTGAAGTTCTGCAACCCGAGGAGCATGGCGACCACGACGCGCTTCTGGCCTTCGTCGTGCCGCAGTAACAGCACCGCCACCGTGAGGACCATCGCCACGTAGTAGATCGGCGCCAGCCGAACGAGGCGTCGCCGGACATAGTCCCGGGTGCCAGCGGCTGACCAGCCCCCGGGGTTCGTCCAGCCGATGACGAAACCGGAGAGCACAAAAAACACGAGGACCCCGGTGTGCCCGGCCTCGATCGTGTGTAGCCAGGCGGGCAGGTTCACGGTGGGATCGAGGTGCGTGAGATACAGCGTGTGACTTAGCGCCACCAGGAGGCAGGCGATGCCGCGAACGCCTTCCAACTCGAGGTTGTTCTCCCGGACCGGTTTCACAGGGCAAGGCCGAGGTGCTCGGCGATCCGCGCGACACTGCGGGCGAGGGTGTGGTCCGCGAGCGCGCGCCGTTGCCCAAGTCGGCGAAGGCTCGCGCGCCGCGCCGCATCGCGGGCCAGCGACATTGCCTTCTCGGCGAGTTCCGCGGCGTTGGCGTAGGTTTCGATTTCGCGGCCGGGTTCGTAGAGATCGTCCAAACCCGGCGCCTGCTCCGTGAGGTAACACGCGCCGAGCATCGGGGCTTCGATGTCGCGGAGGCGCGAATAACGTCCGGGTTGCGAAAAACTGTGGCGGAAACTGGGGTACCGATTGACGCCGATGACAACGCGACTTTCCCGGGTCACGCGCGCATACTCGTTGCCCTGTAGCGCGGGCTGCCAACAACGCTTGATCCACTCCCTCGGACGGGGTCGATGGCGGCGATAGGTCTCGCGCATCGCCAGGCCTCTGACGCCGTGCCGACGCAAAAAGGCGAACTGATTCGCAATCGTCCGACCGATCCCGCTGGCGGTCGGTGCGGTCGCCGCCCCGTCGGGTTGCCAGCCGGCGCCATGGAGCCGCAGGGGCATGCCCAAAGCCACGGCCTCTCCCAACAGGTCCTCGCGCAGCGGATCGTGTGAACCGATGAACGTGATGTCCTCGGACTCCCGGGCCGGCGAACTACGGAGCTCCGGAGGCACCCACATCGGCATGGGCGCATAAAGGAACTTCAAACCCGCCGTCGCATAAAGGGAGCGCGCCTCGGCCTCGGGCACCCAGTGCAAATCGAACTCACGGTAACTCGCCGGCACACGCGTGAACTCCCGCACGTTGTCGCAGAAGAAGTTCACGCAGGGAATGCCGAGGGCACGAATCGTCGCAATCGCCGCGGGCTCGACCTGGTCCGGAAAAAGGTACCCAAGAAACAGGTCAACTTTTCGCCGGGCATGTTCAGCGCGCAGGAAGTCGGCGGTGCGATCCCACGTGTGCGCGAGCCAGCGGCGGCGTTGGTCGGCATCGAGGTTCGTCAGGCCCTCGGCCCAGTCGACACCAGGGGTCTCGACCACGTCGTGGCCCGCTTCGGCGAGGCCCTGCTTGAAATAGAATTCCCAGAAGGCGTAGGCCGGGACGTCGTGGGCCCGGAGTGCCTGCTGGCAGGAAAGAAAAATGCGCATGCCCTGGCCTATTCCTTCACAACCTCGTTGATCCAGCTGCCCATGATGCCTTCGACGTCGAGGTGGGCGACTTCGTGCAGGCGCAATGGCAGGTAGCGAATCGCGTTGTAGATGGCCGTCTCAACGGCGGCGGTCGGGTCACCGTAGCGAAGCGTGTCCCGCTGCGGCCGGAAGGAACTTTTCAGGATCCGCAGCAGGGAACGCGGGCCGTGGATCCGCGCTGACTCGGCATACATCTCGTCCAGGGTTCGCTCCCACAGCCGCGTGGCGACCGCGCGGTTCCGCACGAGATAGCATCGCGTGGAGAGGCTCCGCACCCGCCCGTGGAGGTAAACCTTGCCGGCAACGTCATCTGCGTCTCGCAGTTTAAGCTCCGTGGCCGGGCCGACGCGGTAGCGTCCGGAGATCTTTAGAATGGGTTCGTTCTCGGGCAGGTGGGGCAGGACGCCAAGCAGCAGCCACATTTCGCCAATGCCCTTGTTGCGAATCGGTGGCTGGGCGAACGGGATGACCTTGGCGGGCGCGAGTTCCGCGGCCCGGTCCCGCAGCCACGAGCCGGCGGAATTGTCCGCGATGAAAATCTCCTTCACGCCCAGCGCGAGCAACGAGTCGACGGTGCTGCGCGTGTGCTGCAACCGCACCTCCGGGGTGAGCGTGGTGCGCGCGCCGTCATGGCTGGGCAGGCTGCTCGGGGCGACGCAAGAGGAGACGACGGCGATCATGTGGATTGTCCGTAAAACAGTTTGCGACCCGCAAGCTGGGCGCGGCGGGCCAGTTTCCACCCGGCCACCCGTTGGAGCACCTGGAAAACCGGGCCGCCGCCAATCTTTAAGCTGCTGCCGCCGAGCCGCGCGATTTCCGCTTCGCCCTTGGCGACGAGGTCCGGGACAAACGGGTAGGCCGAGTACACGAGCCGCTGCCAGTTGGTCGCCGCAGCCTGCCGGACGCGCGGCGAGTCCTCGCGCGCAAGGAGATTCGTGGTGCCAAGCTCCGTCGAAAGAAACGCGGACTCCCAGGATCGCCGGCTGGTCGCCCGGCTCAAGCTGCCGGCGACTCCGGAGCGGTAGTAGGTGCGCGCCTCGGGACAGAACGCCACGCCCTGGCTGGCCAGGAGCACGCGGGTGAAATAATCGAAGTCATTGATCAACGAGAGGCGCTCGTCCCACGGACCCGCGGCCTGGGCGACCGCCCGCGGCACGAGCCAGGCGGCTCCATGCATCATGCCGCCGCCTTGCCACGAAGTGATCAGCCAGTCCACCGGGGAGAGGTCGCGCCACACCGCCTCCGGGTCGAACCGTGTCGCGGCCGGCTCGTTCTCGAAGCGCCCCCACGCACCGGAGGCGATCCACCCCGCGGGCAATTCCGCGAGCCGCCGCACCTGCACCGCGAGTTTGTCCGGCGCCAGCAGGTCGTCCGCATCAAGGTATTCCAGGAAGTCACCCTGGGCGAGGGCGATCCCGCGGTTGAAAGCGGCGCATTGGCCGGCGTTCGCTTGGTGAACGACTTTCAGATCGGGCCCCGCGAGTTGGTCAGCGATCTGCCCGGAGGCGTCCTTGGATCCGTCGTTTACGATAATGATCTCAACGCGTTTCCAAGTCTGCGCGCGCACCGACGCCACCGTGGCCGCAAGCCACGGGGCGGCGTTGTAGCAGGGGATGACGACGGAAACGAGCGGCGTCATGTGCCGGGCCGGATCTTGGGTGCCACGTGATAAACCGCGTCGCGGCGGGCGGACGGTCGGAACAGCCGGATGAGTTTCTCCCGCAGGCGAAGCGTCGCCCCCGGGAAACGGCGTCCCCCGAGGCGCATCAGCAGGCCGCCTTCCGGCGAAACCTCCGGTGCAATCCGCAGGGCGAGCGCCGCGGCCCGGTCGGCGTTTTCCCAATCATTGTACGCGCCGGAGAATCCCGCCGTGATCCAGAGTCGCCACGCGATAATCGGGTGATACTTGGCCGGCGCGGCGGCCGCACCCTTTGCGAGCACGTGATAGGTCGACCGCTGCGCACCCGCGAGGTTGCTTGTGGTCATCGAACCGGCCCGGATGTAGTTGATCACGGTGTACGTCGGATCCGCGTCAAAGCGCAGACCGGCGAGCGCGAGCCGGAGGTGTCCGGCCTGGTCTTCGCTTTGCAGGACTTGGTAGTCCTCGTCCCAACCGCCCGCCGCGAGGAACGTCTCGCGACGATAAAGTCCGCAGAACGGGTTGATCTGTTCCCGCAGGCAGTAGGCAAGCGCATCAGTGCGCAGCGCCGCGCCATCAAACTCCCGCACACCCAAAGGCCGCTCGGTGCCGTCCTCGAGCGTGCGGTAGTTGAAAAAAACCACATCGGGCGCATCGGTGCGTTCCATCCAGCGGCGCGCGGTCTCGACAAAGTTGGGTTCAAGCGAGTCATCCGCATCATGGAAGTGCAGCCACGTGCAGGCGGTGCGCGCCGCACAGGCGTTTTTGCCATGGGAGCACCCGGCATTCTTGGTGCCGCGAATGACGCGTGCGCCCCGCTTTTCGGCAAACTCCGCCGTACCATCCGTGCTGGCGTCGTCGTAAACCCAGATCTCATCGAACGGGACCGTCTGGCGCTGCGCGCTGTCGAGCAGGCGGCCCAGGAAGCCTGTGGCGTTGTACGCCGGGATGCAGAGGGCGACGGTGGGGCGGCTCATGGGGGTGTGCCGCGCCACCGCAGCGCGGGCCAGCGGCAGGCGGCCAGCAGCGCGAGTTTCGCGGGCCGATTTCGACGCAGCGTGAACCACTTGAACACGCGCTGGCTTTCATTGAACCAGCGCCGATAGAGCCGGCTCCGCGTTGGGCGGCCATGGCGCGCCCAAATTCGCTCATCGTCCTCCTGCCACTTGCGACGCCACGCCTCGGCGTTGCTTTTCGTCGCGCCGTGGATCCGACACACGCCCAGCGGGAGCGGCAGGTAGCGCAGCCTTCGACCTGGCACGAGGCGTTGCCACAGTTCGCCGTCCACGTTGCAGTTGAGCTCATCCCAAAGCCGCTGGTGCACGGCACGGCGCCAGAAGATCGCGTGGGAGGAAAACAGGCCGCCGAACTGCAGGAAGCCGCGGCTGATCCAGTAGCCCTGCCAGTATTGCAGTTCCCGTCCCTCGTCCTCGAAAAGGTTCAGGGCGTCGCCGTAAACAATGTCCGGCGTGCCGCGCAGGAATTCCCGCGCGACGGCGAACAGGATTCCCGGAAGATAAAAATCATCGCTGTTGACCCAACCCACGAGGTCGCCGGTGGCGCGATCGAAACCCTGGTTGATCGCGTTGCCCTGACCGCCGTCGCGGGCCGACTGCCAGTGCGCCAGGAAGGGAGCATAACTCGCGATCAACTCCGCCGAGCCGTCTCTTGAGCCACCATCGTTCACGATGAATTCCAAGTTCGGGTAGTTCTGCAGGAGCACCGAACGCAGGCCCTCCTCGAGAAACTGCGCCTGCTGGTAGCTGGGCATCACGATCGTGATGCGCGGCCAGTTGACCGCGGCCACATCCGCCGGCGGCTCGGTCTCCACGGTCCAAGGCCACCCCGCACGCCCCGCGGGCGGGGGTGGCAGGCGCTGCAAGAGGCGGGCGGAACTCAAGCGGAAGGTCGGGGCGCGGCAGGGACGCCCGTGACGATCGTGCGCGGGGCGACGTCCTTCGTCACCACCGCACCCGCGCCGACGATAGCGCCGTCGCCAATCGTCACGCCGGGCAGAATGACCGCATGCGCGCCGATCCAGACATTGCGGCCGATGACGACGGGCTTAGTCACCGCGGACGACGCGTAGGTTTCCGCCTTGGGGTCGTGGGTCAGGGAAGTGATCGCCACATGGCTGGCAATGAGCGTGTCGTCACCGATGGTGACGCCGCCGAGCGCCCAGATGTGGACGAACGCGTTGATCGAAACCCGCGACCCGACCCGGAGGTGATCCGGGTGGTTGATGACGACTGGCAGTTGCAGGGACACGTTCTCGCCGCAGGCGGCAAAGCGTCGCAGCAACCATCCGCGGCGCTGGTCGATGAGCCAACGGTCAAACCGGTTCACCAGTCGCTGCAGGAAAGTCGGAGGAGGGAGGCTCATGTGGACCACTCGGGCAGGAGGGAGATGCGGCCCAGACGGTTGTCAAAGGCCCGGCCATCGACAAACCCTGATTCAACCTGGAAGCCCTCGGCGAATTCCACCCAATCGAGGAATTGCCGGGAGCGGTCGAAGATGCCGGCGGAAACCAGGTAGCGGCCCGGCAGGAAGTTGTTCTTGAAGCTCACCCGTACCGTAGCGTTCGCGCCGGCTGATTGGATAAAGTCGCCGGTGTCGCGCTGGAAACTCGAGGCAAGACATTCGCCGTCTTCGCCGTAGATCAGCAGGAAAAACTCCAACGGGCCTGCATCCGCCTGAGCTGTGTAGTCGATCTCGATGCGCACGGGCTCGAAAATCGCGTAGAGCGGTTCCACGCCACCGGCGGCGTTGAGCCGGATCGACGTGATGCGCGCCCGACCGTCGCCCGCGATGTGCCGGTAGGTGGTCACGGTGCCGCTGCGGGGCATGAGGCTCATGTACTGCGCAATGGCCTCGGGCGGCGGGCCATCAGCCACCAGTTGGCCCGATTGGAGCACGATCGCGCGGCTGCACAGCTGGCGAACGGCGGCGAGGTTGTGGCTGACAAAGAGGACCGTGCGGCCCTCGTCGCGCGTGGCGCTCTGCAACTTAGCCAGGCACTTTCGCTGGAAGGCCGCGTCGCCCACCGCCAGGACCTCGTCGATGATCAGGATTTCCGGATCCAGGTGAGCCGCGACCGCGAAGGCCAGCCGCACGTACATGCCGCTGGAGTAACGCTTCACGGGTGTATCGAGAAACTTCTCCACCTCGGCAAACGCCACGATCTCATCCAGGCGCCGATGGATCTCGGCGCGCGTCATGCCGAGAATGGCGCCGTTGAGGAAAATATTCTCCCGTCCGCTGAGATCCGGATGGAAACCGGTGCCCACCTCCAGCAACGACGCCACGCGCCCGCGCAGCGTGATCCGGCCGCGCGTGGGATCGGTGATGCGCGACAGCATCTTCAGCAGAGTGGATTTGCCGGCGCCATTGCGACCGATGATGCCCACGACCTCGCCCGCCTGGACGTTGACCGACAGATCACGCACCGCCCAGAACTCCTCGTGGTTCGAGGGCCCCGCACTGCGCAGGGTTTGAATGGGATTGCGGATCAAGCCGGCCAGGGAATCGCGCAGGAGTCCGGAACGCTTCTCCGGCGTGCGCAGGGGATAGCATTTCCCCAGGTTCTCGATGCAGATGATCGGGTCAGCCATGGTCAGATGACATCAGCGAACGAACGTTCCGTCCGTCGGAAATATGCCAGGCCACTCCACAACAGGAGGCCCGCGAATGCGCAGGAGAGAAGCAGGCCGATCGGATGCAGTGCGTGGCTGCCGCCGAGCAGGCTCCAGCGGAAGCCGTCGATCACGGCAACCATCGGGTTCAGGCTGTAGAGCAGGAACCATTTCTCCGGGACCACGCTGCTGTTAAACGCAATCGGCGAAACAAACGTGCCAAACTGCAGCACAAAGGGCAGCACGATGCGAAAGTCGCGATAACGGACCATCAGGGCGGTGAGCCACAACCCGCCGCCAAGCGCGCAGATGAATGCAAGCAGGGCAAATAGCGGCAGGGCCACGATGCGCCAATCCGGCAGGATTCCATACCAAACCATGAGGCCGGCGAGAAACGTGCCGGCGACCAGGAAATCGACCAGACTGACCATGATTGCACTCAAGGGCACGATGAGCCGCGGGAAATACACCTTCGAAATCAGGTTGCTGCTGTTGACCAGGCTCCCGCTGCACGCGCTCAAGGCGGCGGAGAAAAATTGCCACGGCAGCAGGGCGGCAAAAACCATGACCGGCCGCGGGACACCACCCGTCGGCACGCCCAGCAGGCCGCCAAACACCACGAAAACCGCCATCGTCAGCAGCGGCTGGAGCAAGGCCCACGCGACCCCGACCACCGTCTGCTTGTAACGAACCACCAGGTCGCGCCACGTCAGGAAGTACAGCAGGTCGCGGTACCGCCAGAGATCGCGCCAGTAGTTGCGGCTGGTCCGGCCGGCTTCGAGCACGAGCTCAGGGGTGTGGGATTTCTCCATGGTCAGGCGAGGGCGGTCGCGAGGCGTTGGGTGAACGCTGGAAAAGCAAAGGACTCCGCGTGGCGACGCACAACCTCGGAATCGCGCGGGTGACGCACCAGATCCGCCACCGCAGCGGCCAGGTCCGGAATGTTGGCGTACTCCGCCAGCTGGCCGGTGGCGTCGGTGATGACTTCCGGTGTGCCGCCGGCTCGCGCCCCGAGACACGGTTTGCCGTAGGTCATCGCCTCGAGGAACACGAGGCCGAAGCCTTCCTTGCGACTGGGCAGCGCAAACACGTCACAGGCCGCATACTCGGCGCGGAGTGCCTCGTCACTGATCGGTCCCAGAAAATCCACGGCAAAGCCCGCGCCCAGCCGCTGGGTCAGAGCCGCGAGGCGCGGCTGGTCGTCGCCCTGGCCAACGATGCGCAGGCGCGCCAGCGGAAACTCCCGGCGCACGAGTGGCATGGCCTCGATCAGGGTATCAACCCCCTTGTACGTGTCGGCGCTCGAAAGTCGCGAGACCGTGAGAATGCGCGGTGATGCGAACGGGGCCTGGGACACGCGGTCATTCAGCGCCGGCGCGAAAAACGGATCGTAGGTGTTGGGAACGACCAGCAGACGATCCGCCGGCAGCTCCGGCAGGAAGCGCAACATCGAGCGGCGCGTGTATTCGCTGATGCACAGGATGCGATGCGCGCCACGGAGCGCCGCTCGCTCGAGCAGCGTGTACGGGCGCCACACCTCAATGCCATGCGCCACGAGATAGTAACGCAGCCGTGGGTTGAAGACTTGCGCCGCCCGCGCGATCGGCAGGAGGTGCAGGTGGCCGCAGATCAAGACGTCCGCCCGACGTCCAAGCCGGATTACCTCCCGGACAAAGCGTCCCTTGCTCCGGTTGCAGCCGAGATGTTCGCCCAATTGCGCGGTGGAATACCGCGGCAGCCGCTGATCGAAGTCGGGCTTGTCGTTCAACACGATCGAGTCGACGCGCCCGTCGGGTCCCACGACATCGCACAGCGCCTTGAGATAAAGCCGCATGATGCGTGCGATGCCGCCTTCGTGCAGGAACAACTCGGGTGAGAGCAACAGGGCTTTCATGTTGCCGGACGTCGGTTGGCAAACGCCACGAGGACCGCGAGGGTCCAGACGCGCGACCACGCGCGGTTGTCGCGGCCATTCGTGAAGGCGGTCCACATCCGCTGGACCTCGCCGGCTTCCAACCACGGGCACGCGGCCAGCGACGCATTCGAGAAGGTTTCGTCGAGAAACGGTTTAAGTTCCTGGCGCATCCACAGCGGGAAGGGCAGAGTGAAGCCCTGCTTGCGTCGGTTGCGAATGGCTGCGGGCACGACGTCCGCCGTCGCATCCGCCAAGGCCCGCTTGCCGCGCCGCGGGTCGTACTTGAAGAAGTCCGGCTGGGGCCAGAGCCATTCCACGAGTTGGCGGTCGACGAAGGGCACGCGCAGTTCGAGCGAATGCGCCATGCTAAACACGTCGCTGTCCCGCAGGAGGACGTCGGCCATGTACGTCCGCAACTCCCAGGCGCTGATCACCTGGAATGGATCCGCGCCGATCAACTCAAACGCGAAGTCCTCCAACATCGGGTGATTCGGCCCAAGGCGCTCCGCCTGCGCGCGCGCCTCGGGGGCCAGCAACGCCAGACGGGCGGTTTCGGGCAACACGCGGCGTTGGAGCGAAGCCAGTTCATGCAGGTCGCGCGCGTGGGCCAGGAAGTCCGCCAGTTTTCGCGAGCGAGAGGACGTGCCCGCGCGAAGCCGCTCGATGATGCCGGCTCGGATGCGTCCGGGCAGCCGCCGCCACCACGGCAGCAGGCGCTCGAGTCGCGGCAGGTCGCGGAAGGAAGGATAGCCGCCAAACAGTTCATCACCGCCGAGACCGGAGAGCGCCACCGTCACGCCGCCGGCGCGCGCGGTCTGGCTGGCGTAATAGGTGTTGATGCCGTCGCCGGTGGGCTGGTCGAAACTGGCGAGGATCTTCGGAAGATCCGCCGCCACGCGGGTGCCAGTGATCAATTCCTCATGATGGTCCGTTCCGAAAGCCTCCGCGGCAAGCCGCGCGCTGACTTGTTCCGAAAAGCCCGCCTCGCCGAACACGAGGGAAAATGTCTTGAGGCGGCTCGCGCCGCTCCGGGTCATGAGGCCAACGACCGCCGTCGAGTCCATGCCGCCGGACAGAAACGCGCCGACCGGCACATCGGCCACCCGATGCGCCCGGATCGAGTCGTCGAGTTGCGCGCGCAGACCGTGGACGAAATCATGGTAGTTGCCGCTCGCGTGGGCCGCACGCGGCGCCGGCAGGTGCCACCACGGCCCGGTGTGCGTGCGGCCGGCGTGGTCGACGGTGAGTTGGTGACCGGGCGGCAGGTTGGCAATTCCACGGTAGAGCGTGCGTGGTGCCGGCACGCTGAACCACGCGAGGTATTCACCGACGGACGTCGGATCGATTTCCCGCGAAACCGCGCCGCTCGCGAGCAGCGCATTCAGCTCCGAGGCAAACACCACGCCGCCCTCGGGCAGACGCGCGAAATAGAGCGGCTTGATTCCAAGCGGATCCCGCGCCGCGAACAGCGTGCGCTCCCGGGCGTCCCACACGGCGAATGCAAACATGCCGCGCAAGCGGTGGAGGCCAGCCGGGCCGTACACGGCATAGGCGGCCAGCAGCACTTCCGTGTCGCAGTTCGTGCGGAACACCCAACCGCCCGCCGCGAGTTCACTCTGCAGCGCGCGGTAGTTGTAGATCGCCCCGTTGAAAACCAGCGAGAAGCGACCGTCAGGGGTCGTCATTGGCTGGTGGCCGTTGGCGGGGTCGATGATGGCCAACCGACACATGCCGATTGTCGCCGGTCCGTCGGAAAAGGTGCCGCGATCGTCCGGCCCCCGGTGTTGCTGACGGGAAACCATGGCGGCGACGGCGGCCTCCCGTGAGGCGACGTCACGAACCGATGAGACCATTCCGGCTATCCCGCACATAAGGGAAATACACCAGAAACGGCTTCGCCGCGTCGCTTCCGGTTCAAAGAGGCGGCCAAATCGCAATCAGGTGCTTCCAAACGCAAATCAGCGGCCAGTGAAGGCCGGCGCGATGCAACCGCAGCCCGCGATGCGTGGCAATGCCGATTTTACGCAAAGCCTTAGAGGCAAATAGCTTTGCCTATTTCCTCTGCTTTCTCGGGCGAGGTTAGAAGCGTCACCAAGTGCAGCCCAAATTCAACGGCCGTACCCGCGCCCCGGGAAGTCGTGATCTTTCCATCCGTGACCACCTTCTGGTCGGCCAAAATGGACGACAACTCGCTCGCGACCGAGAAATGCGCGGTGTAGCGCCGTCCCGCCAGCAACCCCACATCGTTCAGCACGGTCGGCGCCGCACAGATCGCCGCAACCCAGGCGCCAGCGGCGGCGTGGCGCTTCACGAGATCGAGCACGCGGGTGTCCGCGCGCAGATTCTTCACGCCGGCTCCGCCGGGCAGAAACACGAGGTCGAAGTTGCGGGCCGCGACGTCCTTCAGGGCCGCATCGCCATGTGCGACGATCCCGCTCCGCCCCGTGGCGTGGCGGTTGTCATTCAGCGTCGCCATGGTCACCTCGACGCCGGCGCGACGCAGCAGATCGACCGGTGCAAACGCTTCGATCTCTTCGAAACCATCAGCGAGAGGAACGATCACGGTAGGCATGAGGGGAGTATCAAAGGACAACTGGCCCAGTAGCAAGAAGGGCGAGCGCCAGTCCCGGCGATCTCCGCTTGTTACTTGGCCACTTGTCACTTGATACTTCCCCGCAGTGTCCTTCCTCGCGAACAAGCGCCTCGTTATCTTCGGCTGCGGCTATGTCGGCTCCGCGGTTGCCGACGCCGCTCTGAAGCAAGGGGCGCGGGTCGAAGCATTGACGCGCAACGAATCCAAAGCGGCCGTGCTGAGAGGCAACGGCGTGGAGGTCGTCGTAGCCGACTTGGCGAGCCCTCATTGGCATGCGCAGGTCGCCGGAGGCGCTGAATTTGTGGTGAACTGCGTGAGCTCGGGTGGTCCTGAGCACTACCGCGCGTCGTACGTAGAGGGAATGCGCTCGATTCTTAGCTGGGCGGCTCGTGGACCAAGGCCAGTGGGAACGCTGGTCTATACCAGCAGCACGTCCGTCTATCCACAGGGCGGCGGTATGGTGGTGGACGAAACCGCCGAGGCCCCGGGCTCCACACCGAATGGCGCGATCATTCGGGAGTCGGAAGTTCTCTTGGAATCGGCGCCGGCCGGAGTCGTTGGCCGTCATTTCATTCTGCGGCTGGCGGGCATCTACGGACCCGGTCGTCACCACTTGTTGGACCAACTTCGCGCCGGCGCGACGGAACTCGGGGGACGCGGTGATCACCGGCTGAATCTCGCCCACCGGGATGACATCGTGGGTGCCGTCATCGCCTGCCTTGGGGCGCCGGCATCGGTGGACAGTGGCATTTTCAACGTGGCCGACTCCGCGCCCGCCCACCGTGCGGCGGTCGTGGAGTGGCTGGCGCAACAATTGAAGATGACGGCGCCCGGCTTCGACGGCTCCACGGGATCGCGCCGCGGCGGTGCGCCGATGCCGGACCGGATCATCAGCAACGCCAAGCTGCAGCGGACCCTCGGCTGGCGGCCGCGCTACCCGGATTACCGCGCCGGTTTCGAAAATATCTTGTCGCGTTGACGCCGGTCAGCACTCAACTCTCAGCGCTCAACCTCCAACTTTTTTTCCATGGCCGGCGTAGGCAAACTCCTCAAACAAGCGCAGAAAATGCAGAAGCAGATCGAGACGATGCAGGCATCGCTCGAGACCCAGGTGATCGATGTGTCGAGCGGCGGCGGCGCCGTGCAGATCAAGATCAACGGCGCCGGCAAGTTCATGGCCTTCAAGCTCGATCCCGAGTTCCTCAAGGAGGATCCGAAACTGATCGAGGAAACGCTGCTCCAGGCAACCCAGGAAGCCGCGGCGAAGGCGAAGGCCCTCAACGAATCCGAAATGCAGAAAATTTCCGCGGCGTTCCAGATGCCGGGCATGTTCTGAGTATTCGGCGCGACAACTTCCGATTTCCGACCGAGCCAGACCGGCTGGTTGGAAATCGTCCATCGTAAATCATAAATCGTAAATCAGGTGACTCCGGCCCTTGAGGCATTGCAGAAGGCCCTGAAGCAGCTGCCCGGCATCGGCTATCGATCCGCGGAGCGTATTGCGCTGCACCTCCTCGTGGAGAAGCCAACGCGATTGCCGGAATTGGTGGCCGCGCTGGAGTCCGCGGCTAAAAACGTCCGGCGCTGCACGGTGTGCGGCAACCTCGCCGAGGAGGAACAATGTCCGATCTGCGCCGACGAACGCCGCCGCACGGGCCAGGTCTGCGTGGTGGAATACGTCCCGGACCTGGCGGCCATCGAGCGCTCCGGCGCGTACCGCGGCCGCTATCACGTGCTCCACGGCAAGCTCTCGCCGATCCGCGGCGTGGCACCGGAGGACCTGAACCTCGCGGCGTTGCTTGGCCGCGTGGAGTCGGGCGAGGCGACGGAGTTGATCCTCGCGTTGTCGAACGACGTTGAGGGCGAGGCGACCTGCCACTACGTGACGGAGCGCCTGCCCAAGAGCGGCGTGAAGGTCACGCGCATTGGCTTCGGACTGCCAAGCGGCGGCGGCGTCCTGTATGCCGACGCAGTCACGCTCAAGAGCGCGCTCGAGGCGCGGCGGGATTATTCCTGAACTCGACTATCCGCGTGGCCCGGCAAGGCGCGCAGGCGGTCGACGACATTGAGCGTGTTGAGTTTGGACGCCGGCGCGAGAGGGCGGGCCATTCCCAGCTTGCCCGCCCAGCCTCCGGAGCTTTTAGTACCTGCTCGTTCTTTGCGGGCATAGTATATCGGCTATTATGCGTGCTTCCCAAGCATGAGAGGAGGGTTCGATTCCCTCTGCCCGCACCAAGTTTCTTTCCGAATCGGAAAGAAATTTGTCCCCCGTAGCCTTGGCGAAGGGGGACAGAGACGTGTACGAAAGTCAGATACCCTCCATCCCCATGAAAAACCTCCGTATGATTCTCGCGCTGGCCATCGCCGGCGCTTTCGCCCTCAATTTCGCCCGCGCGGGCGATGACAAAGCCAAGTCCGAAGAAAAGGCCGTCTGCACGATGGACTGCAAGAAGGACAAGGACGGCAAGTTCGCCTGCAGCAAGGACGGCGGCAAGCACTGTTGCTGCGGCGCCGAAGGCAAGGCCGAGAAGAAGGACGAAAAGAAGGAAGGCGAGCACAAGCACTGAGCCTGGCGCCAATTCACTAATCTGGGCCGCGCTCTTCGGGGCGCGGCTTTTGTTTTGAGCCGAGGGACGAAGAGCCAGACGGAGCGGAGTCGCCCGGAAACGGGGGCCCTCCGCACACGTTAACGCAAGTCGGCCGTTGCTTTGCCCGCTTGCAGACCGCGCCAGCGCTCGCTCACGCGTTGGAAGATGTCATCAGGCGAGAGGCCATAGGCCGCGCGCAGGATCTCCACGCTGCTGCCGTGTTCGACGAATTTGTCGGGCCAGCCGATGCGTTCCACCGCGGTCGGGCAGTGCGCTTGTTGCAACGCCTCGAGGACTTCGCTGCCGAAGCCGCCGGTCAACACATGATCCTCCATCGTGACGATAAGCGGGACCACGGCCGCCTGGCTCAGGAGCAGGTTGCGGTCGAGCGGCTTCACGAAACGGGCGTTCACCACGCCCACCGAAATGTGTTCCTCGCGCTCGAGCCGTTGCGCGAGTTTGAGCGCGTCGGCCACCATGCTGCCAAGCGCCCAGATGACGACATTGGTGCCAACCTTGAGTACCTCCGCCTGGCCGATGGGCAGGAGCGCCGGCTCAGTCTTGACCGGCGCGCCAGTGCCGGCGCCGCGCGGATAACGGATGAATCCAGGGCCAGGCAATTGCAGCGACGTGTGCAGCATGTCGACGAGTTCGTCCTCGTCCCTGGGCTGCATGATCGTCGCATTGGGCACGGGCCGCAGGTAGGAAATGTCGAAAAGGCCGTGGTGAGTCGGGCCGTCGTTCGGCGAGAGTCCCGCGCGGTCCATGCAAAAGGTGACCGGCAGGTTTTGCAGCGCCACGTCGTGAATCACCTGGTCATAGGCGCGCTGGAGGAACGTCGAGTAGATCGCGCACACCGGGCGGAAGCCCTTGGTGGCGAGACCGGCGGCGAACAACACGGCGTGCTCCTCGGCGATGCCGACGTCGAAAAACTGCGTGGGCACTTCCTTTGCGAGCTGCGAAAGCCCCGTGCCCGCGGGCATGGCGCCCGTGATGCCAAGGACCTTCGGGTTGGCCCGGGCGAAGCGCGCAAGCGCGGCGCCAAATACGTCCTGGTAATTCGGCGGCGTGCCAGGGATCGGCTTGATGCTCTCACCCGTCTCCGGGTCGAACGGGCTGGCGCCGTGGAATTTTTCCGGCGAGTTGACCGCCGCCTCGAGGCCCTTGCCCTTCTTGGTGAGAACGTGGATCAGCACCGGCACATCACAGTGACGGGCGAACTCGAGGTTCTTTTCGAGCGCCGTGAGGTCGTGGCCGTCCACCGGGCCGAGGTAACGCAGGCCGAACTTCTCGAACAGCGACGACTCGACGAAGAAGTCCTTCGTCTCGCGCTTCCACTTGTTGTAGACCTTGTTCATCTCCACGCCCGTCGGGAAGCTCTTGAAGAACGCCTCCACGTCGTGGTGCAGCTTGTTGTAGGTCGGGCTCGTGCTCAGGCGGTTCAGGTAACCGGCGATCGCACCGACATTCTTGGCGATCGACCATTCGTTGTCGTTGAGGATGACGATCAGGCGCTTGGTGGAGCTGACGACATTGTTCAGCGCCTCGAGCGTGATGCCGCAGGTAAAGGCGGCGTCGCCGCACACCGCGACAACGTGTTCATTGGACCCGCGCAAGTCGCGGGCCGTCGCCATGCCGAGCGCCGCCGAGAGGGCGGTGCCGGCGTGGCCGGCGCCGAAGGCATCGTGCGGACTCTCGGCGCGGTAAAGGAACCCGGAAGCGCCGCCGGTCTTGCGCAACTTGGCGAAAAATTCTCCCTGGCGGCCGGTCAGCAGCTTATGGACGTAACCCTGGTGGGCGACGTCGAACACGAATTGGTCATCCGGCGTGTTGAACACCCGATGCATCGCGATCGTCAGCTCAACGACGCCGAGGTTGGGGCCGATGTGGCCGCCGTTGCGGGCGGTGACCTCGATCAATTGCTCGCGAATTTCCTGCGCGAGTTGCGGGAGCTGGGTGGGCGCGAGGGCCTTGAGGTCGGCCGGGCCGGTGATGCGCGACAATAGGGTGGGAGCGGCGGGAGCGGTGCTCATGGGTGCAGGCGGTCCGGGCGGCTTATTCCGCGCGGGTGGACTCAAACGGCTCGAAGGCGGCGGTGCCGTCCTTGGCCTTCTTCAATTTCTCGATCTTCAATTCGGCTTCCTTGAGGCGACCCTCGCAGACCTTGAGCAGCTTGCTGCCTTCCTCGTACTTGGCCAGGAGTTCGGCCAGCGGCACTTCGCCTGATTCCATCGAGTCAACGATGGCCTCAAGCTTGGCCAGCGCGGCCTCGAAACTGAGTTTGGCGGTCTTGTCGGAATCCACGCGGCCAATGTGGGTCGCAGGCCGGCGATTTCAATAAAACATTGGCGGACCGGGAACCTTCTTGCGGTGAATTGTTTACAACAGACTGGACGGCGGGCCCGCATGCCCGGACTTGCCGACGGCCGGGCGGACCGCGGTCCCCGGCGGGGTCGCGGCAGGATGGCCATTCCAACCGGTCGACCGTAGAACCAAAACCGGAGATTTGGGATTGGCGTGGCAGGAAATACCCTTGGAGTGCCGTGATGGATTGGCTGCTTCCTCTGGTAGTTGTGCTCATTGGCCTTCGCTTGGTCGCCCAACTGGCGCTCGAGGCGCTGAACCGGGGGGAAGTCCGGCGGCACGCGCAGGCGCGGCCGGCGGCGCTAGCGGACATCATGGACGAGGCCACCTATGCGAAGTCGGTCGACTACACCCTGGCAAAGAGCCGGTTCGCCTCGATCGAGACGATTTGGGAAGTGGCCGTGCTGTGCGCCGTCCTGTTCAGTGGAGTCCTGCCCTGGCTGTGGATGAAATTCAACGGCCTCGCGCCGGGCGCGGCGTGGAGTGGCGCCCTTTTCCTGGTGGGAACGATGATTCTGATGGGCCTGCCGAGCCTGCCGTTCGAATGGTGGGCGCAGTTTCGCCTCGAGGAGCGTTTCGGGTTCAACAAGAGCACGCTCGGACTGTGGGTGGCCGACCACCTCAAGGGCTGGCTGCTCGGACTGATCATCGGATTTCCCCTCGCATGGGCCCTGCTCGCGATCGTGAACCGGGTTGGCTCGCTGTGGTGGCTCTGGGGCTTCGCGCTGCTGTTTGGGTTCCAGCTTCTGATGATCGTGCTCTATCCGAAGCTGATCCTGCCGCTTTTCAACAAACTCACGCCCTTGCCCGAGGGTGACGCGCGCACGCGGCTCCTCGCGCTGTCCGAGCGCACCGGCTTCCGGGCCCAGACGATTGAGGTAATGGACGGATCGAAACGATCGGGCCATTCCAATGCCTTCTTCACGGGCTTCGGGCGGTTCCGTCGGATCGTGCTTTTCGACACGCTGATGGCGCAGCTGGCTCAGGACGAATTGGAGGCGGTACTCGCACACGAGATCGGGCATTACAAGCGCGGGCACATTCCCAAGCGATTGGTGACGGTCGGCCTGATGCAACTCGCCGCCTTCGGGGCGATCGCGTGGCTCAGCCAGGCGGCTTGGTTCAACGCCGCCTTCGGGCTGCCGGCGGGCGCCACCGCGGCGACGTTCCTGCTCTTTGGCTTGCTCGGCGGACTCGTGACCTTCTGGTTCTCCCCGATCGGCAACCGCGTTTCCCGCCAACACGAGTACGAGGCGGACGCATTCGCGAAGGAGGCAATGGGCTCACCGGGACCGCTGGTGGGTGCGTTGCGCAAGCTTTCACAGAAAAACCTCTCCAACCTCACGCCCCACCCGTTGTACAGCGCGGTCTATTATTCGCATCCGACGCTGGTCGAACGGGAGCGCGCACTCAGCCACTAGGCATGTCCCGCCGCTGTAGCTTCATCCGGCCACCGGTTGGCCTTCTCCTTGCGCTGGTGTTTTTCGGCCCGGCCATCGCGGCGGCGGCCATCACGGTCGCGAGCTTTAACGTGGAGAACTACACGCTCGCCGACCGGATGGTGGAAGGGGTTTTTCGCTCCGCGTATCCCAAGCCGGAAGCAGAGAAGACGGCGGTCCGGCAGGTGGTGGCGGCGGTGAATCCCGACGTGCTGGCGGTCCAGGAAATGGGCGGCCCGACGTTCCTGGCGGATTTTCAACGCGAATTGAAGCGGGCAGGCCAGGACTTCCCGCACACGGTCGTGCTCGAGGCGGCGGACGCCGACCGTCACGTGGCGGTTCTTTCGAAACTGCCGTTCAAGGCGATCAAGCGCCATGCGCAGGTGCCGCTCACGTATTTCGGCCAGCCGGACGTCGTGAAGCGCGGCGTGCTCGAAGTGGTGTTTGCGACCGATCAGGGAGACCTGTCGGTGTTTGTGATCCATTTGAAGAGCAAACGCACCGAACGCAAAGACGACCCGGAAGGCGCCACCCAGCGCGCCCTGGAGGCCGAGGCGGTCCGCGACCTGATCCTCAGCCGCCACCCTGACCCGGCGAAGGCCAAGTTCCTCGTGTGCGGCGATTGGAACGACACGCGCGGCAGCCGCCCGATCCGGGCATTGCTGGCGCGCGGGGAATTGAGCTTGGGAGAGCTGGTCACGGCCACGGATTCCCGCGGCGAAACCTGGACCCACTACTATCGCCGTGAGGACCTCTACAGTCGCATCGACTACCTGATGGTCTCGTCGGGATTGAAGCCCCTCGTGACCGGCGGTCGGGGTCGGATTCATGACGGGCCCGCTGCGCTCCAGGGCAGCGACCATCGCGCGATCGCACTGACGCTGGCTTTGGAACCGCGTTAGCGACGCAGAACCGCGACGTAGAATCCGTCGGTATTCAGCGTACCCGGGAGGATCGTAGTGCCCAGGCCATCGAAACCCGCCTGCATTGTAGCCGGGGGCACCGGCTTGAAGGCACCGTGGGCCTTGAGGAATGCCGCGACCACGTCCTGATTCTCATGGTGGCTCAGCGAGCACGTCGCGTAGATGAGGAGACCGTCGGGTTTCAGGCGGGCGACAGTGGTCGTGAGAATCTCCAGTTGGGTGCGCGCGAATGTCGCGATCGTTTCCGGTTTCACATACCACTTGAGGTGCGGCTGGCGTCGCCACGTGCCCGACCCGGAGCAGGGAGCGTCGACCAGGATCCCATCGTACAGGCCCGCGGGATTTTCAACGATGGTGATGTTGTCGAGGCGGGCGCGCTTCGCGCGGTCGGCAAGCTCGTCAAGAATGTCGATCCGGATATCCGTGGCGTCGACCTGCCCGCGACCCTCAAGGAGACGCGCCAATTGGAGCGTCTTGCCGCCGGCGCCGGCGCACGCATCAAGCCAACGCCCGCGCCAAGGTCCGGCCGCCTGGTGCAGCACCAATTGCGAACCCAGATCCTGGATTTCCACGAAACCGCGACGATAAGCATCGGAAGTCGCCACCTCCGCGTTCGGGGCGAGCCGCAGCGCGTCGGGAAACTCCGGTGGGGAATCGAGCAACCAGCCCTTGGCCTTGAACTCGTCGAGCACCAGTGACCGATCCATTGACTGGATGCGCACCCAAATGTTGGCGCGGCTGTTGATGGCTTCGAGGTGCGGCGACTCAAAGGCTCCGGGGCAATGCTCACGAAACCAAGCTGGCAGCAGGTCCGCGGGTGAAAAGGCGAGTTGCGAAACTTTCGACCCAAGGAACGCCGCCCGCTCCGCCAGCGATTCCGGCACCGAAGGCCAGTCGCCCGCATGCGCGGCTCGATAGGCCGAGGTTGGCTTCAACTCCGGCGCGAGCCACGCCGTGATCTTGGCGGCGAGCGGCGCGTCCGTGTCCAGTAACCGATCGATCCACGGCCAGTAGCGCAGCCACGTGTAGACGAGTTCCCGGTAGAGCTTGCGATCGCGCGAGCCGATGGCGCGGTTCCGGGCCATCAGTTCCTTGATGCGGCGGGGCAGGGCGCTATCCCGGCGGACGTGCGGCCGCAACTGAGCCACGAAATCGAGGAACAGGCGCTGCTGATTGGCGGCAATGCCGGGATTCATGAGGCAAACTTAACGCAAGGTCGCAAAGACGCGGCGACTCATCCCTTTGCAGGCACCCGGCCTTGGCGTCATGGCGTCTTGGCGTTAAAACTTGAGCAGCTCGACCTCGATGTTGAGGGCGAAATTGCTCTCGCGCCGCGGACCATTGAACCAGGAAACCTCGTACTTGATGGCCCAGGTCTGGCCCAGGCGCTGCCAGACGCCATAGCTCTGTTCATTAAAGCGGCGGTTGCGGGCGTCGTAGCGCCAGAGCGCGGTAACGTCGTAAACCTCATTCAACCGCTGGCGCCACTCGAGGAAGTACTCCTCGTAGTCGTTGTGCAGGTAGTGGGTCGCCAGGCGGACGCTCCACCATTCCTGGTCCACGATTTCAAGCGCCGTGTTGATTTCCGGTTGGCGTGTGTGGTGCGGATCGAAGCGATGAAAGACCTCCCAGCGCAGCCACGAGGCGGGCGTGAGGGCAAATTCGGTGTAGATGTCGGACAGGGGCTTGGTGCCCGGGTGATCGAACCGGTAGTCCGCGGCGAAATTCAATGCGGCCAGATTGCGCGATCCATAGACCTTGTCGCGGGTCTGGAAGGTGTTGTCCAACGACAGGCGCAGCGTGTTGAGCGGCCCGGGGTCGTCGAGGAAACGCGAGTCCGCAATGGACAGCGGCTGCAGGTAGGTCGAAAACACGCGGCGATCGATCGGCGGGATGTACGCCTTGCCCCGTTCCGTTTCGGGCGCGTAGCGATACGACAGCCGTGGTTCCACCAGGTGACGCAGGCCATCGACCTCCCAAACCTCATTCTTGTAGTTGAAGGTTTTGCTGGCCAGCAGGTGCGCGTCGAAACCGATTTCACCCAGCGCCCGCGTGTAGTCGTTCTTGCCGGCGCGCGCGTCCGTGTAGTGCGTCACCCGGGCACCTGCCACCGGCGTAAACCCAAACCACGGTGTCGGGGCGAAGGTCTTTTCCAAGCCATAGTAGCCGTCGAATCGGTTGGTGCGAAGCGAGGGGTCGACGCCATACGCATCGCTCTGGAGCACCGCGGCGCTCGCGCTTCCGCGTTGGTAGATGCCGCCACCGATTTCGGACGGCAGGAGGTCGAAGCGCACTTCGGGCAGCCGCTCCTGCACGCGGTGATATTGGTTCGGGTGCACGCGGGCAAAGGCGCTCAGCGCGTAATTGTTTTGCGTGTAGGCCGCCTCCAGGAACGAGTCGGGCTGCTGCACGCGGTCGAAGTCACGATGCCGGAAGTCGCGAAGGATTTCGGAATCGCTCCAATAATTGAACTCACCATCGAGCGTGAAGTGATCCCCGCTGCGCTGCCGGTGCTGCCAGGCGAAATACGAACGGTCGCGCGGCACCGGGCGGCCCAGGACGTCCGTCTTGCGATCGCCGCCATCATTGATGTAGCCCGATCGGAAGAACCCGTGGACCGAACCCGTGTCGGTCTGGCGGTCATACGATCCTGAAGGGCCGACCATCACGCCGCGGGACGAGTAGAGACCGACGTCCGCGCCAACCTGCACGCCCTTGCTGACCGGCACGTGCAGGCCCAGTTCGGCGAAAGCCCCCAGGTTCCCGCGGTAACCGAGATGCGCGCTGATGAAGGAAACAAAATCCACATCCAATTTCTGCTCGAAGGTCGGAAACGAGATGAAGTGGCCGCCGAGCAGGCCGATGCTCAGGCCCTCGGCCTTGACGATCTTGCCGCGGGCATACGTGAGGTGCCGCGCGTGGATGGAGGGCGTGTAACTGGCGTTCTCGCGAAAGAAGACCGTGGCGTTCGTGAAGACCAGCTCATCGAGCGTGCCGCTGACCGTGTCGCCCGACAAATAGATCGGGAACTCGCCGATCCGCAGGTTGCGCACATTGATGGCGCGGGTGGAGAGATTGTAGGTGCCTTCCTCGGCCACCAGACGGCGTCGACCGGTCGTGAGCACGAAGTTGCCTGTCGCGGTGACGATGGTCGTGGCCGTGTTGTAACGGATCGTGTCGGCCGTGAGGACCGTGTCGCCGTTCACGAGGCGCGCGTGGCCCGAGAGCACGGTTTCCTTGGTCGTGTCGTCATACGTCGTGCGGTCGCCCGTCACCTGGAGCTGCGCCGGCGCCGCGGGCTGGGCGAGGGCCAGACCGGTGAGGAGGCACCAGGTGGCCAACCAGACGGGAAAACGACGGACAAAAGACATGCAACTTGAAGTGGCGGGCGGGGAGGAAGGGTGCAACGAGAATTCGGGCCGGTCCCCGGGGGACAGCGCGGCCGGCGGAAGGTTCGGAACCCACCGGGGGCAAATTGGTTCCCGCTCATTTCGGCCGGCAGAATTCGGCTAGACGCCGGGGGGCGGGCGGGCACTGTGGGGTCACGCCGTGATCATTCCCGCCAAAGAGCTGCACGCCTTCCTCGGCAACCACCAGACGAACCCGCATGGCTGGCTCGGGATGCACCCGGCAACCCACGACGGGGTGGAGGGGGTGGTGGTGCGGGCCTTCGTGCGCGCGGCCCTCAATTGCGCGGTGGTTGACCTCGATGCGAAGGGCACGCCCGCCCACGCGATGGAGATGATCGCCCCTGAGGGATTCTTCGAGCTGTTCCTGCCGGGCAAGAAGGTGTTTCGCTACCAGCTGCGGTACGAGACCTCGTGGGGTGACATTCACCAGGTTCACAATGCGTACTCATTCCTGCCATCGTTGTCGGAGCAGGACCTGTATCTGTTCAACGAGGGCAACGAGCACCGCATCTACGAAAAACTGGGCGCGCATCCCCGGATGATGGGCGACGTGCCCGGCGTGGCGTTTGCCGTGTGGGCCCCGGCCGCCTCGCGCGTTTCGCTGGCCGGAAATTTCAATGGTTGGGATCCGCGCTATCACCCGATGCGGCCCCTAGGCGCATCCGGCGTCTGGGAACTGTTTGTCCCGGGGGTTGGCTCCGGCGAACTCTACAAGTTCGCGATTTGGGACCAGCAGGGCCACATGCGGATGAAGACCGATCCGTACGGAACCTATTTCGAGGCGCCGCCGAACAACGCGGCGATCGTGTGCGACGTCAGCAAATACGCGTGGGGCGATGACGCGTGGATCGCGAAGCGCCGGGCCCAAGCGGGCCAGGTGGACCGGCCGATGTCGATCTACGAGGTGCATCTCGGTTCCTGGAAGCGCAACCTCGAGGAAGCCAATCGCCCTTACAACTACCGCGAGCTCGCGCCGCTGCTGGCCGACTACGTCAGCGAAATGGGCTTCACCCACATCGAGGTGCTGCCCGTCAGCGAATTCCCGTTCACGGGCTCGTGGGGCTACCAGGTGACCGGCTATTTCGCGCCGACGCACCGATGGGGCACGCCGGAGGATTTCCAGTTCTTTGTCGACCACCTGCACCAGCGCGGCATCGGCATCATCGTGGACTGGGTGCCGGCGCATTTTCCCCGGGACAGTTTCGCGCTCGCGCAGTTTGACGGCACCCACCTGTACGAACACGCCGATCCCCGGTTGGGCGCGCACATGGACTGGGGCACGCTCATCTTCAACTACGGCCGGCACGAGGTCCGCTGCTTCCTGGTTGCGAGCGCGCTGTCCTGGATCGAGCGCTACCACATCGACGGGCTGCGCGTGGACGCGGTGGCGTCGATGTTGTACCTCGACTACTCCCGCAAGGCCGGCGAGTGGATCCCGAATCGCTACGGCGGCCGCGAGAACCTCGAGGCGATTGCGTTTCTCCGTCAGGTGAACGACCTCGTGCACCATTACTATCCCGGCGCGGTGACGATTGCCGAGGAGTCCACGGCGTTCGCGATGGTCAGCCGGCCGACGAAGGACGGCGGCCTGGGCTTCGACTACAAGTGGAACATGGGCATGATGCACGACACGCTCGCCTATTTCCAAAAGGACCCGATCCACCGGAAGTGGTCGCACGACAAGCTGACCTTCGGGATGATCTACCAGTACTCGGAGAATTTCATCTCGGTGTACTCCCACGACGAGGTCGTGCACCTGAAGGCCTCGATGCTGGGTAAAATGGCCGCGGGCAGTCCCTCGGAAAAGGCCGCCAACCTGCGGGCGCTCTACGGCTACATCTGGACGTACCCGGGCAAGAAGCTGCTCTTCATGGGCAGCGAATTCGGCCAGCGCAACGAATGGAACCACGACGCGGCGCTCGACTGGAACCTGCTGCAGGAACCGGAGCACGCCGGGCTGCGGGCGTTGGTGCGTGACCTCAACAAACTCTATACGGGCGACCCGGTCCTCAGCGGGAGCGATTTCCGCCCGAGTGGTTTCCGCTGGGTGAACTGCAACGACGGCGACCACAGCGTGATCAGTTTCCTGCGCATGGATGAGGCCGGGAAGACGGCCTACCTCGTCGTGGGCAACTTCACGCCCATGACGCGAACCCGCTACACCGTCGGGGTGCCGTACGCCGGTTATTGGAAGGAAGTCCTGAACTCCAATTCGACCTATTACGGCGGCACCGGCTTCGGCAACCACGGCGGCAAGCAGTCCTCCACGCAGCCGACCGATGGTTACGACAATTCGCTGAGTCTGACGCTGCCGGGCTTGTCCACCTTGGTTTTCAAGTGGACGGCGAAGTAACGGTCCTCAGCGGGCCGTCTTCTTGTTGAGGAGATACGTCGGCATCGGGCTCGAGTTTTTGATCTCGATCACCCCCACCGGCGAGAATTCGTATTTGCCCTCGATCAGGCGCTTGGTCGCCTCGGAAACCTGGATGCGGCCCGGTTGGCCGTGCGATTCCATGCGGCTGGCGATGTTCACCGTGTCACCCCACAGGTCGTAGGAGAACTTCTTGGTGCCGATGATACCCGCCACGACGGGTCCGCTGTTCATGCCGATGCGAATGCTCCACTCGAGCGAATGGCGGCGGTTGAAAACGCGCACGGCTTCCAGGAACTCGAAAGCCGCTTCCGCGCACGCCTCCGCATGGTCCGTCCGGATGATGGGCACGCCGCTTGCGAGCATGTACGCGTCGCCGATCGTCTTCACCTTTTCGAGCTCATGTTGCTCGGCGATGCGGTCGAAGCCGGAGAAGAGTTCGTTCAGGAGCTGGACCGTACGATGCGGGGACTGGCGTGCCGCGATGCGGGTGAAACCCACGATGTCGGCGAACAGCACCGTCGAATCAATGAAGCTGTCGACAATCGTGCGTTGGCCGGCCTTGAGGCGCTCGGCGATCGCCTTCGGCAGCACGTTCAGGAGCAGGCGTTCGGACTTGGATCGCTCGATCTGTAGTTGCGCGAGGAAGGCCTGCTCCTGGTCGCGGAGCCGCTTCTTTTCCAGGGAGGCGGAAATACGGGCGCGGAGGACCGTCGGGTTGAACGGCTTCGGAACGTAGTCCTCGGCGCCGGCCTCGATGCAGCGCACGGTGCTCGCGACGTCATCCAGCGCGGTGAGCATGATGACCGGCACATGGCGGAGACGCGGATCGGCCTTCATGAACTCGAGGGTCTGGAAGCCGTCGAGATCGGGCATCAGGATATCCAGCAGCACGAGGTCGAAATTCCCGTCCTTTAGTTTTTGCAGGGCTTCGCGGCCGTTGCCGGCGTCGGTGACGTCGTATCCGAGTTTCTCCAGGCGGCGTGAGAGCATGTCCCGGTTCATCGGGTCATCGTCGACCGCCAGCAGTTTGGCGCTCGGCAGCGGCGGGGACGACAGGCCGAAATCCCCCGGGGCAATCACCGGCGAAATCACCGCGCCCAACGGACTCTCGGCGGGTTCGGAGCCGCCGGTTGGCGGGCGCCCGACGACGACTTCCTCGGAATAGGCGTCGCTATCAAAAAGTTTTTCGAGGTTCTGCGCGGCCGTGAGGATCTTCTCGAGGTCCTTGACGAGTTCGACCTTGCCGTCGGCCCGGGACCGCTCGAGGCAAACCCCGGCCTGGGTGACCACGGCCGTGAGCGGGGCTTGCATGGCCATGCGCATCGCCGGGAAATCGATCCGGCCCGTGTCGATCTTCCACGGAGCCAGCGCGTCGTTGATCACGGCGAGCAACTGGCCGCCCGAGGAATGGATGCGCTTCAGGTCGGGCAGGATGGCCGTGGCGTTGTTCTCCTGCACGGACTCCATGAGCATTTCGCTGTAGCCAATAATCTGGTTCAGCGGCGTGCGCAGGGCGTGGCGCAGTTTCGAAAGCGTTTCCAAATCGCCCGACCGCAATGCGCGGAGAAACGGCGACAGGGAAGACGTGGGCAAGCCCGACTCCGGCGTACTGGAGGCGGAAGCGCTCATGCCTTGGGCGGAAACTTCTTCAGGAGCTCCTCGATTTTCGTGAGCAGGCGCGCCAGCTCGACCGGCTTGGTGTCAAAATCATCACAACCGGCTTCCAGCGCCTTTTGCCGGTCGCTTTCCATCGCGTGTGCCGTGAGGGCGATGATCGGAATGCCCTTCGTGGCCGGATCGGCCTTGACCTGCTGCGTCGCCTCCCAGCCATCGAGCACTGGCAGGCTCATGTCCATGAGGATCAGGTCGGGCAGCTCGCTCTTGGCCAGCGCAACGCCCTGGCCGCCATCCACCGCGATTGCCAAAGTGTAGCCCCGCTTCTCCAGGCGACGGGAAAGCATGTCGCGGTTCATCTCATTGTCTTCAACCAGCAGGATCTTTGGCATGGGAGGTGGGATTAGACCAAGAATTAGGTTTCAGCAAGTACACAGGCCTGCAGGACGGGCCGCATGAGGTCGACCAGCTGCTCGCGGGTGAACTGGCCCTTGCGGAGGATCCCAAGCGTGCGCGGCGCGAGCATGTCCCGCATTTGCTGCGTGATGTCCATCGAGGTCACGACCACGACGGGAACCTTGGCCCACTCCGGGTTCTTGCCGAGCACTTCCATGAGCTCGAGGCCGTTCATGCCGGGCATCTTCAGGTCGAGGACCATCATCGCCGGCAGGCCCTTCTTCAGCACGCGCAAGCCGGCGGTGCCATTGATGGCGGTGCGGATCTGCCAGCCCTCGCGCTCCACCATGCGCGTGATGAGCGTGCGGGAATCGGCGTCATCGTCCACCTGCAGCACATAACACTTGGGCAGCGGGCTCAATTGCGTCGCGATCTCGGCGGTGAGGCGGCTGGCGTCCACCGGTTTCAGGAGCACGCTGGCTGCACCCAGGGACATGGCCATCTCGACGTCGCCGACCGCGCTCAGCACGATCACCGGCACGTCGGAGAGTTTTGGATTGTCCTGGAGTTTCGAAAGTACCGTCCAGCCGTCCACGCCGGGCATCATCACGTCGAGGAGGATCAGGTCCGGCACCATGCGGTTCGCGTGGTCGAGGCCCTGCTGGCCGGAGGCCGCCTCCACGACGTCGTAGCCGCTCATGTTGAGCAGCTCGGCAATCACGGAGCGGATTTCCTTGTCGTCGTCGATTACGAGGATCTTGGGCCGGTTGGCGCTGGGGAAGGGGGACCGCGTCAGCTTGTTGCTGTTGTTGTTAACGACCTTGGGCTGCTTGGTCAGCACCTTGGCGGGCATGCGGATCGTGAACGTGGAACCGACGCCCGGCGTGCTGGTGACCGTGATGTCACCCTGCATCATCTGGGCGAACTGCTTGGAAATCGCGAGGCCGAGGCCGGTGCCGCCGTACTTGCTCGTGGTCGACGCGTCGGCCTGGCTGAACGCCTGGAAGAGGCGGCCGAGTTGCTCCTTGGTCATGCCGATGCCGGTGTCGATCACCGCGAGTTCCATGTAGTCGGCATCCTCCTCGATGTGGCGCACGGCCTTGAGCGTGACCGTGCCCTTTTCCGTGAACTTGCTGGCATTGCTCAGCAGGTTGAGGAGCATCTGCCGCAACTTGGTCGCGTCGGCGTGCATCGCCCCGATGTCCGGCGGGCAGTCGATCGCGAGCGTGTTGCCTTTCTTGGAAACCAGCGGCGAGGCGGTGGCGATGACCTCGTTGATGAGCTTGGTGAGATCGAAGGTTTCGAGGAAGAGCTCCATCTTGCCGGCTTCGATCTTGGAAATGTCGAGCACGTCGTTGATCAGGCCCAGCAGGTGGCGCGCAGCGTTGAGCACCTTGTCGAGATCCTCCGCCCGGCGGGTGTCGCCGTCATCCTCCGCGTCTTCCTTCATGATCTCGCTGTACCCGATGATGGCGTTCAGCGGCGTGCGCAGTTCATGGCTCATTTTTGCGAGGAAGCTGCTCTTGGCCTTGCTGGCCTCCTCGGCGTCCTTCACGGCCTTCGCGAGGAGGCGGGTGCGGTCGTCCACGCGCGCCTCGAGCGTGCGGTTGGCCTCCTCCAATTGGTCGTGCGCCTGGATGATCTTCTCATGGGCGTCCTCGGCGGCGACCCGGGCGCGCTCAAGCTCGGACGTGTTGGACTGGATGGTATCCAACATCGCGTTGAATGATTCGATCAGCACGCCAATCTCGCCGCTCGCGCCGGTCTGGACGCGCTCGTTGTAATTCCGCTCGCGCTGCACGGTGGCGGATACGCGGGAAAGTTCGCTGATTGGCTCGGTGATGCGCCCCTGGAACCGCCACGCCATGGTGGCGGCAAGCAGAGCGGAGACCACGAATACGATGGCGGAGCCCCGCAACAAATTCGACAGACGGTCGCGGTCGGCATCGCTTTGGGCGGCCTTTAAATAGAGGGTACCGACGGGATTGTTGGTCGCGCCGAGGATGGGCTCCCAGACGACCCCGCGACTGACGTCGAGAAGCTTGGCCACGGTGGGCAGCGGCGGGATCACCTCGTTCTGACCGGAGCGCACATACCGGGCGAGGATCTTGCCGTCGGCGGTGTAAACGGCCGCAGCGGCGGTCTGCGAATCCGCGTCAAGGAGTTGCTTCAACTGGGCATCCGAGATGCGAGTTCCCTGGTCGAGCATCGGCGCCAGGTTCTCCAGCATGCGCTCGCGGGTTTTCGCCATGCGCGACTCCGCTTCCGCGTTGAATTGCTGCGTGTCGTACAAGTAAAAACCCGCAAAAGCCAAAGCGAGGGTCACGCCGCAGGTAAGCAGGATGAACAGGATCAGTTGCCAGCGAAACGAGAGGCTTTTCACGGTGAGGGACGCAACAACCCCCAAGCCAAAGCATTACGGCACAAAGTCAACGGGATAGCTCCTGCCCGCCGGCGAGGGGCTCAGTGCGCTAACGCAAAGTTCTGGTATGTCAGGGCTAGGTTTTCCTCCACCCCGATAAAAAACATCCGACCCACGAAGTGGGACGTCTGCCGGAGCGGCAGGGCCGGGCGGCCCTCGGACGGCGCCGCGAAGGTCCCTTCAACCCGGAGTTCCCGCATTTTGACGCCAAGGATGGGGGAATACGGCTCCTGCAATTCCAGGACGTATTTCTCCACGTACGGCAGTTGCTTGTTGATCGTGAGCCGCAGCACCAGGTGGCCAAGCATCTTGTTTGCCCCCGCCGCTTCTTCGCGAAATCGACAGGTGAACTCGCCCTGACTGGCGGTTTCGGAAACCAGGGTGACGGTGGCGGGATCGATGTCCCGGCGTTGGAACGCGCCTTGGGCACTCGCCGGCGTCGTGTCGCTCGCCCGGGCGCGCGCATACTTCTCAACATCGCCGGCGCTTGCGGGTGCACCGTTTAGCTCGAGCAGCGTCCAGCGCGTGGCCGGTGGCTGCGAAGGATCAAATCGGGCCGTGGCGCGGGCTTCTTCATTCCGCACCGTCGTCAGGGTGTAAGCCCAGCCAGCGGGCGGCTCCGGACTGAAGGCGTTGAGGGCCGCCCGCGCGTACTCCGGCATCTCGGCTCGCACCGCCGTGGCGACCGCCAGGACGACGGCCGCCAACCACCCGCGCTCAAGCAGGCGGCGGCACCCGGGAAATGAACCATTCAAACTTCGCATGCAGGGTGAGCGTGCCTTGGCGGTCCTTCAGATCAATCAGGATCACCGCGATGGTCCGCCCGCGCGTCGAAAGTTCCGTCATCAAGCCCGCGCGGGTCGCATCATCGGGCGCGCCGTACGCGAGCAGGTCGGCGGTGGCGGGCTTGCGGTATTTCACCTCGACGCCTCGCACGACGGCAAAAACATCCGCGGGCGCGTCGGGAAAGATCCGCCGCAGGCATGCCGCGCTCGCCGCTTCGGCCAGCGCAAACTGCGCCGCGGCATGCATCGTGCCGAGGTGATTGTGCAACGTCGGTGTGAACGGCAACTCGAGGTCGTGGTCGGCCGACGGGGGCGCCGCGACGATGCCCAACAGGCGGCTCAACGCCAGGTCCGTGACTTTCATGCGCGGCGTTTTCGAGCGGGTGAAAACCAAACGCAATCGTCTTCTAAGAAACCACCGGGGGCATCGTGGTGGGCGAGGAGTCCCCACCATGAACATCTCAAAATACCTGTTGCCTGCTTCCGTCGCCGCGGCCGTGCACGTCGCGTTGATTTGGCTGATGCCCGAAGAGTCCTACATCCGCACCATCGAGGTTCCGCTAAAAGGAACCCCGGTGGTCACCAAGGGCCTCGAGGTGCCCGATGATCCGCCCGAAAAACCGGAGCCGAGCACCGAAGTGAAACCGTTGCTCGGGGCCCCGGCGCCGTTCTCGCTCGATGAACCGCCCACCCGGGTGCTGAAGGCGGTCTTTGAAATGCCGGTTGAGCCGATCCGGACTCGGGTGGATTTTTCGCATGGCCCCGTGCCGCCAGTGATCGGCGTGCCGGACGGCGTCCGCGATGGCCGGCCGGACATCGCAGCCACAATCTGGAACATCACCAGCCTGGACCGCACGCCGCGAGCGAAGGTGCAAATGCCGCCTGACTATCCGTACGCGATGAAACAACGCGGGGCGAGCGGGTCGGTGCTGGTGGAGTTCGATGTCGACCGGACGGGACGGGTTACACGCGCCGAAGCGGTGCGCTACACGGACCGGGAATTCGTGGAGCCGGCCGTGCGCGCCGTGTTGCATTGGAAGTTCGAGCCCGGCCGCAAGGAAGGGCGAACGGTGCCGTTCCGCATGACGGTGCCGATCGAATTCGGGATCGAACCGGCGATCTGAAGTATTCGTCAACGTTGGCGCGTGTGGAGCAAGCGGTTCACGCGCGCCACCAGTTCCGCCGGGCTGAATGGCTTCGTGATGTAGTCGAGGGCGCCGAGTTCCAGTCCGAGATTGCGCGAGTCGGGCGACGCCCACGCGGAGATGATGATGATCGGAATGGTCGCCGTCGCCGCCTCGCGCCGAAGGATTTCGCAAACGCCAAAGCCGTCGAGGTCGGGCAGCATGAGGTCGAGGAGAATCAGGTCCGGCCGATGGGTGCGCACCGCGTCCAGCGCCTCCCAGCCGTTGGCGGCCATCGTCACCTCGTGGCCGGCCCGTGCCAAGTGGTAGCCGATCAGGCTCGTGAGTTCGGGCTCGTCATCGACGGCGAGAATTCTGGCGGGGGAAGACATGCCGGCACCGTAGCCGGACGATGTCACGGACACGCGTCGGTTGCGTGACGATTCCGTCAACCAAGGTCACCAACGGTGATAGGCGGGATGCCCCGGCGTGACGGCCACAAACGTCCCGCGGCACGTTGCCCGCGGCTTACCCGCGGCGCTGAGGACGCCCTCGATCGTGGCCCGGTCCGCCGCCGAGGCGACCACCCGGGCCGTGAGTTCGACCGGGCCATTGGTCGGGGTGGGGCGGAGAAGCTTGATGGCGTAATCGGCTGTCACTGTACAAGGAGGCCGGTCCAAGCGGCCCTGTTGCATCAGATGCCAGGCGGCGGTCCAATTGCAGTGGCAGTCCAGCAGCGAGCCAATGATGCCGCCATTGAGCATTCCCGGAAACGCCTCGTGATGCGGGGACGGCTGCCAAGAGGCGACAACCTCTTCGCCGCGGACGAAGCTGCGGATGCGAAGTCCCTTGTCATTGGCCGGACCGCAGCCGAAACAGCTGCTCGCGGGGGCAAATTTCTCCTGAAGACACGGCTCGTTCATGGGCCGCAGTGAGGCGAAAAACCGGGCGGGCAGGAAACCTAAACTTCGTAAGATTTTTAACTCGCGCCCGTTGCGTCGTGTGCCATGGTGTCGACGGTTTAAACCTCTTTCCCAATGGCGCGCAAGATAGCCTTCCTCAACTACAAGGGCGGTGTCGGTAAGACCTCGCTGATCGTAAACACCGCTGCCAGCCTAGCCCGGCGCGGCATGAGGGTTCTCCTCATGGATTTCGACACGCAGTCGAACGCCAGCATCTGGCTCATGAAGCTTGAGCGTTGGAACAAGATCAACGCCACCGGCACTGGCTCGGTGTACTCAATTTTCGACCCGGGCACCGCGCGCCTGAAGGACTGCGTCATCAAGGACGTCGTTGAGGGCAAGGATGGCGAAAAGCTTTTACCCGGCCTCGACCTCGTGCCGACCACGTTCAACCTCGTCGACCTCGAGGGTGAATACAAACCCGACCCGAAGCGGCCCTCCTACGTGATCTTTCAGGAGCAACTCGCGGAGATCGAGAGCAACTACGACTTCATCTTGTTTGACTGCCCGCCAAACGTGCTGCGCGCCTCGCAGAACGGCGTGTACTGCGCCGGCGAAATCTATGTTCCGTCGAACCCCGACGCTCTGAGCCTCATCGGCTTCACGCTGCTCGTGGAAAAGATGCTGCGATTCCAACAGGCCTCCGCCAGCTTCCGCACGACCGCGATGGGCCCGGCAGCGCAGATCTACGGCATCGTCTTCAACTCGATCAAGGCCAACACCGACATCGAGGTGCCGAAGATGCGCATGCAGCTTCGCCTGAATCAATTCAAGACCCAGAAGCGCGGGTGCGCGCCGACGGCCAAGATCTGCACGACCCAGATCCGCGACGCCATGATCGTGCGCCGCGCCGTCACGCTCGGCCTGCCCGTGTTCCTCGTGGGAACAGAGGGCAACGAGGAGGACAGTGTCGCGAGTGACTACCTGAAGCTCGCGAATGAGATCATCGAAAACGCGCCGCCCGCCTGATCCTTTCCAGTACTTCAACACTTATCACCATGGCCAAGTTCAACAGCAACGAATGGGATGAAGTCCGCAAAAAATTCCGGCATTCGATCATGGCGGACACCTCGCTGGTCAGTCTTGCCCAGAACCTCGACACTAAGGAATGGCCGCACAAAGGCGAGGAGGAGAAGCCTTCGAAGTACATTGAATTCAGCTACGATGAGCTGCTCATGCTGCCGGAGATCGCGGGCAACGCGGACAAGGCCGACCACCTGATCGGGATTCTCAAGGAGACCCTCGCGTTTGATGATCCGTTTGGTGACATGGTTGCCGAGGTCGAGAAGACCGCCGCCAAGGACAATCCGATCCTCAAGACCCTCGCGCGCCTCAACATCCCCGACAACTATCCGCTCACGCTGGCCAACTTCAGCGAGGGCACCCGCGCGGTGTGCGCTTCAGAAGGCGTCAAGACGATCGGCGAGTTCGCCAATCTCGGCCAGCAGATGTCGACCCGCGTCGTGCTCGGCGGCGATTTCCGCAACGCCCTCAATGCACTGACCCATGGCGACGAGGAAGGCATCGGCCAGTTCCTGCCGTACCGCAAAGGCAGCACGGGACTCCACCTCGCGGAAGCGATCGGCGTCGTGGCGGCGGGCTTGCCGCGCCCCGACCAGCTCGGCCTGGCCAAGGCCTATGGCGCAAAGCTGAGCGCGGCGGATGCCGCGGCCGCGAAGGCGCTTTCCAAGGAACAGGTCGCGAAGCTCGAATCGAGCCTGCGCGTGAACGTGAACGCCGCCCTCGAGTGGTTCAAGGACCAGAAGGCAGCCCTCGTGAAGCAAATCGAGGACGGTGGGATTACCTTTGAGCGCTATTTCGTGGTGATTAACGACCCTGCCCGCGAGGCGATCGCCGTGAAACTGGTCTCCTCGACCCTGCAAGTTTCGAGCAAAGCGGCGGCTGCGCCGTCCGATGCGAAAAAGGGTGGCTTGTTTGGCCGATTGTTTGGCAGGGGCTAAACCCGCTCCAACTCTTTCGTGGACCCTCAGACGCCAACTCCACCCGGGGCGCCCCTTCCTCCGTCGCCAAATCCGATCTTCCCGCCGCCACCCAAGTCCGCGGCTCCCGGTCCGGCATTTCCACCCCCGGGCGACATCAAGTTCCCGCCCAAGCCCGGCGGCCCCAAGCCGCTGGTGCTGCCGCGGCGTGCCAGCCCGTTGCAACGGGCCCAGGAGGCCTCGCAAGCCAGCGCCGAGGCCCGGAAGTCGATCAACAACATCATGTCGCAGTCGCGTCCGCCTTGGGGCGGCACGCCCAGCCTGAGCGGGTCGCAGGTCGAATCGCTCGAAAAGGCCCTGCGCGCCCTCGAGACCAAGGTGGGGGAGCGCGAGATGGCGCTGGCGGAAGCGGAGAACAAGCTCGCCGAACGCGATCGCGCGCTCGCCGAGACGGAGGCGCTGCTCCAGGCCCGCGAGAAGGTCATCGATGCGATGCGCAAGGAGAAGCCCGCCCAGTCCGGAGCGCCAGCCAGCGCCGAGGAGTTGGCTGCCCTGACCAAATTAAAGGAGGAACTCGACCGCCAGGAAGCGTCGATCAAGGAGCAACGCGCCGCTTTACAGGAGCGCGAGGAGTTCCTCAACCAGAGCGAAGCCTCCCTTTTCGAGAAGATGCAGGCCCAGCAGGAGAAGGAAACCGAGCTCGAGCAGAAGGCCGAGGATTTGAAGAAGGCGCTGGCCAAAGCCGGGCTCGCCCCGGCCGAAGCCAAGGGCCCGGTGGAAAAGGCGTAAGGATGGAACCAGGGCCAATTTGGCCTTTCCAAGCGCCAAACCCGACCCTATGGCTTTCCCCTTCATGACCCTGCGTTCGCTTAAGTCCCTTTTCCTCCTCAGCACCCTGGCCGCCCCGGCCATCCTGTCGGCCCAGATCACGAGCAGCAGCGAAGAGGAACGTTTGGAGAAGCTGATGGCTGATTCGGCGCAGTGGTACGTGCCGCGCAACCGCGTTTCCGTGGGTTTCCGGGCCCTGAGTTCGGGCGGGAAGGTGACTTTCGGCCATCTCGGCGAGGTGCCTTTCGAGATTAAGGTCAGTCCAATCTCAGCTGGCGTCACCGATCGCATTTACGACAACGGCGCGGTTCGCGTCGATGCCCCACGCCTCGACGAAAAGGACGCCAACGGCAACCAAACCAGCACGCCTGGCACGCGCTACGCGGTCACCGGCAAGGTGGTCGTGGTGAAGAAGAATCCCGACGGAACGGACGTGATCAGCGACGACGGCACCGTCGTGACTGAAGAGGTCCAGACCCAGGTGGGTGACTTCATCGCCTACACCCCGGGCGTGACGCGCAACTGGTCTTACGCGAGCAACCCGCAAATCACCGCCGACGGCCACGTCGCCCTGAGCACGTACAGTTCCACGAGTGACGGCGCCAGTCGCTTGAAGGAAAGTGGTCTCTCCGCCGGCGTTGAATTCCAATTCGTCCGCACCCTCTCGAACCCCAACGCGCGATTCCAGTGGGGCGTGCTCGCCGGCATTGCGCTGAACGGCATCAACAGCAAGACGGCTGGCACGGTCTCCGCCACGCTCAACACGCGTACGGACTACTACTCGCTGAATGGCCTGACCGCCCCGGCGGCCCCGTACATTTCTACGGAGTCCTTCGTCGATTACACGACGCCGGCTGGCCCGACCATTACCAATGGCAAGGAGACGACCGTGGTTCTATCAGCGCTGCCGGATCAACCCACTAAGGAGACCAGCACGCCTGGCGGCGTGAATGTCGACGGCCAATGGCAGATCAAGGGCGCGTATTTCATGGTGCGGGTCGGACCCTCGGTCCGGGCGCAACTCACCAACCGCTTCGGCTTGAATGCCAGTTTTGGCGTCGCCGGCGCGTATGCGGGCACGACTTACAAGGTCTCCGAGCGCTTCCTGGTTCCCAATCTGACGGATATCTACATCGGCAACTCCACTGGCGCGGGCGAAAGCCGCACCACGAAGTTCATGAACGGTTACTTTGCCGACCTGAACATCGAGTTTGCCGCGACCGAGCGAACCGGCCTGTTTACTGGTCTGACCGCCCAGAAGTTTGATGGTTACGACCAGGAAGTCGGTGGCCGCACGGCCCGCGTCGACCTAGGCAGTTCGGTCGGTCTGCGCGGCGGCATCAGCTTCCGCTTCTGACGCGCGTCAGGTCGGCCAGCACGCTGTCGATGTCCCGCAGGCGCGACGGCGGGAAAAACGAGTTGATCCGCGTGATCACCTGTTGAACCAGTCCGTCGGGACAGGACGCGCCACCCGTGATCAGCACGCGCTTCGGGGCGTCATCGCGGGGCCACAACGGGTGAATCTCCGTATGACCGCCGCGGCCATGTCCGCCTGAGGGAAAAACGTAGTGCTCGATTTCGTCCCGCGAGCGGATGTTTGCCTCGGACTGGATAAAGAAGGCGCGATTGCCGAGCTTCTGCTCGCACAGCCGGTACAGCTGGTAGGTGTTCGAGCTGTTCTTGCCACCGATGATGAATGCCGCATCCAGCGGCTCGGCCAGCGCGCGTTGCAGGGCATCCTGGTTAACCTGGGTGGCGTAGCACAGGGTGTCCTTCTTGCCCGCGCCGCCGACGTGCGCGGCTCCTTTCGTCTCGCCGTGTTGCGCGATGAAGATCGCCTTGAAGTAGTCGATGATCGCTGCGGTCTCGTTCATGAGCAGCGTCGTCTGGTTCACGACGGCGATCCGCTGAAGGTGCAGCGCAGGGTCGATACCCGGCGTCGTGAGCCCGGCAAAGCGCGTCAACAATGCCTGGCGTTTGGCTTCATCCGGCGCCGCGATGTAGTCGCCGAGCAACTTGGCCTCCTCGAGGTTGCGGATGATGATCGAAGGGGCGTAGCGCCGCGTGTTTGAAAAGGTCGCCTTCGTCTCCTCGTGCTCGCTCTTGCCGTGGATCACCACCGTGAAGCCTTCGCGGCCAAAGGCGCGCGCGGCCTTCCAGACTTTCTCCACGAGCATACAGGTGGCGTCGAATTGCGCGACCCGGATGCCTTTGCGGACGAGTTTCTTCTTGTCCTCGTCGGTGGCGCCGAACGCCGGGATGATCACGATGTCGTCGCTCGTGAGCGTATCCCACAACAGCGGCGTCCCGCCGCCGGCACACGCCACCTGGCCGCGCAGGTCGAACGGCTGGCCCTTGTCCGTCTGCAGGAACTGCAGGCCGCGACGCAGCAGGTCCTCGTTCACAAACGGATTGTGGATGAGTTCGCTCAGCATGAAAACCCGGCGACCCGGGTTTTCGGCAAGCGTTTCGTAGGCGCGCTCGATGGCGTTCTTCACGCCGAGGCAGAATCCAAAATGGCTCGGGATCACATATCTCACCGCGCCGAAATCCAGCTGGGCTGGGCAGGTGGCCGAGCGTTCATTCGTGCGCGCGAGCGCCTTGATCGCCTCGCACAGGCGGCTCTGGTAAAGCGCGCTGGCCGCGGCGTCCTGCTGGTAGATGTCCCGGTTCCGATCCCGCTCCACCCGAAAACGGTAGATGTAGTCGTGCTCGCCGAGATGGAGGTAGGGAATCTCGATCAGGTGGGGTTCCAACTGAGCCAGCGCGGCGGCGAGGGCTGGCGCCAGGGTATCCCGACCGCGCTGCAGGTCCTCGAGCGTGCGGAAAGTCACCGCCGCGTCGGTCGGCCTGCCCTCGACCTGGACGAAGAAGACCCGGTAAACGGCTCCGGCTGATTCGCAGGTGTAGTGCTCGACGGGTGGCGTATGGCCGGAGAAGCAACGCGCGAGCCGCTCCCGTGCCTCCGCCTCGGTGCCCCCGACGAAGGCCAGCTCCAGCGATCCAGCCGCACCGCGCACGGCGAGTTGATTGTTCCCGTTGAACGCGAGCAACGCGCACAAGGCGGGCGGAGCGGAGAGTAGCGGTGCAGTCATGCCGGCCGGTCAACCATCGCCACCGCGCGCCCGGCGTCAAGTCGCGGGTCCGGCCCGCTCTGGTCTTGCACCTGCCCGCACGCCCGCCCAAATTCCCGCTGCCTGCAACGCCGCACGCGACCCTCCATGCAATCGCCCCCGGTCCAATCCCTGTCGCCGTCGAAACGGCCCGGGTCCACTTGGCTGATGGCGTTGAGGGTGGCGGGAGTTTACGCGGTGCTGGGTTCCGCGTGGATCGTTTTATCCGACTTGGCACTCGCGCAGGCACCCCACACCTTCGACTGGCGCCAGACCGCCAAAGGTCTCGCATTTGTCTGGGTGACGGCAGGTTTTCTGGTCGTGTTGGTGCGCCGGAGCCTGCGCGCCTTGCAGGAAGCGGAAAGCCTGCGGTGGGCGGGGGAGCCGCAGTTTCGCTCGCTCGTCGAGCAGTCGCTGGTCGGCGTTTACCTCATCCAGGACAATCGTTTCGTGTACGTGAACCCGCGCCTGGCCGAAATTTTCGGTTATCCCGCCACGGACATCATCAACAAACTGGCCGTGCCGGACCTGGTGGCGGCGTCCGATCGCGACCTCGTCCAGGAACAGCTCCAGAAGCGCCTGAGCGGCGAGATCAGCGGCCTGAACTATTCCTTCCGAGGGCTGCACGCGTACGGCTGGCCGCTGCAACTCGAGGTTTTTGGCAGTCGCATCGACTACTTCGGCCGGCCGGCGATCATCGGGACGCTCCTCGATGTGACGGATCGCCATGAGGCCGAAGCCGCCCTGCGCGAGAGCGAAGCCCGCTACCGGCTGCTGATCCAGACCGCGCCCGAGGCCATTGTCGTGCTGGACCTCGAACAAGGCCGCTTCGTGGACTACAACCAGCAGGCCGAGCGATTATTCGACATGCCGCCGGACCAGCTCAACCGCCATGGCATCGTCGACCTGAGCCCGCCGCTGCAGCCCGATGGCACCTCCTCCAGCGAGGGCCTCCAGGCGTACGTGGCGAAAGCGGTGGCGGGCGAGACGCCCACCTTTGAGTGGATGCTCAAAAGCCACCGCGGGCGGGCCATTCCTTGCGAGATTCGCCTGGTGCGCTTGCCCGCGCACGGACGCACCCTGGTGCGCGGCAGCCTGACGGACATCACGGAAAGGCGTCTCACCGCCCAGGCACTGGCGCGCAGCGAGGAGAATTACCGCGAATTGTTCGAGCAGGCCAACGACGCCATTTTCCTCTGCCATGGGGATGGGCGCCTGGCCGACGTGAATCATCACGCCATCAGCCTGACCGGTTTTGCCCGGGAGGAACTCCTTTGCCGCACCGCCGAGGACGTGGTGGCCCCGGAGGATCACGCAAACCTGCGGCACTGCCTTGCCGAGCTCGCCCGCGACGGCATGCGGTCCAGTGTCTATCACTTCCGCCGCAAGGACGGCTCCCACTTCTTCGGGGAAACCAGCACCAAGCTGCTGCCGGATGGGCGCATCCTGGCGATGGTGCGTGACATCACGGAGCGAAAACAGGCCGAGGAGCAGCGCCGCAAGCTGGAGGAGGAGCTTCGCCAGGCACAAAAATTGCAGGCGATCGGCACGCTGGCGGGTGGCATCGCGCATGATTTCAACAACATCCTCGCGGCAATCCTCGGGAACGCGCAGCTCCTGAACATGCAGTTGCCGCCGGACCACGCCGGGCAGGCGAAGGTGGCGCAGATCCTGGTGGCCAGCAATCGCGCGAAGGACTTGGTGCAGCAAATCCTGATGTTCAGCCGCCAGCGCGAACAGGAGCGGCGCGTGCTCTCGCTTGCGGCCGCCGTCGCGGAGGCGACCCGGTTGATCGAAGTCACCCTGCCGCCGACCATTCGCCTGCTGTTCACGGCCCCCCGCGACCTGCCTTCAGTCCTCGCGGACCCGACGCAAATTCACCAGGTCGTCGTAAATCTGTGCACCAATGCCGTGCATGCGATGCGCCAGGGCGGCGGCACGCTCCAAGTGGGGATCAGCCTGGCCCAGTTGCCCGGAGAATCCGATGGATCCAAGCCAACGGTGCCGCCCGGGCGTTACCTCTGCCTGCGCGTGGCGGACAACGGCCACGGCATGGACGCCAGCACCCTGCAGCGGATCTACGAGCCGTTCTTCACGACCAAGGCCGTCGGCGATGGGACCGGCTTGGGCTTGGCGGTTGTGCACGGGATTGTGGAGTCCCATCAGGGCGCGATCACGGTGTCCAGCCAGCCGGGGCACGGGACCACGTTTCGCCTCTTCTTCCCGGTACATGAAACCCCCGACCCGTCTCCCGCGCCGGCCACGCCTGCGCCCGAACGGGGACGCAACCAGCACGTGTTGTTTGTGGACGACGAACAGCCGATCGTGGACGTCGCGAAAGTCATGCTACCGCGCCTGGGTTACCGCGTAACCACCTGCACTCGACCGGGCGAAGCACTCAAGCACCTGCAGGCCGACGCCGCCGGTATCGACCTGCTCATGACGGATTTCAGCATGCCGGACATGAACGGGCTCGACCTGATCCGCGCGGCCACCGCTTTGAAACCCTCGCTCCCGACAATTCTGCTGACCGGATTTGGCCGATCAATCGACTCGCGGGCGGCCGTTGGCCTGAACGTGTCCGAGGTGGTGAACAAGCCGTTCACAATGGAGCAGCTGGCCGGCGCGATCCACGGTGCCCTGGCCCCGCGCCCAACCGTCGGGCGCTGATCAATTACCTCTCCCGGTCGAGCCGCCTGTGGCCTTAGCCCGCCAGGGAGTCCAGCTGGGAACTCGTCGGCCCGGACACAAATACCGGCGATGGCGCCCACCATTCAATGTCCGGATGGAGCGCAAAACCAGGTACAGATATCCGCCAGCCCTGGACCTGCTTAGCATTGTGATGACGCGAAATCCCCTGCAACCTTCGTGGTCGTTCCGGAGTTCTTCCCCAACATGTCCACGCCCACGCACCCTGCCGTTCCCTCGGCTGGTCTTCTGACCGGCCTACTTGGCGACCTTCGCCACGCCTCTCGCTTGCTTTGGAAAGGCAAGGGGATCACCGCCACAACCCTCCTGACGCTCGCGCTCTGCATCGGCGCCACCACCGCGATCTTTTCGACGGTGTACGCGCTGATGTTGAAACCCCTGCCTTTCAATGAGCCGGAGCGGATCGTCGAGCTCTACAGCTCTGCGGCCAAGGCCGGCTTGGATAAGATGCCCGCCAACGTGCCCATCTACCTGGACTACTCGTGCAACGCCACCTCGTACGAAACCGTCGGCCTCTGGAACTTTGGGCAGCAGATGTTCGGACCGGACGATGCGCCCGTGCGCCTGGACATGGCCCGCGCAACCGCCGAAATTTTCTCGGTCCTGAGGGTCCAGCCGCTGCTTGGGGAGTTCTTCACGAAGGACCAAAACAAACCCGGCGCGGACAAGGTGGTGGTCCTGACGCAGTCGTTTTGGCGATCGCAGTTCAACGAGGATCCGGCAGTCGTCGGCAAGGAGGTCCGGCTGAATGGCGAAACCTACAAGGTCATTGGCGTCGCCCCGCGGGTGTTCGAGGCGTGGGACGCCCGGGTTAGATACCTGGTGCCACTCTCGTGGCAGCCGGCGCAGGAAAACCCGCAGGCCCGCTATGGCGTGGGCATCCAACTCTTCGGCCGCCTGAAGCCGGGGACCACCGCCGGCCAGGCGAACGCGGAAGCGAAAACGTTGGAGCAGCGTTATGTGGACGCGTCGCCCGCACCGGTAAAACAGTTCGTTGATCGGTCGGGCATGACCATGAACGTCGGAGGCGTTCAGGAACAGCGGGTGCGGCCGGTCCGGTCCACGTTGCTCATGCTGCAGGGTGGCGTGGCGTTCGTGCTGCTTATCGGTTGCGTGAATGTCGCCAACCTCCTTCTGGTGCGGGCGAACGCCCGGCAATCGGAACTCGCCATCCGCTCCGCGCTCGGCGCGGGCCGGGCCCTCATCGCCCGGCAGTTGCTGGTCGAAAGCCTCCTGCTCACGGTGCTTGGCTCGTTGCTCGGTTTGCTCGTGGCCTGGGGCGCCCTCCGCGCGAGCAACTACTACCTCGCCAAGATGCTGCCCCAATCCCTGCCGGCGACCCTGGATCTCCGCGTCCTGGGTTTCGCCGTGGCGCTGACCGTGGTGATTGGCCTGCTGATCGGCCTCGTGCCCGTCTTCCACATCCTGCGCACCAACCTCGCGGAAATCATCCAAAGCAGTTCCCGCAGCGCGTCGTCCGGACGTGGCGTGCGCGCGCTCAGCAGTGGACTGGTGATCGTGCAGGTGGCCGTCGCCCTGGTGCTGCTCACCGGCGCGGGTCTTCTGATCCACAGTTTCGCCAAGGCGCTGGCCGTCCATCCGGGGTTCGAGCCACGGGGTGTGGTGACGGCGCGCATTGTCATCCCACAGGCTCATCGCGCGACGCCGGAAGCCGCCGATAAATTCCAGGAGCGCCTGCGCCAGGCCCTGCTGGAACTGCCCGGCGTCACGTCCGTGGCCCTGGCTGGTTCAACTCCTTTCCAAGGCGGGCTGCCCATCAACGCCTTCACCTTGGAGGAGGACACCCTGCCGCCCGGCGCGCCGCAGCCGGGCGCCTATCGTGTACAGGTGACCCCGGGGTATGCCAAGACGCTCGGGCTCAAGGTGCTTGAGGGCCGCTTCTATGAGGAAGCCGACCGCGATCCCAAGAAGCGACTGTTCGTCGTCGACGAGAGTTTCGCCCGCAAATTCTTTCCAAAGGGCTCCGCGATCGGCGGACGTTTCTCGTTCGGGCCGCGTCCAGAGAAGCCCGAGGACTGGCCTACGATTATCGGTGTCGTGAAGGACATCCCGCACAACGGCGTCGAGGAAAAGAGCGGCAATCCGTTCATTTATCAGGTCGTGCCGCAGGGTGCCCGTCCAAACGGCGCCACGATCTTCCTGCGGTCCGGTCGCCCGGCGGACGAACTCGTGCCGGCGCTGCGCGCCAAGCTCAAGGCCCTTGATCCGACCGTTTTCGTGTACGACGCCGGCTCCCTTGAAAAGGTTGTGGTTGCCTCGTTTGATGACCGACGCGCCGTGATGCTCCTGCTGGCGGCATTCGCGGGACTCGCGCTGTTCCTGTCCTCCCTCGGCATCTACGGCGTGCTGGCCTATGACGTCTCGCAGCGGACCCGGGAGATCGGTGTGCGTGGGGCAATCGGCGCATCGGAAGGCCAGATCCTCGGCTTGATCTTGCGCCAGGGACTTTGGAAAGCCGCGATTGGAGTAGTGATCGGCTTGGCTGGGGCCTTTGTCGTCAGCCGCTACATGACGACACTCTTGTTCGGAGTGAAGCCAACCGATCCGTGGGTCTATGCCGCGGTGTCGTTGCTGTTGATCGCCGTGGCCTTGCTGGCCAGTTACCTCCCGGCCCGCCGGGCCGCGAAGATCGATCCGTTGGTCGCGCTGCGCGACGAGTGAGCCTAGCGAATAAGGTCAAAGTGGCCGGATGCCAGGATCCGGCCGTTTATCTGCACCTCGAGCCGATGGCGGCCGGCATGGTGACGTCGCGTCGTGAAGTCGCGGACCACCTGCCGCTTCACTAGCGTCACTTGTTCGCCCGGGGCGAGTGCGAGCTCGCGCCACTTGAACACCTTTACGAACGTCGCTCCCGAAGCTTTCACATAGTGAACGCGGTAGTCCACGGCGAGCAGCTGGCGCTCGCGGCTGGTTGATGCCAGCACGCACGAAAAAACCAGCGTTTGTCCCAGTTTAAGGCGCGGGGGATCGATCACAAAGTCGCTGATATTGACCCGGGCGGCCTTGCCAAAATCGAAGAGCGCGAGCGCCGGCTGATGGCCCGCCTTGATGAGCGTGCGGGCGGCGTACCGGGCAATCCATCGGGTGTGCGGGTGGGCGAGATCCCAGCTGCGCAACTGCGCCAGCATCCATTCGGGGTGATCCTTCGAAATGTCGTTCAGGTGATTCGCCACCGACTTGCGGACATAGAGGCTGGGATCGACTCGCAGGTTGCGGAGAATGCGCGCCGTGAGCGTCGGATCGGCAACGACCGGCTCCAAGCGAAACGACCACGGCAATCGCGGGCGGCTGCCCTCGCTTGCCAGGCGACGTACATGTTCGTCCTCATCGCGCGACCATTTCTCCATCACCGTCAGCGTGCGCGGCAGGTCACGCTTGAGGAACTCCCGGATCGCAAACTCCGCGGAGCTGAACCCCGTCAGGTAACGGAGCGCCGCCATGGACTCGTCAAAGTGCCCCTGGCCATATTGCCCCACAAAATCCGGAAGCCAGATGCCCGTGAACCCGGTGGGCAGTTTGGGCGCAAGCCGCTGGATGATCGCCGCAGCTTTGGCGAAATCCTCCGGCAGGGCCGCGCGGGCCGCTTCGCTGGTACGGCGGACGCGCTGGATGAGGGTCAGGTCAGCAAGCCCGGCTTGGGCGACTCGAAGAAACCGGCTGCGGTCAAATCCGCGGTGTTCGCCCGCGAGCGCGTCGGCGACGCGACGGTAATAAGCCGCGTTGAACATTTCTCGAAGCTCAGGCGACGCATCTGCGGACATCGACGGGAAGGAGAGAGGCGCGTGCAGCCTGAGCCCACGCGCCTGCAAACACTCAGAGTTTCAATGCCTCAGGCAGCTTGGAAGCGTCACCGCCGCCTCCTTGGGCGTAATCCGGTTTGCCGCCACCCTTGCCGCCCAGCTTGGTCGACAGCGCACCGATCAGCTTGCCCGCCGCTTGGCCGGCCTTGATCGCCTCAGGCGAGCAGTAAGCAACGAGGCTCACCTTGCCATCCATGATCGCGCCGAGTTGGACCACGGCGCCGGCGCCGACCTTGTGCAACACCTGGCTGCCGAGCGACCGCAGGGCGTCCGCATTGTCCGCCGTCACGACGGCGGAAACCCACTTCAAGCCATCCTTCGCCACCGCGGTCGCGGCAAGTTCCGCGGCCAAGCCGGCGGCGGCCTTCGCTTCGAAAGCCTTCAGCTTCTTCTCGAGTTCCTTTTGGTGGTGGAGCAGGGAGTCGAGCTTGGCACCGACGTCATTCACGCCGGCGTTCAGGCGCGCGTTCACGCTCTTTAACGCTTCCTCCTCGTGCACCACGAAGTCGAGCGCCGCCTGACCGGCCGCCGCCTCGATGCGGCGGGTGCCGGCTGCGATGGCCATTTCCGCCGTGATTTTGATCAAGCCAATCTCACCGGTGGTCGTTACGTGCGTGCCGCCGCACAGTTCCTTGGAGTAACCGCCAATATCGACGAGGCGGACGTACTTTCCGTACTTGTCGCCGAAGAAGGCCAGCACGTCGTCGGGTTTCTTCGCGTATTCAATTTCGCTGGAAACGACGCGCGCATTGTCGATCACCTTCTCGTTGATGAGTTGCTCGACCTCGCGCAGCTGGGCGTGGGTGAGCTGCTCGAAGTGGGTGAAGTCAAAGCGCAGGCGGTCCGGCGTCTTGTGCGTACCGAACTGGCGAACGTGGGTGCCGAGAACCTTGCGCAGGGCCCAGTGGATCAGGTGGGCGGCGCTGTGGTGACGGTTGATCGCGCGGCGGCGGGCAAAATCAACATGGAGCGTGGCCGCGACGCCCACTGCCGGCAGCGCATCGACCGAGGTCGGGGCGATCTTGTGCAGGTGACGACCCGACTTGTCCTTCACGGTGTCGACGATGTCGACCTTGCTGCCCGCAACCAGGGCATGGCCGGTATCGCCGACCTGGCCGCCCATTTCGCCGTAGAAGGGCGTCTGGTCGAACACCAGGTAGGTGTCCTTTTCGGTCTTCACGACTTCGACCAGCTTCGCATGCGTCGCATGGGTTGCATCGACATCGTAACCGGTAAACTTGGTCGCGGTGGCGGCCGCCTCGCCTTCGGTGGCGGCGACAATCACATCGGTCTTGCGGGCCGCGCGACCACGTTCGCGCTGTTTCTCCATCTCGGAGTCAAAACCGGCCGAATCGACGGAGAGACCGCGCTCGGTCGCAAGCAGCTGGGTCATGTCGAGGGGGAAGCCGTAGGTGTCGTAGAGTTCGAAGGCAGCGGAACCCGTGATCGCGCCGGCGGAGGCCGCCTTGGTGAAGATTTGCAGACCCTTGTCGAGCGTGCGGCCAAAGGATTCCTCCTCGGCGCGAATTGCCTTCTCAACCATGACTCGCTGGGTTTTCAGTTCCGGGAAGACATCACCCAACGATTCCACGACCGGCGCCACGAGCGACGTGAAGTCGCCGATCTTCAGGCCGAGGCTCTTGCGACCGTACATGATGCCGCGCCGCAGGATGCGGCGGATCACGTAATTGCGCCCCTCGTTGCCCGGCAGGATGCCGTCGGCAATGGCGCAACTCACGCAACGGGCATGGTCGGCCAGCACGCGGAAGGTGATGTCGATCGTCTGCTGCTCGCTCAGGCCCGAGCGCTCCGTCGGCACGGTCCCGGTGTAAGTCTTGCCCGACAGCGCGGCGATCTTGTCAAAGGTCGGCTTGAAGACGTCGGCGTTGTAGTTTGAGGGCTCGGCCGAGAAATCCTTGAAGCCCTTCGTGGTCGCGTGAATCCCTGCGACCCGCTCGAAGCCCATGCCCGTGTCGACGTGCTTGGCGGCGAGCGGCGCGAAGGTGCCATCGGCATTCGCGTTGAACTGGATGAATACGTGGTTCCAGATCTCGATGCAGCGCGGCGACGAGCTGTTCACGAGCGCCCGCCCGGCCTTCTCATCATCGGAGGGCAGCAGGTTGAAATGAATTTCCGAGCACGGACCGCACGGGCCCGTGTCGCCCATCATCCAGAAATTGTCCTTCTTGTTGCCGTTGACGATGTGCACGGCCGGGTCGAGCCCGGCGGCCTTGAAAATGCCGGCCCAGATGTCGTAGGCCTCCTGGTCGAACTCCGCGGGATCGCCCTTCGACTTGTCGGGAGAGTAGACGGTCGCAAAAAGGCGTTTCGGCGGGATGCACCAGACCTTGGTGAGCAATTCCCAGCCCCAGGTCAGCGAGTCCCGCTTGAAGTAATCGCCGAAGGACCAGTTGCCCAACATCTCGAACATCGTGTGGTGGTAGGTATCGAAACCGACGTCCTCGAGGTCGTTGTGTTTGCCTCCGGCGCGGATGCACTTCTGGGTGTCCGCCACGCGCTTCCACGGCGCCGCCTGGTCACCGAGGAAGTAGGGCACGAACTGGTTCATGCCGGCGTTCGTGAACAGCAGGTTCGGGGCGGTCGGCATCAGTGAGGACGACGGCACGATGGCATGCTGTTTCGACTTGAAGAAATCGAGGAACGACTGGCGGATCTGGGCGGAGGTCATGGAAAGGGACGGTCGGAAAAGACACCCCGGACGACGGCCCTTGGCAAGAGGTGAATTGGCCGGTTTGCCGGGGCTTTGGATGTCCGGACGAAGACTCCAGACACACGTCGGCCGTCCGCGCCTACGTTGGGGCGATTTTCCCAATCCCGGGCTTTTGCGTTGCGGGAGGCGGGTCGCTGGCAAATCTAGCGGCGTGAAAATCCATGTGCTGCCATCGGGGCCCATCCAGACCATTGGTTACCTCCTGACAGAACCGAAATTGGGCGAAGCCGTGCTGGTGGACGCCCCGGGTGGGATCCTCGCCAAGATTGAGCCGGTCCTGGCGCACGAAGGCTGCACGCTGCGGGAGCTTTGGCTCACCCACGGTCACTGGGACCACACCCAGGACGCCGCCAAGGTGGTTCGTGCCACCCGCGCCCAGGTCCGCGGACACATGGACGATCGGGTGTTGTTTGAGACCCCGTCGATCATGGAGGAAAGGCTGGGGCACAAGCTCGGTTTGGAGCCGCTGCAGGTCGATGCCTGGCTGAACCAGGGCGAAATTCTCAAGGCACTCGGTCGCGAGTTCCAAGTGCGCCATGTGCCCGGACATTGCCCGGGCAATGTGCTTTTCTATCAGGCCGAATCCCAGGCCGCGTTCGTTGGGGATGCCTTGTTCAAGGCGGGCGTCGGACGCTGGGATTTGCCGGGCGGGAATTTTGAGACCCTGGCCCGTTCCATTCGTGAGCAGATCTACACGCTGCCCGATGAAACGCTGGTGTTCCCCGGACACGGGCCGCGGACGTCGGTGGGTGCGGAGAAAACGGGCAACCCGTACGTGAACGCGATGGTGAAATGAATTTGTCGGCCGACGAAATATTTATGAAGCACGCCGTCGCGCTCGCGAAGCGCGGGTGGGGTGATACGCATCCCAATCCCCTGGTCGGCGCGCTGATTGTCGAAAACGGAGCCGTCGTCGCGGAGGGTTACCACGCCAAGGCCGGGGAAGGCCACGCGGAGGTTAACGCCCTGCGCGCGCTCGGCCGGAAGCCAGCGCCCGGCGCGACGCTGTACGTGACGCTCGAACCGTGCTGCACGCATGGCCGCACGCCGCCTTGCACGGAGGCGATCCTGGCAGCGGATCTGAAACGCGTAGTTGTCGGTGCGACCGATCCCAATCCGGCCCACGCGGGCAAGGCTTTTGAAATCCTGCGCGCGGCCGGGGTGGAAGTGGCCACCGGCGTGCTGGCCGAGGAATGCGCGGACCTGAACCTGATTTTCAATCATTGGATCACGACGGGGCGTCCGCTGTTCGCCGCCAAGTCCGGCGTCACCTTGGATGGCAAGGTCGCCACCCGCACGGGCGATTCAAAATGGATCACCGGCGAAGCCGCCCGGGCGGACGGTCATCGCTGGCGCCGGTTGTTCCCGGCGATCGCGGTCGGCGCCGGCACGGTGCGGTCCGACAACCCGCGGCTGACGGCCCGGCTCGGAGGCCTGGAGTGGTGTCCGTGGCGTTTCGTTTTCGACGGCCTGTTGCGGACCGTGACGGACAAGGCCATGCCCAACGTGTACACCGATGAGTTTCGGGAACGCACGATCGTCGTCACCACCTCCCACGGTGGGATGGGTTACGTGCGCAAGCTGAACTCGATGGGCGTGAAGACGTGGTTGCTGCCGGCCGCTTCGCCGAAGGTGAACTTCGCGGATTTTCGGGCGCGCTGCGTGGCGGAAGGAATCACCGGGGTGTTCTTCGAGGGCGGCGCCCAACTGTTGAGCGAGGCGTTGCAGGCCCGGGAACTGGATTACCTGTTCACTTACCACGCCCCCGTGCTGTTTGCGGACGACAAGGGGAAGAGCATCCTGCGCGGCCTGCGGACCGAGACCCTCGAGCACGCCATTTGCCTCGGGCGGGTGCGCCATGAGGTGCACGGCGACGACACGCTGATGCGGGGCTATGTTCAGTACCCGGACAAGATGTTCGTCGATGAGGCCGTGTTCACGCGCAAGCTGTACGGCGAATGAAGGTCCTGCATCTCGCAACCGGCAACGCGCACAAGGTGGCGGAATTTCAGGCGCTGGCCGATGCGGCGCGGCTCGACGTGCGGATCCAGCCGGCGGCGCGCATGCCTGCCGTGGTTGAGGATACCGGCACGTTTATCGGCAATGCGCGCAAGAAGGCGGTGGCGCTCCAGGCCACCCTCCCGGCCGATGCATGGGTGCTGGCCGATGACAGTGGTGTCTGTGTGGACGCCCTCGGCGGAGCGCCCGGGGTGGAGTCCGCCTACTTTGCGGGGCCGGCTGGCAACCCCGCCGCAAATCTCGCCAAGCTGGTGGAAGTGATGCGCCCGGTTCCCGTCGGCCGGCGGCAGGCCCGCTTTGTGTGCATTCTCGTGCTGCGCGGCCCGGGTGGTCGGGAGGAAATCGCCGAGGGTTCCTGCGAAGGTACACTTCTCCTGGACCCCGTGGGTGGCGCCGGCTTCGGTTATGATCCGCTGTTTGTGCCGGTCGGTTATGACCGTACCTATGCCCAGTTGACGGCGGCGGAAAAAAACCATCTCAGCCACCGCGGCCGCGCCTGGCTGAGATTGGTCGATTTGTTCCGGACGCTCAGGGAATCGCCGTAAGCGCCTCCAGGGCGGTCTTGCGGGTGGCGTACTCCGCCGCCGACAATTCCCGGAAGCCCAGGCGGTCAGCGCCGATTACGAGCGGCTCGAGTGGCACGTCGTGGTTGGCGGTGCTGAATCCGTAGTGGAGACCCCAAGCGCGTTCCGGCGCGGCGTAGCATCGGATGTTCCATGGCTCCATCGCGACCCGGCTCTCGAAGAGCGCAACCATCGAGCCGCGGATGTACAGCGTCGAAGTCACGCCGCTGCCCATGTCATTGTGCCAGTCTTCCAGGAGTCGCGGGAAATTGTGTGCACCACCGCTGTACTGGGCGTTGGCGCCGGCCAATGCGGGCCGGTCGCTCAAACCGGTTCCGTTGTGATTGCTCGGCACCAAGCCCATCAGCAGGGCGGTCGAGTATTCCGTGTCAACCGTCGGCAACTTGGTTTGCCGCGCCGTGCCACCCGCTCCCGGGGTGCTGCTGGTGGGCATGGCGCCGGGCTTGATGGCCGTTGCGGAGGTGCCGAGGCCTTCGTACTGATTGGAACTGCCGGGCTGGGAGGAACGCCAGGTGGCCGACCATGACGTGGAGGTGATGCGAAAGGCGCTGACCGCATCGTTCCACCCGTTGGTTTGGAAGTAAGGCGAACTCGCGTTCGAGAAGACCGGTTGCGAAAGCAGGGTGATCGCATCCGCCATGACCGAAGCGAGCTTCTCGCGGGACGAGTCCGGGTAGGTGGCGCTGTAGCCGCCGTAGAAATTCGGTGAGCCCGTGCCGGTATCCGTGATCGTGCTGTCGATCGTCCCATCCGCGTTGTAGTGGCCGATGATGTAGGCCGCGTCATTGGTCACGAACGTGAAGCCGGTCTTGGTCGCGGTGGCGTAGCTGGCGAGCGGTCCGCGGCCGTTGATCAGGCGGACACCCGAATCAACCCGGTCATTCTTCCCGGCGACGATCGACTGCGCCCGGCGTTCGGCGTCGACGGAGTGAACGTAGACCGCGATGCCGTCATACCAAGCGGAAGCGAGGTCAGCCGCCGGCACGGCGAGGGTCGAGGGATCCGCAGGGACCAAATTTGGCGTGGAAGGGGTGAGATATGCGGGCGTATAGTACAGCTGGAACGGATCGGGACGGTTCATCGTCTCGGCATTGGTCGAAGCCGGGAGAACCGTGTACGCAAACGCCGCGGCCAGGTCGTTGTCGACGCCCAGGTCGATGTTCGCCTGCGTGCCGGCCGAATTGAAGATCGAGTTCGTCCAGTTGGTCGCGGTCGGGACGTCAGGGTTGTAGAGGTAGGCCTGCGTCGTGCTGGTGGTGGTGCCATCGGCAAGCAGCCCGCCAACGACACGGCAGAACATCATTTTGAAGCGCGCCATGTCGAAATCGATCTTGGCGATGGCGCGCGGCGCGTAGTTGGTGGTGCTGCGCGTCGATCCGGTGGAGATGTTGGAATTGTAGCCCACGTTGCCATTGGCGCGACGCAGGTCGAAGAAATAGGCCTCCGCGGGGTACGGAATGGTCGCGGCTTCCGCGGGGAAATTGTCACCCGAACCGCCCAACACGCTGTAACCCGTGTAGGGCAGTGGATCAACGGTCACCACGGTGTTGTCGCTGACCGCGGCCGTGAGCGCCGGGGCCACGGTGATGACGCCGCCGTTCAGGGACGACGCCGCGAGGTATTTCACGCCGCCGATATCCAGGATGTTGCCCGCGTGGATGGTGCCGACGCCGGTATCGAGCACCAGGGTCTGGGCCCCGATCGCGTAGCCGGCCGCGTTGTTGATGAAATAATCCTTGCCCGTGCCGAGCAGCCCGCTGTTGGCGTCGATCGTGACCGCCGCGTTGTCGGCGACAATGTTGCGGAGGCCGGGCGAAGCGATGCCGATGACATAGTTCGTGGACACGGTGGCCGGGGCCGTGACCGGGGCGCGGGTCACCAGATACCGATGCGGGTTGATGAAAACCATATTGCCCGGGATGATCGTTTTCGTGTCACCGTCGAGCTGGAGCGCGGTGGTGCCGACCGCGTAGCCACTGCCTTGGTTGACGACGAATGTCGTGCCTGTGCCGCGGGCCGGGGCCATCACTGAGACCGCCGTGTTGTCGGCAATTGCCTCGGCCAATCCGGGTGCCGCAATCTTCACCGTGCTGCCGCTCTGGTCGGCGGCCACGAGGTAACGGAAATTGCCGATCGTCAGGATTTCACCCTGCCGGATGATCCCGGTTCCGGTGTCGATCGCGAGGTCGGTGGCGCCAATGGCATAGCCGGCCCCGTTGTTGATCAAGTAGCCCGTGGCCAGGTTGTAGCCGTGCTGTACGGTCCGCAGCACCTGGTTCGAACCCACCGCCGTGCCCATCGTGAAGCGATTCGGCAGCACGTTGGAATACATCGTGTCATCCGCCGTCAGCGCCGTGGTCGTACCCGGCGTGCCACCGTCGTTGTAGCCATAGCTGGGCTGGCCGGGCAGCACGACTTCCCGCAAGGTGTGGGTCGCGTCGCTGTTGACGATATTCAGCCAGGCCCGGTAGGACCGCGGCAGCACGGGCTGATCCGTGCCGTCCGGCAACTTGCCCGTGCGCACGGTGTCGTCCGGGTTGACGACGATGTACAGGCCCGCCTTGCGCGAGACCTTCAGTTCCTTCGTCGCGGTGTCGTCGTTGTCGACGGCCCAAGTGGTGCCGTTCCACTTGTAGGGGTTGCGCGGCTCGATGATCTGACGCCCATTGTTGCGATCGTCCTCGGGCGTGGTCGTCAGGTTCGTCTCGTTGTACGAGCCGATGCCGGGCAATTCGAGCTTCGATACACCGTGCGCGTTGGTCCGCACGTTGCCGCCGTAGGTGGTGGTCGCGAAGGTGCGGAACTGGTTTTGCGTCGTGGTGGATTCCGTGGCCGCACCGTACTTGTGGTCGCGCCAGAGGCCGGCGGACGACCGGAGATTCACGGCTGCGCCGCTCACCGGAGTGTAATAGACGGCACCCGTGCCGCCCGCGCCGGCCGCGGTGGTGCCGGGGCGCTTCACGTACGTCGCCTTTATCTGGCCGTCCGCATAAAGTCCTTGGGCCGCGGTGACGCGCTGGGTGAAGGTCACCACGGCCGTGCCGCCTTGCTCACCACGCGCCGCGAGCCGTCCGTTGGTGTGCACCGGGCCGCCGATGGTCATGTCCTGGCCGGGGAAGAGCTCCAGGTCCATGTTGTAGAAGATACCGAACTGGAAGAGCGGCGTGAGGCTCAGCTGCATGTCCTGTTCCGCGTACGCCGTCACCGAGCCGAGCGCCGGGTGGGACGCGGTCGCCTTGGCGATGATCGGGATCTTGGCCGTGCTGACCTGCAGGCCGTTGTTGGGGCTCGTGATGTCGGTCACGAGGACGTAAGGCGAAGCGCTTTCGATACCCGCGCGGGCTTCCATGCCCACCGATCCGCTCGTGTACTTGGTGTCCAGGATCGAACTTGGCGGCATGTAGATGCGATTGGCGCTGCTCCCCGTCCAGGGGAACACGCCGACCGGTGCCGACCCCATGCGGTTGAGCTTGGGGATGAGCTGCTCGGCGGAATAAAGCGCGATGTTCTCCGCCATGTTCTTGGCGCGCAGGATGAGGCGGTTGCGCTCATTGCCGCGGCGCTCGGCGGCGCTGTACCGGAGCATGCTCGTCGTGAGCATCCCCATGATGAAGATCAGCACAATGACCGTGATGAGGGCCGAGCCTTTCTTGGTGAGGTGCCACCGACGGAAGGAGGGAAGACGGGGAACTTTCATGGGAGGAGCGGGTTACTTGCGCGGCGAGATCGTGTAGTTGAAGCTACTGCTTGAGAGCAGATTGTTGACGGTCGTGCCGTTGATGAACTCGACGTTGATCGAGATGAAGCCGTCCGCCGGGTTGGCGGTTGGCGACTCGGTGGAAAAAATCGGATAGAGATCGCCTGCCGCGTACGGCGTGTAGGGCGAGGCCACCTTGCGACCTTTGCTGCGGGCATTCAGGAGGCGGGAACCGCTGCGCAGAGGATTTGCGGCCAGGTTGATACTGTTGAGTTCGGTCGCGATGCCGCTGAACGGGTGCCCGTTCGAAGTCGACGCGGTGCCCTCACCCCAATCGGTGGTCTCATAATACCGGACCGGCGCCTCGGCGTTCACCGAGGCCTGGTCAGTCGTCACGCGGTAGTAGACGCGAATCTGGCGGATATCGCTGGCGCGAAATTGCGAGGTCAGCGTCACCAGCACGAGGCAATCGCCGTGTGCGATCCACTTGTCGTAGTCGGTGCCCGCCGCATCGATCTCGGGACCCGTGGGGAAGATTGGGTCCGTCGAGACGTTCACGCTGGTGTCGAGCTTGGTGTAGTAGTCGAAAAGGTAGAACGTGGAGGCGTCGAGGGTCTCCTTCGTGATTTGGGCCGTGAAGGAGCGCAGGCTGCCGTTCGTGATGAGGCGCTGCGTGTCCTTGTACATGATGCGCAGGCCGTACAGGTACGTGCTCATCGTCAGCGCCAGAACGGTGCAGACGATCGACATGCTGATCATCACCTCGACGACGGTGAAGGCGGCGAGACGGCCGCGGGGGAGGCGCGGGAAAGTTTTCATTTGTCGAAGCGGCTGCGGAGGAACACTTCCCGGTCGCGCACGTAGCGGGTGACGCTGCCGTCGACGTAGGAGTAGGAATAGATGAGCGTGACCTTTTTGACCTCGCTCACGTAGGTGTCCGGAACCTCGTCGATCCAGACCCAGAGGTTCAGGTTGATCTGTTGGGACATCGTGCCCGTGACGGTTGAAAGGGGAATCGCGCCGATCCAGTTGTCCACGGCATTGGACCCGTCCGCCCCCACGCCGGTGGCCGGGGCGGTTGGCGCTGGCGTCGTAGTGGGGCCCTTCGGCGTATTGGCCGTCCCGTCGGCTTGCATCGGCGTATAAACGACCTGCAGCCATTTCACGGTGTTCTGGTTGATGCGCACCCGAACGTTTGGGGCTGGCGTGTTGGCGGCGTCCGTCGGGTCGACGGTTTGGCTTGGGAGCAGCTCGCTGTACTCGAGCTGCTTGATCTGCTCGATGATGCCGTAGACCACGCTGGTGCACGCCGCGTTCAGCACCGTGCTTTCAGTCAGGCGCCGCGAGTGCAGGAAGCTCGCGATGATCCCAAGCATGACCGTGGCCTGGATCGTGAGGGCGACCATGACCTCGACCAGCGTGACGCCCGCGAGCTTTCGCCGCGTGAGCCAACCAAAGCGGCTTGGACGGGCTGCGGGAAATTCCGCAGCAGGCGATGCCGACGGCCGGCTTTCACCGAGATGATTCAGACCATAGAAAAGGTGCTCCATGACGGCACCAGTATGCCTGAATACGGCCCTAATCGGTATGGCCCTACGGCCATGGCTTTTGACCCTACTTTAGATAGAGGCTATAGCCTCTATCTGACCGTCGGTCTACAGCTGCCTGCCGGCTTCCACGAACAAGGCCGCCGCTTGGGTCCGGCGCGTAATGTTCAATTTAGTGAAGATCGTCGCCAGATAGTTTTTCACGGTCTTTTCGGTGAGCCCGAGCCGGTCCCCAATCTCCTTGTTTGTCAGTCCTTCAGCGAGAAACGCAACCACCCGCCGTTCCTGCGGCGACAACAGTCTCAGTCGGTCTGCCGCGGTAACTTCACCCCGGTGTTTGACGAGATTCAGGACCTGCCCCGCCATCGAGGGGTCAAGCACCGGCTGGCCGCCCGCGACCGTGCGCAACGCATTGGCCAGGGCCGCGCCATCGTTGTCCTTCAGCAAATAGCCGCGAGCGCCGGCGCTCAGAGCCTCCTGCACATGGCGCTCGTTGCTGCTGGATGTGAGCACCAGGATCTTCAAGCGAGGATGTCCCTTCATCAACTCCCGGCACGCCACGAGCCCTGACTTGTCCGGCAGATGCAAGTCCAACAGCACAATGTCCGGCCGGTGTTGGTCGACGGCGGCAATGCCTTCGGCGACATTCCCGGCCTCGCCAACAATGGCGATGTCCGCGCAATCCTCGAGTGCACTGCGCAAGCCGAGGCGGATGATCGGACTGTCGTCGATCAGGATCACCCGAATGGGCGGACGGGCACCGTCACTGGCATTCATGGCGACGACGGAACGGGCAGCGTCAGCAGAACGCGAGTTCCTTTTCCCGCGACAGACTCGATGCGTAGGCTGGCGCCCAAGGCCGTCGCCCGCGCCTGCATGTTGCCAAGGCCGTGGCCGCGCGAACGCACCAATTCGGGTGAAAAGCCGGCGCCGTCGTCCTGGACCGCGAGTGCCACGGCCTCATCGCTGCGGCCGGCGAGCAGCGTAATGTGGCGGGCCTTGCCGTGGCGCACGCTGTTGCTCAAGGCCTCGCGAAGGATATTCATGATTTCTGCGATGTGCACCGGGGTGATCAGGGCCACGGCTTCGGCATCAAGGCGCTGTTCAATCCGCACGTCGGGATTGCCTGAAAACGATTCGATCAAGTCGTTCAGGGCGGCGTTAAACGACGTGCTGGTCACGCGCGCCGGTTCAAGGTCCTGCAGGTACGCGCGCACCTCCTGGTTCAGCCGGCGCAACTCCGCCATGCAGTTTTCCAGTCGGCCCTGCAACTCCGGGACAAGCCCGCCTTTCTTCTGGACGCTTTCCAGGGTGAGACACACGGCGTAAAGGGTCTGGCAAATGTTGTCGTGCAACTCGCGCCCGAGCCTGATCCGCTCGGCCACGGAATTATCGAGCAGCGTGCGGTTCAACTGCAGGTCCTCCTCGGCGCGAAGCCGTGCACCATGTTCCTGCGCCAATGCAACCGTGCGTTCGTTGGAAATCTTCGCGAAGTGCTCGATGCCGAGGGCCTGCGTGCGTTCCTGCGCCCAGGGAGTGCGCGACACGCGCTCGTCCGCGGGTCGGCGTCGGGCCAACGTCGCGATCATGAAACCGGCGGTAAAAAGCACCGGGCAGAGAAACAACAAGACGAGCGTGATCCGGTGGAATAGGGCGATCAGCCGGGCGGCCGGCGGCGGCGAAAAGATGACCGCGATCCGGACTTTTGCCCCGGGGCCGGCCACGATTTCCTCGGCAAACCCCAGCAGACCTCGCGGCGGTACCACTGGCCCCGTTTCAACGGCAATCGTGGCTCCCACGCTGCGGCCGAGTTCGGCGAGCACTGCCGGCGTGATCCCAGCTGAAAAATTCGCCTGGGCCACGGCTTGCTGGAACTGCGTGCGTTTCAGGGCCAGCGCCGCGTCATCCAACTGCCGGATCTGGGCCTGGGTCTGGCGATGCAACCAGGAGTTCATGGCCAGCGCCGCCAGCAACAGAACCACCAGCAGGGCGAGGGAACTGCCAATGCGGGTGAGTTGGTTCATGGTGCAGACAGTGGCTATCTTAGGAGAGGGGAATCTGTCGCGTCAAAACCTTCGACAAACGTCCGGCGTTAGCTACGTTTTTGACCCTTTTATGCAGTCTTTCTACATCACGACCGCCATCGACTACGTGAACGGGTCGCCACACCTGGGCCATGCCTATGAAAAGGTGCTGACGGACGTCATTGCCCGATTCCGGCGGCAGATGGGTGACCAGGTGCACTTCCTCACGGGCGTCGATGAACACGGCCAGAAGGTCCAGGCGAGCGCCAAGAAACGGGGGATCCCGCCACAACAATTTGTGGATGAGGTCAGCGCCGAGTTCCGCGGCCTCCTGCCACGCCTGAACATCTCCAACGACGATTTCATCCGCACAACCGAGCCGCGCCACAAGCAGGTGGTTCGGGCCGTCCTGCAGCAGCTCTTTGACAAGGGCGAAATCTACAAGGCGGAGTACAAGGGATTCTATTCAACGCGTCAGGAACAGTTCCTCCAGGACAAGGACCGCAATCCGGACGGTACCTGGCCTGAGATTTTTGGCGAAGTCACCGAGATCGTGGAGGCAAACTACTTCTTCAAACTCCAGCAATATCAGGAATGGCTCGTCCAGTTTCTGAATGAGAACCCGAACTTCATTTTCCCGGCATACCGCCAGAAGCAGGTCGTCGAGTTCCTGAAGGAGCCGCTCAACGACCTGTGCATTTCGCGCCCGCGCGAACGCCTGGAGTGGGGCATCCCGCTGCCGTTCGACGAGGGCTATGTGACCTACGTGTGGTTCGATGCCCTCCTGAATTACTATTCCGCCGTCGCGAGTCGTCCTGAGATCTGGCGCGCGGCGCACCATGTGATCGGCAAGGACATCCTCGTGCCCCCGCACGCGGTTTATTGGCCGATCATGCTCAAGGCCGCCGGCCTCCCGCTGCCGCAGGGGATCATCGCCCACGGGTGGTGGCTGCAACGCGGCGCCAAGATGTCGAAGAGCACGGGCAACGCGCTAAACCCGCTGGACCTCGTGACCGAGTTCGGCGCGGACGCGTTTCGCTACTTCCTGATCCGCGAGATGAACGTCGGACAGGACAGCGACTTCACCCGCGAACAGTTCCTTGTTCGTTATAACAGTGAGCTCGCCAACAATCTCGGCAACCTCGTCAACCGCACGCTGAACATGACCACGCGTTTCGCAGGCGGGGTGCTGCCGGCCGCGGAGGGCGGCGACGAGTTGGAGCAATCGCTCCGCGCCCTGTGGACCAAAACCCGCGACGAGTTCATTCCGCTTTGTGAGGGCTACCAGTTCCACGCCGCCCTCGAACGTGCGATGGTTTTCCTCACGGAGACCAACGCCTACATCGAGAAACGGGCCCCGTGGAAACTCGGCAAGTCTTCAGACGCCCAGGACCAGGTGCGCCTGCGCACGTCGCTGGCCACCATGGCGGAAGCGCTGCGGCTCGCCGTGGCGCTGATCCAGCACATCGTGCCGGACACGGCGACAAAGATCAATGCGGTGCTCGGCCACCAGCCGCGCGGCCAATGGCGCTCCGAGTTGGAGTGGGATGGCCGTCTGACCGGCGCGAAGGTCGCGCCGTCGCTGGTGCTCTTCCCGCGGCCCACGCCGCCGGCGGCGAAACCGTGAAACTCCTGCCGGTCAATCCGACCGAAAACGTCACGCCGGAATCCCTCCGCGCGTTCCTCCAGCAATGCGCGGCGCTCGCCTGCGCGGCGGGCCGCCCGCAACTGGTGAGCATCAGCCTCGCGGTCGATCACCTCGACCCGCTCGCGGTGCTGGAATCGATCTTCGAGCCCTCCGAGCTGCACTTTTACGCGGAGCGACCGTCGCAGGGCTTCGCGGTCGCGGGCGCGGAAGCCGTGCTGGCTTTCACGGCGAGCGGCCCCGGACGTTTCAGCGCGGCGCGCGAACGGATCGCGGAAATCCTCGCGGACACGATAGCCGTCGGACCACTGGATGAACCGTTCGCCGGACCGCACTTTTTTTTCGCCAACAGCTTTGCCCACACGGAGCCGGCAAACGCGGCGTTTCCCGCGCTGCGCTTTTTTGTGCCCCGCTGGCAGGTCGCCCGAATGGGCGACAGCACGGTCGCCGTTGCAAACCTGCTGATGACGGCGGACGCGCCCGTGGACCTGATCGCAGCCAAGGTCTGGAAGGCCCACGCCAAGTTTCGGGCGTTCGACTATCGTAGCGCGAAACGCAAGGACCGGCCCTCGGCGCCGCACCAGGCCGAGGAACTCGGCGGCCCGGGCGGCTACCAGCGAGCGGTGGCCAGCGCCCTGACGGAGATTGCCCGCGGAGACTACCGCAAGGTCGTGCTGGCTCGGGCGCGACGCTTTACCACGCCCGAGGAGTTTCATCCGCTTGGGGTCCTGAACCACCTGCGGCAGCACTATCCCGCTTGCTACGCGTTCTCGATCGCGAACGGGCAGGGCCAAAGCTTCATCGGCGCCAGTCCCGAGCGACTGGTCCGGGTTTCCGCGGGTCGGATGCACACCGAGGCCCTTGCCGGTTCGGCACCGCGCGGCAGTTCCGCCAGCGAGGACGCCGCCCTCGCGCAGGGCTTGCTGCACAGCGAAAAGGATCTTCGGGAACACCGCCTGGTGCTGGAATCGATCGCGCGTCGGGTCGCGGACCTTGGGCTGCAACTCGAGCACGCCGCCCAGCCGCGCGTGCTGGGGCTCGCCAACGTGCAACACCTGCACCTGCCCATCAGCGCCCGTTTGCCAGACGGCGTTCATTTGCTGGATCTGGTCGCGCGGTTGCATCCGACACCCGCGGTCGGCGGCACGCCCCGAGACGCGGCCGTCCCGGCCATCGCCCGGCTCGAGCCGTTTCCGCGCGGCCTGTATGCCGGCCCGCAAGGATGGGTCGATCATCGGGGCGGGGGAGAATTCTTTGTGGGCATCCGCTCCGCCCTGATCGATGGACACACGGCGACCGTCTATGCCGGCGCCGGCATCGTCGCGGGATCGTCGCCCGAGAAGGAATTTGCCGAGACCGACCTGAAGTTCAAGGCTCTGGTCGAAGCCCTGACCACCGCATGAGCCGCCCGGTTCCGATCCTCGACTACCGCAACACGAACAGCCTGTGGGGGAGCGTGCTCGTGGAAACGCTGTTCCGTCTCGGCTTGCGCGAAGCGGTCATCTCGCCCGGCTCCCGGTCCACGCCCTTGACCATGGCGTTCGCACGTCGGGCCGAGATCGAATCGATCCCGGTCCTCGACGAGCGTTCCGCGGCGTTTTTCGCGCTTGGATTGGCGCGCCAGCGGCGTCGCCCGGTCGTCCTGCTTTGCACGAGCGGCACCGCCGGAGCGAACTACTATCCGGCGATCATTGAGGCACAGGAGAGTGGCGTGCCGCTGTTGGTGATCACCGCGGACCGCCCGCCGGAGATGCGGGAGTGCCGCTCCGGCCAGACCATCGACCAACAGAAGCTCTTCGGCAGTCACGTCAACTTCTACCACGAATGCGCCGTGCCGCAGGCAACCGCCGCGATGCTCCGCTACCTGCGCCAGACAGTGGCCCTGGCCTGGGAACGAACCGCCTGGCCCGTCGGTGGCCCGGTTCACCTGAATGCGCCTTTCCGGGATCCTTTGCCGCCGCTGTCCGACGAGAGCACGTTGGGAGGTAAATCCATCCTCAACGAGTCCCGGTTTTTCGCCGCGCTGCGTCCGCAGGTTCGCATCAAATCCGGCGTGACGGGGCCCCTCCGCCTCGGCGGTCGCGGGGTCATTGTGGCGGGCCAGGCCAGGCCCGCCGACGCGCAGACCTACGCAAAGGCCGTCGGCCGACTGGCGACGAAGCTTGGCTGGCCCGTGCTCGCGGACGCACTCTCACCGCTCCGGCACCACGCCCGCTGGGTGCCGCAACTTGTCACCACATACGACGTCATCGCGCGGTCGGATGCCCTGACGCGCGAATTCCAGCCTGACCGGGTCCTTTGCCTCGACGACTGGCCCACCAGCAAGGCGCTGCGCCAATGGCTGCAGGCGGGCGACCTTGAAACGATTTTTGTCCGCGCGGACGCGCAGAACCCGGATGCGTTGCACGGACGCTCAACGCTGGTTCGCGCGTCGATCGCGGCGCTCGCTGAGGTCGTGAAAGCGAAACGCGCGCCGCGCCAATGGCTCAACCGCTGGCTCAACACGGACCGCCGGATCTCCCGCGCGCTGAGAAGCGAAGTTCACGAGCTCGGCGAGATGTTTGAAGGGAAAGTGAGCGCGGTGCTACCGGCGCTGCTGCCGGTCGGCACGCCGCTCTTCGTCGCGAACAGCATGCCCGTCCGCGATCTCGAGTATTTTTGCCCGGCGAACAACCGCGCTCTCTCGGTTCACTGCAACCGCGGCGCGAATGGCATCGACGGAACCCTCTCGACTGCGCTTGGCCTGGCGCATGGCAACGTGCCCACCATCATGCTTACGGGGGACCTCGCGCTCCTGCATGACGCCAACGGCTTTCTTTCGCTGCCAAAGTTTCGCGGCAGTCTGACGATCATCCTGATCAACAACGAGGGTGGCGGCATCTTCAACCACCTGCCCGTCGCGCAATTTGAACCGCCCTTTGAAGAGTTTTTCGCGACACCCCAGGCGGTTGATTTCCAAAAATTATGCGAGGCGCACGGCGCCCAATATGTCTTGGTGCGCGACTGGAAGCATTTCCACCGCTTGCTCGGCACGCTTCCGGCCCGCGGCGTGCGCGTGTTGGAGGTGCGCACGGATCGCCGCCAGGACGCCGCGCGGCGCAAGGCATTGTTCGCCAAGCTGGCCGGGTAATGACCGTCAGCTCCCGTCGGGCAGCAGGATGGTAAACGTCGTGCCCTGACGCGAACTGGTGAAGTCGATAACCCCGTGGTGCGCCTCGACGACCGCCTTGGCGATCGCAAGGCCCAGGCCGGTGCCGTTGACCTTGCCCTGGCTCACGAAGGGTTCGAACAGCGTGGACCGAATCTCCCGCGGCACGCCGGGCCCGTTGTCTGCAACCGTGATCACGCATTGGTGCTTCACGCGCCGCGCGACGACGACAATGCGGCCACCCGGTCGCTTGCCGATCGCCTCGGAGGCATTCGTCACGAGGTTCTGCAGCACGCGGAGCATGCGGTCGGGGTCGAGGGGCAGCTCCATGCGCGTGGGCTTGATCTGCAGTTTCACCCCCAGGCGGCTGAGCGGCACCAGGTTGTTCTCCTGCAGTTGCGCAAAAAGCTCCGCCAGGGGCGTGGGCTTCAACTGCAGGCGCGTCTCGCCGCGCGCGAAATCCAACACCTCCTCGACCATGCCGGCGAGCCGGCTGACCTGTCGCAGGATCATGGCGCACAATTGCTGTGTCTCGGGCTTCTGGTCGCGTTTTGCGAGCAGTTCGGTGGCCAGCTTGATGGTGGAGAAGGGGCCCTTGAAATCGTGGACCATGCTGTTCGCCATCTCACCAATCAGCGTGATCTTCTCCTTGCGCACGACCTCGGTGACAAAGCGATCGTTGGTGGCCCGCAGGTTCTCGCCGATGTGGCTGAACAAGCGCAGCACCGTGTGCCAGGAGGCCTCGGACAACAGTGCAAGAAACGGCTTCTGGGCAATGCGGCCCAATTGCACCGGTCCATCCGCAATGGCCGCCGTGCTGCGGGCGGACCCATCCAACACGCCCAGCTCGCCGAAATAGTCGTCCGGCCCCTTGTGGGCGATCGTCTGCGGGGCGCCGCCGGGGGAACGTTTCGTCAGTAGCACACGGCCGGTGAACACGAGGTAGATGCAGTCCGACGCGGCGTCCTCCTCAAAAATGACGGCGGCGTGGGGAAAACGCACGAGCTTGACGTGCTTCGCCAGCTTCGCGCCCTGCGCGGCCGGAAAGTGGCTGATGAAGCGGTGGGATCGAACGTCCAAGGCCATGTAGCGGCTAAATTACAGCCAGCCCTCAGCAAGTAACAAGTGCCAAGAATGAGCCAGCCGGCGCCTTGCCGGCCGGGAGTTCCGGCTACAACTGGATGGGCAGACCCACCTCGATGATCTGCATCGGCGGCAGCCGATAGTAATCGCGCACCGGGCGGGCGTTGCGGCTGAGCAGCGAGTAGAGGCGTTTCTGCCAGTGCCACATGCGGGTGTCGCCACCCGTGATGATCATCTCGCGGTTGAAGTAGTACGTCGCCTCGTTGAGCTTCACCGGCACGCCGGCCGCGCGGACCTGCTCCATGAGGTCCTCGACGTCCGGCGACTCCATGTAGCCGTAGTGCGCAATGGCACGCCAGACGCCATTGCCCGAGCCGATCTCCCGTACCTCAAGGCGCTCGTTGGCGGGTACCGAAGGAACCTCGTCGGTGATCACGCTCAGCAGGACGACCGTCTCATGCAGCACCTTGTTGGCCTTCACGTGGTGCAGCAGCACGAGGGGCGTCCCGGTCGGATTGCCGGCCATGAAGACCGCGGTGCCGCGCACTCGGGCAAGGCGCGGGGAACTCGCGACGTTGCTCAACTCGTCCTCGGTCACCTCGTTGGCGTAGATCCGCCGGAAGATTTCCTCCTTCCCGCGTTTCCATGTGTGCATGATTGCGATTACGGCGATGGCGACGACGATCGGGAACCAGCCACCGTCGGAAAATTTGTGCAGGTTCGATGCGAAAAGCGGCACGTCGACAATCAAGAACGCGCCGCACAACAGCGCGGCAGACCACACCGACCAATGCCAGTGCCGGCGCAGCACGGTATAGAATGCGAAGGTGGTCACGACCATCGTTCCAGTCACCGCGATGCCGTACGCCGCCGTCAGTCGGTCGCTGGACTTGAAGAATAGCACAACATAGATGGAACCTGCCGCGAGCAACCAATTCACCAGGGGCAAGTAGATTTGGCCCGACTGGTTTGCATTGGTGTGGGTCACCATTAGGCGCGGAAAAAAACCGAGTTGGATCGCCTGCCGGGTTACGGAGAAAGTGCCCGTGATCATCGCTTGACTCGCAATGATCGCCGCCACGATCGAGAGCAGCGTAAGTGCGAGTCGCGGCATGCCTTCAGGCACCAGAGCAAAGAAAGTGTGCGATGGATCATCGGGATGCGCCAAGACGCGCGCTCCCTGCCCAAAGTAATTCAAGATTAGGCCGGGCCACGCGCAGAAATACCATGCCCGCGCAATGTGCTGCCGGCCGAAGTGTCCCATGTCGGCATACAGCGCCTCGGCCCCCGTGATGGCCAATACGACTGCCCCCATTAATGCAGCAGCCTGCCCCGGGTGGTCCGCCAGTAGTCGAATCCCAAGCATCGGGTTTAGCGCCGCGAACACCTCGGGAGCTGCCGCGATGTGCCAGGCGCCCAAACCACCGATCGTGCAAAACCAAAGCAACATCACGGGCCCGAAAATGCGGCCGATCGACCCCGTCCCTTTTGATTGGAACAGGAAAAGTCCCGCCAGAATCACGACCGAAATGTAAGGGACGCGGCCCGCAAAAGCCGGATCAAAGGTGTTCAGGCCCTCAACGGCGCCAAGCACTGACACGGCAGGTGTAATGATGCCATCGCCGTACAGCAGAGCTGCTCCCAACAGGATCATGATCGTGAGAGCCCCCATTGTCTGCGTCGATTTTGCGCGATCACCATGACTTAAGGCGAGCAGGGCGAAAATCCCGCCCTCGCCTCGGTTATCGGCTCGCGTCACGAACACCAGGTACTTGACAACAACCACCCACAGCATCGACCAAAAGACTAACGACAACGCCCCAAGCACGCCCGCGGCCCGTTCCACCGGCGGCAGATAGTTCAAGCACTCGCGCAACGCATAAAGCGGACTCGTGCCGATGTCGCCGAAGACGACCCCGAGCGCGCCCAACGTCAGGCCGGTGCCAAGGGCCGCCTTTCCTGTCGTCACCGGGGTTTGCATGAACCGCCAATGTTGGGGCCGGGGGGCCGCTGGGCCAGCAGTTTTAGGGTAGGGCCGGAAATTGCCTTGACCCCATGTACAGGGAATGGGCGGGGCCGGTGATAACGGTTGCGGCCCAACGGGTTTTGCCTAGCTTGCCGCCATGTCTACCGCATGGAAATCGGCCGGAAAGTTTGAGGATATCCTCTACCACAAGTCGGGCGGCATGGCCCGGATCACGATTAACCGCCCCGAAAAGCGAAACGCTTTTCGGCCCCAAACGGTGAATGAGATGCATGCCGCACTCCTCGACGCCCGCGAGGACCAGGCGATCGGCGTGGTTTTCCTGACCGGGGCCGGCCCCGCCAAAGATGGCAAGTACGCGTTCTGCGCCGGCGGCGATCAGTCGGTCCGTGGACACGGCGGCTACATCGACGGCCAGGGCGTGCCGCGCTTAAACGTGCTGGAAGTCCAGAAACTGATCCGCTCCATGCCGAAGGTGGTGATCGCGCTCGTTGCAGGATACGCCATCGGCGGCGGTCATGTGCTCCACGTGATGTGCGACCTGACGATCGCCGCCGACAACGCGATCTTTGGCCAAGTTGGCCCCAAGATGGGCAGTTTCGATGGCGGCTTCGGATCGAGTTATCTCGCGCGCATGGTTGGACAGAAGAAAGCCCGCGAAATCTGGTTCCTGTGTCGCCAATACAATGCGACCGAGGCCCTCGAGATGGGCTTGGTCAACAAGGTGGTCCCCGTGAAGGACCTCGAGACCGAGGGCGTCGCCTGGGCCAAGGACATCCTGCAGCGCAGCCCGCTCGCGATTCGGTGTCTGAAGGCCGCCTTTAACGCCGAGTTGGACGGTCAGAGCGGCATCCAGGAACTCGCGGGCAACGCCACGATGCTTTACTACATGACCGACGAGGCCAAGGAGTTCATGACCGCCCAAAAGGAAAAGCGGAAACCCGCGGCGGAGAAATTCCCCTGGCTCCCGTAACGGCGATCAGCCGTTCGTCTTCGCATCCGCATCCGCGCACCACACCACGAGCCAGCCGCTGTCCTTGTCGACATAGGCGATTGTGGGAACGCTGGGCGCAGGAGCTTCCACGGGCGTGACCGCGACGGAGTTCGGGCGGGTCGGGCCGGCGGTCCGGTGGGTGAAAACCGCCACTACGATTGCGGCGGCCGCCGCCAACGGAGCGACGAACCAAATGACCGGCGCGAGCCGTCGTTTGTCCCTGGACGTGCCGCGTGAGTCGAGTTTCCCGCGCAGCTCACGCCACTCGGTCGCGGCATCCGGCACGGCCACATTGGCGGCGTCCGTTTTTAAGAACGTAACGGCCTCGCCATATGCGGCCCGCGCGTGCCGGCAGGCGGGGCAACCCGCGAGGTGTTCCGCGAGCGCGGCGTGCCGATCCGGAGGCAGCACGCCGTCCCTTTCAGCCAGGAGCAGGGGCTCGATTTCGCGGCAGTTCATGGTGCACCCCGTACGGAACCTTACCGACCGCGGCCGTAGTCGCGGCGATCATAACGATCATGACGGTCGTAGGCGACCCACACGCGATCATTGCGATAGATGTAGTGGCCGGAAACGTAGCGGCGATATTCGCGGCCATGATGACCGCGCTCAATGATCCACGCACCGGGCACCCACTCCTTCACCGTGACCACCTTCCAGTAGCCGTGGTCATTGCAGTCGTCGAAACGGTCGCGATAGCCGCCGTCGACCACGACCGTCGTGGATCGCGAATAGCTGGGGGAGTTGTCGGCGATGGCCGATCCGATGATCAAACCACCGATGAGGCCGCCGACCAGCGCGAGTTCCTTGTCACCGGCCTTTGCAGGATTGGGCGCCAAGGAGAAGGCAGTAGCCGCGGCGAGAGCGAGAGCAGTGATCTTGGTATTCATAAGTCCTCAGGGTTGGGTTTGCTACTTCGGACGTTCCTCGGCGCTGCGTTATTCAAAAAATAGTACGATTCTTAACCGGTTATCGGGCAATAAGAAGCACCGCCTTCACTTCGCCCTTCTTTCCGGACGGCCCGATCAACAACGTTGTGCCACCGCCGCGTTGGATCACGTAGTCCTGCCGGACCGAGCCCCACCGGGCACGGAGCACAACGGTTTTCCCGTCCGCGCTCTCAGTCGTTAGTTGGACGCCTTGGCCGCCGAGCGAAAGGTCACCGTTCGCCGGCACCGACAGGGTGGCCGAATCTTCGCCGAGCAACTGAAAACTTTCCGCGCGCAGGATGCGGCGAAGCGTGCCGACATAAGCGCCCAGCCGCGGATCGGATTCCCCGGGTTCGCTGGAAGCCGCGATCAACAGGCCGCGGACATTGACCGCATCAGCCGCGCGCGCCGGCAGGGCGAGCCCCACCAGGCTCGCGAACAAGAGAATGAGTCGAATGATCTTCATGGTTTGGCTCCTAGTTTTTGCGCCAGCAATCGGCGGGCGTGGTAAAGTCGAGACATGACCGTGCCCGTTGGGATGGCGGTGGCCTGGGCGATTTCCTCGTAAGAAAGCCCTTCCACCTCCCGCAAGGCAAGCACGGCGCGCAGCTTCGGGGGCAGTGAATTCAACGCGGCTTGGATCTCAGCGCGGCGCTCTGCGCCCTCGGCGTGTTGCCCGGCGTCATCGGTGACGGCCGGCTCCGGCACACGCACGGTATCCGACTCGCCGTCGCCGAATGGCAGGAAACGATCAAACCAACGTCGCCGCTTGCGCAGGTGATCCAAGGACTTCCGGGTCGCGATGGGGTGTAGCCAGGTCGTGAACTTCGACTCCCCGCGGAAATTCGGCAGCTCCTTCCACACCTTCAGCCAGACGTCCTGGCAAACATCGCGGGCGTCGGCCTCATTGCGCACGATGGCGTAAACCAGACGAAACGTGCGCTCATAGTTCGCCCGCATCAACGCGCCGAAGGCGGCCTCGTCACCACCTTGGGCCCGTTGCAGCAACGCCAAGTCAGGAGCATCTGGGGAGGGCGGGGTGGGTGTAGGCACGGGCCCAGCTGACACGGGCACGCTCATGTGGGTTCCGGCTCAGGGAAAATGACGCTGGCATCAAAGGGCAGGTCAACGTGGACCAAGCTGCGATTCAGCGCCCGGGCGTCGTAGGGATTCTGGCAGAATCTGTAGGCCTCACCGATGGCCACGTGGCTCTGCGCATTCTCGTCGAGCAGGGGATGGTGAAAGAGCCGGTTCGCCCGCCCAAGCGAGGTCTGTTCGGGCACGATCGCCACCTCGCCGAGGCGCGCCGCGCCTTCATCGGTCTCCAGCAGCCTCGCGAGCAAGTCGGCGCCCCGGCGGGCAGATGCCGCCACAACCCGGCCACGCCGGAACTCGAGCTCGATACCGTCGATCACGGCACCGCTATAGTTAATGGGCCGCGAAACCGTCACCGTCCCTTCGGCGGAGTCGCGATGGGGCGCGGTGAAAATCTCCTCGGTCGGCAGGTTGGCCACGAAGGGCAGGCCTGAGCGGGTGACGAGTTGGGCGGTGCACCAGACGTGTCCAGTCGGCAAAGTCACCGTCAGGTCCGTGCCATTGCCGCGATAGCAAAGCTTCGGCGGGCGCTGGGCGTTCAGCTTGCGGCAATACTCCCGCAGCAACCGCAAGTGCAGTTCCCACGCGGCCACGGGAGAAGGCTCGTTGACCCGGGTCGCGGTGAAGACTTCCTGCCAAAGGGCCGCGAGCCGCTGGTCAGAGGGCAAATCCGCGTACGCGGCGTGGGCCCACGCCGGGGTGGGAGCGGGGGCGGCGGTCCAGTTTGTCGCGCCCTGCACGATCTGCTGGGCAATGGGGCCAAAGTGCTCCCACGCGATCCGGCGCAGCTCCGCCACGGCCGCGGGAGCTATGCCATCCAACAGGTCGGGCTGGCTCGCTTGGAGAAACAACAATGCATCGCCGTTCTTGACGTAGGATTGCATGCGCTGGGCGTGATCCGAGACGAGGCGGACGAATCCGCGCCAGTCTTTCCTCAGGGCGAATTCGCGAAGACCCGCCCCGTCACCCCAGATCACCTCGACCTGGCCGCCGGTGGCCTTGGTGACCGCATCAACGATCACGCTCGCGCTGCGGGCTACGCCCTGGAGTTCGTAGGGTTCGGCAATGAGCAGGCGCTGGCCGCGCTGCAGGTTGAGACCGACGCGCACAATGACCTCGGCAAAGGCCTGCAATCGCGGTTCGAAATCGGGCAGCATGGTCAGCGACCGTTCTTGAGTTCGCCCCGCGTCACCGCGTTCAGGGCGAAGACCTGGATTTCCTCCACCACCTGGTAGTCGAGCAGCCCGTTGATGTCGCGCGAGTCATCAGGCGCGTACTCGACATCCGAACCTTGGTCGTCGCCGGGCCCCTTGGAGAGCGTCCAATTCGTAGTCGGCTGACGGAAGTAGTCATTCGAGAACGGATCGCCGGCCCGGCGGCCGCCAATGACGAAAATATTGCCGCCCATGATCACGGCCGCGGCGTCGCTGGCTCCTTCGTAGTTGAAGCGGTAGGAAGTCGACTGCTTTTGCTTCATCTCGTACACCGTCAAATCCCGCGGTCCGAAGAGAAACAAATAGTGATCGAGGAACGCGAGCGAGGTCGCGTTCACCTTGCGATCCAGCGGCGGCAGCGTCCGCCAGATGTTGTCCCGTGGATTGAACACCTCGACGTCCGCCACCTCGCGGCGGCCAATGACCCCACCGGGCACGATGATGAAACCTTCCACGTTGACCGCGACGCCCATGCGCGGGGTGGGCATCGGCAGAGCGTTGCTCCAGGTGCGCTTGGCGAGGTCGTAAGCCTCGACCGAGTTGGTCGTGGCGATGCTGCCGTTGTTTTTGACCTTGGCGCCGCCCAGCACGTAGAGCTTTCCGCCGGAAATCGCGCACGCGAAACCCGCTTTGGCCACGGGCATCGGCGGAGCGGACGACACTTCCCGCGTGGCCAGGTCAATCACCTCCATGCTCGCCTCGAAAATGCTGTCCCCGAACATTGGCCGCCCATTGTAACCGCCCAAGACATAGATTTTGCCGAGGTAGGCGACCGCCCGGTGGTTGCGGCGGGGCGACTTCAGTTTCGCGAAAAACTCCGAGCGGCCGGTTCGCGGATCGAAGCGTAAGACGTCGTCCAGCGCGACACCCTGATTGTTACCACCGCCGATGACGTAGATATAGCCGCCCTCGGCCACCGCTGCGGACGCGAAACGCCCCGTACTGAGATGGAAGCCCAGGTCCAGCTTCACGAGCGGCAGCGGCATGGCTGTCACCGTGATCGGATCCAACGCCTGTACCGGCTCCGGTTTCTCCGTGCCCGGCGCGCTGGCGCGCACGATGGCGACCAGAGCCAGGCAACAAGCGACGGAGCGCAACCTCATGCGAAAAACGTAGGGCCGGGGTTTGCAGCGTCAACGGAAGCCTTGCGGACTGCCTCCGGGCCATCATGGCACCGGCAACGAGCAAAGACCCGTGCCCAGCGGCTCACTGTCGGAGTCGAAAATGCCGGGCAATCCGCATCGCGGTCTCCGCTGGCGCCGTCGTGCCGGTGTCGATGCGCAAATCCGTGCGCGGGATTCGGGGACTCGCGAACACGCCGTCATCGCGAAGTTTTCGATAGAGGGCCAGGTCCACCAGCTTGCGGAACTGCCGCCGTTGCACCGAGCCGAGGCGACCCTCAATTACCGACTCACTCGCGGTGAGTTCCACCGAGTGCAGGGCGACCGACCGGCGATTCAGTTCGGCGAACAGCCAGTCGATGAACGCCTGGGGGACGGAATTCTCGGGATTGAAGGTAAAGATCACGTTTTCCGTCCCGGCGCCGGGGTGCCTTGCAAAGTATGCCCGCCACCGGCAATCGCGTTCCGCGACAAAACCGGGCGTGCCGAAGGCGTGGATCTTGAGCACTTCGTCCACCACCAGGTGATTGTGGTAAAGTTCCGCGCCCGTCAGGGCGGCAAGTTCCTTGGCCACCGTGTATTTGCCGGCGGCCGCCGGGCCATGGATGAAGATCAACCGCACACGAGTACTGCGACGAATTCCGGGCGGAAAGTCACAATGAAAAACGCCGCCCGGGTGGGGCGGCGTTGAAAAATCACGGCGCTGGGCCGGTTGCGCTTACTTGCCGAGGCTCTTGCGCAACTCGTCGAGCTGGTTCGAGGAACCGAGCAGGTCGTTGCGCGAGGCGATGAACTTCGCGTACTCGTCGATGAAGATCTTGCCCGGCGGACGGAAATCGAACTCGGCGGGCTTGTCGCGGAAGAACTCGCGGTGGACGCGGGTCCAGACGAGACGGCCGTCGGTGTCGATGTTCACCTTGGTGACGCCCAGCTTGGCGGCCGGCAGGTATTCCTTCGGGTCGACGCCCATGGAGTCCTTGATGGAGCCGCCCGCCTTGTTGATGCGGTCGACTTCCTCCTTCGGCACCGAGGACGAGCCGTGCATGACCAGCGGGAAGCCGGGCAGGCGGGCCTTGATCTTTTCGAGCACATCAAAGTGCAGCGACTGGCGGCCCTTGAACTTGAAGGCGCCGTGCGAGGTGCCAATGGCGCAGGCGAGGGAGTCGCAGCCCGTCTTCTGCACGAAATCCTTGGCCTCGTCCGGGTTGGTGAGCATCGCGTGGCCTTCCTCAACCTTGATGTCCTCCTCGACGCCACCGAGCATGCCGAGCTCGGCTTCGACGGAGATGCCTTTCTTGTGCGCGGCGTCCACGACGCGCTTGGTGATCGCCACGTTCTTGTCGAACGGATCGTGCGAGGCGTCGATCATCACGGAGCTGAAGAAGCCCGAGTTGATGCAGTCGTAGCAGGTCTCCTCGTCACCGTGGTCCAGATGCACGGCGAAAATCGCTTCCGGGAAAATGTCCCCGGCGGCGCGGATGATCGCCTCGAGCATGCGCTTGTCCGTGTATTTGCGCGCGCCCTTTGAAATCTGGATGATGAACGGCGCCTTGGACTGGATGCAGCCCTTGAACAGGCCCATGGCCTGCTCGGCGTTGTTGATGTTGTAGGCGCCCACGGCGTACTTGCCGTAGGCGTGTTTGAAGAGCTGGGCGGTTGTAACGATCATGGGAAGGGAGGTGCCTAGACTTAGCGCCCGGCGGAAAGGAGTCACAAGCCTATTCCCCGGTCGCTCTGTGTCAAAAATCGCGCAGAATTTGACCCGTCCGAGGGAGGAATCCCTATCTCGAGACCAGGTTTCGCGAACGCGGAAGGAGCCCGGGGCCTGACTCACCGCGGCGGGAATTCGAACTCCGCCTTGTCCTGCTTCTGAGACAACACGAGGAACGCGCTGAACTTGTTGCCGCGCTTGGACACAAACCCCTCGATGAGGTCGCTGCGACCGTCGGTGACAAGCTTGCGCGCCTGCTCCGCGGGGATCTCCACTTCGCAGAGTTTCTTTGAGAGTTTGAAGACCTGGCGGTTGTCCTGGTCCGGCTTGCGCACGTAGTAGGCATCCCCCAACTCCACCAGCTCGCCCGCCGGCGACTTGCTTTCGCCGATGACGGTGGCCTTCGAGAGATCCGCCTTCGCCTTCGGTTTGCGCACGATCGGGTTGCCATCCTTGTCGAGCTTCGGCGCCCGGGGCGGGAACTCCCAGGAGAACTTCGGGCCCTCCCGTTTGAGAAACGCACTGAACGGACGGCCCTTCTTCGAAATGAAGTTCTCAATCAGGTCCGTCTTGCCCTCGCCAACGAGCTTGATGACCTGCTCCGGCGCGATCGGCTTCTGGCACATGATGCGGCCGATGCGGAAGGTCTGCTCCCATGAGCCGTCCGACTTCTTCTCGCGGACAATATAGCTGCTGCCGTTTTCGCAGATCTCCGCGCCGGTCTTCGCATCGGACCAGATCGGCGTGAGCGTGCCGATGTCGACCTTGTCGCCAAAATCGAACTCAGTCTTCCACTTCTTCACGACCTCGCCCTTCTTCTCCTCCTCAACGAGGCTGAGTTTCAGGACGGCGGAGAAGCGGTTGCGGGTCTTGTTCGAAATGAAACCGTCGAGCGGGCCCACCTGGCGATTCTCGACGAGCTGCTTGACCTCGGCTTCCTCCATGCGCCGGCCGCCGACAATCTTGTAAACCATGAGTTCGCCGTCCTGCGACTTGTAGCCACGCAGCGTCTCCTTCATCGGCTTCCCATCCGTGGGGGAAACAATGTTCGTTTCGCGAGCGACGGAGTCGTCCTCCTCGAAGCCTTTCACGCGCTCCACGATGCCCTTCGTCTCCTTGACGATTTCGGCCATGAACTTCTCGCGCGAGTATTTCCCGTGCTCCATCTCGCGAAGGTGGAATTCCCATTCACCCGTCATCGCGGGGCTGGTGAGATCGTCGACCTTCACCGCGGTCAGGAATTGGAAGAGCTGCTCGGCCTTCGTGGTCGGCACGAGTTCGCGCTGGTTGCGGTCGAGGTACTTCTGGTTGACCAGGCCTTCGATCGTATCGGCGCGCGTGGCGGGCGTGCCCAGGCCGCGCTCCTTCATCGCCTCGGCGAGTTCCTCGTCGTCGACCAGCTTGCCGGCGCCTTCCATGGCAGAAAGCAGTGTCGCTTCCGTGTAGCGGGGCGGCGGCTTGGTCGATTCGGCATGCAACTCGGCCGAGAGGGTGCGGGCCTTGGATTTGTCCTCGGGCGACAGCGCCGGCAGGGCCTTTGAATCCGGCGAATCTTCATCGACCGTGTTCTTGCCGTAAACGGCGAGCCAGCCGGGGGAGGTCAGCACCTTGCCCTCGGTCTTGAACGCGTGGCTGGCCACCGTGCTGATGCGCGTAGTGATGTCGAACTCCGCGACCGGATAGAACGTGGCGACAAAGCGCCGCGCGATCATGTCGAACAGCTTGGCCTCCGCCTCGTCGAGGTTCTTGGCTTCGTGCTGGGTGGGAATGATCGCGAAGTGATCCGACACCTGCGCATTGTTGAAGATGCGCTTGTTCGGCTGGACCCAGCCAGCCTCGAGCACGCGCTCGGCGTGGACCTTCAGGTCGCCACCGAGATTGCCGAGCGTCTGGCGAACCAGGGGAATGTAGTCTTCCGGCAGGGCGCGCGAATCCGTACGCGGGTACGTGATCATCTTGTGGCGCTCGTACAAGGCCTGCGCAATTTGCAACGTGCGGCGCGCGGGGAAACCAAAGCGGCTGTTCGCCTCGCGCTGGAGCGTCGTCAGGTCGTAGAGCCGGGGCGGGGCGGACGTGCTGCCCTTCTTTTCCTCGGTGACGCTGGCAATCGGCTGACCCTGGCACGCCGCCAGGATCGCCTTCGCCTTGGCCTCGTCCCAAATGCGGTCGATGCGATCGTGCTCGTCGTCGCTCCGCTTGAAATCCGCGCGCTGGTACAGGCCCTCGTAGTTGCCCTTGGCCACACCGAAGTTCGCGGTAACGCGCCAGTAGCCGCGCGGCTTGAAATTGCGAATTTCCAGTTCGCGGTTGTACACGATCGCGAGGGTGGGGGTCTGCACGCGACCGACGGACGCCACGTTGCCGGCGCGGGAGCCAAACATGCGCTTGGTGAGCGCGCGCGTGCCGTTGATACCGATGAGCCAGTCGCTCTCGCTCCGGCAGCGCGCGGCGTCGGCCAGGCCCTGCATCTGCTCCGCGGAGCGCAGGTGCTTGAAGGCCTCGGTGATGCCCTCGTTGGTCATCGAGGACATCCACAACCGCTTGAACGGCTTTTTGCAGTTCGTGAGCTGGTATATATAAGTGAAGATGAGCTCGCCCTCGCGCCCGGCGTCGCAGGCGTTGATGACTTGGGTTACGTCCTTCCGGGCGAGCAGTTTCTTCAACTGGCCAAAGCGCTCCTTGCCCTCGGGTAGCGGCTGCAGCTCGAACTCCTTCGGGATGATGGGGAGCGTCTCGAGGCGCCAGAACCCGTACTTCTTCTTGTCGATGTCCTCGGGCATCTGCAACCCGACCAGGTGGCCCACCGCCGACGAGATCACGTACTCGTCGTTCTCAAAATGGTCGCCTTTCTTGGGCACCTTGCCGAGCGCGCGCGCCAAATCGGCGGCGACGGAGGGCTTCTCGGCAATGATGAGGGTCTTCATGCGGGGGACGAGCCGTTAGCCCGCTTCCGCACAATTTCAAGCAATACTTTTAAACGCAGGTGCGGGGATCGTGCGATTTGGTTATGGAAAAGTTACGAATTTGGGCGGGCAACCGGCGTGAATTTTCCCTCCGTCATTCCATAAGTTTTCGATCCTCACAACCGCACCCGTCATTCTGAGCGCAGCGAAGAATCCAAGGATCACTCGCGATGCATCACACCAGTTCGGCTTGGGTTTACATGATGGCGAGCCGCAAGAATGGAACGCTCTACATCGGCGTTACACGCGCGCTGCGTCACCGCATATGGCAACACAAGTACGCCGCGACCGATGGTTTCACCAAGGACTACCGGGTCTCGACACTTTTCTATTTCGAGGAGCTTTCCGGCATCCGAATGGCGATTCGGCGGGAGAAACAGCTCAAAGGTTGGCGCCGTGAGCGCAAGATCCAGCTCATCGAGAGTTCAAACCCTGATTGGACCGACTTGGCTCGCGAGTGGTTCGCCCGACCCTTGGATCCTTCGCAGGGCTCAGGATGACGGCAGACTGAGATTGCACCCAACCGGAAGGAAGCTCCTCCCAATAAACCCCTCACTTCACCCCCAACTCCGCCAGCGAGGCATCGAGCGCCTTGAGCAGCGCCGCGATGGTCTCGTCGGTTTCGTCGCCCATGTTCGAGATGCGGAAGGTCTTGCCCTTGATTTTGCCGTAACCGCCGTCGATCACGAGGCCGTGCTTCGACTTCAGCGTCTTGTTCAGCGCGACGAGGTCGACGTTGAGCGTGTTGGCGAAGCAGTTGAGCGTGACCGAACCGTAGCCTTCCTTCGGGAAGAGCTTGAAGCCCTTCGCAAAACCCCAATTGCGGACCGTCTGGTTGAGGCGCGCGTGGCGGGCGTAGCGCTGCTCCAGGCCCTCGGCGGCGAAATCCTCGAGCTTCGACTTGAGTGCGTAGATCAGGGGGATCACCGGCGTGCTCGGCGTCATCCCGCCCTCGTGGTTCTTCTGGAACTCGAGGAAATCAAAGTAGTACCCGCGGCCCGTGACGGTCGCGGCCTTGTCGAGCGCGCGCTTGGAAACCGAAAAGATCGACAGGCCCGGCGGGATCGCGAACGCCTTCTGCGAGCCGGTGATCATCACATCGATGCCAAGTTCGTCCTTCTTGATCGGCAGCGCGCTGCAGGAGCTGATGGTGTCCACGATGCTCGTGACGTCCGGGAAATCGCGCAGCACCGCCATGAGGGCGGGCAGGTCGCTCATGCAGCCGCAGGAGGTTTCATTGTGAATGAGCGTGACCGCGTCGTACTGGCCGGTCGCCAGTTCCGCGCGCAACGCCGCCGGGTCGACAGGCTGGCCCCACTCGGACTTCAGGGCGCCGGCGGCGAGGCCGCAACGCTGGGCGACATCGAGCCACTTGTCGGAAAACGCGCCGTTCATGCAGCACAGCACCTTTTTCTTCACGACGTTTCGCAGCGAACCTTCCATCACGCCCCACGCGCTGCTGGTGCTGAGATAGACCGGGTCCTTCGTGTGGAATACTGCCTGGAGCTGCGGGGTGAGCGACTGGTACAGGGCGACAAAATCGCTGCTGCGATGGCCGATCATCGGCTGCGCCATCGCGCGCAGGGTTTTGTCGGAAACGGCGATCGGGCCCGGGATGAAAAGTTTGTAGCTCATGGCGTTGGAAGAAGCCGGTGTTGCATGTCGCAAAACCAATGCTAGCAATGACCACAACCGCCGACTTCGTTCCGTCAAAGCCAATTTGCTCATGCCCAACCGTTGGTTCCGTCATAAAGCCGATGCCTTCGAGCAGTTCGCAATCGATGTCATCATGGGGCGACGGGAGGGCACGCTGGCCGCATTGTTCGGCGCGTTCCTGCAGCTGTGCTCCTACCTCTTCAGCGGCATTGTGCAGCTCCGCCTGTGGCTCTACCGCAATCGGATTTTCCATGATCACCCGCTCGGCTGCCTCGTCGTGGTCGTCGGGAATCTCACGGTGGGCGGCACCGGGAAGACGCCGGTCGTGGAAATGTTCGCCAAGGCCCTGCGTGATCGCGGTCGCAAGGTCGCGATCCTCTCGCGCGGCTACAAGAGCAAGGCGCCGCCCCTCTGGCAGAAGTGGTGGTTCTGGCTGAACCACACCGAGGAACCGCCGCCGCGCATCGTGAGCGATGGCGAGAAGGTGCTGCTCGATTCCGAGGTCGCCGGCGACGAACCCTTCATGCTCGCGCGCAACCTGCCGGGCGTCGTGGTGCTGGTGGACAAGAACCGCGTGAAGGCCGGCGCCTACGCGATCAAGCGCTTCGGCTGCGACACGCTCGTGCTCGACGACGGCTTCCAGTACCTGCCGCTGAAGGGCCGGCTCAACCTGCTGCTCGTCGACAAGACCAATCCCTTCGGCAACGGCTTCCTCCTGCCGCGCGGCATCCTGCGCGAACCGATCAAGCACCTGCAGCGCGCCTCCTATGTGTTTCTCACCAAGTCCAAGGGCGTGCGCGACGAGGAACTGGAAGCGCTGATCCAGAAATTCAATCCCACGGCGGAAATCATCGAGTGCGCGCACAAACCCCAGTACTTGCAGCGCCTCGACACCGGCGAACGCATCCCGCTCACCGCGCTGGCCGGTCGCAAGGTGGGGGCGCTCAGCGGCATCGCCGCCCCGGAGAGCTTCGAGGCATTCCTGCGCGACACCGGCGCGCGCCTGATCTATACGCGACGGTTTCTCGACCATTACCGCTTCACGCACGACGACCTCGTCGGCGTCTTCGCCGAGGCGGAGCAGGCCGGGGTGGAGTTGATGGTCACCACCGAAAAGGACGCCGTCCGCATCGCTTCGACCGAGAAGTTCACGGTGCCGCTTTACTACCTCCGGCTTGAAATCGAAATCCTGCGCGGAGCCGCCGACTTCCAGGAAGCCGTCGGTAAGATCTGTTTTCCGCGCGGCGAGGCCGTGATGTGAAACGCCGCACGCCTGCGGCCGAGGACAAGCCCCGGCACCCGTGGTAGGAGCCCGTTCACGGGCGACCGAGTGCCGCACCGCCCTCGGGCGCGGAATCGCCTGTAAACAGGCTCCTACCCGGCACCGAAGAATATCCGTCTACCCTCAATTCAGGTTTGGCAAGCTTTGGGATTGAATGCGGCGCGGGCAGTCTTGAAGTTGGGGTCATGAGTGATCCCCGTTTTGACCGGCTGGCGGAAGTGCTGACCGGCTTCTCCACCGAATTGAAGAAAGGCGAACGCGTGCTGATCGATGCCTTCGATGTGCCGGACACCTTCACGATTGCGCTGGTGCGCGCGGCCCAGGCGCGCGGCGCGCTGCCTTATGTAAACGTGCAACGGGCGCGGATCACGCGGGAACTCCTGAAGGGTGCGACCGTGGAGCAGTACGCCACGACCGCGGAGGTCGAGCTGCAGCGCATGAAACACATGCAGGCGTACATCGCCGTGCGTGGATCGGACAACATTTTCGAAACGTCCGACGTCCCGGCCGACCGGGTGCAGGCGGTGGCGAAAGCCCTCAAGCCGGTGCTCGATCACCGGGTCAACAAGACCAAGTGGGTGGTGCTCCGCTGGCCGTCCTCCGCCATGGCCCAGCAGGCCGGCATGAGCACGCAAGCGTTCGAGGATTTCTATTTCCGCGTCTGCACCTTCGACTACCGCCGCTATGGCCCGGGCATGAAAGCGCTCGTTGACCTGATGAACAAGACCGACCGCGTGTACCTGAAGGGCCCGGGCACGGACCTGCAGTTCTCGATCAAGGGCATCGGCTCGGTGCCGTGCGGCGGCCTGCGCAACATTCCCGACGGCGAGGTTTTCTCCTGCCCCGTGAAGGAGAGCGTCGAGGGCGCAATCCAATACAACGCGCCCACCGTTTACCTCGGCACCTCCTTCGACAACATCCGCCTCGTCTTCAAGAAGGGCCGGATCGTCGAGGCCACCAGCAACAATACGAAGCGCCTGAACGAGATTCTCGATACAGATCCCGGCGCGCGCTACATCGGCGAGTTCGCCATCGGCTTCAACCCGCACATCAAGGAGCCCATGCGCGACATCCTCTTTGATGAGAAGATCGCCGGCTCGTTCCACTTCACGCCCGGCCAGGCCTACGAAACCGCCGGCAACGGCAACAAGTCGGCGGTGCACTGGGACATGGTCAACATCCAGCGCCCCGAATACGGCGGCGGTGAAATCTGGTTCGACGGGAAGCTCATCCGCAAGGACGGCCTGTTCACCGTGCCGGCACTGAAGAAGTTGAATCCCGACGAACTGCTGAAGCAGGGCTGACCCTTGGCATCGTCATCCTGGACGCAGCGAAGGATGGCGGGGCTGAAACTGGATTTTGTGCTCCGAGGTTAAATGAATCCAGACCCTTCGCTGCTCGCCTTCATTGAGTCGCTTCCGAAGACCGAGACCCACCTGCACCTCGAGGGTGCGCTCCCGTTGGCACTGCTGCAGAGGGTACGGTCGGAGTTTGTGCAACCGCCGGCGTCGTGGGCGCCTGACTTCAAGTTTCGCGACTTCGCGCATTTTGAACGTGAACTCCTCGACATGGCGTTTTCGTGGTTCACCTCGCCCGAACGCTACCACGAGGCCGCGAAATTGATCTTCGCGAAGCACGTCGCGCAAAACGTGAAGTACGTCGAGACGAGTTTCGCGTCCGGTGTCATCGAGTTCGGCGGTCTCCCGGGGCGCGAGGTCCTGGCCGCAATCCGTGCCGCCGTGCCTGCGGGTCTGGAGTTGCGCGTATTTCTCGGGATTCACCACAACGGCGCCGGTCCCGCCATGAAGCCGGTACTCGAGGACGCGCTGACCTGGCGCGACCTCGCGGGTATTGACCTCCACGGCCCGGAGGACCTGCCCGTGGAACCGTGGACGCGGGACTATTGGGCGGCCGCGCGCCGCGCCGGCAAATACACCAAGGCCCACGCCGGCGAATTCATGGGCCCGGACTTTGTGAGCCGGATCATCGACGAGCTGCAACCGCACCGAATCGAGCACGGCGTCCGCGCGGTCGAAGACGACGGTGTCGTCGACGAACTCAAACGTCGCGGCATCGCGCTCGATGTCTGCCCAATCAGCAACCACAAGCTCATGCCCGGAATCCGCCTCGAGACTCACCCGATCCGCCGGCTGTTCGATGCGGGCGTGAAGGTCACCGTGAGCACCGATGACCCCATCTCTTTCGGAAACACCCTGACGGATGAATACGTGGCGCTGGCAACCCGGACCGGATTTGGTCGAAAGGAGCTCGTGCAGTTGGCGCGTAATGGATTTGCGGTGGCTTTGATGACATCCGCACAGAAGAAGCCGTGGCTTGATCAGTTGGATTCGTTTTAAGGGTAGGGCGGGCACTCCGCTGTCTGCCGAGGCGCGGCCGGAGTCCGCGCCCTACCTTCTTATTGCGCGGCGAGCGCCGACCTGCACCATCGCGCTCGCTTGGCAACCCAGTCCTACACCGTCCCCGAAGGCTCCCGGCGCGAACGCGCCGACAAAGTGCTCGCGGCGGCGTTCCCGGAGCACAGCCGCTCGGCGTTTCAACGCGCCCTCGAAGCCGGGCTGGTGTCGGCCGACGGCAAGGTGATCGCCCAGGCGGATGACGTCCGCGCCGGCCAGGTGATCACTTTCAGTTTCCCCGAGACCAAGCCCACGGAACTGAAGGCGGTGGACATTCCCCTCGAGGTGATTTTCGAGGACAAGCACCTCATCGTGCTCAACAAACCTGCCGGCATGGTGGTGCATCCGGGCGTGGGCACGGGTGAGGACACGCTCGTGCACGCCCTGCTCGCGCACTGCGCGGGTGAGCTGAGCGGCGTCGGCGGCGTGGAGCGTCCGGGCATCGTGCATCGAATCGACAAGGAAACCACCGGCCTGCTGGTCGTGGCCAAAAGCGACGCCGCCCACCGAGCGCTGGCGGACCAGTTTGCCTCCCGGTCCCTGCAAAAGGAGTACGTCACGCTCGTGAGCGGCATGCCGAAGGAATCGAGCGGCACGATCAACCGCGCCATCAGCCGCCACCCGGTGCATCGTCACCGCATGACGGTCGGGGAGGGTGGACGTCCCTCGCGCACGGATTGGTCGGTGGAGAAATCCTTCGGCGATCGCGCCGCGCTGCTTCGTTGCCGCATCCACACCGGGCGCACCCACCAAATCCGCGTGCATTTGAAATCGATCGGCCATCCCGTGCTCGGGGACGCCACGTACGGTTGGAAGCAGGACCCGGCCATGCCGGCGGTGCCGCGCGTGATGCTCCATGCCGAGCACCTGGTGTTCGCGCATCCGATCAGTTCAAAGGTGATGGACCTGCACGCGCCGCTGCCGGCGGATTTCAAGCAACTGGTGACGGCGCTGAAGAAAATCTAGACGACCCTCAATTGACCAATTCCCCGGGGTGGGAGGGGTTTTGTACCCCGACACCGCAGGCGGCATCGCAACAGTCGGGATATAAAATCCCTCCCAGCAAACACGCGCTACGAGGCGTCCAGCAGTTCCGACGCCAGACCCCAGCGGAGGTTGTAGAGCGAGTGGTGGAAGCGATCGACGTGCGCGAAGTCAGCGACGGTGAGCATCGTCACCAATGCGGCGGGAAACACATCCGCGCGCGCCGCGGGCAAGCCAGGGACGGCCTTGCGCTCGGCCAGCGTCATGGGCGAGAGTTCATCGAGCAATTCGGAAAGAGTATCGATGCCGATGGTGGCCGGCGTGTCTTCCATCCGCAGCTGGTGCCGCGCGCCCTTGATGGCGCGTACCGTGCTCATGCTGCCACCGGCAAACACGGCGGGCGGCGCCACGACCGGAAAGCGAAAACCACTGCCCTTCAGCTCATCCCGCACGTGCCTCGCCAAGGTATTGCATTCCTCGGACTTCAACGGTGCGGCGGAGTCCTTGATAAATTTCTCGGTCAAGCGCACGCACCCGAGTTGAAAACTTTTCGCCTGCTGGATCACGCGTCCCTTGAACAGGAGGCATTCGAGGCTGCCGCCGCCCAGGTCGAATACATAGAAGTCCTGCAGTTCGCTCAGCGCGGGGTCCGCCGTCATGCCGCGGCCAATGTAGTTGGCTTCCTCGTCGCCCGTGAGGATGCGGATCTCCTGGCCGGTCGCCTTCTTCACGCGCTCGCGAAAGGCGGCACCATTGGTGGCATCGCGCACTGCGCTGGTCGCCACCAGGGCGATTTTCGACGGACGGCTTTCACGAACCTCGTCCAACAGTTCCCGGATCGCGCCGAGGCCTCGGGTCATGCCTTCCTCGCTGAGCGCAGGCTTGTCCTTGGCGATGCCGGCGCCGATCCGCGCGTCCAGCGTGCGCGAACGCACGGCCACCACGCGGCCATCCGGAGCGCGGCGCGCGACGAGGCTCTTGATGGAATTGCTGCCGATATCGATGACGGCGACAGGAGAGGGCCCGGGCATGCGACCACGGAATACATCGAACCCCCGGAAGGACAGAAGTTTTTCCGGGAATTATGGGCCAGAACCGCGAACTGCGTGCCGCCCCGGCGATCATCGCGTGGCGATCCACGGGCACAACTGCGGCGGAGGTATCCTCTTCGTTATCGTACGCGATTGCTTCGTCTCCCGCCTGGACGGGATCCTTGCAATGACCGGTGGCGGTCAGGGCACGAAGTCCTTCGGGGCGATCAGCACCACGAATTCGCCCTTGAGGCTTGCCTTGGCGAGGCGCGCCTGGACGTCGCCCGCGAGGCCCACAAAGAACGTCTCGTGCAATTTGGTCACTTCCTTCGCGATGCAAACCACGCGATCGGCGCCGAGTACCTCCGTGATTTCGGCGGCGAACTTGTCGATGCGGTGGCAGCTCTCGTACAGCGCCAGCGTGTAGTCGAAATCGCGGTACTTGTTGAGAAACGCGATGCGCGCGGCCGACTTGGGCGGCAGGAATCCCGCAAACAAAAATCCATTGGTCGGCAACCCGCTGGCACTGAGCACGGCAATCAGGGCGCTGGCACCCGGCACCGGAATCACCGGCAGGCCGCGGCGACGGCAGGCGCGCACGATGCGGAAACCGGGGTCGCTCAATCCGGGGGTGCCCGCGTCGCTCACGACCGCCACGGATTTGCCCAAGGCGATCTGTTCAGCCAGCCGATCCGCCGCCTCGGTTTCGTTGTGCTCGTGATAGGGCGTCAGCTCCCGGTGCAAACCAAGTCTGGTCAGCATCGCGCCGGTCGTGCGGGTGTCCTCGCAGGCGACGATGTCGACCGCCCCCAGGATGGCCCGCGCCCGGTCCGTGAGGTCAGCGAGATTGCCGATTGGGGTGGCAACGACGTACAAATGCCCGGGTTGGGGCACCAAGGAAGGATTTTCGGCAGGCGTGTTCATGACGTCGCCGTTTGAACCGCGGACGCGGCCTTAGCGACCCATGCCCGGAATGCGGCCTTCCCAGTCAGCCGGACGGCTCCACGGGATGGAGGAGTCCTGCTTCGACGGCCCGCAGCCGGTCAGGCCGACGAGCGCCAGGAGGGACAGCAAGAGGACGTAAAGGGCTTTGCGAGGTGAGGGCATGCTGAGGGTCTGAATACGGTTTAATGGCCGGGCTGCAACTGTCGATTGGAGCGGGGATCACTTCGGATGTTCCACCGGGGCGCCCTCGTGGCAACACACCCCGGCGCTCCGCGCCACCCCTCTCGAGAGGGGACCTTAGAGAGTCCGGATCCCCTCTGGAGAGGGGTGCCCGGAGGGCGGGGTGTGTCGGCCGGAACGAACTTACGCCTGCCACGCGTAGGTCGACTCCGACCACACCTTTTGTGGCGTCTTGACCACCTTGCTGCCGGGGTTGGCGGCGAGGTGTTCCAAGACTTTGAAGACCAGCTCGGTCTTGTCGCCGGAGCCGATCTTCGCAGCCAGGGACTCGGCGGTGAAGCCGGCGCCCGGCGCGGCCTTCAGTGCGGCGTCGATCTTGAGTTTCAGCGCAATGACGCCGCCCGCGGCTTTCTTGCCGGCCTCGACGCCGGGCTGGTGGTAGGCGTTGATGCCGATGAGCGAGGCGTAGAGCCCGACGGCGCGTTCATAGAGGGCGATCAGCATGCCGATCGTCTTCGGGGAAACTTCGTTGACCGTGATCGTGATCGAGTGGCGGTCCTTTTCGCTCAGCGCGTCGCGCGTGCCGAGCAGGAAGCCCTGCAGGAAGTCGCCGCTGGTCACGCCCGGGTCGACTTCGAGCGACTCATCGGCCGCGCGGTCCTTCAGCACCTCGATGAAGGTCACGAAGAAATTGTTCACGCCCTCGCGGAGCTGCTGCACGTAGGCGTGCTGGTCGGTCGAACCCTTGTTGCCGTAAACCGCGATGCCTTGGTTGACGACGTTGCCCTGGAGATCGAATTCCTTGCCGAGCGACTCCATCACCAACTGCTGCAGGTAACGGGAGAAGAGCAACAGCCGGTCCTTGTAGGGCAGCACCACCATGTCCTTGGTGCCTTTGCCATTCGTGGCCCAGTACCACATGAGCGCAAGCAGCGCGGCGGGGTTTTCGCGCACCGACTTTTTCCGCGTGACCGCATCCATCGCAGCGGCGCCGGCCAGCATCTGGTCAATCTTGATGCCCTGCAGCGCGGCGGGCAGCAGGCCAACCGCGCACAATTCGGAGGTGCGGCCGCCGACCCAGTCCCACATCGGGAACCGCGCGAGCCAGCCTTCCTTTTGGGCGACCTGGTCAAGTTTCGAGCCTTCGCCGGTGACAGCCACGAAGTGCTTCGTGAAATCCAGGCCCGCGGCCTTGAAAGCCACCTGCGCCTCGAGCATGCCGTTGCGCGTTTCGGCCGTTCCACCGGACTTCGAAATGACGATCACCAGCGTCTGCTTGAGACGGCTGCCCAACGTCTTCAGGACGTAGTCGATGCCGTCGGGATCCGTGTTGTCGAAAAACGAAACGCCCATGCGGTCCCGGCCGCCTTTCTGGCGACCCAACGCGTGGCTGACGAATTGCGGTCCCAGAGCCGAACCGCCGATACCAATGACGAGGACCTCCTTGAATTTGCCACCACCCGGGGCTGCGATCTCGCCCTTGTGGACCTTGGTAACGAAGCCCTTTATGGCTTCGAGGGTGGACTCAATCGCCGTGCGCAGCTCCGCCGTCGGGGCGAGGTCCGGGGAACGCAGCCAGTAGTGACCTACCATGCGTTTCTCGTCGGGGTTCGCGATCGCCCCGCCCTCGAGTGCGGCCATGTCGGCGAAAGCCTGCTTCACCTTGGCTTCCATCGACGGGAGGAAGTCGTCCGGAAACGGCATGCGGCTGACGTCGAGCGACAGGCCGAGCTTGGGGTGGGTGTAGTAAAGCGATTTGAAACGGTCCCAGGTCATAGGTGGTCATCAGTAGCCGGATCGGGGAGGGGCGGCTAGCTTGAAAACCGACATAATCTCCCGCGCAGCGACTCCGTCGGCGCCGAGGCTCGGACGGAGTCCGAGCCCCTACCTTTTTCAGATTGCTAGAGGGGCTAAGCCTCTCAATCACTGGGAGCTTACCGCATGGCCTTTGACCTCAAACGTGTCCTGAAAGTGATGCTGTTCGCCTCGAACGGCCCGCTTTCGGTGAAAGACATCCAGACGACCATCAGCCGCTTTCACGAGCAGGCCACGAGCCTTCCCCTCACGGGCGAGTCCGAGACGCCCGCGCCGGCGGAGGAGGGCGCACCCGCCGCCCCGGCCGAAGTCGAGGAGCCGGTCATCGCGGCGCCGGTGGAAGACGACGAATTTTATCGCGACGTGCCGACCCTCATTACGACGGCGCAAATCCGCGAGGCCATGGATGCCATCTCCGCGGAACTGCAGGCCGCCGACAGCGAGACCCTGCTCGTGGAGGGCCACAGCGGCTGGCGCCTCGTGACGCATCCGCGGTTTGCTCGTTGGGTTCGGTTGCTCCGCAACGAACCGCCGCCGGTCAAACTCAGCCCTTCCTCGCTCGAAACGATGGCCGTGATTGCTTACCGGCAGCCGGTCACCCGCGCCGAGATCGAGCAGATCCGCGGCGTTTCCGCCGAGGCCGGACTCACGAAGCTCCTCGAGCGCGACCTCGTGTACATCGTCGGCCGCGCCGATTTGCCGGGCCGACCGATCCAATACGGGACGACCGACGCGTTCCTCGAGTTTGTTGGCATCAAGTCGCTCGATGAACTGCCGGCTTCGGACGTGCTGTCTCCGCGGCAAATCGACGCGTGGCTGCAGACGTCGACCAATCCGCGTCCCGCCAGCGATGCGGACATGGGGCTCGACGAGACCGAGGAAGACCAGCTTTCGCTGGAGCAACCGGCCGCGGCGCCGGCATCCGAGTCCGCGCCCGAAAACCCCGCATGAGTCGCGGCCGTCAGTTCCCGTGGTCACGCGAGCCCGCTCGCGCCATCGGAACTGTCGGCACCGTTCAGCGAGCCCCCGGGCCGCTCCGAGTTTCTGTATGAGCAAACCTGTTCGCATCGGCATCATCGGAGCAGGCGGGAACACCCGCTCGCGGCATATTCCCGGATTCAAGGCGATCCCGGGCGTGGAAGTGGTCGCGGTGGCCAACCGCTCGAAAGCCTCGGGCGAGAAGGTCGCCAAGGAATTCGGCATTTCGCGCGTGGCGGAGAACTGGAAGGAGATCGTCGAGGCGCCAGACATCGACGCCATCTGCATCGGGACGTGGCCGAACATGCACGGCAAGCTCACGGTCGCGGCCCTACGCGCTGGCAAGCACGTGCTCACGGAGGCGCGCATGGCGCGCAATCTCGCCGAGGCGGAACTGATGCTCGCCGAAGCACGGGCCCACCCCCAGCTGGTCACCCAGATTGTGCCGGCGCCCATGTCACTGCCGTTCGACGAGACGGTGGGCGATATCCTGAAGGCCGGCACGCTCGGCGCGCTGCGCGAAGTGATCCTCACGGCGACCACCGACGGGCTCGCCGACAGCGCGCAGCCGCTCAATTGGCGTCAAGACATCACGCTGAGTGGCAAGAACACGCTTTACCTCGGCATCTACTACGAGATGGCCCTGCGCTGGCTCGGCCGCGGCATCACCTCACTCGTGGCCGATGCCGCGATTTTCACCAAGGAGCGCAAGGACGAGGAGGAGGTCCCGCAGCCGACCACGATTCCCGAAAGCATCACGGTGCTCGGTTCCTACTCTGACGGCGCGCGCCTGATCGCCCATTTCAGCGGCGTTGAAACCAGCGGGCCGCGCGCCGAGATGAGACTCAACGGCAGCGCGGCGGGACTGCGCCTGGACCTGGTGAAGGGGCAGCTCTGGCTCACCAAACGCGGCCAGGCCGAGCAGCTCGTCGAGATTGCACCCGAAAAGCGCGGCGCGTGGCGCGTCGAGGTGGACTTCATCGACAGCATTCGCGAAGGCAAACCGGTGCGCCTGACGGATTTTGCGACCGGCGTGAAATACATGCAGTTCACCGAGGCCGTCTGGGAATCCTGGACCAACGGCCGCTGGCGCGTGACGCTCTGAGCGATCCGCGCGCCATGGAACGGCGCTAGCGCATGTAAGTGTACAGAACGTAGACGCTGATCGTCCCAATCGCCAGCATGCCCATGCCGAAGGCGAACCAAAGGTAGCAGCCCCGCTTGACGTCCTGCGCCGCGTTCTGCGGGTTCTTTTCGTACTTCGCGAGGATCTCGTCAGCCGCGCGGGCCGCCGCGGCCTCGGCCGCCGCGCTGGCCGCCGAATCGACCACTGGGATGGTGGACACGGGGACGGCCGGGGTGAGGGGGGTTAGCGGGGTCCCTGGGAGCGCCGCGGCCGGCAGCTGGCCCGACTCGCGGGCGATCTCCCGGTCGAACCAAGCGAGCTGTTCCTGCGCGAGGGCACGCTGGCGTTTGAGTTCGGCGAGTCGGTCGGACACGGCGAAGGAGGAAAGGCGATTCAGTTTCCAGCGGCAAGGTGGAACCCGGCCTCCGGACGGGTTTTCAGGACTGGCTCGGTGGCTGGGTAGGGCGGTCCTCCTTCGCCAAGGCTACGGAGGACGTTTTCGCATTCGCGAAAACGAAAGGCGCACCTTGCGGGTGCGCCTTGCAATGAAAGCGGTGGAGTCAGCTCAGACCACGTTCACCTTGCGGTGAGCCTTGTCGAACTCGACGGTGCCGTCGCGGAGGGCGAACAGCGTCCAGTCACGGCCGGTGCCCACGCCCTTGCCGGCATGGTGCTTGGAACCGCGCTGACGGACGATGATGCCGCCGGCGAGGATCTTCTGGCCGCCATAAACTTTCACGCCGAGACGCTTCGAAGCGCTGTCGCGGCCGTTGGAGGAGGACTTCTGACCTGTTTTATGTGCCATGGCGGGTGTTCCTTAAGCTTTGATCGACTCGATCTTGATGACGGAGAGTTCCTGGCGGTGGCCACGCTTGCGCTTCGAGCCCTTGCGCTTGCGCATCTTGAAAACGATGACCTTTTTGCCCTTCTTGTTCTCGAGGACCTTGGCCTTGACCGAGGCGCCGGCGAGGAAGGGAGTGCCGACCTTGAAAGAGCTGCCTTCGCCCGCGGCGAGGACTTCGTTAATTTCGACCGTGGAACCGGCTTCCGTCTTGGGATAGCGATCCACGATGAGGATATCGCCCTCGCTGACCGAGAACTGCTTCCCCTGTGTTTTGATGGTGGCTTTCATAAGTTCAAAAGGGCGAAATAAGGGGAGTAGGTGAAGGGTAATCAAGGATTTATTTCAAACCCGACCGAGAATCCCGATCCGCCGGCCTCACAAAGAGATAATTGACGAAAAAACTCAAGCCCAGCACCCCGCTGAGGGTTCGAATATTCCGCATGGCGCCCACCACGCTGGCCAAGGGGCTGGAAGCGGGCTCCCCTATGCGCAGCAACAAGATACAACCCAGCAAGCTGACGGTCGGCTGCACCAAAAACACCAGGTGATAGACCTCGATCGCATCGCGGCCATCGGCGAGCAGCCACGCGAGCACCTGGCCGCCGATGACGGGAGAAATTGCCGCGACGAGCGACGTCACCGCGAGGTTGATGCCGATCGCCAGGTCCCGTGCTTCCGCCGGGATCAATTTCAGCAGGATCGTGAACTGCCCGAGGATGAATCCGGCGCTCAGGGCGCCGCCCCAGAACCACATCGCATAAAGAATCACGCTGTTGGCCGGCGTGATAAAGCACCACAGGTAGTTTTGCGCCTGCCACAGCCCCAGCGCGACCGCCATGCAGGCCTTGTTGCCATATCGGTCGAGCAAGCTACCCCATACGGGGAGCGAAACGATGCCCCCGAGCGCGACCAGCGTTGCGAGCAGGCCCACCTGGAAGCCCGAGAAGTTGAGCTGGTCGAACATGAACGTGTGGTAGAACGGGCCGAAACAATTCGAGGCAAATGCCCACGCGGCGCCGAACCCGACGAACAGGAGGAATGACCGCGCGCGACGCACGACGCCAAACTGCTCGGCGAATGGCCTCGTGACGGGAGCATGCCGGCGGTTGCCGCGCGCCTCGGGCATGCGCCAGAAGTACCAGAGCGACGCCACGCGACACCCGCACGCGGCGACGATGATGAACTGAAAGGTGCGGGCCGAGTACTCGCCCCAGGACAACACGCAACCCACGGACAGCACGAACAGCAGCGTGGCGGCCTGCGTGAAACGATTGCGCTGGCTGAAATAACGTCCGCGCAACCGCGCGGGAACCAGGTCGTGCATCCAACCGTTCCACACGACACTCAGCACCGCATTGAAAAGGGAAGCCACGAACACCCAAATCAACAGCACACGTCCCGTCATCGCCGGATCATCGTGCGGCAGCGACGGCAGTTTCCAACCGAGCCAGGCCCAGCAGACGGCATGCAGCGCCGCCCCGATGATGGCAGTGAGTCGCGGCCGGCCCCACCGGGTCACCCACGGCGAAACGAAGACTTGGAGAAAATTGCACGCGAAGGGCAGCGAGACCGCGGCGCCAATCACGAGTTTTGAGAGGGGAAAACCCTTCGCAACCAGCGCGGTCATGAAGATGTTTACCGGCAGCGACATCGTCACGATTGGCGTCGCCAACACACCCTCGATCACGCTCGCGCGCATACCCAGGCGCAGGATCTCCCGCTGGTGGGCGAGGGAAATGGGGGCGGAGGTTGCGTTCATGGGCGTTCTGGAAAACATCACGACATGGCGCGCGTGCTTTCGGCCCGAACACTACAGACGCATTCCACCCCAGCCGTCGCTAAGAAACTGCTCGGCAAGCTCCTGGTCAGAAAATGGCCCGATGGTCGCATCAGTCGGCACCGCATCACCGAGGTCGAGGCCTACCACGGGGAACGTGATCTGGCGTGTCATGCCAGCAAAGGCCGGACCAAACGGACCGAAGTCCTCTATCGGGCCGGGGGCGTATGGTACGTCTATCTTTGTTACGGAATCCACGAGATGCTGAACGTCGTCACCGGTCCGGCGGAGCATCCTTCAGCCGTTTTGATCCGTGGGGTCGAAGGCATCGAGGGCCCCGGACGTGTGACCAAGCAATTGGGAATCGATCGGAGGTTAAACACCCTGCCAGTCGCGCGGGGTTCGGGACTCTGGATCGAGGATGACGGCTTCGTGCCTCCGAGAGGCAGCATGCTAATGACGCCCCGCATCGGGGTCGACTACGCCGGCCCGGTATGGACCATGAAGCCCTGGCGGTTTGTGTTCAGGCCGGTGGTGGACTTGCGGTTTCGGCGCGCATCGGAAATGCGTGCCCGATAAACACACCCCGCCCTGCGGGCACCCCTCTCTAGAGGGGATCTATCACGGCGCGGATTGTGGTCCCCTCTCGGGAGGGGTGGCGCGCAGCCCCGGGGTGTGTTGGCTAAGCGCCAGGTTTCTTGTACTCGCTCAGCAGCAGCGTCGCCGTGCCGAAATTCAACTTAAGCTGCATCTTCACCGGGAGATTGCTGGCGTCTTGCGAGATCCAAACCTTGATCTCGCCGCCTTTCTTGAAGAGGCCCTTCGCGTCCTTTTCCATGCGCGGAACCAGCACCAGTGTCTTGTAGGTCCCCAAAGGCGTGCGGACGTTTTCGTAGCCCTCAGCGTGGATCGCGAGCGGGTAGAAATCGCGGCCGAATTGAACCACGACGTCGCGCTTTTCGCCGGGCTTCAAATTCCAATCGCGCGTCTGCACCAGCGCGCTGATCAGGTCCATCGGGTCGCCCTCGGGGATCGGAATTTCGGTCGAACGCCCGGTGCGGACGCGGTCGGTGTGCGTGGCAATTCGCTTGGTGTAATCGAAGGTGGTTTCGGTGTCGGTCGCGCGCTTCGGGTCGGCGCCGCTTTCCTTCACGTGCAGCATGCGCCCGGAGACCTTGTCGATCAGGACCTCGGCCTTGTTGTCAAAAGCGTACACACCCCGCACGAATCCCCGCGAGCGGGTCTCGGTCGTGACCCGCATCAGCGACGCGCCATCCTTCGCTTCGTCGTGGGCGGAGATGATGATTTCGCCCGCCCGGCTAAAGATCGCAAAACTCACCCGGTAGGTGAACGATTCCCCGTCCCGAAACGCCGTGAACGGCGCGGCCAGGGCGACAGCCGGGAGGACCAGGAAGAGGAGCCAAGATTTTTTCACGGGGCGATCGGACAGCACGAATGAGGAAAAGTGCGACGGACGTCGAGCGTTAGCGTGAGGTTAGGGTGGTGACTCCGTCACCGCCCAGGCGCGGAGCGGAGTCCGCGCCCTACCGGAGCGCCAGATTCATCTGGTTCTGCTGCCCAATGGCCCAGGCCTCGACGCCCCGGCAGCGGAGGGTCTCGGCGAACTCCTTCGCGAAACCGTGCAGCGTATAGACGATCTTCGGCTTCACCTGGTCGACGAACGCGAGCAGGTCAGGGAAGTCAGCATGGTCGGACAGCGGGAACGCCGCGTCGCAGCCATTGCGATAGGTCGCCCCATGATCGAGCGCCCAACCGGTGGCGACCGCGGTGCGTTTCGGGTGAATCCAATCGAGCGTCGATTGTCCCGCGGGCGCAATGACCACGTGGCCGGCGTATGCCCGGGGATTCAACAGGGCGTACGGCGGCAGGGCCATGCCGAGTTCCGCGTAGCGCTGCGTGATGCGGTGCCCGTGCGTATGGATCATCACCGGCAGGCCCGCCCCGCCGACGATTTGCAAGAGTTCCTGGGTCTTGCCCAGACTGTAGGCAAAAATCACCGGCGTGACGCGATCGGCCAAGGCCGTACGGCAAAAATCCACGATGTCGCGCTCAATCTGCTCTTGTGGCGGCAGCACATAGCGCGGCAACCCAAACGTGGTTTCCATGATAAGCACGTCGGCCCTTGGCACCACACAGCGCTCGGCCGCGCGCCCGGGCCGCAGCTTGAAATCCCCCGTGTAAAGCAGCGAACCGTGCTCCGTGGTGGCATGGATCATCGCCGAGCCATAGATGTGGCCGGCGGGAAAAAGTCGCATTTCGCACCCAAACTCTGCCGGCCAGGGTTCGTCGTAACCCAGGATGGTTTCTTGGCGACGCCCACCAAGCCGGAGCCGCATCAGGCTGGCGGTTGCCCGCGTGGCGATGATTTCCCGATGCGATGCAATGTGGTCCGAGTGGGCGTGCGACACGAAGGAGCGCAGCTGCGACTTCTGCGCGTCCAGCCACCAGCCGATCTGCGGCAGGTTGACTCCCCGGTCGAACTTTACTTCCCAGGCCATGCCGTCGATTGGTGCGCCCCCGTGGACCCGGGGCAAATGAAAACCCGATGGGGCTTGAAGTCTCCTGACAGGTTTTTGCGGTCCCGACGCCGGCGTCGGGCGGCTCTATGCGGTTTCCGCCGGACTGCTGGCTGTGGCGAAGTATTTGTGGCGCACAAAGCGCCACGCCGTCACGAAGAAGGCAGTCAGCGGCACGGCCAGCATCATGCCCAGCACGCCGCCCAGGGCCTGGCCCCAGAAGAACACGGCCACGATGATGGCGACCGGGTGAAGCCCGGTTTGCCGACCCATGATGCGCGGGGTCAGGAACCAACCTTCCAAGGCTTGGACGGCCACAAAGACCACGACACAAACCAGGAGCAGGGTCAGCCCGCCACCATCCGGTTGCAAATACGCCAGCGGCAGGGCGACGCTCAGGCCGAGGATGCTGCCGAGGTAGGGGATGACGTTCAGCAGGCCCATCAGCAACCCGATCGCGAGGCCGAACTTGAGTCCGCCAATCGAGAAACCCGTCGCCAGCAGCACGCCCATGATCAGGCCGATCAGCAACTGCCCCCGGAAGAAAGCGACCAGGATCCCGAGGAACTCGCGCACCAGGAACACAACGTCCTCGCGGTGCTCCTCGCGCAGGAACGGCAAGTGCGCCGAAAGGCCGCGGGTGGGGTCGCTGTTGGAAAGCAGGAAGAAAAACAAGTAGACGGGTATCACCGCAACCGACGCCACGAATCCGAAAATCCCGAACAAGCCGGCGCCCGCGGACTTCAACGTCGGCGCCAGATGGCCGAACAGGTTCTGGGCCTGCTGCGCCAGGCCATCGAGCGCGGCTTTGACCGTCGGGTTGTCGAGGTAGGGGCGGATCACCGCGAGCCACTCCGGGAAATGGGTTTCACTCCACGCGACCGTCTTTTGCCAAAGAGTCGGCAGGTAGGCGATGAACTCCAGCAATTGTCCTACCAGCGCCGGCAGGAAGGTGATGAGCAGGCCCGACACCAACAGCAGGAACACGATGTACAGCAGCACGACCGCGATCGGCCGTTTCACCTTCAGACGTCGCTCGAACACGGTCACGACCGGCCGCAGCAACAGCGCCAGAATGCCCGCAACCGCCAGCGGCCAGATGACCCCCGAAAACGTGCCCACGAAATGCGCGATCCCCGAGAGGATCACGAACAGCAACCAGCCGATCGCACAAAAGGCCGCGAAGCTGAGGGCAAAGCCCACCAACCGGCGCTGGGCCGGCGTCAACCAAGGTGCGTTCTGCTCAGGCATGCCCCCAGCACAGAGCAGACCCGGATGTGAGGCCAGTGGAAAAAGCCGGGCGAACGGGAATCCGGCGGCCCGGCGAACTCCGGCCCGGGCGGGCGGCTTTGGTGAAAAGGGGAAATCAGGGCCGAATGCCAGCTCCCCCTTGACATTCTAGGAGAGAACCGTCTCTCTCCTAGAATAACTAGGAAAGAACCATGGCCCACAACAAAGCCGATCTCCTGCAGGGCACGCTCGACCTGCTCATCCTGAAATCCCTCCAGAACGAACCGATGCACGGCTTCGGGATCTCGCTCCGGATCCAGCAAATGTCGAAGGACATGCTCACGGTGGAGCAGGGGTCCCTTTACCCCGCGCTCTATCGCCTGGAAGACCAGGGCTGGATCAAGTCGGAGTGGGGCGTCTCGGACAACAACCGGAAGGCGAAGTTCTATACCCTGACCGCGTCGGGCCGTAAGCAGCTCGCCACCGAAGAGCAGAGCTGGGCGAAACTTTCGACCGCGATCAACTTCGTGCTGGGCAACGCCTGAAACCCGCCGTCATGCGCTGGCTCCGCAAACTTCCCACCGCCTTCCGCAAGGACCAACTTGAGGCAGAGATGGCGGAGGAGATGCGTCATCATGTGGAATTGCAGACGGAGCTGAATCGCAAGGCCGGCATGGAGCCTGATGAAGCGCGGTACGCGGCGCTCCGACAGTTTGGGAATGTGGCCAGCCTGCAGGAACGGGCGAGGGCGGGCCGCGGTTGGGTATGGCTCGCGCAGCTGGCCGGTGACTTCCGGCATGGATGGCGCGCGATCCGGAAGAGCCCCGGGTTCAGCCTGGTGGTCATCTTCACCCTGGCATTGGGCATTGGGATCAACCTCGCGGTCCTCGCGCTGTTCAACGCGGTGCTCCTCCAGCCGCTGCCCGGAGTCCGTCACGCAGACGAACTCGTGGTGCTCGGCCGGATCGGGCCGCGCCCGCAAAACAATTTTGGCAACTCTTCCTACCCGGTTTACCGTGAATATCGCGCCGCCGCCGCGCCGGTGTTCACGGACCTCGCCGCCTTCGCCGGGGCGGAGTTCAGCCTCGCAAGCGACGGCAACGTCACCGAGCTGGTGCGAGGCGAGTTTGTTTCGGGCAATTATTTCCGGACCCTCGGCGTGCGCCTGGCAGCAGGCCGGGATTTTCTCCCGCAAGAGGACGAGGTGGCGGGGCGCAATCCGGTGGCGATCATCAGCCACCGGCTGTGGCAGGAACGCTGGGCCGGCGACCCGGAGATCATTGGACGGACGATCCAGCTCAACGGCCACGCGTTGACCGTTGTCGGCGTGGCCGAGCCCGGCTTCAAGGCCCTGCAGTTGCCAACGGCGCACGATGTGTGGGTCCCGCTGCAGATGCGCGGCATCCTCACGCCGTCTTCCACCGATCCGCTGACGGATCCGAACCGCCACTGGCTCCGCCGCATTGTCGGCCGGCTGGCCCCGGGGATCACCGTTCAACAGGCGCAGGATCACATCACGGCACTGTCCCGCGCCCTCCAACCGACGCCCCCGCCTGGCAAGCCGCCCGCCTGGTCGCATTTGGTGGTCAGCTACGATCCCTTCCCGGTGCCGGACAAGGCCGGACCTTACGCCCTCTTCGGAATCCTGATCGCGATTACGCTGCTGGTGCTGGGCGCGGTCACGGTGAATGCCGCGGCCCTTTTCCTGTCGCGTGCGTTGGCGCGCCGAAGGGAAGCGGCGGTCCGTCTCGCCCTTGGCGCGTCACGCGGACGCCTCGTCCAGCAAATGGTCGCCGAGGGCCTGTTGCTGGCGATTCTGGCCGCGCTCGTCGGCGTGGTGGCCTCGCAGTTTGCCGCGGAATGGCTGGTTGCGCAGATCCCCGGAGAAAACGGCGAGGGTGCGGCGCTCGACGTCGTGTTTAATGTTCGCTTGGCCGCGGCCAGCGTGGGCTTGGCCGTCCTCACGGCGATGGTCGTCGGCTTGCTGCCCGCCTGGCAGGCGTCGCGGGTCGACGTGCTGCCGGCGCTCAAATTCAGCGAAGGCGCACAGTCCCCGCGCCGCTCCCGGGTGCGTTCAGCCCTGGTGGTCGCGCAAGTTGCGCTCAGCGTCGTGCTGTTGATCTGTGCGGGCCTGATCGGGCGCAGCCTGCAAAAGCTCGAGGCCAACGATCCGACGCGCCGGACGAACGGCCTGTTGTTGGCCCGGCTGGACCTGCGGTTGAACGGCTACGACACCGTGCGCGGGCAGGAATTCCTCAACCAGCTGCTGGCCCGAGTGGGCGGGGATCCCGGAGTGCAGCGGGTCGGCCTGGCCGGCGTTGCGCCGTTCGCCGATGGGTCGCTGGGACTCGGGCCGGTGCACGGCGGGGTACTGACGGCCGATCAGGGTATCAACTGCAACATGAACTTCGTGGGCGGGGCCTACTTCGGCGCCGCCGGGGTGCCACTGCTGCGTGGCCGCGAGTTCAGTGCCCAGGACAACGCCGGCGCGCCGCCGGTTGCGATCATCAACCGCGTCCTGGCGGAGCGGCTCTGGCCGGCCAAGGACCCGTTGGGACAGTCCCTGGTCATCGCGGACGAATCCACCCCGCGCGTGGTGGTCGGTGTGGCCAGCGAGGATCCATCGTTGCGTACGCCGAACCAGCCTGACGAGGAGCGCCCGCACTATTACATCCCGTTGGCGCAACGCCCCCTCGACGCGGTCAGCCTGCTGGTCCAAGCCAAGGGCGATCCGGCCGCCTTGCTGGCGACCGTGCGAACCGCCGTCCGCGAACTGGATCCCAATGTCCCCTTGTTTCAGATTACCACCCTCGCCGCCGCGCGGGATCGGACTCTTTGGCAGCAGCGCCTGGTGAGCAGCCTGGTGCTCTTTTGCAGCGGGTCAGCCGTGGTGCTGGCGTTGGTGGGGCTTTACGCGGCGCTGGCGCAGGATGTCGCCCGCCGGACCCGCGAGATTGGCATCCGCGTTGCCATTGGCGCGTCCGGGCACGATGTGTTGTCGTTGGTTTTGCGGCACGGCTTGCGACTTACCCTGATCGGTCTGGTGGCGGGACTGGCTGCTGCGTTCGGTGTCACGCGACTCCTGCAAAGCGTGCTGGCGGGAGTCAGCGCAACCGATCTGGCGACCTTCGTCCTGGCGCCCCTCGGGATGCTGGCCCTGGCCGCGCTGGCCTGCTGGCTGCCGGCGAGACGGGCCACCCAGGTGAACCCCATGGTGGCCCTTCGTGCGGAATAACCATGAGTTTCTGGACCAAATTCCGGACCCTGTTCCGTCGCGAAACCATTGAACGCGAGATGACCGAGGAAATGCAGGCGCACGTCGACCTGCAGACCGAGCGCAATCGGCGCACGGGCATGAACCCGGAGGAAGCCCGCTACGCCGCGCTCCGCCAGTTCGGCAACGTCGCCGCGATCCAGGAGCAGGCGAGGGAAGGCCTGGGCTGGGTTTGGTTGGAGCAGTTTGTGCAGGATTTCCGGTACGCGGCGCGCATGCTCGTCAAAACCCCCGGCACGACGCTTACGGCGGTGCTCACCCTGGCGCTCGGGATCGGGGTGAATGCGTCCGTATTTGCCGTGTACGACATCCTCGCCCTGCGCCCGTTGCCCACGCGCGATCCCGACCAGCTGGTCGATATCCGCGGTCGGAACGACCAGGCGCGGCGCGGCGCGGAACCCGCATTCTCTTACCCGGATTTTCTCGATTACTGCGCGGGCACCGAGGCTTTCTCGGACCTGGTGGCCGTCGCGACAATCGGCGTCCGCTTGCTGGATGGCGCGATGGCCGAGGTGAAGGATGAACTGGCTCCGCCCCAGGACCTCATGGTCCTGCAGGCGGTCTCGGGAAACTACTTCGACGTGCTGGGCACGGGCTTTGCCCTGGGCCGGGGGTTTCTACCCGAGGAGGCGGGGCCACAGGCCGGACGCCCCGTGATGATCGTGAGCCACCTGTTTTGGCGGACCCGTCTCGCCAGCGATCCCCAGGTGATCGGGCGTGAACTCAAGACTCGCGAACGTCGTGATGGCCGGCAAACGACCTACACGATCATCGGCGTGGCGGCGCCGGAGTTTTCCGGTCAATCGCCGTTGGCGCCGGCAGGATGGATTCCGCTGACGTCAACCAGCCTTCCGCTGGGCGATCGGGCCAGACCTTTCCTCGCGATGACCGGCCGGACCCGGGCGGGAGTTTCGATGTCGCAAGCCAAGGCCGACCTCGAAGTGATTGCGCAGCGCCTGGCCCGATTGTTTCCAGCGGAACGTCGCGCCAACACCGTAACGTTGCTGCCGTCGATGCGCGTGCTGAACATTGGGATGGACCGCGACTTCGCGATGGCGCTTTCCCCGGTGTTGCTGGGATTCGTGCTCGTGCTCGTGATTTCCTGCCTCAACGTCGCGAATCTCCTGCTCGCGCGCGGGGTGACCCGTCAGCACGAAATCGGTGTTCGCCTGGTCCTCGGGGCCGGGCGCGGCCGCCTGGTCCGGCAGCTCTTCGCGGAGAACCTCCTGCTGTGCCTGATTGGCGCCGCGGCCGCGTTGCTTATGGCAATGTGGGCGCTCGAGGCCCTGAAGCCCGCCTTGCTCTCGGCGCTCGCGAGCGAACCCAAGGCCCAGGCCTTCGTCAGCACGATCGAGATCGGCCTCGACCATCGGATCGTCCTGTTTGGAGCCGTGCTGGCGGTGGTCGCAGGGTTGACCGCCGGCCTTGCGCCGGCGCTGCACGCGGTGCGACCGGACGGCATGTTCGCCCTCAAGGGTGAGGGTTCGGCCTTCGGGCGGAAATTGACGCCCTCGCGACTGCGCGGGCTGCTGCTCGTCGGCCAGGTGGCGGTGTGCCTGACCCTGCTGGCCGTCTGCGGGTTGATGACCGGCAAGCTGCTGCGGATTCGCGCCGGCGAAACGGGTTTCGTCACGGACGGGGTGTATGTCATGCAAAAACCGAATTCCGCTGACGGTGCGCACAGCGCGCTTACCACCGATCTCCTCGGATCAGTGGAATTGTTGCGCGCCATGCCGGGCGTCACTTCAGCCTGCCTCGCGGCGGAGATTCCCCTTCGAAAACCCGGCGACAATCTCCGGTCGGTTCTCTTCCGGCTCGGCGCTGGAAACCCCGAACGGATTTCCTACAATCGCGTGTCGCCGGGCTTCTTCGAGGCCTTCGGGGTGCCGATCGTCCGTGGCCGGGGATTTACCTTGAAGGAGACCTTGAGCGAAGCGCCGGTGGTCGTGATCAGCGAGTCCGTGGCGCGCCGTCTTTGGCCGGGCGAGGAAGCGTTGGGGAAGGTCATCGCCGTCGATGACGCCTTGTTTGTTCAGCGTCAGGACCCAGACGCCACCGAGCCCGGGCGCACCTATCGCGAACTGCAGGTCGTCGGTGTGAGCCGGGACTTTCGCAGCAACTGGGGCCGGAATGACATGGCGCAGGTGCTGCTCCTGCCGCTGCCGGCCAAGGTCGGCGCCGGTAGCATCCTCGTGCGCGTGGCGTCGGAATCGGCGGCGGCCCTGCGCGGGATCGAGCGAACGATGTTGGCGGCCGATATCCCGCTGAAATTTGCCGACCGCCTGGGCAATGTGGTGGACCGCGGGCTTTGGCCATACCGGGCATTTGCGGGAATTAGTGGGACGCTCACTGCATTGGCGGTGCTTCTCGCCACGGTTGGACTTTATGGCGTCGTCTCGTTCGGCGTGAACCAGCGCACACGCGAAATCGGGGTACGCATGGCGCTCGGGGCCAGCGCGGAGCGTGTCACCGGGTTCTTCGTCCGCGAGGGCATGAAACTCGTCGTGGCCGGCTCGGCACTCGGCCTCGTTGGCGGTGCCGGGTTCGCCGTCCTGCTCGGCAAGGTCATGCCGGGCGCCGATTTTGCAGGCACCGTGCCGTTTCGCCTTCTCGTGTTTGCGGTCGTCACGGTCCTGTTGATGGTCGTCGCACTGATCGCCTGCTGGCTGCCGGCCCGCCGGGCCGCCCGCGTGGATCCGATGATTGCGCTGCGCGCGGAATAGACGGCGGAGTCCTTCGCAGGATATTGGCCAACCGGCTCCCGGTTTTCATCGCCGCAAGGTGCCCTGAACGATTGCCCTTTGCCGCAATTCCGCTGGACTCGACGCATGACCAAACCGAGCCAGTTGGTTTTGCTACAGGCGGCCCTGGGCTCGCTGCTCGCCGCCTGCCGTCACGCGCCGGCGGAAAATGTCGGCACCGGCTCCGCCAGCTTCACGATGCTCGAGGCGACGCCACTCGTTGCGGCACCCCCGACGGAAGGAAAAGTCACGGTCGCACCCAGCACCGGAGCGCAATACCGGGAAGCGATGCTGGCGGGGCGTCCGGTGCTGCCGGTTTATCCGCCACGGGCGCTGGCCGCGAAAGCGGGGGCCGCGCGCGTTGGCGTGCATGTGATGATCGATACCCACGGTCGGGTCACGTCCGTCGGCACAAGCATGCGGGCCATCACGCTCGCACCGCCCGCGTTTGCGGACGATTTCCGGGACGCCGTCGAAACAGCCGTGCGCCAGTGGAAGTTTCGACCGGCGGCCATTGAATACGCCGAGATCGTCACGGAGGGCGGCGTCACCTTCGAACGCGTCAAGCGGAGCGAGCCCCAGGAAACCGAAATCGACCTTGTTTTCGATTTCACCGAGCACGGCAAAGTGCAGACCGGAAAGTGAAGCCGCAACGAACCCGGGTGCTTCAATGGAGTAGCGGTCGTCAGACCGCTGGCGCAGGCGGCTTCGCGGCGGGCGTCCTGGTCGCCTGTAAACAGGCTCCTACGGGCTACTCGGTGGGCACGGCTGGCGGCTTCAGCCGATGGGCGAGTTTCGAGCGGAACAGCCAGCGCCCAATCGCCGGCATAAGCAACATGGCGCCGAGCATGTTGAAGAAAAACAGGAAGGAGAGCAGGATGCCCATGTCGGCCTGGAACTTCAGCGCGGAGAATGCCCAGGTGCCCACGCCGACAGCCAGCGCGCTGCCGGTGAACATCACGGACGTGCCCATCGTCGCGAAGGCAAAGCACAACGCGTCCTCAAATGTTTCCCCCTCCTCGAGGCGCTCCTGGATCGCGGAGAACAGGTAAATGCCGTAGTCGACACCGATGCCGACGCCGAGGGCAATGACGGGCAGGGTGGACGTCTTGAGGCCGATGTTGAGGTAGTACTTCAGCGCGTAACCAAGGTACGAAACCACCACGAGCGGCACGATCACGCACAGCGCGCCGCGCCAGGAGCGGAAGGAAAGCAGGCACAGCAGGATGACGGCGGCGTAAACCCACATGACCATCGGCGTCTGCGCCGCGGCGACGACTTCATTGGTGGCGGCCATGACACCAATGTTGCCGGTCGCGAGTTGGAAGCGAACCCGGTCGGTGCTGTTGGCGGCCCGGAAATCCTTCACGGCCGCGATGACCCGTTTGATGGTCTCGGCCTTGTGGTCGCGGAGGTAAACCATGACCGGGATGACGCTGCCATCGTCATTGAGCAGGCCGGACGCCGTCTCAACCGGCGAAACCGACTGCGCCAACGCGGCCGGGTTGCGCGCAATGACCCGCCACTTGAGGCTGCCCTCGTTCCAGCCCGCGTTGATGGTCTTGGCGAGGTCGGCGAGCGACATGGTGGACTGCACGCCCTCGACGTTGCGCATGTGCCAGCCAAAACGGTCGACGAGCGCCATGATGTCGTGATCGATCACGCCGTTCGGCACCGTCTCCACGAGCACGGTGATGACGTCCACGCCGATGCTGAATTCCTTGGTGACCATCGCCGTGTCGCGGTTGTAGCGCGAGTCCTGACGCAGCTCCGGCACGCCCGCGTGCAGGTCGCCGATCTTCACCTGGTGGGATTTCACCCACCCAAACACCAGCAACACAAGCGAGACCACGATGATAACCGCGGAACTGACGCGGCCCGTGGTGAAATTGGTCAACCGCCGCCAATATGGCTGCAGCGCGAAGCGGCGGAAATTCACGCGCTTCCGGAAATCCGCCGGCATCTTCGTGTACGAGATCAGGACCGGCAGGAGGAATCGATCAGTGAAGATGATCAGGAACACGCCTAGGCTCGCCGTGATGGCCAGTTCCTGGATCGTCGGGACGTGGACGAGGTAAATGGTGCTGAAGCCCACCGTGCCTGTCAGGATTGCCACACACCCCGGCACAAAGAGGTTGCTGAAGGAAGCGCGGGCCGCGGCCGGCTCGTCGCGCCCCATGTTGATCTCGTAACGGAAGGACCGGAGCATCTGCGTCGCGTGGCTCAGCGCGATCGCGAAGATGAGGAACGGCACCAGGATCGAGAGCGGATCAATGCCGAACCCGAGGATGTTCAGGATGCCGAACTGCCAGACCACCGCGCAGAACGAGGTGAGCAGCGGCAGCACCGTCAGCATCAGCGACTGCGAGAAGTAATAGAGCAGCAGCGCGGAAATCACCAGGGCGATGCCGAAGAACACGAGCACGCCCTTGGCGCCGTCCGTGATGTCGCCAATGACCTTCGCAAACCCGATGATGTGGATGCTAATGTGGTCGTTCTGGAATTTCTGCCGGATGTTCTTCTCCAGCGCGGCGGCCACCTGGGCGTAGTCGAGGCGCTGGCCGGTGGCGGGGTCGACCTCGAGCAGCGACGCGATGACGGCGGCGCCCGTGAAATCGTTGGCAACGAGCATGCCGACGCGTCCGGATTTGATGACGTTTTGCCGGACCTTCGCCAAGCCGGCGGCGTCGGCCGTGAAGTCAGCCGGGATCACGTTGCCGCCCGCGAGGCCATCTTCGACCACCTCGATGTACCGCACATTCGGCGTGAAGAGGGAAGTGACCTGCGCGCGATCGACGCCGGGCAGGTAGTAGGTTTCGTCGGTGACCGCCTTCAGCGTCTTGAAAAACTCAGGCGTGAAGATGTCGCCATCCTTGGCAACCAGCGCGATGACCACGCGGTTGGCGCCGCCGAACTGCGTGCGGTACTTCTTGAAGTTGTCGATGTACTCGTGGCCCGTCGGCAGCTGCTTGTCGAAGCTCGCGTCAATGCGCGTGCGCGAGGCGAACAGCCCGAGGATGCCGGTGATCACCACGAACACCGCCAAGGTGACGGCGCGGTACCGAAAGACGATGTCCTCGAGGCGCTTGATCATGGGATGGTCAGGCGCGTCGCGCCGGCTTCGCCCAACGCCAGCACGGCGCCGTCGCCGGCATCCAGCACGCTGGCGACGCTCGTGCCGAAATCCGCCGGTTTCCAATGTTTGAACGTCACGCCGTCGTCGCGGCTGATGAAAAAATTACCACCCTGGCCGCCCAGCACGAGGGCACCATTACCAAGACGGCAGGCACCCATGATGAGGACCTCCACCGGATTCGGCTCCTCCGTCCACGTGCCACCGTGGTCGTCCGAGCGCAGGATGTGCCCGCGCAGGCCATGCAGCAGCACGCGGCCGGTCTCGAGCGGCAGCGCGCCGAACAATGAACCATCATACGGCACATCGGCTTTCACCCAGGTGTTGCCGCGGTCGCGGGAAACGAGCAACAGGCCGGACTCGCCGGCGAGATAGAGATAACCGCCCGGGCTGGCCGTGATGCGGTTGTAGTGAACCTCGTCCTCGGAGGGTTTCGCGACGGCCCAAGTGCGGCCACCGTCAGAAGTCTGGAGAAACTTGCCATAGGCTCCGACGGCGAATCCCCGCTCAGCATCGAGGAACAAGACGTCGAGGAGCACGGTTTCCAAATCCTTGCCCGAGTCCTGGCGGACCCACGTCTTGCCACCGTCCGCCGTGGCGAGAATCACCCCGTCGTGCCCAACGGCCCAGCCGTGCTGCGCGTCGGGAAAGGACACGCCCGTCAGCAAAGCGCGGGTGGGAACGATGACCTGGGTCCAAGTCCGGCCCTGGTCCGCGGACCTGAGCACATGCCCACGATAGCCCACCGCGACCAATTGGTCGCCCGCGCGGGCTCCCGCGGTCAACAGCGCCTTCGCGGCCAGTGGCGCGGGTTCGGAGTTCTCGAAGGCGCGCACCAACGGGACCAGCAGCACCGTCGCCAGCAGCAAGGCGCCGGCCGTCTGCCGACGGCTGCTCGATCCGGGCACGGGGCGGCCGGTGAGGAGTGAAAGGAGGGCGCGAACCATGATTCGGACAAAAAAGGGCGGCCCGGAAGGCCGCCCTCGATTCGAGATTCGCCTCAGCGAACGCCTTCCTGGCGCAACGTGGCGGCGGTGTAGTCCGCCGGGGTGCGTTGCAGGCTGAAGTCGTACATCTTGCCTTCGTTGTCGAGGCCGATGGCGAGGTAGCGGCCGGCGAGCAGGTCGGTGTGGACCTCGAGCGTGCTCCAGAAGGTTTGGGCATCGTAGTAGTTGATGCAGTGGGCCTCGGAAACGCGCCAGAGCTGGCCACGGCCATCATACTGGTCGACGGCGAGGATCTGCCAGCTGTCCTCGTCGATGTAGAACGTGCGGCGCGAATAGACGTGGCTCGTGCCGGCCTTCAGGGTGGCGTCCACGACCCACACGCGGTGCAGCTCATAGCGGGTCAGGCCCTGGTTAATGTGCAGGGGCGTCAGGATGTCCTTATACTTCAGGGAATCGCTGTGCAGCTTGTACGAATTGTACGGCACATACATTTCCTTTTTGCCCACGAGCTTCCAGTCGTAGCGGTCGGGCGCGCCGTTGAACATGTCGAACTGGTCGGACGTGCGCATGCCGTCGGCCGCGGTGCCGGGGTTGTCATAGGCCACGTTCGGGGCGCGACGCACACGGCGCTGGCCGGTGTTGTACACCCAGGCGCGGCGGGGCTCCTTCACCTGGTCCATGGTCTCGTGCACCACGAGGATCGTGCCGGCGAGGCGGGCGGGGGCGGTGACGGCCTGCTTGAAGAAGATCAGGACGTTATCGAGATCCTTCTCCTGGATGCCGTCGCGCACGTAATTGAACAGGAACTCATCCTCGAAATCGACGAGGCTGTACGCGCCATTCCGCTGCGGGGCGGCCTGGCTGATGTACCGGCTGGCGGCGACCCCGCGGTAGCGGGTGAGGTGGTTCCAGATCACTTCCAGCCCGTTTTGCGGGATCGGGAAGGGCGTGCCGACGACCGCGCCGGTGATGCCGTTGCCACCCTCGGACAGCGCGGCGGTGGCCGCGTACTGCTTGGTCGCGTCGTAGATCCGCTGCGGGTTCGAGGCGCTGCGATGCGTCGGGTAGACAGGCATTGAGTAGGTCGGGTAGGCCTTCAGCAGGGCGATGTGGCCGGCGCTGAGCTTGTCGGCGTACTGGTCGACGTTTGCGGCCGTGATGGTGAACTTCACCTGGTCGCTGGCGTACGGGTCAGGGTGGTGCTGGCCGGGTTTGTAGCCGGCCGGGGCCGTGACGCCGCCGGACCAGGCCGGGATGGAGCCGTCGGCATTGCCGGCCTTTTCGCCGCCGAGGGGCGTCAGGTCGTTGCCGAGCCGGGCGGCATCGGCGGCCGAGATGGCGGCGGAAGCGACCGCCGCGGAGAACAGGCACAGAAGCGAGGGAACGAGAGACTTGGCTTTCATGGGTGGGGCGATCGCCGGGTTAGAAGGAGTACTTCAGGTTGCAGGAAATGTAGTCGCGATCGCCGAGCAGGTTGTAGCGGCCGGCGCCGAAGAAGTTCACGTAGCGGAGGTCGAGGGCCCACGCGTTCTGGAACGTGAACTCGGCGCCGACCGTGACGGATTTGCGACCATGGAGGAAGTTGCCGAGCGGCAGCGGAGTGTTGCCACCGACGTCATGCGAGTAAACCAACAGCGGGGAAACGTTCACGCCCTTGAACGCGTTGTTGTAGTCGAGGCGAGCCACCACTTGGTAGCCCCACGAGAAGCTGTCAGCGAAGGCGGAGGCGGGCTCCGAGGCCGGCTGGACGCCGGAGGCATTGCTGCCGGAGGCGTTCATCGCGGCGAGGTTGCCACCCACGAACGTGCCGCTGCCGTCAAACCGCAGCGTGCTCTTGTCCGGCAGGTCGGCATTCACGAAGCCTGCCTCGACGATGAACGTCGACTGGTCGGCGCCGAGGTAACCGCGCGTGACCTTCGTCGCGGTCATCTGGCCGGTCAGCACCTTGGCGCGGCGGAAGCCGGGGAGGTAGGTGTTGAGGCCGAAGGCGCCGAGTTGGTTGTTGAGCGCGAACCGCGAGCTCAGCGGTGAGAGGGCGGCGAAGAGGAGTTCGACGTCGTCCACCTGCAGCGGCTGGTTGTTGCGGTAGCTCAACTCGCCCTGGAGCGCGACGCCCTTGATGCTGGTGTTGAAGCTGCCGCCCCAGAGGTGAATGTCCTTCGGGAACTCGATGATGTAGCGGCCGGTGGCGGCGCGGGTCAGGAGTTCGAGCTGGGAGAACTGGCCGCTGACGCCCGCCACGGTGGGCAGCAGGCCCTGCAGCGGCGTGAGGACGTTCAGTGTGGCCGTCGCGGTCGGGTCGCCGAGCGAGGCGCCGATCAGCACGGTCAGGCCGGTGGTGGGCGGGATGCCCGCCGCGGTGGAGGCGGCGACGAGGCCGGCCATGAAGGTCGCGTTGTTCTGCAGCGCGGTGGCCGTGTTGCCCGTGATGTTGCTGACCACGATGCCTTCGGTCGGCGTGATGGCCGAGATCACCGGCAGGCGGCTGTGGTAATTCATGTAGTAGAGGCCGAACTCCGTGTCGCCGAGGCCGTGGGCCACGTAGCGCAGGTTCACGCCATACTGGCCGGAAGTGCCCGGTTCGCGGTCGGTGCCGCGAATGATTGCGCCCAGGTTCGAGGTGTCGGCGATGCCGCCGAAGCCGAGGTAAACCTTCTTGCCGCCCTTCGCGACGAAGTCATTCGTGCTGAAGTAGGTGCCCGGCGGGTCAACGCGGGTGCGTTCCCAATCAAAGAGGTAGAACGCCTCAATGCTCGTCTCCTCACTCAGGCTGAACGAGGCGGAGGCCATCAACAGGGGGCGGAGCGCCTCCTTGAGTTCGGAACCCGGCGTGCGGAGCTTCGCGACGTCGATCGGGTTCACCGAGTTCACGCCGTTCGGGATGAAGGTGCTCTCACCCCAGCTCAGCACCTGCCGGCCGATGCGGAACGTGGCGGTCTTGCCGCCGAAATCCTGGTTCATGTACACATAGGCGTCGAGCAACTCGCCGCCTTCACCGACCACCGACAGCGCATCGTCACTCAGCGGCGTGCGGGCGCGCGTGCCGTTGGTGTTGACGAAGTCGTTGAAATAGAACCCGCGGACGAAGAGACCGGCGTCCTGGTACTTGATGAGCAGGTCGTGGTTGGCCTTCACCAACAGGGACGCCATGCCCGCCTTGTAGTTCAGGTTGCCATCGTCCGCGTTGACGGAGCGCTGGAGACCGCCGCTTGCTAGGCCGTAGAGGCTCGAGTTGGGATCCGACAGGCGATAGAGGCCGCCGACGGAGATCGTCGTGTCAAAACTGCCTTTCGCGTCACCGAGTTCGAAAAGAAACGCCCGCGAGACGGGCGCAACTCCGAGGGCGACGACAAGGCCGGCCAAAACCGGCAGACGCAAACGGGGGAATGCTGTGCGTAGGTTCATAAACGTGTGCTGATCGCCTCGACGAGGCGGGGGTTTGGGGATAAACACCGGATTACGTGGGGCCGGATGGCCGGGATGAAGCGGATTTTCAGGCAGGGTTTCAAGTGCTAAACCACGTGCTGGCAGGGGCTTTCTTTTTGCATTAGCCTTTTGACCCGCGGGCCAAAACCGCAACCTTGGACCCGACATGGACGCAGCTACGCACATCCACATCAAGGGAGCCCGGGAGCACAACCTCCGGAACCTCGAGCTGCGCATTCCCCGGGGCAAACTGGTGGTCCTCACCGGGCCAAGCGGCTCCGGCAAGTCGTCCCTCGCTTTCGACACGATTTACGCCGAGGGCTATCGCAAATACATGGAGAGCCTGTCCGCCCAGGCGCGTCAGGTCCTGGAGCAGTTGAAGAGGCCGGATGTCGACTTTATCCACGGATTGTCCCCCGTGCTGGCCATCGAGCAGCGCACCGGTGGCGGCTCGCCCCGCAGCACCGTCGCCACGGTGACCGAGGTGGCTGACTACGGCCGGCTGCTGTGGGCGCTATGCGGCGAACAGCGCTGCCCCAAGGATGGCGGCCGGGTTGAAAAGCTTTCCCTGGATGACTGCGTCAACCAGGTGCTGCGCGACGCTCCCGGCGAGCGGGCAATCATCCTCGCCCCGTGGATGAAGGCCAAGCCGTCGGTGCTGCGGGACGAGTTGCCCCGGCTCCGCCAGCGCGGCTTCCAGCGCGTACGGATTGCCGGGGAAATCAAGTCGCTCGATGAATCCAAGTTGGTGCCGACAGGCACGGAGGAGATCGCGGTCGACCTCGTGGTCGACCGCGTCCAAGTCACCGTCGAACAACGCAGCCGCCTGGCGGACTCGCTCGAACTCGCCTTTCGCGAAGGCCAGAACCGCGCGGTCGTCCTGGCGCAACGCGGACCGGAAGCGCCCTGGCGCGAAATCAACCTGAGCCAGAACCTGAGCTGCGTCATTTGCGGCGATGTCTTCGACCCGCTGACGCCCCGGAATTTCTCCTTCAACCACGCCGAAGGCGCCTGCGAAACCTGCGGTGGGCTCGGCCGGCTGATGAAATTCAGCGAGGAGCTGATCGTCCCGAAACCCGAGAAATGCGTGCGCGAGGGCGCGATCAAGCCCTGGCGCATTGGCGGGAAGAACCTGATCATCCGGCACAACGCGATCCTCAAGCAACTGGCCGAGCAGCTGCCCTTCGATCCCGAGGTGCCGTGGCAGGACCTGCCCGCGGAGACCCGCCAAACCTTGCTGCAGGGAGCGGGGGAGCGGCTGTTCAGTTTCCGTCTGCGCAAGACGCAGAAGGCCGAACTCCGGCCGTTTCCCGGCGTGATCGCCCTGCTGGAGGAAAGTCGGCGCGAGTCCCGCAGCGACGGCTACCGCGCGCGCCTGGCGACCTTCATGGCCAGCGGGGACTGCCCGTCCTGCCATGGATTGCGGCTCAACGCGCGCAGCCTGGCCGTGTTGGTGGCGGGCAAGAACTTTGCCGAATTCAACGCCGCGGACATCCGGCACGCACTGGAGTTCATGCAGGGCCTGCCAGGCCTGTTGCCCAAAACCGACGCGGTGCGCGAGGTCCTCGATGGAGTTACGCAGCGGCTGCATTTCCTACGCGAAACCGGCTTGGGGTACCTGACCCTCGACCGCGAGTACGCCACGCTCTCGGGCGGCGAGGCGCAGCGCGTGCGGCTCGCCACGCAACTCGGCATGGGGCTCGTCGGCGTGATTTACGTGCTCGATGAACCCAGCATCGGGCTGCACCCGCACGACAACCAGCGCCTCCTCGGGACGCTGCGCGAACTCCGCGACCGCGGCAACACGGTGCTCGTCGTCGAGCACGACGCCGACACCATGCGCATCGCCGACGAGTTGATCGAACTCGGACCCGGCGCGGGCACCGAGGGCGGCCAGATCCTGTTCCACGGTTCGCCTGCCGACTGCGCGCGTTTGCCGGCGTCGGCCTCCCGCACCGGCGCGTACCTCGCCGGCAATCTATCCGTGGTGAAGGACTCACCGGCGCGAACGGCGGACGACCGATGGCTGACGATCAAGGGCGCGAGCGAACACAACCTGAAGGACGTCGATGCGCGCTTCCCGGTTGGTCTGCTCACAGTGGTCACAGGGGTATCCGGTTCGGGCAAGAGTTCCCTCGTCAACGACATCCTGGCCACTGCCGCGGCCCGCAAGCTGAACGGCGCGAAAACGCTGCCGGGACGTCACCGCGCGCTGACAGGACTCGAGCATTTTGAAAAGGCGGTCGTGGTTGACCAGGAGCCCATCGGGCGTAGCCCCCGCTCGAACCCGGCGAGCTACGTCGGCGTGCTCGACCTGCTGCGAGAACTCTTTGCCAAGGTCCCGCTCGCGAAGGTGCGCGGATACAAGGCCAGCCGTTTCAGCTTCAACGTCCGGGGCGGGCGCTGCGAACGCTGCCAGGGCGACGGCCAGATCCGCCTCGACATGCAGTTCATGGCCGATGCGTACGCGCCGTGCCCGAGTTGCGACGGCCGGCGTTTCAACCGCGAGACACTCGAGGTCCGTTTTCACGGCCGCAACATCGCCGATGTGCTCGCGATGACGGTGACCGAGGCCATGACGCTGTTCCGCGCGGTGCCGCGCATCGCGGAGAAACTCGCCACGCTCGATGCCGTTGGCCTCGGCTACCTGCAGTTGGGCCAGTCCGCCACCACCTTGTCCGGCGGCGAGGCCCAGCGCATCAAGCTTTCGCTCGAGTTGAGCAAACGGGAACAGGGTACGACCCTGTACATCCTCGACGAACCCACCACGGGCCTGCACTGGACCGACGTCCAGCGCCTCATGGACCTGCTGTTCAAGCTGCGGGATGCCGGCAACACCCTGGTCGTGATCGAGCACAACACCGACGTGATCAAACTCGCGGACTGGGTGGTTGACCTTGGTCCAGGCGGCGGCCCGGATGGGGGCGAAATTGTCTACGCCGGGCCCGTGTCTGGTCTGGCCGGCAACCCGAGATCGTTAACCGGCCGCGCGTTGGCCTAGCGACGGTTGCTCGCCGCAGCGGCTGGGTTTTGCTCCCGCCAGGGGCCATTTTGCGGCGATCGACACGTCCTGGACGGGCCGGCCGGATCGTCCTGCCGGCAGGTTCGTGCAAAATGATGCAACTCCTCAACCCGGAGGTGTGTGTTAGCGGCACGCAGGCCCCAGTGGGCCAAGCTTCAATCCACCTCCCCATGAAAAACGTCCTCCGTCTCTCCCTTGCCGCCGCGACCCTCTCGTTGGCGTTGACCACCCTCGCTTCCGCCGCCGAATCCGACGCCGGGGCCATCGACATCGGCCAGTTGGTCCCTTCCGCGAAGGGCCAGTTCGTTGAAGTGAACCTTTCCTCCGCGATGCTGAAGTTCGCGGCCCGCATCACGGCCCGCCAGGAGCCGGAAGTCGCCGAGATGATCCGCAACCTCAAGAGCATCCGCGTCAACGTGGTGGGACTGGACGACACGAACCGCGCGTCCACCGTCGAGCAGATCGAGAAGGTCCGCCGCAAGCTCGAGAGCCAGGGCTGGACCAAGATGGTGACCGTCCGCGAGCGGGAGGACGGCGACAACGTCGACATCCACGTCAAGCAACGCGGTGAAGAGAACATCGATGGCCTCGTCGTCACGGTCCTCGACAAGAAGGGCGAAGCGGTCTTCGTGAACATCGTCGGCAACATCAATGCCGACCAGATTGCGCAGATCGCCGACAAGTTCGACATCGAGCCGCTCCGCAAGGTTCACCTCAAGATTGAGGCGAACAAGAAGCCCAAGGAAGTCTAACGCGCCGCCAACCCGCGAACGCCTGCCGGCGGTCCACCCACGGACGACCGCCGGTCCCGGCCCCGCCCACACTCCATGAATCCCTCGACCCCCATGGCCAAACCCCGCCGCCGCATCTGGCTCTGGGTGCTTGGTTTCGCCGGCCTTTGCCTGGCGCCGTTCCTGGTCCTCGGCGCCGTCGCCTTGAGCTACGTCACGCTGAACCGCGATGCGCGCACGCTGCGCAACCACGTCATGGCCGCGACCGACGTCGATTGGGAACCCAAGGTCCAAATGAGCGTGGGTAGCCTTACGCTCGGTGCCGTGCGCCACGGCCTGGGTTTCGTGGATGGCAACGGTGACATCGACAAGGCCCGCGATGCCCTGCGCGCCGTCAACCACGCGAGCGTTGGCGTTTACGAACGCGCCGGGGGCCGCGGCAAGGTCACGATGAATCGCCAGGAGTTTTTTGCCGACACCGACCGGGCGATGCAGAACCGTGGCTGGACGCGAATGGTGGGCGTAATTGACGGCAAGGAGAGCGTTCTGATCTACGTCCACGAGCAGGAGAACGACGACAAGCCGATCGACCTGTGTGTCGCCGTCGTGAGCGACAAGGAACTGGTCGTCGCCTCGACGACCATCGACGCCCGCGCCCTGAGCGAGCTGGTGGTCAAGCACGCCGGTGCCGACGTGAAGAAGCACCTGCGGTTCGCGAGTTTTCAGTTCTGATCACGGACGACCGCGCTGCCGTCCGGCACGCGTGTCGTCCCCTTGATCTTCACGGGCAATCGTGTCATCCGTGCGCGGTGGCCAGCCTTCCGACCATCGTGCACCTCGACGCCGACGCGTTCTTCGTTTCGTGCGAGCTGGCGCTGAAGCCGGAACTCCGCGGCACCAAATGTGCCGTGGGCGGCCGGGAACGGGGCATCATTTCCTCGGCCAGCTACGAAGCCCGCGCCTGCGGCGTGTACACGCCGATGCCCACGAAGCAGGCGCTGAAGGTCTGCCCGGACCTGATTCTGCTGCCGCACACCACGGGCCTTTACAGCAAGAAGTCCCGGGAAATGTTCGACCTGTGCGAGACCCTGACGCCGGTCGTGCAACGCAACTCCATCGACGAGGGTTACCTCGACATCGGTCCGTGCGGCTTCAAGACCACGGAGGAAATCACGACCCGCGTTCGCGCGCTGCAGCAGCGCATTTGGGATGATCTGCAGATCCCGACGTCCTTCGGCATCGCGACCAACAAGCTTGTCTCGGCCATCGCGAGCAAGGCCCGCAAGCCCCGCGGCTTCACCGTGGTGCCCCCGGGGCAGGAGGCGGCGTTTCTCGCGCCCCTGAAAATCAGCGTGATTCCCGGCGTCGGCAAAAAGAGCGAGGAGCGACTCGCGGGGGAGGGGATTCGGCTCGTCCGTGATCTCTTCGCGCTCAGCGAACCCGAATTGAAGCGCCTGTTCGGCAGCGGCTGGCAGGAAATGTTGGCGATGGCGCGCGGCGAGGATGACCGCCCGGTGCACACCGACCACGAGGACGCGAAGTCGTACTCAACCCAGGAGACCTTTGGCGAGGACATCGGCGATTTCGCGGAAATCGAGCGCATTGCCAAGCGGATGATCGACGAACTCATGCCGGCGATCCGCGCCGACGGAAAGCGTGTGCGCACGATGACCGTGAAGGTGCGCTATCCCCGCATGGAAAACAGCACCGCCGGCCGAAGCCTCGCGGAGGCCACCGATCTCGAGGAACCGTTCTACGCCTTGGTGGGACCGCTGTTGAAAGCCGCGTGGACCCAGCGCAAGTCCCTGCGTCTCGTCAGCGTGCGGTTCTCAAGCGTGGAGGACAAGGCGGCCCAACTGGAGATGTTTGGCCAGACCGACGAGAAGAAGCGCCGGCTCGCCGCGGTCCTCGACAAGCTCAACGCCAAGGGCAAGGCGACCATCGTCCAGCGTGGTCACCAGATTCACTAAGTCGGAAATCGTCCCCGAGCACTAATGGCTTGGTCATTCGGGCAAAACTGTGTCCATTGGTAGGTCATGTCCACGGATGCCATCACCGCCCGCATTGCCGCCGCCCAGGCTGCCGTCCTCGCCGAGACGGCGCTGATGCATCGCGAATTCGGGCACGCCAAGCCCGTGATCAAGCATGACGGCACCAAAGTGACGCCCGTCGACCTCGCGATTTCCCAGCACCTGCAGGACGCGATCACGCGGGCGTTTCCCGAAGACCAGTTTTTCAGCGAGGAATTGGCGCCCACGGATGCACCCGTGCCGGTCACCAGCCGGTTTTGCTGGGTGTGCGACCCAATCGACGGCACCAACAACTACGCCAACGGCATCATCTACTGCGCCATTTCCCTCGCGCTGCTCGAGCACGGCACTCCCGTTTACGGCCTCGTGTACGACATGGCGCGCCGCGTCCTCATCCACGGCGGCCCCGGCCGCGGACTCTGGGATGGCGACCGGGAGGTGCAGGCCAAGACCGAGGCACCGAACAGCCACAGCCTGATCGGCTTTCATTCGCCGGTGGAGAAGGTTTATGCGACCGAAGGCAAACGGCTGATTGAGAACTTCAAGATCCGCGGCCTCGGCAGCAGCACGCTGCATCTCAGCTACGCCGCGATCGGGCTGCTCGACGGCGTGGTCGACCACAACAACAAGGTCTGGGACATCGCCGCCGCCTGCGCGCTGTGTGCCGCCGTCGGCACCGAGATTCACTATTTGGAGAATCCGCCGTTCCCGATGAAGGAATTCACACTGAAGGCGAAGCGCATCCAATACGCCGCCGGCAATCCCGCCATGGTCGCCAAGCTGCGCGCAGCCCTCGGTCGCTAGGCGGGCTGCGCCCCGCGAAGGGGATTTTTCAATCGGGCAGGGGAATGTCACCCGCGGCCGGCCTGAACTTTGTTTTCAGGAAGTTGCGGATGGAATCGCGGCATTCGAAGGACTTGCTTCACGCGTCGCCGGCGGCATATCCGTTCGTCGCTCGCTCGCGGTTACTCCTCCGCCTCACCCCTAATGGCCCCCATCACCCCAAACCCGCTGCTCGGCATTGGCCTGCATGCGGTCGGCGCCACGTTCGCCGCCACCTGTTACACGCCGCAGAAGAAAGTCCGCGGCTGGTCCTGGCAAACCTACTGGCTGACCCAAGCCTCGTTCTGCTGGTTCCTGCTGCCGATCCTTGGCGCCTACCTGACCATTCCAAACCTGGTGGCGGTCCTGCATGAGGCGCCGGCCGCGGCGATGCGCAATTCCTTCCTGCTTGGGATGGCTTATGGCATCGGCGGGACCGCTTTCGGCATCTCAATTCGCTACATCGGTTTTTCGCTCACGTACGCCATCGCCGTCGGCCTCTCGAGCGTGCTCGGCACGCTCATCCCGCCGCTGGTGAAGGGCTCGTTCAGTGAGGTTTTGCAAAAGCCCGGTGCGAGCTGGGTCATGCTCGGCATCGTGGTGGGCACGCTGGGCATTGCCGCCGCCGGTTGGGCGGGGCGGCTCAAGGAACGGGACGTGACCGGAGCCGGCACGAAAGGCGACTTCTCGCTCGCCAAGGGACTTGTGCTCTCGCTCGTGGCCGGCGTGTTGTCGGCAGTGTACGGTTTCGCCTTGGAAGCGGGCGAGCCGATCGCGGACGTCGCCTCCGCGCACGGCGCCGGGGTTTTCCGCGGCAACGTGGTGTACATCTTCGCCAACACCGGCGCCTTTGTGACCACCTCGCTTTACTGCCTTTTCCTCCACGTCCGCCAAGGCACCTTCGGCGAACTACTGCAACCGAAGGCGGACCCGGCCGGGCGGGGGAGCCTCGTGGTCAACTTTGCGATGGCCGCGCTGACCGGCCTGTTCTGGTACGGGCAGTTTTTCTTCTACAACCTCGGGCACGTGCGAATGGGCACCTACTCGTTCACGAGCTGGGCCATCCACATGATCATGCTCGTATTGATCAGCAACCTCGTCGGCCTCGCACTCCGCGAATGGCGCGGCTGCGGTCCACGCACGCGCGGGACGCTCGCGTTCGCATTGCTGGTCTTGACGGCGGCCGTGCTGCTGCTGACTTATGGCAACCGTCTCGCCGAGGTCGCCCCTGCCCATTGATTCCCCATGCCGTCTGAAGTCTCCCGCCGCGATTACAGCCTGGTTGGCCGCGACAGTCAGCTCGCCGAAGAGCTCGGCCTGGCCAACGCCGAGTGGTACGCCAGCCCGATTCCCCGCAAGCGCCTCAAGGAACTGATGCAGCGCCGCGACGGCCCGGCCATCCGCGACACGCTCATCTGGTTCGGCCTGATGGCCGTGAGCGGCGGGTTCGCCGGGTATTTCTGGGGTTCGTGGTGGTGCGTGCCTTTCTTCATGGTGTACGGCGTGCTCTATTGCTCGGCGTCCGACTCGCGCTGGCACGAATGTGGCCACGGCACGCCGTTCAAGACGCGCTGGATGAACGATGTCGTCTACGAAATGGCCTCGTTCATGGTCATGCGCGAGTCGACTCCCTGGCGCTGGAGCCACACCCGCCACCACACGGACACGATCATCGTCGGCCGCGACCCGGAAATCGCCGTGCCGCGTCCGCCCGACCTCGTCGGCATCGCCCTGCAGTTTTTCAGCATCCCGAGTGGCATCGCCGAACTGAAAAAGGTCGCGCTGCACTGCACCGGCCGGCTTACGGAGCAGGAAAAGACCTACGTGCCGGAGAGCGAGCATCCGCGGGTGTTCCTCGTTGCCGAAATCTGGGCCACGATTTACCTCGCGGTGATTGTCGCGTGTGTGCTGACGGAAAGCATCCTGCCGGCCATGTTCATTGGCCTCCCGACGTTTTATGGTGCGTGGCTGCTGGTCATCTTTGGCCTGACGCAGCACGCCGGCCTCGCCGAGGACGTCCTGGATCACCGCCTGAACACGCGCACGGTGTACATGAACCCGGTGTTCCGCTTCGTCTACTGGAACATGAACTACCACCTGGAGCACCACATGTTCCCGATGGTGCCGTACCACGCGCTTCCCGACCTGCACCGCGAGATCAAGGCGGACCTGCCGCCGGTGTACGACGGACTCGTCGAGGCGTATCGGGAAATCATTCCCACGATTCTTCGCCAGGTGAAGGACCCTCGGTACCATGTGAAGCGTCCGCTGCCCGCCACCGCGAAGGCGCTGACCGGCGCGGCCCCCGTCTGACCATGAGCGATCCCGCCGGCACCTGGGTCGACGCCTGTGGCGCCGACGACATCGACACGGAAGACGTCCGCCGCTTCGACCACGGCGACCGGACCTTTGCCCTCTACCGCACGGCCGACGACCGGTACTACGCGACGGACGGTTTTTGCACGCACGCCAAGGTGCACCTCGCCGGCGGCCTCGTGATGGACCGCATCATCGAGTGCCCAAAGCACAACGGCCGCTTCGATTTCACCACGGGCCAGGCGCAGGGCGCCCCGGCATGCGTCGACCTGAAAACCTACCCGGTAAAGGTCGAGAACGGGCGCGTGCTGGTGTGCGTTGGCTGAAAGTCCGACCGCCGCTTGGGCGGCGCTAGTTCAGACCTGGTAGCTCTGCAGCGGCACGGGGTCGAGCACCTTGGAATTCGGCAGGCGGGCCTGCAGTTGCTCGAGAAACCAGGCGCGCGCCGGCGGATCGCCATGCGTCAGCACGATCGAGCGCGGCGCGCATTTCAGCGCAAAATCCAGGAGCTCGTCGCGGGTGGCGTGACCGCTGAACTCGAAACGCTCGATGTGGGCGCGCACGCGGGTTTTCACATTCACCGCCTCGAAGAGGAACTGGTCGCCGTTTTTTGCCGCGAGCAGGTGGCCACCCGGGGTGTCGGGATCGCAGTAACCCACGAAACACAGGCTGTGCTTGGCGTTGCCCACCAGGCAGGAGGCCAGCACGTAGGACGGCGTGTTCTCGACGACCATGCCGGAGCTGACCACGTAGATGCCCTGCAGCGGCGGCTCCTTGCCGGGCGTGAGGTCACGCGGGGCTTTCTTCACCTTGAGGTCCTTGAGGATCGTGCGCGTGAAGTGCACCTGGCCGGTCTTTTTCGAAATCTGGTCGAAGTAGTCGGCGATATCCATGCCGAGGCCGGACACGAAGATCGGGCACTCCGCGAGGCGGTTGAATTTCCGCGCATCGTGCAGGATCGCCATGATCTCCTGCATGCGGCCCAGGGCGAACACCGGGATGAGCACCGAGCCACCGCGCTGGATCGTGGCGTTGATGGTGTTGACCAGACGGATCATCTCGTTGGAGCGCGTGATGCCCGGCGGCTTTTCGGTCGCACCGTGGGTGGTTTCAGTCACGAGGGTATCGAACTTCGCCACCGGGAACTTCGCTCCGGCGAGAATGCGCTGCACCTGGAAAAGTACGTCCCCGGTGAAAAAGATCCGCCGGCGCTTGTGCAGGATCTCGACCCCGGCCGCGCCGGGAATGTGTCCCGCCGGATGGAAGGTGAATTCAATTTCGTCCCGGGCACCGGCGAACTTCTTCGGGCTGTTGAACGCCAGCGGGTAGAAGCGTCCCTTGACGCGGTCGATCTCCTCGTGGGTGAAGAGGGGATAGTCGGCGATGCCCTTTTCCTCGCGCTCGCGAATCATGACGTTGGCGGAGTTGTGCAGCATGCGCTCGATCAGCATGTGGCTCGGCTGCGTCATGATCGCGGGCACGTCCGGCTGGTCCCGCATGAGCAAGGGCAGCGAGCCGATGTGATCGAGGTGGCAGTGCGTGATGAGAATAAGGTCCAGCTTGACGCCCTGTAGAGGCCGGAGGTTCGGGGCGGCGACGCGGCCCACCTTTTTGGGGTGCAGCCCGCTGTCGATCACCATGTGAAAATCACCCAGCTGGACGTAGAGCGAATTGGCGCCGATGCCGCCGTCGGCGTTGAGATCAATGAGCTTCATTAGGTCCGTATCAGACAGGCGCGGTGCAAGGTAGGGTGCAAGATAAAGCGGGGTCGCGGAAATTTCCGATCACCGCCATCCGGCAAGTCCGGTACGGACTTAGGCGTCCGCCGGAATTTCCATGGCAAACGGCGGCACCCGAACGAAGATCAGCCGCCCGTCGGCGTCGAGGCCATGAAAGCTGCCCTCGACCCGGCCGTTGCAGGCGGTGACGTGATAGCTGTTGTAGGAAAACTGCTCCCCGGGCGCGAGGGTGGGGGTCTCGCCGACGATCTTGTCGCCCTCGACCACGAGGCTGGTGCCGTCCTCATGCTCGATGACCCACTTGCGCCCCAGGAGCGTGACGGTGCGGTCGGAGTCGTTGCGAATCGTGAGGTAGTACACGAACGCGTGCGGCTGGTCCGGAGGCAGGTTGCCGCCGTGGTGGTAGACCAGTTGGTCCAGGATCACCTTCAGCCCGGGCAGTTCGAGGGGAGCCGACATGGAGGGGAGAAAACCACGGAATCCTCGGAACACACGGAAAAACTCACGGCACCCGGCCGGACGACACCCATGACACGCGCGGACCCGGCGGTCCGGCCTTTCGGCTTGCGGCGGCTTTGGGCGGGACGCACAAAGGCCTTACCTATGGAAAAGCTCGCGCTCCTTTCGGTGAGTGACAAACGCGGCCTCGTGGAGTTTGCCACGGCCCTCGTCAAGCAGCACGGCTACCGGCTGCTCTCCACCGGAGGCACCGCCAAGCTCCTCGCCGAGGCAAAGCTTCCCGTCACGGAGGTCAGCCAGCACACCGGCTTCCCAGAGATGATGGAAGGCCGCGTGAAGACGCTCCACCCGAAGATTCACGGCGGGCTCCTGTGCCGCCGCGACAAGGCCGACCACCTCGCCGCCGCCAAGCAGCACGGCATCGACCTGATCGACCTCGTGGTGGTGAACCTTTACCCGTTCGAGCAAACCGTCGCCAAACCGCACGTCGAATTCGAGGAGGCGATCGAGAACATCGACATCGGCGGCCCGTCGATGCTGCGCAGCGCGGCGAAGAACCACGACAGCGTGACCGTGGTCTGCGACCCGGCCGACTACAATGCGGTCCTCGCGGCCTTTGCCGAACCCGCCAAGCTCGGCGAGCTCCGTCGCAAACTCGCGCTCAAGGTATTCCAACGCACCGGCGCCTACGACACCGCGATCGCGAGGTACCTGGAAACGCAGCAGGCGGAACCCGACCTCGAGGCCCTCAGCGGTTTCCCCGCGAACTACTCGCTCTCGCTGAAGAAGGCGCAGAGCCTGCGCTACGGCGAGAATCCGCACCAGAAGGCCGCGCTGTATGGCACGTTTCACGAACACTTCCAGCAACTGCAGGGCAAGGAACTCAGCTATAACAATATTCTCGATATCACATCGGCGACGTACCTCATCGGGGAATTCGAACGCCCGACGGTCGCGATCCTCAAGCACACGAATCCGTGCGGCGTCGCGAGCGCCGACACCCTGATCGACGCCTGGCACAAGGCCTATGCGACGGACAAGCAGGCGCCGTTCGGCGGAATCATCGTCGTGAACCAGACCCTCGGCCTCGACCTCGCCGAGCAGATCAAGGACATCTTCACGGAAGTGATCATCGCCCCGCGGTTCTCGGACGAGGCCCTGGCGATCTTTGGCAAAAAGAAAAACCTGCGCCTCATGATCGCGAAGGAAGGCATCGGCGCCGACGCGCTCCAGGAGGTGCGTTCGGTGGTCGGCGGCGTGCTGGTGCAGGACCGCGACCGCTCCATGGAAAAACCCGCCGGCTGCAAGGTGGTCACCAAGCGCCAGCCGACAGCGGACGAATGGGCTTCCATGATCTTCGGTTGGAAGGTCGGCAAGCACGTGAAGTCGAACGCCATCGTTTATTGCCGCGGCGAACAAACCCTTGGCATCGGCGCCGGCCAGATGGCGCGCGTCGACAGCTCGCGTATCGCGGTCTGGAAGGCCGGCGAAGCGAAGCTGGACTTGAAGGGCTCGGTCGTCGCGAGCGAGGCGCTGTTCCCGTTTGCTGACGGCTTGATCGCGGCGGCCGACGCCGGCGCCACCTGCGCGATCCAGCCCGGCGGTTCGGTGCGCGACGAGGAAGTCATCAAGGCCGCCGACGACCGCGGCATGGCCATGGTCTTCACGGGCGTCCGTCACTTCAAACACTAGTTCCTTCAATGAAGACTGCCGCCCTCCGAATCGTTGCCCTCGCCGGGCTTCTGTTGCTCGGCGGCTGCTACACGGTGCCGGAGACCGGCCGGAGTTCGCTGATTCTTCCCGTGGTGGACGACGTCGCGCAGGGCGCCGCCGCCTTCGCGGAGCTCAAGGCCAAGGGGCCGATCTCACGGGACCCGGTCCAGAACGACCGTGTGCGGCGAATCGGCCAACGCATCGCGGCTGCCGTCGGGGACGCACTGCCGGGCGCGCAATGGGAATTCGTGGTCTTTGACGCACCGGACACGGTGAATGCCTTCGCGCTGCCCGGCGGAAAGGTCGGCGTGTACACGGGCCTGCTCGCGCTGGCAGGGTCCGACGACGAGATCGCCATCGTGATGGGCCACGAGATCGCGCACGTGACCGCGCGCCACGGGGCCGAACGCGTTTCGCAAGGCATCCTCGCCGCCGGCCTGGGGGTGTTGGCCGACGCCGCGCTCAAGGAAAACAAGCATCACGATGTCTTGCTCGCCGCCTATGGCGTGGGCGCCGCCGGCCTGACCCTCAAGTTCTCGCGCAGCAACGAAAGCGAGGCGGATTTCATTGGCATCCGCTACGCGGCTAAGGCGGGTTACGATCCGCGCGCGGCCATCACGTTTTGGCAAAAGATGGAAAAGAAGAGCGGCTCGGGCCGCATGCCGGCGTTCCTGTCGACGCACCCCAGCAACGAGCGCCGCATCGCCGACCTGCAGGGTTGGATGCCGCAGACGCTCCCACTGTATGAGGCGGCCCGGCGGTCCCGGTGATCGGCTCATCGCATTGTCATAAATTCGACTAGCGCCGCGCCGCGAGTTGGGTCAACGTGCCGGCATGTTTGACCCCGTCGAAAAGCTCAAGGAATACGTCCGTCAGGGCAGTGTGTCCGCCGACCCGCAGTTTAAGGCGGGGATGGTGGGCGCCCAGCAGTTCCTGACCAAGCTCCTCACGGAGATTGGCTTCAAGGTGGAGCTGGTGCCGACCGCGCTGCACCCGGTGCTCGTCGCCAAGCGCGGCGACAACCCGGCCTGGCCGCACGTGATCATCTACGGGCATTACGACGTCCAGCCGCCCGATCCACTCGACAAGTGGACGACCCCGCCGTTCGAGCCGACGATCCGCGGCGAACGCATCTACGGCCGCGGCACCGCCGACAACAAGGGCCCGCTGCTCGTGCACATCACCGCGGTGGCGCGGCTGCTGGAGAAGAACCCGAACCTGCCGCTGCGCCTCACGTTTGTAGTCGAGGGCGAGGAGGAAATCGGCAGCAAGAATTTCAAGACCTTCCTGAAGGAGAACAAGGAGAAGCTCCGCGGCGACTTCATCTACATGTCGGACAACGGCATCTTGTCGCCCGACCAGATGATCATCACCGTCGGCCTGCGCGGCATGCTCGCGTTCGAGATCGAGCTGACGGGCCCGAATTCCGACCTGCACTCCGGCATGCACGGCGGCGTGTTGATGAACCCGCTGCAGGCGCTGGCCGAGCTGTGCGCCTCGCTGCACACGCCGGACGGCCGGGTGAACATCCCGGGCTTCTACGACGCGGTCGTGCAACCCGAGCCGTGGGAGCGCGAGCAGCTCGCGAAGGTCGGCCTGAAGGAGAGCGACTACGCGGCTTTCCTCGGCATCAAGGAATTCCACACCCCGCCGGGCTACACCCCGTTTGAAGCGATTCGTTTCCTCCCGACGCTCGAGTTCAACGGCTTCAGCGGCGGTTACCAGGGCGAGGGGACCAAGACGGTCATCCCGAGCAAGGCGCGGGTGAAGATCACCTGCCGGCTGGTGCCGAACCAGACGCCCGACAACGTGAAGGACGTCGTTTTCAATGCCATCAAGGCGCGCTGCCCGAAGGGCGTGACGCTGAAAATCACGCCACAGCACAACGCGACACCTTACGTCGTCATCCCGCCGGACCGCTCGAACACGCCGAAGGACCAGCGTCCCGCGCTCGCGAAGTGTTTCCGCGCCGTCGACAAGGCCGCCGCCGAGGTTTGGGGCAAGCCGCCCATCTACCTCCGCGAAGGCGGCAGTGTCGGCTTGCTCGCCGACCTGAAGGAAGTGCTCGGGCTAGATGCCGTCATGATGGGCCTCTTCCTGCCCGAAGATAACCTCCACGCCCCGAACGAGAGCTTCCACCTCGGCGTGATGAAGAAGGGCATCGAGACCTCGGAGCGCGTGCTGGCGGAATTGGCGAAGGGGTAGTGGGCTCGCGCCACGTTCGCTACACACCCCGTCGTTTAGCCGCCTACGGCGGCGCCAAAGGCGACCAGGGCTTCGCGCCATCCCTCTCAAGAGGGGATCACTCGCCTGCCGAAGGTCTCCTCTCGAGAGGGGCGCCCGCAGGGCGGGGTGTGTTGGGTCGAGCTTGCCAAAACAAAAAGCCGCGGATCGCTCCGCGGCTTTCGTTTAAAAACAGGTCGCGCTTACTGGCGCTTCAGCTCGACGAAGTCGACGCGGCGGTCTTTCTGCCACTCGGATTCGCCGCCGCCCTGCTTGGCGTCGGTGGAGCCCTTCGAGAGTGTCTCGAGGCGCTTGGCGTCGGCGCCGAGGGACTCGAGGTAGCGCTTCACGGAATTCGCGCGACGGTCACCGAGGCCGAGGTTGTATTCGGCGGTACCGCGCCAGTCGCAATGGCCGACGAGGACGAGGCTCTTCTCCGGATTGTCCTTCAGCCACTTGATGGCGGCATCGAGCTTCGGGCGTTCGTTCGCGGAAACCGCGGCGCGGTCCAGGCCGAAATAGATCGGGTCGACGACGCTCTGGTTCGGGTTGACCGGCGTGTCAGCCGTGCGCTGCTGGAGCTGCGTGTTCGGGTCTTCCGCAAACGCGACCGCATTCGGGTCGATGGTGTTCGCCGGGCCGGTGGCCGGCAGTGTCGAGCCGTCACGAACGGGCTTCTTTTTGCAGCCCGACAGGACGAGGGCCGACACGGCCAGCGCGAGGCTGAGGAGTTTAAAGGCGTTCTTCATAGGGTGCGGAAAAATGAGTGCGGGTCGTTATTGGTTAATCACCAAGGGCGCGCAAGAAGGAAACGGGGCCTTAGCAGGTCTGCGCCCGGTGGTCGATCAGGCCGATTTCCAGGGCGTACCGGGTCAGGCTGGCCACGTCGTGGAGATTGAGCTTCCGCATCAGGTTCGTGCGGTGGTTGTCGACGGTCTTCACGCTGATCCCGAGCTTCTGGGCGATTTCCTTGGTGCTGTTGCTTTCCGCCACGAGCTTGAGGATTTCGCGCTCGCGGTCGGTCAGCGTGTCCACGCCGGAAGCGGGGCTGTTGTTGGCCACCACCGTGCGAAGCAGCGCGGCCACGCCCGGCCCGAAATAGGTGCCGCCGTTGGCGATCGTTTCGAGGCCCTTCTTGAATTCACCCAGGCCCGCCGTCTTTTCAACGAAGCCATGGGCGCCCGCTTCGAGCATCTCGCGCACGAGCGCGGGACTTTCGTAGGCCGAGAAAACGAGCACGCGGGTGTTCTTCAGCTGCTTGCTGATGCGACGCAGAATGTCGACGCCGCTGAGGCCCGGCAGGCGCGCGTCAAGGACGAGCAGGTCCGGCTTGAGGTCGAGGCAGAGCTGGCAGGCCTGCTGGCCATCGCCGCTTTCGCCGACGATCTTGTAGGCCGGGTCGATGCGGAGGATCTCAGCCAACATTTCGCGGATGGCGGTTTGATCCTCGATGATGACGATGCGTTTAGCGGTGGTAAGCGTGGGCACGGTTGGCGGTAGGGAAATGGTCAAGCGGAGAGGCGGTGCGGAGACTTTTGGTTATCCGGGGGAAAACTCAACCCCGATTAGTAAAAAGGCCTAAGACTCTCGAGGCGGCCCTCAAGGACGGAATGGGGGATTTTCGCGGCTAGAGAGCGACCACGGGGCACTCCGTGCGGGCTGGTGGGGCGACTGGGATTCGAACCCAGAACCAATTGCTTAAAAGGCAACTGCTCTACCGTTGAGCTATCGCCCCAGACCAAACCAAGGGCGAAGGATAGTTTTTCGCTTGGGCGGCATGGCAAGGATTATTTGTATCCGCCCCCCGGCCAAGCGGGGATTGACCGGCAGCCGACGGATCGTGCAACATCCCGACCAGCAATCGACTTTTGTGGGAACAATCCTGAAATTTCCGGATCAGAACGGGCCCGAGCACATGACCGCCAAGGCCCAGGAAGTCGCCCTAGATCGCATGCTGGTAGACCGCTTCAAGAGCGGGGATTCGTCCGCATTCGACCAACTTGTCACCCGGTATTGGGACCGCATTTATGCGATGACCAACCAGCTGCTGCGCAACCAGCAGGACGCCGAGGAGGTAACTCAGGACGCCTTCATCCGGGCCCATCGCGGCCTCGAGCATTTCCGCGGGGATTCCGCCTTTTCGACCTGGCTCTACCAAATCGCGACCAACCTGGCCCGCAACCGGTACTGGTATTGGTGGCGTCGCAAGCGGGACCGGTCCGTTTCCTTTGAGGCCCCGATTGGCGCCGAAAACGAGACGACTCTGGCCGAACTGATCCCCGCCGATCAGGAAACCCCGGAGGATGCCACCGTCACGCAGGAGTTCGTCAATCGCGTTGCGGAGTGCATGGAAGACTTGAACGAAAAGCACCGGGAGATCCTGATCCTGCGCAACGTCCAGAACCTCGCTTACGAGGAAATCGCCGAGATCCTCGGCATCAGCGTCGGCACCGTGAAGAGCCGCATCGCCCGCGCCCGCGAAAGCCTGCGCGAAAAACTGGGGGACGAGTTTCAGCCATGAAAGACCACCGCTTCATCGAACTGGTGAATCTGTACATCGATCGCCAGATCACGGCCGAGGAGATCGCCGAGCTGGAGGCTGAGTTGCAGGTCAACCCGCGCCGCCGCGCGATCTACCGGCAATACTGCCAGCTTCATACCGCGTCCAAGCAGGTGTACGCCGGTTTCCGCGCCGAATCCTCGCCGGCCCCCGTCGGCGCCCCGACTGGGAACGTCATTCGCGCCGAGTTCAATCGCCGCCGCCGTCCGCACTGGATTCACTTCGCCGGCGGCCTGGCCGCGGCCGCGTGCCTCGCCCTGGTTTTCGTGCGTTACAACGCCGACACGCCCGCCAGCGAGCCAGCCAACCCGGTGGCCGATTCCGCGACGCAGGTTGCCAACGTCACGCCGGCCCCGACGGTCAACGTTGTGCCTGTGGCCATCCCCGCGAGCCAGGTGATCACCGAACCGAATTCCGAATTGCTGCGGGCCCTCCGCCTGGAGGAACAACGCGCCCTCGCCGCCGGGCAGCTGCAGCCGGGACGCCTTCCGTCGCTCTTCGACGACGGCGTTTTTGAAACACGCCAGGTGCTGCCCGTGAACGGCAACAACCAGCGCGTTTTCCGCGGCAAGCAGGCGCCGGACGCCCAGTTCACGGCCTTCGAGTTCCAGCGCTGAGCGCTAGGTTTCCCAACGAAGCCCACCCTGACCGGTGGGCTTTCTGTTTTGCCGGCGAGAGAACTCAGCCGAGCGCTTTCTTGATCAACGCCTCGGTCGAGGCGGAAGCGCCGAGCGCGACCCACGCCTGACGTACCGCCTTGTCGGCGTCGGCCGCCTTGTAGCCGAGCGCCGTCAGTGCGAGCACCGCATCGCGAATCTTGTTCTCGCCCGCCGGCGCAACGGGAGCCACTTCGCCCTTCACGGGCGCAACGGTGCCGAGGTCGGCGGGGTTCAATTTGTCGCGCAGCTCGATGACGAGCCGCTCAGCGGTCTTCTTGCCGATGCCGGGGCATTTCGCGAGCAGCCCCACGTCACCGGCGACGATCGCGCCCTTGAGGGTGGGGAGGGAAAGCTTGCTCAACACGCTCAAGGCCATCTTCGGGCCGACACCCGTGACCTTCTCCACGAGCAAGCGGAAAAAATCGCGCTCTTCCTCGGTGGCAAAACCGTAGAGCGTGGCGGAGTCCTCGCGATACACCGCGAGCGTGTGCAATTTCGCGTGCTGGCCGGTGGCGGGCAGGCGTTCAGCCGTCGTGACCGGGATGTGAATCTCGTAACCCAAACCGCCCGCCTCGATGATCGCGGTCAAGGGCGTGGCGGAAACCAAGAGACCGGAAACACTGGTGATCATCGGAAGCCGCGAGAAAAGGCGGTTACTTCAAGCCCAGGACGTCCTGCATGTCGTACACGCCGGGCTTCTGCTTCACGACCCAATGGGCGGCGCGCACGGCGCCGCGCGCGAAGATCCCGCGATCGCTGGCCTTATGCGTCAGTTCCACGCGTTCGCCGAGCGCGGCGAAAACCACGGTGTGCTCACCGACGACGTCGCCCCCGCGCAGCGCGTGGACGCCGACCTCCGTCGGCTGGCGTTCGCCGGTGATGCCCGAACGCCCGTGACGGAGCGCGTTGGCGGTGAGCTTGCGTTCCTCGAGGATGATTTCCAACAGGCGGGCGGCGGTGCCGCTCGGGGCGTCCTTCTTGAAGCGGTGATGCATCTCGATCACCTCGGCGTCGTAGTCGGCGCCCAGGACCGCCGACGCGCGGCGGGTGAGGGCGAACAGGAGGTTGACGCCGACGGAGAAATTCCCGGCCCAAACGCAGGGCACGTGCGCGGCGAGGGCGAGCAGCTTTTTCTTGTCGTCGGCGCCGTGGCCGGTGGTGCCGATGACGATCGGCTTCTTGTGCGCCACCGCGAGGTCGAGCAGCTTGTGCGTGACGGAGTGCGCGCTGAAATCGATGATGACATCGCAGCCGCCGAGGTGATCAGCCGGGTTGTCGCCCGCGTCGGTCCCGGCGCGGATTGCCGCGTCGAGTTCACCCGCGACCGCCGAAATCGCCTGGCCCATGCGCCCCCGGACCCCGTTGAGGAGAATTTGCAGCGGCATGGCTCAGCCCTTGCGGTATGCCGCGAGCGTTGCGAGCAACGTCTTCTGGTTGGCGGCGCTCAGTCCGCATAGCGGGGAGCGGACTTCCTCGGAAGTGATCAGCCCGGCCTCGGCCATCGCCAGTTTCACGGGCGAGGGATTCGATTCGATGAACAGGGTCTTGAAGACCGGATAGAGCCGGCGGTGGAGTGCGCGGGCCTTCGGGTAATCGTTGGCCAAAGCCAGGTCGACCAGCTTGCTGACCTCGCGCGGGAGCAGGTTACTGGCGACGCTCACCACGCCCTTGGCGCCGACCGCCATGAAGGGAAGGGTGAGGCTGTCGTCGCCGCTCAACACGGTGATGTCCTTGCCCAGCGCGGAAATGATCTGGTCGACGCGGTCGACGCTGCCGCCCGCTTCCTTGATGTGGGCGACATGCGGATACTTGGCGCGCAGGCGCTCGATCACCGGGACGCCGATTTCGACGCCGCAGCGCCCGGGAATGGAGTAGAGGATGATCGGCTTGTCCGTCGCCTCGGCGATCTGCGCGAAATGCTGGAAGAGGCCTTCCTGCGTCGGGCGGTTGTAGTAGGGCGCGACCACCAGCATGCCGTCGGCGCCGGCTTCATCGGCGGCCTGCGTCGTGTAGATGGCCTCGTGGGTCGAATTGGAGCCCGTGCCCGCGATGACCGGGACGCGGCCCGCCGCGGCGTCGATCGTCGCGCGGATGATCTCGTTGTGTTCCTCGTGCGTCACGGTGGGCGACTCGCCCGTGGTGCCGACCGGCACCAGGCCGCTGATGCCGGCCTTGATCTGCGTGTTCACCAGTTTCCGCAGTTCATCGTAGGCAACGGCGCCGCGTTGGAACGGCGTGACGAGGGCGGTGTAGGTGCCGGTGAAGGTACGGGAGCGATTCATAGGAAAGTTACCTTGATCGATACAAAATGAACCTGTATCGAAAGCACAGCTTTAAGGCTGGTTCACGCATAAAATTCCATGAGCACGACCACACTTCATACGGAAATCATCAACGATCTGCTTAAGCTGGCCGTCGAGAGCGGCGCGAGCGACATCGTCATCAAATCCGAGAAGCCCGGCTACCTGCGCATGGGCGGCAAGCTGCGCGCCGTTGAAATGGACCCGATCACCTGCGAACACGCCCAGGCGTGGGTCGACGAGCACGTGCCGCGTGTGTTCAAGGGCAAGTGGGACACCGATGCCCAGGTCGACTTCGCTTATGCCGCCGACGACGTCGGTCGTTTCCGCGTGAACGCCTTCCACCAGCGCGGGTTGGTCAGCATCGTCCTGCGTCACATCAAGAGCCGCCCCCCGACGTTCGACGAGTTGAAGATCGAGTCCGAGACGCTCATCAAGCTCGCGCAGTCCAAGGACGGCATCCTGCTGGTGTGCGGCGCGACCGGCTCCGGCAAGAGCTCCACGATGGCCGCCATGCTCAACTGGGTGAACCAGAACATGGACAAGCACATCGTCTCGATCGAGGACCCGATCGAATACACCTTCAGCGACGACAAGTCCCTTTTCCAGCAGCGCGAAATCGGCCTCGACGTGCCGAACTTCGAATTGGCGATCAAGTCCGTCCTCCGCCAAAATCCCGACATCATCCTGATCGGTGAAATGCGCGACAAGGAGACCTTCGAGACGGCCATCTCCGCCGCCGAAACGGGCCACTTGGTGTTCTCCACGATGCACGCCGCGACGGTGGCCCAGTCCCTCACGCGCCTCTTCGAATTCTTCCCGCCCGAACAGATCGCGCAGGCGCGCCGCCAGATCGCCGGCTCGCTCCGCGGCTTCATCTGCCAGAAGCTAATCCCGGCCCTCGAAGGCGGCGGTCGCTTCGCGGCGCACGAGATCCTCGTCGCCGACGCCACGGTGCGAAACCTCATCCTCGACGGCCACAACGACAAGATCCAACAGCTGCTCGAGTCCGGCGCCGACGGCATGTCGAAGTCCTTCAACAAGGACCTCTACCGCCTCATCAAGGAGGGCAAGATCAGCAAGGCCGACGGCCTCCGCTTCTCGCCGAATCCGGCCGCGCTGGAGATGAACCTGAAGGGCATCTTCTTCAAGACCTGAGCCCCCGGCCGTCGCCCGCCCGCGGGCGTGCCCGCGCCCTGATTTCGCTTGGTTTGCGCCCTCAAATTTTAGGGCTTGGTTTTTCGTCGGCGGACCGGTTTAACCGCTCCTTTCATCTATGTCCCACGCATTGATTTTTGCCGGTCAGGGTGCCCAGAAAGTGGGCATGGGTAAATCCTTGTACGACGGCTCGGCCGCGGCCCGTGCCTTGTACGACGAGGCCAACTCGGTGTTGGGCTGGGACTTGAAGAAGGTGAGCTTTGAGGGCCCGGATGCCGAATTGACGCAGACCAAGGTCTGCCAGCCGGCGCTATTCGTCCATGGCCTCGCGATCGTGGCGGCCTTGAAAGAGCAGGGGAAGCTGCCGCCGGTGAAATTCGCGATGGGATTGAGCCTGGGCGAGGTCACGGCGCTGACCGCAGCCGGCGTGTTTGATTTTGCGACCGGCCTGAAGGTCGTGGCCGAACGCGGCCGCCTGATGCAGGTCGCGTGCGAGAAGTCGGTCGGCGGCATGGCCGCGATCATCGGCGAGGAACGCGCCCGGGTGGCCGAACTTTGCGCGGAGTTTGGGATCGAAGCGGCGAACTTCAACGCGCCGGGCCAGATCATCGTTTCGGGCGAGAAGGCCAAGGTCGACGCGCTCGTCGCGGCCGCCAAAGACAAGGGCCTGAAGCGGGTGATGGCCCTGAATGTCGCCGGCGCCTACCACAGCCGCCTGATGGAGCCGGCCCGCGCCGCGTTCGCGAGTTTCCTCGCGGGCATCACGTTCAACCGCCCGCAATTCACCGTGCTGAGCAACACCACCGGGCAGGTCGTGTCCGAACCCGCGCAGATTCGCGAAGCGCTCGTGAAGCAGGTGGTTTCGTCCGTCCTCTGGGAGGACTGCATGCGCAACTGCGCCGCCGCCGGCGCGACCGAGTTCTGGGAGTGCGGCCCGGGCGGCGTCCTGGCCGGCCTCGCGCGCCGCACCGAGAAGGCGTGGGTCGTGAAGTCATTCGCGGAATTCGCCGACACCACCGCCTGATGTCCGCGCTGCTCACACGCAATTTCTGCATCATCGCACACGTCGATCACGGGAAGACGACGCTGTCCGACCGCCTGCTCGAGTACACGAGCACCATCACGAAGCGTGAGATGACCGACCAGCATCTCGACGCGATGGACCTCGAGAAGGAGCGCGGCATCACGATCAAGATGCACCCGGTGGTGATGAACTACCCGGCGAAGGACGGGAAGATCTACAAGCTGCACCTGACCGACACCCCGGGCCACGTGGACTTTTCGTACGAAGTCTCGCGCTCGCTGGCGGCCTGCGAAGGCGCGCTGCTGCTCATCGACGCGGCGCAGGGCGTCGAGGCGCAGACCGTCGCCAACGCCCACCTCGCGTTCCAGCAGGGACTGAAAGTCATCCCGGTCATCAACAAGATCGACCTGCCGAGCGCCAATCTCGACCTGTGCATGCGGCAGCTCGAGGACATCCTCACGATTCCCGCCGAGGAGGCGATCCTCGCCAGCGGCAAGTCCGGCATTGGCATCCAGGACATCCTGGAAGCCGTCGTGACGCGCGTCCCGGCGCCGCGGTGGACGGATTACCCGACCTTGCGCGCACTGGTCTTCGACTCGAAGTACGATTCGTATCGCGGCGTCGTTTCCTATGCGCGCGTGTTCTCCGGCACGATCAAGGCCGGCGAAATGATGATGCTCATGAGCACCGGCCAGAAGGCCGAGGTGAAGGAAGTCGGCGTTTTCCGTCCCGGCATGGAGAAGATCGACAAGCTCGGCCCGGGCGATGTCGGTTACATCATCAGCAACATCAAGAGCACGGATGACATCAAGATCGGCGACACCGTCACGCACGCCAACAAGGCGGCGGGAGAGATGCTGCCGGGTTACAAGGAAGTCCGGCCGATGGTTTATTGCGGCCTGTATCCGCTCGAGTCGGACGATTACGAGAAGCTTAAGGTCGCGCTCGGCAAGCTGCGGCTCAACGACTCCGCGCTCGTGTATTCGTCCGAAAGCTCCGTCGCGCTCGGCTTCGGCTTCCGCTGCGGCTTCCTCGGCCTGCTGCACATGGAGGTCGTGCAGGAGCGCATCCGCCGCGAGTACGACGTCGAGATCATCTCCACGTACCCGAGCGTCGTGTACAAGGTGAAGAAGCACGGCGGCGAGGTCATCGAGGTCGACAACCCGATCAACCTGCCGGACCCGGGCAGCATCGAGGAAATCTCGGAGCCGACAATCAAGGCCTCGATCCACATTCCCAACGAGTTCATGGGCGACATCCTCGCCCTGATCATGGAAAAGCGCGGCACCTGCGACCACACGGACACGCTCGACGGTTCGCGCGTGATGCTCACGTGCACGCTGCCGCTCAACGAAATCCTCGTCGATTTCAACGACCGCCTGAAGAGCATCACCCGCGGCTACGGGTCGATGGACTATGAGCTCGGCGAGTATCGCGCGTCCGACCTCGTGAAGATGGACATCCTCGTCAACGCCGACCCGGTGGACGCGTTCGCGAGCATCGTGCACCGCACGAAGGCCGAGGGGCAGGGCAGGGCGCTGTGCGAGAAGCTGGCCGACATTATCCCACCGCAGATGTTCAAGATCGCGGTTCAGGCCGCGATTGGCGGCAAGATCATTGCCCGTGACAACGTGCGCGAGATGCGCAAGGACGTCACCGCGAAGTGCTATGGCGGCGACATCAGCCGCAAGCGCAAGCTCCTCGACAAGCAGAAGGAGGGCAAAAAGAAGATGAAACAAATCGGCAAGGTTTCGATCCCACCGGATGCCTTCATCCAGGTCCTGAAGACCAACAGCTAAACCCCGTCGCGCCGTGTTCAGCTTCCTTTACTCCCAGGAAAAGAAAATGCGGCAAAATGCCGCCAACTGGCTGGAGGTGGCGGACCGGGTTTATAAGTTCCGGCGCGATGAGTTGTCCGATGACCAGAACCAACGGCTGCTGGCTGCGGTCGGGCAGCTCAAACAGCGGCTGAAGGAAAAGGCCGACGCTTCAAAACTGAAGCTGGCTGTGGAGTCGTTGGAAGGGGTCCTGCGCGCCGTCGGCGGCCGGATTTATCCGCAGGGGGCGCTGGTGGAGAACGTCGAGTTCTTCCTCGTCGCCGCGATCGTGATCCTCGGCCTGCGCGCGTATTTCATCCAGCCGTTCAAGATCCCGACGAATTCGATGTGGCCGACGTACTACGGGATGACCGCCGAGACCTTCAAGGCCGGCGAGGAACCCGGGCCGCTCCGCAAGGTGCTGCGGATGGTGACGCTGGGCGCCAGCAATTACACGGTCCGGGCGCCGGCGGACGGGGAAGTGACGATTCCGGTTTTTGCCGACGGCACGGTGGCATTCAGCGAGAAACCCGGTCGCAGCATGCTGGTTTTCCCGACGTTAATGCGGGAGTACACGTTCATGGTCGGCGGGCAGCAAACGAAGTTCACGGTGCCGGCGGATTTCCAAGGCGAACTCGCGCAAGTGTGGGACGAGGCCTTCAAGGGCGACTCCGCGAACTTCTATGCGGCCTTGCGGGCGGCCGCAGCGCGAACCACGCAGCCGGAACGATCGACATTTGTGGTGCAGGGCGGTCCGCAGCCGGTTGAGCGCACGGTTTATTGGCTGCCGATCGGCAAGAACGTCCGCAAGGACGAGCCGATCCTGTCGTTCGATATCCTGACCGGCGACCTGTTGTTCGTTGACCGCATCACGTATAATTTCATCCAACCCAGCGTGGGCTCAGGTTTCGTGTTCAAGACCGGCAACATCACGAGCCCGGAAATGGTCCGGGCGACCCGCGGCGTGAGCCAATACTACGTGAAGCGCCTGGTCGGCACGCCGGGCGACGTACTGGAGATCAAGCAACCGGGCCTTTATCGAAACGGGGCGCCAATCAAGGGATCCGAGGCCTTCGACAAGAATGCCCGCAAGGAAGGACTTTATCCTGGTTACGAATATGGCCCGGCTCCGGAGAGTGATCTCAACGTGGATGGCGTCCAGGAAGCCAACAGCAAACTTTCGAAGGGCCGGACGGTCAAAGTTCCGCCGCATTCATTCTACGCACTAGGGGACAATTCGCCGCGCAGCCTCGATAGCCGTTATTGGGGATTCGTTCCCGAGAAGGACGTCGTAGGGCGGCCGCTGTTTATCTATTATCCGATCACCAGGCGTTGGGGATTGGCTAAATAAGCGTCGTTGGTATGGTTCCGCACCATACGTCATTATCGCACAATATATATTATGTCTATAATACTATTGCTTGTTCTATAGAGAGTTAAGTACTCGCAGTGCTCAACGTTCGAAAAGCGAAAGAACTCAGTCAACTCGGTCCCCTCTCTTTGGCCGTCGACAGCCGCCGCCGTTCAGTTCGGCAGAGAAAAGCCAGCAATCCGCGGAATACGGCCATCCGCGCAATCTCCCTCCACACCTCCGCGTTATCCGAGAACGATGCTACCCCAGCCCATCCACGAGCGGCCGCACCCGTCGCGCGGCCGCCCCCAGGAATCGACTAACGGCGACTCGAGGTTGCACGCGTCCGCTTCGCACGAAGGGCCCGCGCGGTACCGAGTGCGGCCAGGGCCGCGAGGAACCAGGTGCTTGGGGCGCCACCGCCACCACCGCTGCTGGAACTGCCACCCGAGGAGGAACCGGAACCTGAACCCGTCGTGGTCGCCGGCGTCTGGGAGATCGTCGTCACCTGGCCGGTCGAAAGCGCCACGGTGCGCACGCGGTTGTTGCCCGTGTCAACCACGCGCAGGTTGCCATCCAGGAACAACCCCTCCGGCTGGTTGAACAGCGCGGAACTGGCCGCACCGTTGCGATAACCGGAGATTCCCGAGATGCCCGCCAGCGTGGAGACCGTGCCGCGCGACGTGATGAAACGGATGCTGCTGTTGCCGGTGTCGGCGACGTAGATGTTGCCGCCGGTGTCCACCGCCACGGCCTTGGGCTGGTTGAACAGCGCAAACTCGCCGCTGCCGTCGAACACGCCGCTGATGCCCGCGGAACCCGCCACCGTTGTGATCGTGCCGGCCGCGCTCGTGATCGTGCTCGAGGTCGTGGGCGTGATGCCAGCCGAGGTGTCGTTCGTGATCGAAAGCGTCGCCGCCGTGCTGTCGTTAACCGTGGCCAGATAGGCCATCGTGATCACCGAAGCCGAAGACGTGATGGAATAGCGGGCCGCGATGGTCGTGTTGGCGGTCATGGCCGTGACGACCTTCGGCGCCCAGAGCGACGGCGTGTCGCCGTTTGTCACCGCCACCGTCAGCGTGATCGGGCTGCCGGTGAGGCCAGCGTCCGTGAGGACGACCTTGGCGTTGCCATCCGCGGTCACCGAACCCACGGCGGTCAACGTGAGCACGCGCGGCCGCGTCTTGATCTTGCGGATGGTGCTGTTGCCCGTGTCAGCCACGTAAACATTGAAGCCGGAGTCGATCGCGAGGCCCGTCGGGTTGTTGAACTTCGCGGTCGCCAGGTCGCCATCGGCATCACCCACGAGGCGCGACTGGCCGGCGTAGGTCGTGACCGCACCATCGCTCGTCGTGATTTTGCGGATCGTATTGTTGGCTGAGTCCGCGACGTACAGGCACGCGTTGGCGCTGTCATAGGTGATGCCCGTCGGCGAGTTGAACCGCGCGGCCGATCCGGTGCCGTCCGTCGTGCCGAGGCTGCCCGCGGTGCCGGCGAACGTCGTGACGACACCCGCGGAGGTCATCTTGCGCACCGTGGCGTTGCCCGTGTCCGTGATGTAATAGTTGCCCGACGGGTCGGCCGTGATGGCCGTCGGGCCGTTGAACAGCGCCGCGGACCCGGTGCCGTCCGAAGAGCCCGCCGAGCCCTCCTTGCCCGCGAAGACCGTGACGGTGTTGTCGCTTGCGATCTGGCGAATGCAATTATTGGCGCGATCGACGACCAGGTAGGCGCCGAGGACGGGACCGGCGATCATGCCAGTCGGCCGCAGCAAATAAGTCGTGTCCGTCGGTGTGCCGGACGAACCGCCCGAACCGCTGCCGGAGCCCGAACCCGAGCCGCTGCCGGAACCCGAGCCACTGCCCGAGCCCGAACCGCTGCCGGAACCTGAACCACCAGACACGGCGCTCGAGCCGATGCCCGTCGAATTGCCGGACGCGAGGCCGAGGCGAATCGTGTGGTTGCGGTTGTCCGCCACATAGAGATTGCGGGAGGAATCGACCGCGAGGCCACTCGGGAAGTTAAAGCGGGCGGTTGTGCCGCTGCCGTCCTTGGAACCGACCTGCGCCGCCTGGCCACCCACCGTGCTCACGGCGCCAGCCGAGGTCACCGCCCGGATCGTGGAGTTGTTGGCGTCAGCCACAAAGACCACGCCGGCCGAGTCAACGGTCACCCCGGAAGGTCCGTTGAAACGAGCCGCGCCACCCTGCCCGTCAGCCGTGCCGGGCGAGCCCGCGCTGCCGGCGAGCGTCGTGACGACGCCGCTGGAGGTGATGCGACGAATGACGTGATTGCCGAAGTCGGCCACGTAGATGAGGCCGGAAGTCGGGTCCACCGCGATGCTGCGCGGAGAATTGAAGCGCGCCGCGCCGCCCGTGCCGTCGGCGGTACCCGCCACGCCCGGTGAGCCGGCCAGGGTCGTGACGACACCGCTCGCCGTGACCTTGCGAATCGTGTGGTTGTTGTAGTCGGCGACGTAAACGTTGCCGCCATTGTCCACCGCGACACTCGCGGGAAAATCAAAGGTTGCGGCGGTGCCCGAGCCGTCGGCGCTCCCTGGCGTCAATCGGTTGCCGGCCAGCGTGCTCACGACGCCACCCGACGTGATCTTGCGAATCGTGTGATTGCCCGCGTCCGCCACGTACACATTGCCGGCGCCGTCCGCCGACAGGCCGCCGGGCGCATTGAAGCGCGCATCGGTCCCGGTGCCATCGGCGAAGCCCGTGCTGCCGGCGCTGCCGGCCAGGGTCGTAACCGTACCATCCTGCGCGATGCGCCGGATGAGGTTGTTGCCGGTGTCCGCCACGTACGCGTTCGTCCCGGACACCGCAATGCCGTTGGGATTGCGGTAAAAGGCGGCGGTCAGCAGGTAGCCCGTGCCGTCGAGGAAACCCGCGGCGCCACCGACGCCGGCGATCGTCGTCACCGCGCCGGACGTCGAAATCTTGCGGATCAGGTGATTGCCATAATCGGAAACATACAGGTTGCCCGAAGTGTCGGCCGCCACGCCCATCGGCGAAGAAAAGCGCGCCGCCGTGCCCGTCCCGTCCACCTGGCCCGAGGCACCCGCCGTGCCGGCGACCGTGCTTACGACGCCCGACGGCGTGACCTTGCGGATGAGGTGATTGGATTGGTCAGCGACGTAGAGGTTGCCCGACGTGTCGATGCCCAGCCCGGTCGGATTGCTGAAGCGCGCCGCGCTGCCCGTGCCATCCGTGCTGCCAAAGGTCGCCGGGGAACCCGCGAACGTGGTGACGACGCCGGCCGGGGTAATCTTGCGGATCGTGCAGTTGCCGGTGTCAGCCACATAGAGGTTGCCCGACGCATCGGCCACCATGCCGCGAGGATTGTTGAAACGCGCCGCCGTGCCGGTGCCGTCCACACTGCCGGTGCTGCCGGCTGTGCCGGCGAAGATCGTCACCACGCCCGCGGACGTGATCTTGCGAATCGTGTTGTTGATCGAGTCCGTGACGTAAAGGTTGCCCGCGGTGTCAAAAGCCAGGCCGGCCGGCTTGTTGAACGTCGCCGCCGTGCCCGTGCCATCGACCGATCCCGCCGTTGCGCTGCCGGCGAAAGTCGTCACCACGCCCGCGGACGTGATTTTGCGGATCGTGTTGCCATTGTAGTCCGCCACGAAAACGTTGCCGGAGGCATCCACCGCCAAGCCCTGCGGCGAGCTGAAGCTGACGCCCGAGTCCACGCCGGTGCCATCCGTAATGCCCACCAGGCCCGGGGTGCCCGCAAACGTCGTCACGGTGCCCGTCGGCGTCACGATGCGGATGAGGTTGTTGCTCGCGTCCGCCACGTAGAAATTGCCCGCGGCGTTCCGCACGAGCGTCATCGGGTTGTTGAACAACGGCAGGTCGACGCCGCCGCCCGCGCCGTTGGCACTGCCGGCCTTGGCGGCCACGCCGGAGACCGTGATGAAGTTGTAGGGCGTCAGCTGCGCCAGCGCCGCCAGCGGCAGCGTGACGAGTCCCAACACGGCAAGGCGGCCGAATGCCGAAATTAGTTTCGCAGAAGTCGATGAGCCCGTCGCCTGGGACGGGGCAGAAGTCAGGGAGATCATTTCAATGGTTGGGAAACGTGGCACGCACGCGACCTATTGAAATGGAATCTGTTCCGCGATTTGCCACCCTTTTTTTTGGCAATCGCTCGCCCCGGCAAAACGGGCCGGCCGGCGCCCTATCCGGTGGGCAAATGCGCGCTGATTTTCCAAAGGCACGCATTGGCCTCATCCTCCAAGACATAGTGCCCCGCTTCGTCAAAATACCGGGTCGATGCCGCCGGCAGCAGCGCCCGCCAACGGTCGAAATAGTGGCGATTGAAGCAGAAGTCGCGGCCGCCCCAGAGGATCAGGACCGGTCGGTCCCTGAGCAGTTCGAGCTTCCCTTCAATCTCGGCGAGCGCGCGGTCGCTGGCGGTCCCCTTCCCAGACGGGATATCGACCACGAACCGGTGGGTGGCGATGCGGTTGGCCCAGTTGTCGTAGGGGAAAAGGAAGCCAGCCTTGACGTCAGCCGGGAGCGGCCGAACCACCGACATCCACGTGGCCGGCCACGCAAAACCGTTGAAGCCCCGCACGAGCCACTCGCCGATCAACGGCGCACGGCACAGCCGGATGCGCAGCGGCACGACCGTGTCGGCAAAGCTGGCGGTGTTGAGAATCACGACCCGCCCGAGTTGCTCGGGGTGCTGCAGCGCCGCCCCCAAACCGATCGGCCCGCCCCAATCGTGCACGATCAGGTGGATTTTCCGCAGGTTCAGACTGTCGAGCAACCCGCGCAGGTTCTTCACATGCTCACCCAGCGTGTAATTGAAATCGGCCGGCTTGCCGGAAAGTCCGCAGCCCAAATGATCGGGCACGATGCAGCGGATTTTGGTCCGCAGGCCCAGGACAAGATTGCGGTAGTAAAACGACCACGTGGGGTTGCCGTGCACCATCACCACCGCTTCGTCGCCCGCGCCCTCGTCGACGTAGCTCATCACGCCGCGCCCCGTATCGAACCGTTTCGGCTCGAAGGGATACAGTTTCTGTAACCAGCCTGGCAGCGCGTTCGACATCACCACTCCACCGCCAGCATCAGGCTGTTGATACCGCTGCCAATGCCCAGCAGCGCGGCTTTTTGTCCATTCTTGAGCACGCCACGGTCCACCGCGAGGGCGAGCGCCGTCGGCAACGCCGCGGATCCCGTGTTGCCGAGCGTTTCGAACGTCGAAAAATCCTTCGCCAGGTCGAGGCCCACGGTCTCGTACAACTTGCGCCGATGGGCGCTGCCGACCTGGTGGCAAACAAAGTGATCGGGCGTCGTGCGGTGCCAACCGGTTTCCTGCTCGAACTGCGCCCAGGTTTGCCGCGCCACCTCCACACCGGCGATCAGCAATTGCTCGGAATCCGTTTCCATTTGGAGCGCTTCGCCGGCGGTGTCGCCCTGGCAGAGCGCGCTGTGCTGCGTCGCGGACAAATACGCGCCGCCGCGCAGCCGGTGCTTGGGGCCCGCCGGTAGCAGGTCCTCATGGCAAACAATCGCACCGACGGCCCCCGAACCGATGGTGAGGTTTGCGAAGAACGGTTTGATGCCGTTGCGATCGAGCGGGGTGTTCAACAAATGCTGGATCGTCCGCTCCACCAAAGGCCGGCCGTTCTCCCCCGCGACGACCAGGCCACACTTGATTTGGCCGGCGTCGATCATCGCGCCGAGCGTCACGAGGCCGTTGAGAAAACCGAGGCACGCGTTCGACAGGTCGAAGATCTGGCAATTCGGCCCAAGGCCCGCCTGGTGATGCGCAAAGGAAGCGGTCGCCGGCTCGAGCATGTCGCGCGAGACCGAGCTGTGGATGAACACCTCGACTTGGTCGGGCTTGAACTGGGAGCGCGCAAGCACTGCCCGCGCCGCTTTCGCGCTGGCCGCGGACGGCCTCGTGCCCGGCGCCCACTGGCGGCGCTCCTTGATGCCGGTCATCAGCTCCAGCCGTCCGGCCGGAAGCTTGAGACGTTCATAAAGCGGACGCAGGCGCTCCTCGATCGCCGCCGAAGTCCACGTTTCCTCCGGCAGCACCGCCGCGAGGGACTCAATGCAGGCATGCGAGATTTTCATGCGCGAGATCCCCGACGCCCGTTGCCGAACTTCAAACCGGATGACTCCAACCTCATTTGGAATTCGGAGATTTGGCGTTGGGTGTCTGCCCCGGCGCCGCCGGCGCTTCGGTCCGCATGGTCAGCCGGATGATGTCCTTGTCGAAGAAGTTCGAACCAAGGCCTGCGTCGATCACGAGCGTGGTGCCATTCAGGCCGCTGCTGCGCTCGCTGAGCAGGAAGAGCGCGACGTTCGCAACCTCTTGCGTTTCGAGATTCTTTTTCCGAAACGTCAGTTTCTCGGAGTAGAGATAACTCTCAAGGTAGCCTGGGATGCCCGCCGACGCGCTGGTCTTGAGGGGGCCGGCGCCGACTACGTTAAAACGCACGTCCGAATCCGCGCTGAACGACTTCGCCAGGAACCGGCTCGCGGAATCCAGCGCCGCCTTGATCGGCCCCATGTAGCCGTAGTTGTCGGGCGTCACCGTAAGCGAGGAAATGCCCAGCGAGATCACCGACGCGTTGCGCGCGAGGTGCGGCTTGAAGGCGTTCGCCAGTTCCACCAACGAAAACGCGGAAATCGCGGTCGCCTGCAGAAAATCCTTCCGTTTCGTCTCATGGAAGGGCTTGAAGCCCTCGCTGTAGTTCGCAAACGCGATCGAATGCACGAGCCCGTGCAACGGCGCGAAACCAGCGGCGGCAACTTCGGCCGCCAGGCGCGCGCAAGCGCCCTCCTCCTCGACGTCGCACAGGAACACGGGCTTGCCCGCCAGCAGGGTCTCCAAGGACTTCTTCCGGGCCTCGGAACGCACGCTGTAGACGACCCGCGCCCCCTGCTCTTCAAGCGACTTCGCGATGAACCACGCCACGCTCTTGCGATTGGCGACACCCATCACGAGGAAGGTCTTTCCGGAGAGCTGGAGAAAGTCGCTCATGTCGTGACCTGTCCTTCCGGTTTCTTCCAAGCGACGGAAAACTCCACGTTCAGCACGCGCTTGTCCCCGTTCTTGATCGCCCCGGCCATGAAATGGAAATCACCCATGGTTTCCTTGCGCCGAACTTCGATGGTCGTGGTGTCACCCGGGTAAACCGGCGTGCGGAAACGCACATCAGTGACCTTGGTTAGCAGCGGCACGCCCCCCTGCCCGCCCGTCTGGCCGGCCATCAGCTTCGCCATGAGCAGCGCGCCGGTCTGGAAGACCGACTCGCACAATAGCACGCCAGGCGTGATCGGGGCGCCAGGATAATGGCCCTTGTAGAAATCCTCATCGGCGCGCCACGTCCGTTTCGCGACCAGCGACTCGCCGTCGTGGGAAACGATCTCGTCAACAAACAGGAACGGCGGCCGGTGCGGGATGAGTTTTTCGACTTCGGTCATGGGGCGGAAAGGTTGGCCACAAAATGCACAAGAGAGGCGAAAAGGCGCGGCGATAAATCCCGAGGTTGTCTAGGACGCGGCGGAGACGGCGCCACGTTTCTTGGCGACGATCGCCTTGTCGATCTGGTTGGCGACAATCACGCCGTAATTAATCGTGCCGAGCCAGCCTGACATGATGATGCCGACTGAGCCGGCGTGGTAGAGCCCCGGGAGTTGGCTGGGCAGGTCCATCGAGATCTTGAGGCCTTCAAACTTCGTGCCGAAGGAAGTGCCGGCCCAATGCTTCGTGTAGTACTCGATGGTGCGCGGCGTGGCCGCCTCCATCCAATCGATCTTGGCGCGAACGCCGGGGATGAACTTCTCGAGCGACGCGATCGACTCGTCGATCAGGCGCTGCTTCTCGACTGCATACTGCTCCGGCGTAAGGCTGTTCCAATCCTCGTAACGCGCGTTGATCGAGACGACCACCGTGTAGCGATCGGAACCCGGACGCGTGTCCGGGTAATACATCGAAAACGTCCGGCTTGTGGTGTGCAGGTCGACCAGCTTTTCGCTCGAGAACTTCGACTCGTCCGAGGTGAACACGAGGTCACCTATGTGCGGCAGCGTCTCGCCCTTCTTGATCCCAAGATAAACCTGGCACGAGCTGCTGTTCACGCGCACGGCCTTGGTCTGCTCGACGAATTCCGACGGGAAGTTTTCGGCGCCGGCAAGGCGGAGCACCGTGTTCTTGATGTTGGAATTCGAGAGCACCGCATCGCAGCGGATCGTGCGGCCGTTGGCGACCACGCCGACCACGTGTTTCCGGCCGTCGCGTTCCTCCGTGAGGATTTTCTCGACCGTGACGTGCTTGCGCAGTTCGACGCCGTTGGCCTTGAGCTCGGCGGCCATCTTCTTGATGAGCACGTCGGTGCCGCCTTGGAAGGTGTACACGCCCTTGCTCATGAAATTCGAGAACACGATGCCGAAGGTGATCGCCGGATCCTGCAGCGTGGAACCGTTGGCGTAGGCGATCGGCTCCATGAGCAACCGCTGCACGTCGTCGCGCCCCGGGAAATACCGCTCAAACATCTGGCCGGTCGTTTCCTGGTTGTTGTCGTAGAAGTTCATCGCGCGCAGGTCGGTGAAGAACTTCTCCACGGTCTCCGCCGGCACCTTGAACTTCTCCACCAGCTGGCGCGTGAAGTCTTCGCGGTCGAACGTGGTGTCGATGGAGAACTGCGGGTTGATGAACCGCACACCCTTCAGCTGCACGATCGAGTCGGCGATGTCCTGACTCCAGTACTTCCGCACCGACTTGATCATGCCGATCGGGAAGCCGTGCAGCGAAATGTCGAAAATGTGCCCGCCCTTCCGCGTGAACCACGTGGCCAAACCGCCCAGCTGGTAATGGTGCTCCAGCAGGAGCACCTTGTGGCCGCATTTCGCGAGGACATTGGCGCCGGTCAATCCGCCCAAGCCGCTGCCAATCACCACGATGTCGTAGTGGTCTTCGATGCCTTTGAGCCAATCGTAAGCCATGCAGCCGCCCACCTAAGTTGCCGGATTTCCAAAGCGCAACGCGGAATTAGGGAACAGGATCTCTCGATTGGAGGGTCGGGCTCCCGCCCGACCGCGGCGGGCCGGGAGGCCGGCCCTCCACCAAGGACGCGCGACTCACCCCTTCCCCTGCAACACGTGGAAATTCGCCATCGAGATGCCGCTGAGCATCGCGCCGACGATGCCCAGGAATCCTTGGTCGGTGCCGCAGAGGTACAGGTTGTCGAGATGGGTGCGGCCATTCCGCACCTTGTTCGGCGCGCCATAGATCGCGCCGTTGAAGTGCCCGGTGAACTTCTTGATCGTTCGGGGCGTGAACATGTCCGTGGCGACCTGTGCTTCGGCCAGGATGCGATCGTCCACCGCGGGCAGGAATCGCCGGGCACTGCGCACGGCCTCGGCAAACCAGCGGCGTTTGTCCGCTTGGTACTGCTCCTCGGGCAGGTGCGCCCAATACTCGAAGTTCGCAAGGCAGGTGACCCGGAAAATGCCCTCGGGCAAACGCCCGTCACCAAAATCGAAGTTGTTCGGGATGCAGATCACACCGCTCCGCACGTCCACCTGCTCACGGGCCCGGGCGTACTCGAATCGGTCGGAATCGTTGAAGAAGATGATCGTATCGTCGCCCCAACCCCACTCCGCGGGTTGCCGCTTGAAAATGCTGATTGTCTCGATGAACGAGAGTGTGCCGGTGTTCGCATCGGCGGCCGTGGTGTGCGCCGAGCCGCAGAGCTTCAGCGTCTCGGGATACCCGATCGAGGAAATGACGTGTTGCGCCGTGACCTCGCTCCCGTCGTCGAGAATCAAACGCGACGCCTTGCCCGACTCCTCGACGATTTGCCGCACGCCGCACTTCATCCGGCGTTCGCCGCCGGCGGACCGATACTTGTCCAGCAGCACGCGGATGATCACGCGCACGCCGTCGAGGGGCCGGGCGAAGCCCTCGAGGAAGAGCGCCTTGAACATGATCACGAACTGCCCGAACTCCATGTCCCGCTCCTGCGCACTGCCGTAGTACATCACTGGGCAGAAAATCATGTCCACGAGGAGCGGATCAGTGAGGTGCTGGCTGACCACTTCGCGGGCCGAAAGCGGCTTCGCGTCCAGGGAAACGTCGTCGTAGGTCCTGACCAACTGGACCAACCGCCGCCAGCCGTCGGCTTGGGTGGGAAAACGCGCGGTCACCTCCGCATCGAGGACCGCGAAATCATTGGTGAACCGAAGGGTCGTCTCCCCGCGCGGGCCGAAGGCGATCTTGGATTGTTTCTGCGGACACAGCGCAAATTCGTCGCGATCGATGCGCAATTGCCGGAGCAGCTTGCCGAGCGGCGTGCCCTTCACGCCGGGCGCCACGTAGTTGGTCATCGCGTGGAGACCGACGTCGTACTTGCGCCCCTCGAGCGCGTAGAAGCTGTTCAGGCCGCCCGGTGCGTTGTGCCGCTCGAAAATGCAGACCTTTTTTCCGAAGTGTGCCAGCCGGATGCCCGCGGCCAGGCCGGACATGCCGGCGCCAATGATGGCAACGTCGTAATGGGAATCCTTCATCGCAGATCTGAGGTCGGTTAACACAAGGTAGCCAAGCCGCCAAACGGTCCCGTGATTCTTCGCGGCTTGGCTGCTTGGTGTGAAATAAAGAAGGCGGGATCAATGATCCCGCCCGGCATTTCAGAGGATGACGTGGCTCAGGCCTTGGCGGCGAACTTCGGCGTCAGGTACTCCGCGCAGCTCTCGAGCGAAGCGAGGTGCGGGTAGTCGGCCTCAGGCACCTCGATGCCATGGCGCTTGCGGAGCTCCATGACGATGTCGAGGAAGTCCATCGAATCGAGCTGCAGCTGATCGCGCAGTCTCACCTCCGGCTTGATGGCACTGAGGTCCTCGTCCGGGGCGATGTCGGAAATGATGTCGATAACCAGCTTCTTGCAGTCGTCTTTCGTCATGTTGGTCCGACGATTTATGGGGCGAATCGCTTGATTATCAATGTCGAATTTATCCCCAGCATGCCGAAGGAATTATTGAGGATCGTATTGATGCGCTGCGCCTTGCGGGGCTGGTTGATCACGAGGCCCGGGATGTCGCACTGCGGATCCAGGTCGTCGACGTTGATCGTGGGGTGCACCATGAGGTCGTCAAAGCTCGGCAGATTGCCTGCCAATTCCAGCGCCCCGGCGGCCCCCATGGCGTGGCCGATGAAGCTCTTGGTGTTGTTGATGTGGGGCGGCGTGCTGCGACCCTTGAACACTTCCGCGATCGCCAGGCACTCCTGGATGTCGCCCTGCGGGGTCGACGTGGCGTGGGTGTTGACCAGGTCAATGTCCTCAATCGTCAGCCCCGCATGCCCAATCGCCTTGCGCACGCATTCCGCCTGCCGCTCCGGGTGCGGGAGCACGTAGTCGGTGGCGTCGGAGTTGACGTGGTAGCCGGCAATCTCGCCGTAGATCTTGGCGCCCCGGGCCTGCGCGTCCTCGAGGCGTTCGAGCGTGTAGATGCAACCGCCCTCGGAAATGACGATGCCGTTGCGGCCCTTGTCGAAGGGCCGACTCGCCTTGGTCGCGTCGGCATGCGCCGCGAGCGCGTTCTGGCTCTTGAAACCCGCGAAGATGCCAAAGGTCTGCGGGCTCTCGCTCACGCCACCGCCCAGCGCGAAGTCCACTTCACCCAGGCGCAGCATCTGCGCGGCGTGGATCAGGCCCATGTTGCCGGCCGCACAGGCCGCACCGATCGTGTACGCCGGGCCCGTGATGCCGAGGTTGAGCGACACCTCGCCGGCGGGATTATTCGCGACGGTTCGGGGGTTGTGATGGTGCGTCCAGAACTTCGTGTCGTACTTGAACTGCGAAATGTTGTAGACCTCGTTCTCGGTCTCGACGTTGCCGTGCTCGGTGATGCCGAGATAAATGCCCACGCGGCTGCGGTCCCGGGCCTCGAGGTTCACACCCGCGTCCGCGAGCGCTTCGCGGGCGCAATAGATGCTGATGCCGCCGGCGCGGGTGCCGATCCGCACATCTTTTTTCTTTTGGTACTTCAGCGGATCGAAGGTGCACATGCCCGCCGGATGGCGGCCCATGTACCGCACGTCGACGGTGGTGATGCCGGATACGCCCTGCAGGAGGTTCTGCCGGAACTCCGCCAGCGTGTTGCCGTTCGGAGAGGTGAGCCCGATGCCCGTGATGACGATGCGGCTTTGCTTCATGCGCGATTTCGGAGAAGAGCAGATTTGCCTAGCCATCGGAAATTCAAAAGCAATAACAGTCTCACCCATGAAAGTGCTCGTTGCCGGCGGCGCCGGTTACATTGGAAGCCACTGCGTCCGCCAGCTGCAGGCGGCGGGTCACGAACCCGTCGTCCTCGACAACCTCGCCTATGGCCACCGCACGTCCATCCCGGCGGGCGTCCGGTTCGTGCAAATGAACCTCGGCGACGGCCCGGCCCTGGACCGGCTGTTTGCCGAAACGAAGTTCGACCTCGTGATGCACTTCGCGGCGTTTTGCTACGTGGGCGAATCGGTGAAGACGCCGATGAAGTACTACATCAACAACTGCTCCGCCACGTACACGCTCATCGAGTCGATGATGCGGCACGGCGTGATGAAGTTCGTCTTTTCCTCAACCTGCGCCACCTACGGCGTGCCCGCCAAGCTCCCGCTGGTCGAGGACATGCCGCAGGCGCCGATCAATCCCTACGGCCAGACCAAACTCGACGTGGAGAATGCGTTAAAAGCCCTCGCCCACGGCCAGGGCCTGAGCTTCGCGGCCTTCCGTTACTTCAATGCCGCCGGCGCCGCCGAGGACGCCGCCATCGGCGAGGACCACGATCCCGAAACCCACCTGATCCCGCTCGCGATCTGGGCGGCCCAGGGCAAGCGGCCCGCGCTCGAGATTTTTGGGAATGACTACCCCACCCCGGACGGCACCTGCCTGCGTGACTACGTGCATGTCGACGACCTGAGCCGCGCCCACATCGCCGCCTTCGACAAGCTCGCGAAACCAGGAACCGCGCTGTTCTACAATCTTGGTACGGGCCGCCCCACCTCCGTCCTGGAAATCATCAAGGCGGTGGAAAAAGTCACCGGCCTTAAAGTCCCGGTGAAGTTCGCCCCGCGCCGCGAAGGCGACCCGCCCGCGTTGTACGCCGATTCCTCCAAGGCGCAGCGCGAGCTCGGCTGGAAGCCCAAGTACATGTCGATCGAGCCCCTCGTCGAAACCGCCTGGCGCTGGCACCAGCGCCGGCCGGAGGGATACGGGGACCGCAAGTAGGACGGGCAGACCTGTGGGAGCGAGCTTGCTCGCGACCCCTCACGTGCCAGTCGCGAGCAAGCTCGCGCCGGCTGATCGGCGGCGGGCGCAGCGGGCGCGTCTGGAGCCGGTTGTGAGCTCGCACTGCCGCCCCGGGCTTCGAGCGCCGCCTTCACCGCCGCGAGCATGTCATTCGGGTGCGTGACCTTGAGCTGCTGATACAGCTGGTCGAACAGCGCATCCAGGCTCGCCGGCGCACCGGAAGTGGCGCCGCGGAGTTCGTCCGGGAGATCCTTCGGGAGAATCGTGTCGCTCTGGGCGATGACCGCGCTGCGGTAAATCATGTTCTCCAACTCGCGCACGTTGCCGGGCCAGTTGTGCCGGCAAAGGATGGCGAGCGCCTCGGGCGAAACCTTGCGGGGCTTCGTCTTTTTCGTCTTCGCCATGCTCTGGATGAAGTAGTCCACGATCTGCGGGATGTCCTCCACGCGCTCACGCAACGGGGGCAGGCGTAACCGCACGACGTTGAGGCGGTAATACAGATCCTCGCGAAATTCCTTTGCCTTCACGAGGGCCTCGAGGTCCTTGTTCGTCGCGGCAATCACGCGCACGTTCACGCGCAGCGTTTCCGAACTGCCCACGCGCTGGATCTCGCCCTCCTGCAAAACGCGCAGGATCTTCGTCTGCGTGGTCGGCGTCATGTCGCCGATCTCATCGAGGAAAATCGTGCCGCCGTCGCACACCTCGAACTTGCCAAGCCGCTGCGCCGTCGCGCCGGTGAACGCGCCGCGTTCGTGGCCGAAGAGTTCGCTCTCGATGAGGTTTTCCGGGATGGCCGAGCAATTCACCGCCACGTAGGGCCGGCTCGCGCGATGGCTGTGCCGGTGGATGCTGCGCGCGATGAGCTCCTTGCCGGTGCCGCTCTCGCCGGTGATCATCACCGTGACGTCGCTCGCGGCGACCTGGCCGATGACCTTGAACACCTGCTGCATTGGCGCGGAGCTGCCGATGATGCCTTCCTTGTGTTCCTCGGAATTCAGGACCGGCTGGACGCCCCCGGCGGAACGGATGTCCGCCTGCGTGCGCAGCGCACTCTCGACCAGCGCAAGCAGCTTGGGCGGATCGAACGGCTTCACCACATAGTCGAATGCGCCGAACTTCATCGCCTCGATCGCGGTCTGTGCCGTGCCGTAGGCGGTCATGAGGATCACCAGCTGCTTCGGGTTCGCCGCGCGGATGTGCTGCAGCGTCTCAAGGCCGGTCATGCCGTTCATCCGGTTGTCGAGGAGCACGACGTCCGGCGCCTGTTTCTTCACCGCCGCCACGCCCTCCTCCCCGCTCGGCGCCTCCTGCACCTTGTAATTGCGCGAGGACAGCACCCGGTTGAGCGAATAACGCACCTCCGTGTCGTCATCGACGACGAGGATGCGCGGTACGGCGGCGGCGGGCTCGGACATGGTCAGGATTTCGGCAAAATGGTTAGCGCTTTGCGCAAAGCTGGTTCTACTTACCGGCCATGCTTGGGTGGTCAATTAACTTGTTTCGGGTGTTCGGCATCCAGCTCGCGGTGCACGCGAGCTTCGTGTTGTTGCTGGCATATTGGGGATACCAAGGCTGGCAGGAAGGCGGGGTGCTGGGCATGAGCTACAGCGTCGGGTTGATTGTGCTGTTTTTTGCGTGCGTCATACTGCACGAACTGGGCCACTCGCTCACCGCGCGCCGCTACGGCATCCAGGTGCCGCGAATCCTCCTTCTCCCGATCGGCGGCATGGCGGAAATGGACCGCATTCCGCGCAAACCTTCGCAGGAATTGTTGATCACGGTGGCCGGCCCGGCGGTGAATTTCGCGCTGGTCGGTTTGCTGCTGCCGTTCACCTGGCGGGCCCTGCTCGGTATCGAAGAGGTTTCGGAGTACTCGGCCGTGGGCATCACGGCGCAGCTCACCGTTGCGAACCTCATCATGGGCGTCTTCAACCTTGCGCCAGTTTTTCCGATGGACGGTGGCCGCATCCTGCGCGCGATGCTCGCGACGCAAATGCCCTACCTCCGCGCGACGTGGTGGGCGGTGATGGTCGGCCGCGTGCTCGCGGTGCTGCTGATTATCTGGGCGCTGTACGTCGACCGCCTGATGATGGCGATTTTGTTCACGTTCATCTTGATGGCCGGCAGCACCGAGTACCGCATCGCGCTCCGTCGCGAGCAGGAGGAAGCCTACTGGCGGGAACTCGCGCGCCAGGCGATGGCCGCGGAGCCGCCGCGCGAGGACGAACCGCCCCTGTTGATTCACGGACGGAACTAAGCGCGCGCTGGGGATCAGCAAGAGGTCCGGCCTTCCGCCAGCCCGAACCAGTCGAAGACTGGCCCTACTTGCGTCCTGTCCGTAGCCCGCGAAGCAAAAAGCCGCCGGTTGCCCGGCGGCTTTCTAAAGTGGTGGACCCTAGCGGGTTCGAACCGCTGACCTCCTCAATGCCATTGAGGCGCTCTACCAACTGAGCTAAGAGCCCATAACTGAACTAGCGAAGGGCCTAAAAGGTGGTTTTGGAGACGGAACGCAAGGACTTTTTATGGCTCGTCCCGCATCTTGAAATTCACGGTCCACGTGTCCGGGCGGCGATTCGGGGTGGGCCCGATCGACCGCATCCGCCGGAAGGCATCGAGCACCGATTCGTCGAACTCGCGATTGCCGGAGGAACGGGTGATCCGGGGATTCAGAATCGCCCCGCTGGCCGTGATATCGAAGGTCACCTTGCACTCCAACCGGTCGCTCACGCCCGGCGGCGGCTCGTGGGCTTTTTTCAATTCCTGCAACAGGAAAGAAATGTAGGTGCTCAGCTGGTCCGCTTCCTCGCGGGTCATCGCGTTGCCGCCCTGCCCGCCCTTGCTGGTCGTCGAACCGCCCTTCACGCCCCCGACGATGCCCTTCGTATCAACCCGGGGCACTCGCGCCTCGCGCACCTGGCTCACCGCGGACTGCTTCTGGATCGGGTTCTTCTTCAGGAACTCCTTGTACGACATTTTCGCGCTCTTCTGCATCTGCTTCGCCATCGAGAGATCGGACGTCGCCTTCGGCACCGGCGGCGCCTTCACGGGCTCGGGTTTGGGCACGGTCTTCGTCACGGGCTCGGGCACGCTCGGGGTCTGCTCGACGACGGGCGTCGGCTCGGCCTTGGGTTCCACCTTGGGCGTGGGCACCGACATCTTTACCGGATCCGGCACGCCCTCGGCGGGCGCTTCCAACGAATTCATGTCCGTCGCCGGACCGGCCACCAACTCGATGATCTTCGGCATTTCCTGCTGACGCGAAACGTACACGGCCGACAACATGATCAGTGCCGCAACGAACCCGTGCAGGATCAGGGAGGTCAGGTAGGCGCTGGAGGAATGCGGCCGCATCGCATCACTTGGACTCGGTATCCAGGGAAATCTTAGTGAGATTGCGCTTCATGAGCTCGTCCATGATGCGGACGATCTGCTGGTACTGGAGCGTCATGTCGCCGCGCAGGCGAATGACCGGCGGCTTCGAACGGGCGGCAAACTCATCGAGGGCGCGGCCCAGCTCGGAAAAGCTCACCTGTTTGCTGCCCACGTAGAGCCGGCCGTTTTGGTCGATCGACACCGTTTGGAAATCGTTCTCCGGCTTCTGCTGCGGCTTCTTGCTTTCGCCAGGCAGGTTCAGCGGGATGGTTTGCTCCTGCTGGATGAGCGGCGTCGTGATCATGAAGATGATCAGCAGGGTGAAACCGAGGTCCACCATGTTGGTGACGTTCAGCTCGGCGACCGGATGGAGCGTGCGTTGGCGGCGGAAAATTCTGGCCATGGGCGGAGGGGGTTTACTTGGCCTCGAGTTCGATGCGGTCCGCGAGCGTGCTCGCGTAGTTTTCGAGCTCGGTGATCATCGTCTTCACGTTGCCGAGAAGAATGTTGTAGCCGAAGACCGACGGGATCGCGACCACCAGGCCCGCGATGGTCGTGAGCAGCGCGGCGCAGACGCCGGGCGCGAGTGTGGCGAGTGTCGCGGAGCCCTGCTCGGCGACGGCGCCGAAGGCTTCCATGACGCCCCACACCGTGCCGAAGAGGCCCATGAACGGCGCGCCCGACACGAGCGAGGCGAGCGCGATCATGCTGGCTTCGTAGCGCAGCGACTGGCGCGCGAGTGCGCGCTGGATGGCGTTTTCCGCGTGCTCAAGGCGCGCGCGCGGGGTGTCGTCACCCTTCTCCTTGCCGATCGCGGCGGCGCGCCAATAGGCCTCGATCGCGTCCGCCAGCAGGTCGGCGTACGGAATATCGCGGCGGTTCCGCAGGTTGTCCGGGAGCTCCAGGATGTGACGCTCCTGCCCGAGCTTCCGCTCGAACGCGAAGTTGAGCTCGCGCAGTTTTTTCAGCTCCGAGTATTTTCCCATCATCAGCGCCCACGCGATAATGCTGGCAACGGCGAGGATTCCGATGACGACCTGACCGACACGGTCGGTGATGAGGAAAACCTGCCAGACGTTGAGGGTGGCGAGAACCGGGAGAGCAAAAAGGCTGGGCATGTGGCGTGAGTGTTGGGCCCTTTCCGGCGGCCAATCAACGGGAAAGTCGGGGCGTCTTGTTGTAGGAGCCTGCTTGCAGGCGATTCAGGATCTGCGGCGTCCTCGCGCGCGCCGATCGCCCGCGGGGCAGGCGCCAACATTGGGTTCCCCACCCGGCCGAATTGGGGTTGCGGAGTCCGGGCAACCATTTTTCGTGGAGTCACCCCTTTCGCCATGCCCAACAAGTCCAAGCCCGCTCCCGGCAAGCTCATCTCCTTCGAAGGTTCCGAAGGCAGCGGCAAGTCGACCCAGATCGCCCGGTTGGCCGCCCACCTGCAGCAATCCGGCCGCGAAGTCGTCGCCACCCGTGAGCCAGGCGGCACCGAGATCGGCGAACAGATCCGCAATATCATCGTCCACAACTCCAAGGGCGACGAGATGTGCCCGGAGACCGAACTGCTCTTGTTCACCGCCGCCCGCGCCCAAGTGGTGCGCGAGGTCATCGCCCCGGCCCTCCAGCGCGGGGCGGTCGTGCTCACGGACCGTTATCTCGACTCCTCGACCGTGTACCAAGGCATCGCCCGCAACCTGGCACCCGGCCCGGTGAGCGAGATCAACCGCTTCGCCGTGGGCGACGTCATGCCGCACCTCACCATCGTGATCGACGTCCCGACCGACGTGAGCCTCGCGCGCATCCGCCAGCGCGCCTCCGACCTGCCGGACCGCATGGAGCGCGAGAACATCACCTTCTACACCAAGGTGCGGGAGGGTTATTTGTTGCTCGCCAAGGAATGGCCGCAGCGCGTGGTGGTCGTCGATGGCACGCAGACGCCCGACGCCATCGAGAAGAAAATCTGGGCCGAGGTGCAAAAGCGCCTGGCTTGACGCCCCGACCGACGCGCGCATGAGCACCTCGATCCTGCCCTGGCCCGCCGCGTTGGCGGGAACCCCCGCGGTCGCGGTGATTGAGCGGGCGATCGAGCGTTCGCGCCTGGCGAACAGCCTCCTCCTGCACGGTGAAAACCTCGGCACGCTGGCCACCGTCGCGCACGCGATCGCCGACCGGCTGTTGAACGACCCCCGGCAGGGCACCCAGCATTTCCCGCCCAAGCAGCACCCGGACTTCTTTGCGCTGCGTCCGGCCGGCAAAATGCGGCAGATCTCAGCCGAGGTGACGCGCGACCTGATCGGTTCGATTCAGGTTTCCCCACAGGTTTCCCACCGCAAGGTCGCCGTGATCTACGAGGCCGACCGGATGAACGTCGCCGCTGCGAACATTTTCCTGAAGACGCTCGAGGAACCGCCGGCGAGCACGACGATTCTCCTGCTCACCACGCGTCCCTACTCGCTGCTGCCGACCATTCGGAGTCGCTGCCTGCATTTCCGGTTCACCGACGCCGGGAGCGAGGCGCTCGCCGGGGCGGACGATGCCACGCGCAGCCAATGGAAATCCGCCCTCGCCGACTACGCCGCGTGGCTGCAGGCGCTGACCGCCGGCGCCGCTGACAAGCGCGCCGTCACCGACCAGGTGCTGGGCGTCTATGGCTTCATCACCCGCTTCAACGCCGTCCTCGCCGCCGCGACCGACCAGGCCTGGAAGCAGCAGAAGGAAAAACTGCCGGATGACATCGATGATGACGAACAAGCCGCGATCGAAACCGGCATCGCCAACGGCATTCGATTGAAACTTTTCTCCGAGATGGAGCACGCCACCCGCGACTTCGCGCAAAAGCGACTCCTCGAGGGCGACGAATCCGCGCGCCGCTCCCTCGTTGCCGCCGTCGGCCAACTGGAACACGACATCGGCCTGCTCCGCCTGAACCTCAACGAAGCCGCCGCGCTCGAGCACTTCATGCTGAGTTCGCTGCGGCTGTGGGCGAAGCGGCTCTAGTTCGTCATGAGCCTGCGGCTGTTTTGCGCGATTGGAGTCAGCTTACTGGCTGGTCTACCGTGCTACAGCGAAGGGCTTTTGAGACTTCCAGGGGCATGGACGCCATTCGTAGAACGACTGGAGAAGGACGAGTTTCTCGCGGTGGAACACAAACTCGGTGGAGTTCTTTCCGATGAAAAACCCGATCTGCTAATCTATCGTGCAACTGGGCGGCAGATCGAATCCTCGTTTTTCCTCTCTCGGTCGGGACCAAACCGCTACCAACTGACGACAGCGTTGCAGGGAGATTCCTCAGCCCGCGAGCGGCGACTGGCAATCCCTCCGGCGATAGCGGAGAAGCTTTTGGCGGCGATGCAGCTTTGCCTGACCAAGCAACTCTACGCACCGACCGGAAAAGCGTATCTCTATCCCGATAACCAAAGCCGCGCCAACTCTGGGTACTGGATCTATCTGCGAACCGACGAAGCTAATTCGATTGCCGGCGTGGTCCTTTTAGATCGATGCATTACCGGTCACATTTCCGTTAAGCCCTTCTTGGCAATCATGGGGGAGTTCATTCGAATTTCCGAAATGACCGACGCGCACGAAGAAAGCTTCGCCCGGCTGAACTTACAACTGGATCAATTGAAAGCTTCGTACCCCGGGAACAACTAAGATACTCTCGATCGTCGGTGGCCAGCGGTGCGGTGCCGGTGTCGCTCATGATTCCGCTTTACTCGGCACGGGCTTGGCTGTGAGTGGACGCAGCCCGTGACCAAACCCGCCGCCAACGTCGCCAAACTCAGCCTGCTCGCGATCGCGTGGCCGATTTTCGTCGAGCAGACGCTGCGCATCCTGATCGGGACGGTTGACACCTTCATGGTGAGCCACGTGTCCGACGGGGCCGTCGCAGCGCTGGGCATCGCCCACCAGCTCGTGGTCGTGGCGCTAATTTGTTTCAGCTTCATCGGCATCGGCGCGAGCGTGGTCATCAGCCATCACGTCGGGGCCGGCGACCAGGCCGGGGCCGCGAAGATCGTGACAACCGCCATCGCCGTGAACACGTGGATTGGCCTGATCGCGAGCTTAGTGGCGTTCTTTTTCGCCGAGCCTCTGCTCCACCTGATGCAACTGCCATCGGAGTTGATGGGCTACGCCCTGCCCTTCCTCACCATGATGGGCGGCACGTTGTTCATGGAGGCGATGAACACCTCGATTGGTGCGGCCCTGCGCGCGCACGGACATACGCGCGACGCCATGGTCGTGACCGCGATCCAGAATGTCCTGAACATCGCGGGCAACTGCATCCTCCTCTTCGGATTGTTCGGCGCGCCGCGAATGGGCGTGACGGGCGTGGCCTTGTCGAGCGTCGCGAGCCGCGTCGTGGCGACGATCATCCTCTGGATCCTGCTCGATCGCCGCCTGCATCTGAAAATCCGGGCCCGTGATTTCCTGGACCTGCCGCGCGAGCGCTTGCAACGCATCCTCCACATCGGCTTGCCCGCGGCCGGCGAGAACCTCAGCTGGTGGTTGCAGATGATGGTCATCACGAGCTTCGCGGCGCGCATGGGCGGCGAGAGCCTGGCCACGATGACCTACACCGTGAACATCCAGCGGCTTGTGATCCTCTTCAGCCTCGCGCTGGGAATGGGCACGGAGATTCTGATTGGCCGCCTCATCGGCGCCGGCGAATTCGAGGCGGCGTACCAGCGGGTGCTCCAAAGCGTGCGCACCGGGCTGCTCATCGCCACGGGGGCGATTCTGGTCGTGGTGGTGTTCGCGCGACCGCTGCTGGAGCTCTTCTCCCACAATCCCGCCATCATCGCAGGCGGCATCTTGCTGTTACGCCTGTCCATCCTCTACGAACCGGGTCGCGTCTTTAATATCGTCATCATCAACGCGCTTCGGGCCACGGGCGACGCCCGTTTCCCGATCCAAATCGCGGCGTGCTCACAGTGGTTGCTTTGCGTGCCCTTCAGTTGGCTCCTCGGCATCACCCTCGGCTGGGGCCTCACCGGCATTTGGGTGGCGATGATGACCGAGGAGTGGCTGCGCGGACTCATCATGTATCGCCGCTGGAAACGCCGCGACTGGCTCAAACACGCCGAGCGCAGCCGCGACCAAGCCAGTGCCAACGCCCTGCCGATCATCCCCGCCAGCTGACCCACCGCCGCGCCCCCGCGCGCAGCCCGAGCCGGCTTGTAATCCATTATATTACAAGCGGGCTAGCCTCCGTGGAGGCAGGCCTTGGTCGGAAATGCTCTCGGCGTCGCCGATTCGCGACCCATTCCAAGCGTCACGACATTCAAGCGCGCCGAGCCGGCTTGTAATATAATGGATTACAAGCGGCTCGGGCCGGGGTTGCCGGGAAAGTGCTCCTGGGCGGGCCCCGCTAACTTCCGAGAACCAAGCGCACGAAGTCCTCCCGCTTGTCCATGTGGGGGTTGTGGCCGGAGTCGGGGATCACCGCGATGCGTGCGGACGGGAAATGCTGGCGGATCAAGTCGTGGTCGCGTTCCTCGGCGTAGCGCGAGCGGCCGCCGAGGATGAACAGGGTTGGGCCCGCGAAACGGTCGTCGGGCCGCAGGCTGTTCTTTTCCATGCGCGACAGGGCCTCGGTCAGGACCGGCACGTTGACCTGCCAGCGCCACTGGCCATTTTCCTGGACGAGGTTCGTGGCGAGGAATTTTCGCATGCCGAGGTTGTCCACGCGCGCCTCGAAGCGCATCTCGGCCTCCTGCCGCGACTGAAGGCTACCGAGGTCGAGCTCGGTCATCGCCAGGGATTCCCCGCGGTGCGCGACCCAGTAATAATCCTTCGGCGCGATGTCCACGACCACGAGTCGCTCGACGCGTTCGGGATGCCGGCACGCCAGCAGCATGGCCGTCTTGCCGCCCATGCTGTGGCCGACGATGACGGCCTTCGCGAGCCCTTGGCCGTCCATCCACGCAATGATGTCGGTCATCATCACCTCGTACGACATCTCGGCGTCATGGGGCGACTTCCCATGGTTGCGGGCATCGAGGGCGAACACATGGAAATGCTTCGCCAGGTCGCGTCCGGTGCTCAGCCAGTTCCGGGACGAGCCCAGCAGGCCGTGCAGGACGATCATCGGCGGCTTCCCCGCCCCGCCCAAATCCGTGTGATGGAGGGTCACGCTCACGCGGACAGTAGTGGGAAGCGGGAAACGCGGAGCGAGGAGAAATTACAGCGCCCGCTTGCCATCGGGCGGGGCTCGCTTCTCACTACCCGCTTCTCAATTCCCACCCATGGCCGAAAAGCTCACGCCGATGATGCAGCAGTATTTCGAGGTCGAGATAAAAGTTTTTTCGGCGATGTTCGCGGCATTGTTCGCCGGTGTTTTCTAGAGTGAAAAACGAAAAAACCAGTTCGCTGGTGTTCGCAAAAAAACGCTGATTTTGGCGTCGGTGGTATAAAGAAAATGGTATAACCGAAAAAGTCGCCGGCGTCGAAATGCTGGATGTCGCAGTGTTTGATCCGGAAGTGAGCACCCGGGTCTTCGCAGCCTTACCGCACTTTTCACGGCCTAAGAAGGGATCGTTTCCGAGGCATCATTGCTTCCCTCAAGTGCTGGGATTATCGATAGATTCGTAAAATAACTCGATGGATTGCCACTAGATTCGAACATTCGGGCTGAAATACGAATGGCTTGGCCAGTCTCAACTCCAGGCTCTTCGGCCCAAGGCTGCGGCCTAATGACACCTGAAGCACAAAAGATAGACCGTTAGAACCATGCCGCCCGGCTTGACACGGGGCCGCCATACCGGGTTTGGTGTGCACCGAATGGTGCGCATTTCCAAGTTTCTGTCGGTGCTTCTGCTGGCCCTTTGGCTGCCAGCGACCCAGCATTGCGCCTTGGAAGCAGCGGGGGCGTTGATCACCACCTGTGCCGACCATTGCACCACGGGCGAACCGACCGGCAAGGACGCCTGCGGCTCGATAGAGGACGGGAGCTACAGGCTCGCGGGTGATACGCTGAAGGTTCCCGCCCCCGACCTCTTCGCCTGCGCCTGCTTCCTTTGCCTGCACCTTGAAGCATGGCCATCCGACAATTCCCTGTCCCAGACGGGCGATGCTTCCAGCCGGGTTGATGTCTGGCTTTCGACCTGGCAATTCGTCCGCCGGGCTGCGCCGTTACCCGGCGCCCCTTCCCCGCTCGTCGCCTGATTAGTCCCTGCGCGGACTGATTGGCGTTTCCTCCATCCACGCTGGCGCGTGCGCACGCGTCGCGTTCATCCGGGCTGCGCCATGTCCGCACCCGAACACCGCAATTTCACGTCTTACCATGATTGTTCCCAAATTCCCATTTCTCGTCTTTTCTTATGTCGTCCTGACCGCTGGGCTCCGGCTTTCAGCCAGCGAGCCCGCCACGCCCGCAGGTGAAAAACTCACCTTGGCCGCCGCCATCGCCGAGGCGACTGGACAGAGCCCTGCCTTGCGCGTGATCGATGCCGACGTCGAGGCCGCCCGCGGCGAAGTCCAAACCGCCGGCATCCGGCCCAATTCCGAGCTGACCTTCGCTCCCGGCATCAAGCATGTCCGGGAAGGCGACGGCTCGCACAATGAATTCAAGGGCACCATCGAGCTGAGCCGGACCTTTCTCTTCCCCGGCAAGCAGGAACTGCTCGTGTCAATTGCCCAGCGCAACGTCGAGTTGCGGCAACTCGGCATCGAGGGCCTGTGCTTCCAGCTTTCCGCCGCGGTGCGCAAAGTCTTCTACGAATTACTCGCGGCCCAGAACATCGTCGGCCTCCGTCAGCAACAGCTCGAATCCGCACAAACCTTCCACCAAGCCGCGACCAGGCGGGCCGAAGCCGGCTACGCCTCTGATTTCGAGGCGGTGAAAGCCCAGGGCGATGTCATCAACGCCCGAAAGCTGCTGCAGACGGCCGAAAATCAGATCGCCGCCGCCCGCGTGGAATTGAACGGCCTGCTGGGCCGCGATCCTTTCGCCGCCCTGGAAGTGACCGGCGCACTGGAGGACCCAATGCCGCCGCGCTCCATGGCCGACTTGATCGCGCTGGCGCTGTCCGTAAACCCCAGCCTGCGGGTGCAGGCAATGCAGGCGGACATCGCGGGACTGAACGTCCGCAAGGCCCGGTTGGCCCGGAAGCCGGACTTCACGGTCGGCCCGTCGCTCGAATACAGCAAATCGGAGCAGATCCTCGGCGTCAGTGCCACGGTCGCTCTTCCCAGCAAGAACTACGGTCAGGGCGAAATCCTCACGGCCACCGCCGAGCAGCGGAAGGTCCTCGCCGAAACCGACGCCCTCCGCCGCGAAATCACCGGGGCCGTCGCCAAGGCCGCCACCCAACTGGCCGGCGCCCGGGCGCAGCTGGCACTGTATTCCCCGGCCTATCTCGACCAGCTCAAGGCCGTCGTGGCGCAGGCCGAGAAGAGCTACGCGCAGAACGCCACCTCCCTGCTCATCTACCTCGACGCCCGCCGCACCTATTTCGACACCCTCGCCGACTACCACGAGGCCATCGCCGATGTCGCCACCGCCCGCGCCGAACTCGAATCGGCCGTCGGCGCGCCCCTCCTGTAATTGACCCTCAACTTACTCTCCATCCCATGAATCCCTCCCTTATCCAACGCCTCACCCTGCTGACCCTGCTCGCAGCCCTTGCCGGCTGTGGCAAAAAAGACGCCGCCCCCGAGCCGGTGGCCGAAGCCCCGGCCAAGCACGAGAGCAATATCGTCAACCTGACCAAGGAGAATCTGGCCCGCGTGACCGTGGCAACGGAAGTCGTCACCCGCGGCAACCTGGGCATGACGCTCAAGGCCGTCGGCCGCGTCAGCGAGAATCTCAACAAGACCGCCAAGGTCACGAGCACGCTCGAAGGCCGGCTCAGCAAGCTCACCGCCGACCTCAACGACCAGGTGAAAGCCGGCGACGTGCTCGGGCTCGTGCAGACTCCGGAGCTGCTCGGCAAAGCGCTCGAACTCAAGGCACCGATCGATGGTGTCATCACCCAGCGCAAGAGCACGGTCGGTGAACTCATCGGCAAGGATACGGAAATCTACACCATCAGCGATCCGACAAACTTGTGGGTGCTGGCCGAGATCAAGGAGCGCGACATCGCCGCGGTGCACGTCGGGCAGGAGACGATCTTTTCCGTCCTAGCCTATCACGCCGAGACTTTTCGCGGCAAGGTGGTGCTGCTCGGCAACCGCGTTGAGGCGGAATCGCGGACACTGGAAGTGCGTATTGAGGTCGCCAATGCCGACGGCCGCTTGAAGCCGGGGATGTTCGCCGACGTGGAGATTGCCACCACGGCCTTGCAGGACGTGCTGGTGATTTCCGACCAAGCGCTCCAGACGCTCGAGGACGAGCAGATTGTCTTCGTCGCGCTCAGCGACACGAAGTTCGAGAAGCGGGTCATCAAGATCGGTCTTGAGCAGCATGGCCGCCTGCAGGTGCTGGAAGGCCTCAAGGAGGGTGAACGGGTCGTGACCGAAGGCAGCTTCATTCTCAAATCAGAGCTGCTCAAGGGCGAGCTGGGCGAGGAGAGCTGACCCATGATCAACGCCATCCTCAATTTCTCCGTTCGTCAGCGAATGCTGGTCATCCTCGCGACGCTCGCACTCGTCGGATTTGGTGTCCTCGCGGTCAAACAGATCCCCATCGATGCATTCCCGGACGTTACCAACGTGCAGGTGCAGGTTCTCGCCACCACCGGCGGCATGTCGCCGCCCGAAGTCGAAAAACTGGTCACTCGCCCCATCGAATGGGGCATCGCCGGTCTGCCCCGGCTCACCGAAACCCGCTCGGTTTCCAAAATCGGTCTGGCGGCCATCACCATCGTCTTTGAAGACGGGGTGAACGATTACTTCGCCCGTCAGTTGGTCAGCGAACGACTGCAGAGTGTCCGGGAAAGTCTGCCGGCCGGCGTCGATGTCCAGCTCGGCCCGATCACGACCGGGTTGGGTGAGGTGTTCCAATACACGCTCGTCAGCAAGGACCCGAAATACGATGCGACCGAGCTGCGCACCATCCAGGACTATATCGTGCGCCCCATCCTGCGCACCGTGCCGGGTGTGACCGACGTCAATTCCTTCGGCGGCCTCGTAAAGCAATACCAGGTGATCGTGAACCCGGACCGGCTCACCTCGTTCGGCATCACGCTCGCACAGGTGTTCGAGGCGTTGGAAAAGAACAACGCCAACGCCAGCGGCAACTACATCGAGCACAAGTCCGAGCAATACATTGTGCGCGGACTGGGCCTCGTGAAGGATGTGCGCGACATCGGGAACATCATTGTCACGGCACAAAACCACACGCCGATCTATATTCGCGATCTGGCTGAGGTGAAGATTGGCGCTGAGCTGCGCCAAGGCGCCGTCACCGCCAATGGCCAGGGCGAGGCCGTCGCCGGCATCGTGCTCATGCTGAAAGGCGCGAGCGGCCGGGACGTGGTCAACGCCGTGAAGGTCCGCCTCCCGACCATCCAGAAAGCCTTGCCCAAGGGCGTCGAGCTGGTGCCGTTCTACGACCGCACCGAGCTCGTGCAGAAGGCGATTCACACCGTCACCAAGGCCCTCCAAGAGGGCGCCATCTTCGTCCTGCTTATCCTCATCGTGCTGCTGGCCGATGTGCGCAGCGCGGTGATCGTCACCCTCGTGCTGCCATTGGCTGCGCTTTTCGCCTTCATTATGATGAAGTGGTATGGGCTCAGTGCCAACCTCATGTCGCTTGGCGGCCTCGCCATCGGCATCGGCATGATGGTCGATGGAGCGGTCGTTATGGTGGAGAACGTGCACCGGCATCTCACCGAGGTGCCGGACAAGGAGAAGCACGTCCACGCCGGCAAGGTGGAGACCGTGCTCTATGCCGCCAAGGAGGTGGGCCGGCCCATCGTCTTCGGCATCGCGATAATCATCATCGTGTTTCTGCCTCTGTTCACGCTGGAGGGCTTCGAGGGCAAGATGTTCTCGCCGCTGGCGTTCACCATCTCCTTCGCGCTGCTGGGCTCGTTGATCCTGTCGCTGACGCTCGTGCCCACGCTCTGCACCTTCTTCCTCAAACAGGAGCCGCTGGAACATGACCCGTTTCATATCCGTTGGCTCAAGCAACTCTACCTCGTGACCCTCAAGCCGTGCGTGCAACGCCCCTGGCTGGTGGTGCTGGTCGCACTCGTGGCCCTTGGCGGCTCCCTTGCGCTCATCCCGCGCATCGGCACGGAATTCCTGCCCGCCTTGGACGAGGGCTCCATTGCGGTGCAAACCTTCCGCATCCCGAGCATTTCCCTCCCCCAGTCGCTCGCGTTGCAAACCGAGGCGGAAAAGCTGCTCAAGCGTTTCCCTGAGGTCATCAATGTCGTGTCCAAGACCGGCCGGGCAGACATCGCATCCGACCCCATGGGGGTCGAGGTCAGTGACGTCATCGTGACCCTCAAACCGCACGAGGAATGGACGACAACACAATCGAAGGACGAATTGGTGGAGAAAATGCGCGAGGCTCTGGCCGAACTGCCCGGGGTCGCGTCCAGTTTCTCTCAGCCCATCGCGCTCCGCGTCGATGAATTGGTCAGCGGCGTCAAGTCCGCCATTGGCATCAAGATTTTCGGCGAGGATCTGGTCGTCCTGAAACAGCGGGCCGAAGCCGTGGCCCGCGTGCTCGGCAAAGTGCCCGGTGCGACCGACATCAATGTCGAAAAGGTCAGCGGCCTAGCTTACCTCGAAATCGAAATCGACCGGGACAAGATCGCCCGCTACGGCATCAACGTCGCCGACATCCAGGGCGTCATCGAGACCGCCATCGGCGGCAAGGAAGCGACCAAAGTCTACGAAGGGCTGAAGGTGTTCGGGCTTGCCGTGCGCTTCCCGGAAGCGGCGCGGGACGATGTCGAGACGATCAGGGAGATCCTCATCCCGTCGCCGAGCGGCGCTCTTATTCCGCTCGGCCAGCTTGCGAAAGTCACCGTCAGCGAAGGCCCGGCGCAAATCAGCCGAGAGATGGGTCAGCGTCGCATCGTCATCGAGTGCAATGTGACGGGGCGCGACCTGGGCGGCTTCGTGGCCGAAGCGCAGGCGAAGATCGACGCGGCCGTCAAGCTGCCGACTGGCTACTTCATCACCTGGGGCGGCCAGTTTGAGAACCAGCAGCGCGCCATGAAACGCTTCGCCATCGTGGTGCCACTCACCATCGCGGCCATCTTCTTGCTGCTGTTCAGCTCATTCAACTCGGTGAAGCAGGCGGTCCTGATCATCCTGAACATTCCGTTCGCCTTGATTGGCGGCATCGTCGCCTTGGTCGTGGGCGAGTTCAACCTGAGCGTCAGCGCCAGCGTCGGATTCATCGCCCTGTTCGGCGTCGCCGTGCTCAATGGCGTCGTGATGGTCAGCTATTTCAACGAACTGCGGCGCGAGGGCATGAAGGTCGGCCTGGCCGTGATTGAGGGCGCGGTGTTGCGGCTCCGCCCCGTGCTTATCACGGCCAGCGTCGCGGCCCTAGGCCTGATTCCGATGCTGTTTGCCACCGGTCCCGGCAGCGAAATCCAGAAGCCCCTCGCCGCCGTCGTCATTGGCGGCCTGGTCAGTTCAACCCTGCTTACGCTCTATCTGCTCCCGACCCTCTACCGTGTCTTTGAGCGGGACGAGCGTCCCGTGTCTGAAATCCAACTGCCCGAACCACCCTCAACCCAGGAACTCACATGAAAACGCTCAAACCAACCATACTTGTTGCCGCCTGGCTCAGTGCCGCCCTGTCGGGCTGCGCGAGCCTTACTCCGCCCGCCAGTGCGGCCCAGTCGCACGGCCTGCTGCTGGACGCCAAATCGTCCGCCCGGGTCAAAGTCGCTGGTCCCCGCCTGCAAATGAACCGCGGGGCCCTGGAACTCGCCGGCTTGATTACCAAGCAACCGAGTGCGACTTTCACCTCGTTCTCCCATCTCGACATCCTGTTTCGCGATGCATCGGGACAGGTATTGCAGGTCAAGCCCGTCCAATTCGCTCCGCGGTCGGTCGGCCATTCCCGGTTCGCCAGCAAAACGGGCCACTATGCCCTGAGGCTGGATAACTTACCCGAGGGCACGGCGCGGATCGAAGTGCAGGCCCACGATGGCGACATCGCGACACCGCACGCGCAATCCCAGTCATGACCGCGCTTCGACACGATCCTACCCCTACAACTCCCATGAAATCCAATCCTCGTCTGTTCTTCGCCGCTCTAGCCATTCTTGGCCTGGCGGCTTGTGCCACACCCTTCCGGGCACCCGCCAGCGCCGCCCACATCAAACTGGAGCGCGTCGATTCACCCGTGATCATCGTCGAGAAGATCTGGCTCGAGCAAAAGCAGGGGCCGCTGGCGGTGACCGGCTACGTCATTCGGCGGCTGGAGGCCAACGATACGACGAAAACCCACCTTGATGTGTCGCTCTTCGATTCGGCCGGCCGGGTGCTTCGCTCCACCGTCGAGCATTTCGAGCCCAGGCAGATCAATGATCGCTTCCGCCGACACAGCGACGCCCGCTATCGTGTTGAGTTGCAGATCGCACCAGCCGAAATCGCCCGCGTCGAGGTTCGTGCCCATGAAGGCGAGCACGCCAATCACAGCTAGACCTTCCCGTCCCATCCATCATCTTGGGCGCTGCTCCCATGTCTTCTACGCACGACCACGCCGGGCACGACCACAGCAAGCATGACCATGATGAACCTGGCCATGACGAGCACGATCATGATGGCCATGCCCACGAGCATGGGGAGCACGACGGCTGCGACCACAGCGACAATCCTTGGGAAACCCGCAGCCTGATTGCCTCGGGTGTCTTGGTCGCTGGCGGGTTGCTGGCGCAGTGGACTTCGGTGCTGCCTCCGACGGGCATGATTGGCATTTATTCGGGAGCGATGCTGGCCGGCGGCTGGTTTCTGCTGCCCAAAGCCTGGCGGGCCGTGCTACGATTCCGCCCGGACATCAACCTGCTGGTGGTCATCGCGGCCATCGGCGCCTCCATCATCGGGGAATGGGCCGAGGCGGCGACCGTGGTGTTTCTCTTTGGTGTCGCGGAGTGGCTCGAAGGCTGGGCCGACCGCAGGGCGCGCCAAGCGGTCGAAGCCCTGCTGGAAATCGCGCCGAAGACGGCGACGGTCAAACGTGGCGGCCAATTCGTCGAAGTGCCGGCCGAAGAGGTGAAGATTGGCGATACCATCGCCGTGAAATCCGCCATGAATATCCCGCTGGACGGCGAAGTGCTGACGGGGGAATCGTCGGTCAACCAGGCGCCGATCACCGGAGAATCCGTCCCGGTGGACAAGAAGCCCGGCGACACGGTATTCGCCGGCACCATTAACGGCGAGGGTTCGCTGGAAATTCGTGTCACCACGGCAGCCGGCGACACGACGCTGGCCCGGATCATTCGCTTGGTGCAACAGGCGCAGGAGGAAAAGGCGCCGACGCAGCGCTTCGTTGATGTATTTGCCCGCTACTATACGCCGTCGGTCACGGTCGTGGCGCTTTTGATCTTCCTGGTTCCGCCACTGTTATTCGGCGGCGACTGGTCGGAATGGCTCTATCGCTCGTGCGTGCTGCTCATCATCGCCTGCCCCTGCGCCTTGGTCATCTCCACCCCGGTGAGCATCGTCGCCGGGCTGACTGCGCTGGCGCGGCAGGGTGTGCTCGTGAAAGGAGGCGCTCACTTGGAAGCTATCGCCAAGCTGCAAGCGCTCGCGGTGGACAAGACCGGCACGATCACCGAGGGCAAACCGCAGGTGCAAGGGGTGGAGTCACTCAACGGCAAATCCAATGCCGAGATCTTGCGCATCGCGGCGGCTGTGGATGCTCATTCGCCTCACCCTCTCGCTAAAGCCGTGGTCGATCATGCCACGAAACATGGCATCCCGTTTCCCTGGGCGGAAAACTACCAGGCGCGAAGCGGGCGAGGCGCAGAGGGTGTAGTTGAAGGCCACGCGTATTTTGTGGGCAATCACCGTTTCACCCACGAACTCGGCGTCTGCTCACCGGAAATCGAGGCCCGGCTGATGGCCATCGAGGGCCGTGGACAATCGGTGGTCGTGGTCGGCCACCGGCCCCATGACAACTGTGCCGGCGAAGTGCTCGGGATTCTGGCCATCGGCGACACGGTCCGGCCCAATGCCGCCGCAGCCATCCGTTCGCTGCACTCTGCGGGAGTGACGTCCGTGGTGATGCTGAGTGGCGACAATCAACGAACGGCCGACGCCATTGCGAAGCAGGTTGGGATCGATGAAGCCCGGGGCGATCTGCTGCCCGAAGACAAGGTTACAGCCGTGAAGGCCCTGCGGGAAAGACATGGCTCGGTGGGCATGGTGGGAGACGGCGTCAATGATGCGCCGGCCATGGCGACCGCCACCATTGGCATTGCGATGGGTGGCGCCGGCATGGATGCCGCCATTGAAACCGCTGACGTCACCCTGATGACTGACGACCTTGCGAAGATTGCGGACACCATCCGTCTAAGCCGGCGCACCATGGGCATCATCCGGTTTAACATCACTTTCGCCCTGGGGTTGAAGGCCCTGTTTCTTGCTCTCACCCTGATGGGTCATGCCAGTCTCTGGCTCGCCATCATGGCAGATACCGGCGCCACCCTTCTCGTCGTGGCCAATGCATTGAGACTGCTGCGCCCCGCAGCATAGCGTAAGCTATTTGCCACTCAGTAACTGCCGGAGCCTCTGACGAGCATGCGCAACGCGCATCTCGACGGTTTTGGAGGTGGTGCCGAGGATTTCGGCGGCTTCGTTCTGGGACTTCCCCTCCAGACAGAACAAGACGAGGGCCGCCCTGAGGTTATGGGGCAGCTTCTCGATGGCTGACTGGAGGAGAGCAAAACGGTCTTTCTGCCCGGTCTGCTGGTCCGGTGTCGGAGTAGTGTCTTCTATCTCAAGGGATGGCAGGTCGGCGGGACCAGGAGCATCCAAGGACACCATCCGTTGGCGCTTGGACAGCTTGCGCCCCTCATCCCGCGCAAGATTGAGCGCGATGGCGTAGATCCAAGTCTTGACCGTCGCACGCGGCTCGAAGGTCTTCGCCTTGAAGAATACGCGCACGAACGTTTCCTGCACGACATCGCGCGCGCCGGCCTCGTCCCGGAGGTAGCGGAACACAAAATAGAACAAGGGCTCCCGGTGGCGGTCGATCAGCTCATTGAGTGCCGATTCATTGCCCGCCTGGAGTGCCTCGATGAGCGGCAGGTCGGGGTCCACGGGTCAGGGAGACTGCTCCAGCGCCTGTTGAGCAAGGACCAGCAATTTGTCCCCTTGCTCCGGGGTCAGCACGGCACGCATAGCGAATACGTGCTCGATGGAAACCTTCTGCAGGTCGCCCATGCAATGATGCACGTGCTCGACGGCGGCGGTGACCCGTGGCGTATAAGCCTTGTCCTCGGCGATGGCCCGGGCGAGTTGACGGTTGGCCTCACGCAAGGCGTCAGCCAGGCGGCGCTGCTTGTCGCCAAAGCTCTGTTCGATGGGTTCGAGGGCCTTGTGCTGGGCTTCCGTAAGTTTCAATTCCCGGTGGAGCCATTCGTGCGACGCAATGTCATCCGAAGTCACCTGGGGCTGCGACACCCGCATGGTAAGGTAACAGGCGATTGCTGCGACGGCCGCGATGGCGGACAAAAAGAGAGCGACCTTCTTCATCGGTGGGACTCCCGGGCCACAAGGCCAGGTTGGGTGAAGATGGAGCCGAGTGGATTCTGGCTGACCGCGAAAACCTCAAAGTGGATAGACTGGCGGGCGAGGCGCCGCTCGTTCTGCGTGCGCCCGGCCACTGCTGCGGGCACCATCCCTACCAGGGCCGCAAAGGCGAGCGCCGCGATGGCCATCCGCGGTTCCGTAAAAAGATCGCGCAGGTCCAAGGTGGAGAAGATCCGGGCCCAGCCCGATTGTCGCCGGCGTTGCTCGATAGCGCCCCAGATTTCCGAGCGCGATGGGCCTTTGAACGCTGGGAGCGGCTGTTTGGCGTATGCCGTCAGCATGGAGTCGAGATCGTTGCTCATGGTGGGTTTAACGTAGGCAGAAGGGAGTTTCCCTCAAGAATCTACTGTTCGGCAGGCAAGTTACTCTAGGCCCAAACCGCGGGCCAGCCCGACCGCAATATCTGCACAGGTCTTGACAAGAAATGGCTGAGGGAAAGTGCCATCCAGCGGGGTATAACCTTATGTCAACAAGATCAACTCAACCCGATCCCCCATGAATACCACGTCTCTCATCAAGCCCGCCGGCCTCTCCCTCGGCCTGCTTTTCGCCGCCCTGATTTCGAGTAACGCCGTCGCCGGTCCCGGCCCCCAATTCTGGGCGGCGCAGGGCAAGCCGAAGGCTGACACCGCCGTTTTGGCCACGAAAGCCGACGCCACTCCGGTCAAGCTGTGCGCCGGCGCGGAAGTCGTGCCGGTGACGATCATGAAGCCCATGATGGCGAATGGCAAAGGCCCGCTGACTCCCGTGCAAGTTGGCACAAAGACCGTCTGCCACATGTGCCCGGTCACCACGGTTGTCACGCGCAACGCCTTGCCCAATGGCAAGGGGACGCCGTTCACCACCGAAGTGACCAAGGTTGGCGCCGAGCACAACTGCGCCAAATGCACCGGAGCACCGGTCAAGGCCTGATCTGGATCTCTGAGAACATGTCCCAGCGGTCCTCCTAGTCACCAGTCCCGCCGCCCGTTGCCGACCGCAGCGGGCGGTCCTCGTCTCGCCCTCTAAATGAAACCATCCTCCATCGCATTGCTCCTGTCCGGGTTGCTCTTGCTCGTATCTGGCTGCACCGTCCCCCCTTCGGGGCCCGAGAAGCAAGCACGCGCTGAGTCAACCCGCCTCGGCCAGGTGCTGCACTCGGCCGACCAATCCCTTCCAGGGCCACAGGCTCCGCTCGCTGACTACCTCAGGTTTGCGGTGCTACGGCATCCGCAGGTGCGCGCCGCCTACAACGATTGGCGGGCGACTGTGTTGGCAATCGCACCCACCCGGGCGCTGCCAGATCCGCAGTTGACGTTCGAGGCTGATGTGGCCGACACGCTGATGACCTTCATGCCCGGGCTGATGTTCGACTTCATGACGCCCGGCAAACGCCGCGCCATGGCAAACGAAATGACCGCGGCCAGCCAAGTCGCCTACCGCACCTACGTTGCCACCGTCTTGGAAGTAGCCACCGGTGTGCGCAAGGCATGGCTGGAATTGGCCTATGTAGACGAGGCGCTCCGTCTGCGTGACGAGGCTATCGGAGCGCTCAATCAGGCCACGGCCATGGCTGGAGCCGACTATGTCACCGGCCGAGGCATGGGGACCTTAGAAACCCAGCTCCGCCTCGAGAACGAGGTGGCCAAGGTCCGCTCCGAACTCGCCACGCTCGGCGACCGCAGGGTTGCCGCACGCACTCGCTTTAAGTCCGCGCTGGGGCTCACCACCTCGGACGCCGATCCGTCCTGGCCACAGGCGACGCTCGCGCCCACGGTGCTCCCCAGCGAGGACGAACTCTGGCGCCGCACCCTCGCCGCCAATCCGGACCTTGGCCGGATGCGCGCGATGGTGGAGATGGCCATTGCCAGCGTCGCCGTGGCCCGCAAGGCGGGGACGCCCGATTTCACGCTCGGTGCGATGGCTGATTTCAAGGCGGACCCCTTGATGATCCGGCCGACCGCCACGGTTACGTTGCCCATCTGGCGCGAGAAAATCCAATCCAACATCGCGGCGGCCAAGGCCCGGCGCGATGCCGCGGTGGCGCGGGTGGGCGCCGAGCAGCTCAACATGGCGGCCCAGCTTGCCCAGATGCTCTACATGGTCCGCGAAAGCGATCGGATGATCGAGTATATCGACACGACCGTCTTGCCGAATTACGCGCGCCTCATCGCAAGTGTTGAGGCCGGCTATCAGGCTGGCATGACCGGCCCCGGGATGATCCCGGAAACACGGGTCATGGCGCTGAGCATGCGGCTCGAACGCTCCGCCGCCCTGCGCGACCGCGAGAATGCCGTCACCGACCTTCTCCTGATGACGGCCGATATCGCCCCTGCGGGCGCCCCGCTTCTGGCCGAATCCCCGAATTCCCCCCGTTAACCTCCTTTACAATGAAATCCCTGTTTCGATTCCTTCCGTTCCTCTTGCTTGGGCTTTTCGCTGCGACCGCTCTGTTCGCCGCCGAACAGCTCTACACCTGCGGCATGCACCCGCAGATCATCAAGAAGGAGCCGGGCAACTGCCCGATTTGCGGGATGAAGCTGACCCCTATCCGCGCCAACACGGCGAACGCGTCGGGCGAGCGGAAGGTCAAGTTCTACAAGTCCACCATGATGGCAGGCGAAGTAAGCCCGAAGCCGGGGAAGGACTCGATGGGCATGGACATGGTCCCCGTCTATGAAGGCGGGGACGCCGCCTCTGCGAATATCCAAATTGATGCCGCCACGATTCAGCGGATGAACCTCCGCACGGCGGTGGTCGGGCACGGCCCGGTGCATCGTGATTTCCGGACGGTCGGCACCGTCAATTACAACGAGCAGGGCCTGCGCGACATCACGACCAAATACGAGGGATGGCTGGAGAAGCTGTTCGTCAACTCCACGTGGGCCGTGGTCAAGGCGGGCGATCCGCTGTTTGAAATCTACTCGCCGGACCTCTACAACGCCCAGCTCAACTATGTTGTGGCGCTACGCGCGGATGGCGAAGCCGGCGGCACCTTGAGCCGCGCCGCGCTGGCCCGCCTGCAGCTGTTCGATGTGCCCGACGAGGTCATTGCCGAAGTAACCCGGACGAAGGAGCCACATCGCACGATGGTGTTTCGCGCACCCTCAGATGGCGTGGTGATCGAGAAGATGGGCGTGGCCGGACAGATGATGAAGCCCGGTGAACGCATCTACCGGCTCGCCGACCTTTCCTCGGTCTGGGTCCAGGCGGAGATTTACGAGAAGGACCTGCCTTACGTGCGCGCAGGGGCGCCGGCGCTGGTCCGGAGCAGTTATGGCCCTGAACGCACGTTTGCAGGCAAGGTGGATCTGCTCCTGCCGCAGGTGCAGGAACAGACCCGGACAGCCACGGCGCGCATCGTCCTCCCCAACACTGACGGCTTCCTCCGCCCCGGCATGTTCGTCGATGTGCGATTCTCAGCCCAACTTGCCGACGACGCGGTCCTTGTGCCCGACATGACCGTCCTCAGAAGCGGCGAGCGCAACACGGTGTTTGTCGCGTTGGACGGTGGTTACTTTGAGGCCCGCGAGGTGAAACTCGGTGCGCGCAGCGACGGCAATAACTACGAAGTCCTGAGCGGCCTGCAGGCTGGCGAACGTGTCGTCACGTCGGGTCAGTTCATGCTCGATTCGGAGAGCCAGCTTCGTGAGGCGATCCAAAAGATGCTCAAGCCGTCGGATACCGCAGTTGAACCTGCGGCCCCCCCCACGCCGCCAGCCAGCACCCCCAAGGCCAGTGGTGCCATCGTGGCGCCCGATGCCCTCAAGACGCTGGCATTTGCCGGAGCCGATGCTGCCGCGCCGCTGGCGAAGGACGACCTGACGGAGTATCAGGCGCAACTGCCGGCACTCCGGGCCGCCCTCACCGTATTTTTTGCCGCCAATGAACACGCCGCCCATGGCCCCTTCGGTGCCTTCAAAAACGGACTGGCCGAGCCCACCGACCTCAAGTCGGCCCGCCGCGAATTCGCGTCCCTAAGCTCGGCCATCGCGGACGCAGTGCTCACCGCCCACCTTGTAGCCGAAACGGGCCTGCACGTGTTTGAGTGCTCAATGGCGAAGGCGCGCTGGTTGCAACGTGATGCGGGCACCAAGAACCCGTATTACGGCGAGAAAATGCTGACCTGTGGTGACGAGATCACCGAACCGGAAGCCGCGCCCAAGACGGGCATGATCCAAACCGCACCGCCGCTTGATGCCAAGGCCATGGCCGGTGGACTTCCTCCGGGCCATCCGCCCATTGGTGGCACGATGTCCGTGGTCGACTACCTCCGTGCGCAACCGGGCATTGTCAGCAACGACACCAAAGCCGGTGCGGCTGGGGAAGGCTGCGGCAGCTGCGGGATGTCAGCGGCGGCCATGGCGGCGGGTGAGCCCTGCGAACACGACAAGAAATAGCCCCACCGACCACCTCTCAACTCTCCACCGGCCGCGCCCCCAGCGCCGCCCCTGCCCCCCTCCCAACGTGCTTACCGCGATCATCAACTTCTCCCTGAAGAACAAATTCCTCGTGCTGGCGGCCACCGTGGCGCTCGTGCTCGGCGGCATCTACGCGCTGCAACGGATTCCTCTCGATGCGATACCCGATCTCTCGGACACGCAGGTGATCATCTATACCGAGTGGCCCGGGCAGGCTCCGCAGATCGTCCAGGACCAGGTGACCTATCCGATCACGACCAAGATGCTGTCCGTGCCCTCGGCGAAGGTTGTGCGCGGCTACTCGTTCTACGGCTTTTCGTTCGTCTATGTGATCTTTGAGGATGGCACCGACCCGTATTGGGCGCGCAGCCGCGTGCTCGAATACTTGAACGGCCTGCAGGGCAGCCTCCCGGCCAGCGTGGCGCCGCGCCTGGGGCCGGACGCCACCGGCGTCGGTTGGGCGTTCATGTATTCTCTTAACTCGAAGAACCACGACCTGGCCCAGCTCCGTTCGATGCAGGACTGGTTTCTCCGCTACCAGCTGGCGAGCGTGGACGGCGTGGCCGAGGTCGCCTCGGTCGGTGGCTATGTGAAGCAATACCAGATCACGGTCGATCCGCACCGGATGCACGCCTACAACCTGTCCATCGCCGACGTGGCGATGGCGGTGCAGAAGAGCAACGGCGAGGTGGGCGGTCGCTCGGTCGAAATGGCAGAAAAGGAATTTGTTCTCCGCGTGAAAGGCTATGTCACCTCGGTGGACGATCTACGCAAGGTCGCCGTGGGCCGCGGCCCCGGTGGAACGCCAATACTGCTCGGAGAAGTGGCCAACGTGGGACTCGGCCCCGACATGCGCCGGGGCGTGGCGGAGCTCAACGGCGAAGGCGAGACCGTAGGGGGTATCGTGGTCGTCCGCTACGGCGTCGATACGCGCCAGGTTATCCAAGCGGTCAAGGCGCGCCTGGACGAGGCGATGAAGAGCCTGCCCGAGGGCGTGACCTACTCGATTGCCTACGATCGCACCGCGCTCATCGACCGCGCCGTGCGCACGCTGAAGGAGAAGCTCATCGAAGAGAGCATCGTGGTCGCGCTGGTGTGTCTGCTCTTCCTGATGCACCTGCGGAGTTCTTTTGTGGCGATTGTCATCCTGCCGATTGCCGTCCTCGCCTCCATTGCGATCATGTTCGGGCAGGGCTTGAGCGCGAACATCATGTCCCTCGGCGGCATCGCCATTGCCATCGGCGCCATGGTGGACGCCGTGATCATCATGATCGAGAACGCACACAAGCACATGGAGCACGACGGCGGCAAGAAGCCGCATTGGGACATCATTCGGGACGCCTCGATCGAGGTCGGCCCAACGCTGTTTTATTCGCTGCTCGTCATCACCGTTTCCTTCCTGCCGGTCTTTACGCTACAATCGCAGGAAGGCCGTATGTTCAAGCCCCTCGCGTTCACCAAGACCTACTCGATGGCGGCGGCGGCCATCCTGTCGATCACCCTCGCGCCGGTGCTGATGGGGTTCTTCATCCGCGGGAAGATCCCCGCCGAGGACAAAAACCCGGTAAATCGCTTCCTGATCTGGCTCTATCACCCGCTGCTGGACGTGATGATCAAGTTCCGCTGGGCCGTGATCATCACTGCCGCCGTGATCGTCGGCTGGGTGTTCTTCCCTTGGAATTCCATCGTCGCCCGCGTCCTGCCGGACGGGGGCTTCAAGGACGTGGCCCTGAAAGCCGGCAAGGCGTTTCCCTACCAGAACATAGGCTCGGAGTTCATGCCGCCACTATATGAGGGCGACCTGCTCTACATGCCGACAACGTTCCCTGGTATTTCGCCGACCAAGGCGCGCGAACTCATCCAGCAGACCGACCAGATCATCAAGTCGTTCGCCGAGGTGCATCACGTCTTCGGCAAAATCGGCCGCGCCGAGTCGGCCACAGATCCGGCGCCGATGGACATGATCGAGACCACGATCATGCTCAAGCCCGAGGAGGAATGGCCCGTGGTCGACATCCAAGATGACACCGGCAAGGTCATCGCCCACCGGAGGCGCACCATTGACGAACTCACTGCGGCGATGAACAACGCCGTGCAGATCCCCGGCCTGACCAACGCGTGGACGATGCCGATCAAGACGCGTATCGACATGCTCGCGACCGGAATCAAGACGCCCGTAGGTATCAAGGTCGCTGGCTCCGACCTGCGCGAGTTGGAGCGGATCGCCCAGGAAATCGAAGGGGTCATTCGCCGCGCACCCGGCACCAGCAGCGTCTTTGCTGAGCGCGTGATGGGCGGCAACTACGTCGAGTTCGACATTGATCGGGATGCGATTGCCCGCTTCGGGCTGACCGTCGGTGAAGTGCAGGAGGTGCTGCAGGTCGCGTTGGGCGGCATGCCGCTGACCACCACGGTGGAGGGGCTTGAGCGCTACGGCGTGATTCTCCGCTATGAACGCGACTACCGCGAAAACCTCGAAGCTCTGCGCGAAATCCTTATCCCGGTGAAGAGTGCGGGTGCCGGCGGCAGCATGGGCGGGGCCGGAAGCACGTCTGGCATGGCGCAGGTGCCGTTGAGCCAGCTGGCCAAGGTGCGCGTCGTGGCGGCCCCGATGGGCATCAAGAGCGAGGCGGCGATCCCGAACGCCTGGATCTATGTCGATGTGCAAGGCGTCGATCTCGGCAACTACGTCCGGGGGGCGCAGCGCACGGTTAACGAGGCCATTCAGCGTGGCGAAATCAAGGTGCCGGCGGGCTACACGATACTCTGGAGCGGCCAGTATGAATACATGCAGCGGGCGCAGGCCCGCCTGATGCTCGTCGTGCCGCTCACCCTTCTGCTGATCATCTTCATCATCTACCTCAACACCAAGTCGTGGATCAAGACGCTGATCGTTCTCCTGGCGGTCCCGTTCTCGCTCGTCGGCGCGTTCTGGGCGCTCCACCTCTTCGGCTATAACATGAGCGTGGCTGTGTGGGTCGGCATCATCGCCCTGGCGGGCCTCGACGCCGAAACCGGCGTCGTGATGCTGCTCTATCTCGACCTTGCCTATGACGAGTGGAAGACCAAGGGGCGTCTGCTTACCACCACCGATCTGCGCGATGCGATCTACCACGGCGCGGTGAAGCGCGTTCGTCCGAAGGCCATGACGGCGGCGGTCATCATCGCCGGCCTAATGCCGATCCTCTGGAGTCATGGCACCGGGGCCGATACGATGAAGCGCATCGCCCTCCCGATGGTCGGAGGTGTCATCACTTCCACGTTGATGGAACTGCTGGTGTATCCGGCCATTTTCTACCTGTGGCGTGCGCGGTCCCTCCCCAGGACCACACTGCCGGAGCCGCCCCCAGCAACTGAGCCCGCCGTCGCGAGCACCTGAACAGCCGACCGCAACCACATCTGCGCGAAATTTCGGTGCCGCGAGGGCACCTCAAACAACAAACCCCATGAAAACCATCGCAAAGCTGATCCTCCTCGCGGGCCTCATTACAGGCGCCGCTGTTCCGGTCATTGCTGGTCCGGGTCCCCAATACTGGGAGACCATGCGCAAGAAATCACAGTTCGAGGCCCTGAAGCCGGGCGACAAGATCGTCTACGTCTGTAACCAGTGCCAGACCGTCACCGAGAAGACGGTAGCCAGCCGGGACGAGGCCATGGAGCACTGCAAAGAGGGTGCGACGGTCACTTGTCCCTCGTGCAAGACGAGGGTGCGGGTGGTCGTGAAGGGACCGCCCAAGAATCAGACGATAGTTCGTGAGGTCACCTACGTGAACGACAAGGGCGAAGAATGCTTCTTCGTCGCCAAGCTCGCCGACAAGAAGTGATGCGACCTGCTCCGGATGCGGCCGCATGCCAGACCCTGTAGCCACAACCCACCACGGGCCGCCCCAGACTAAAGATGGGACGGCCCAACATCTCCCGAGACATGAACGACACCGACAAGACCTGCGCAGTTTGCGGGAAGGACTTGGCCAACACCGGCGGCGTGGCGCACCTGTATCATGGTGGGAAGCCTTTCCCCCTGTGCTGTCCCGTCTGCATGGATCTGTTCCAACGTGCGCCGGCACGCTTCGCCTGCGGTGAGCGTCCCCAGACAATCGTGGAAGAACTCCTTGCCGAGATGAAATGGAAGGCCCCAGGCCGCTGGTAGATGTCACTATGAAAGCGATCACGACATTGCGCAATTTGCTCCGGACTTGGAAGGTGTCGCCGCCCCCCGCGCCCGGGTTTCAGGCGGCGGTGCGGCGCCGCATTCGCCTCCGACAGTGGAAAAGGCCACGCTCCTGAGTCAGCCGATTCGCCCCGTTGGCTGCAAATACCAGAGGGATCGGCCTGCGCAGGTGCGTTAAAGGGGTGTCCTACCTCGGATACCCGACCATGAAACCCACCGTTCTGACGCTCGCCTTGCTGTTCTTGACCGGCTGCGCCACGCCGTTCCGCGCCCCTTCCGATGTTCGCGACATCAAGCTGGAGCGCGTCGGCTCCCCCGCGGTGGATGTCGATAAAATCTGGCTGGAGCGAAAAGCAGGGCCGCTGATCCTCAAGGGTTCTGTGGTCAAGCAATTGGCGGCCGAGGATACGACTCAGACTCACCTCGACGTGACACTCTACGATTCGGCCGGACGAGTGCTCCGTTCCACCATTGAGCATTTCGAACCACGACAAATACGCCGCCAGTGGCGTCGGCCGGGGTTCGGCACCTATCAGGTGACACTTGACCCTCTTCCAGTAGGCACGGCTCGTATCGAGGTTCGTGCCCATGAAGGTGCCCACCCCTCCCCCTAGCGGGCTTGAAGCCATTCGCTTGAACTTCTCTGCTATTCCTATGTTCAATCCCAAACGGATCTACGCTCTACCCGTGAGTGCGCTTGGCTTGATTGCCTGTTCGATCTTCTTGAGCGCCTGCACGACGCCTCCGGTCGCTACACCTGCTGCTATTATTTTGTCCGATGACTTACGCTTCAACTGGGTGCCGCCCAACCTTGGTCATAAAATGGAGATTTTCATTTCCTCCGGACGCTACACTCGATCGGCCGAACAGTGGGACGTAGTTTACTACGAGTCTGATAGTGGTTTGGTCTCCCGGGCTTACGTGGGACTACCCGCAGAGAAGGTGAAAGGCGGGATAGGTTATTTTAAGGAGAAAAGACGATACTTTGTCTGGGAGTTCGCGCCTTCTATCATCGCGCAAACTCCGTGGGCTCTAATTTCTAATATGACCGAAAAGGGACCCTTGGTGCAAATATACCTAGGTCAAGTTCCCAAGGAACTGGAGCCCCGTCTACGCCTTGAAAAGTAGGGCAACCCGGAATGACTCCGTTGTGCTATCGGGCGCGGGCCGGCAGGCGTGGCTGGGGCTGGGCGCCAGCTACGAGTTTTGATGTTTTCGGGAAGCCACCCAAAAAGTTGAGGGATCGGACGCCGGCTGCCGTTTAACCTCACGAAACTTCAATCAAATCTATATCTATGCAACTCCTCCGCTCTCTCTCCATCGCTGCAGCCCTCTTTGGTGCTGCGGCGACCGCCAGCACGGCCTTCGCCCACGAAGGCCATGACAAGGGCCAACTCGTCCCGGTGACCGAAAAGGACGCCGCCTGGATCGCCAAGGCCAAGGCCGAATACCCGACCACCGCCTGTATCGTTTCCGGGGACAAACTCGGCGGCGACATGGGCAAGCCCGTTGACTACATCTATCGCCTCGAGGGCAAGCCGGACCGCCTGATCAGCTTCTGCTGCAAAGACTGCCTCAAGGACTTCAACAAGGACCCCGAAAAATACCTGAAAATCCTCGATGGCGCAGCCAAGAAGGACGGCGACGCCCACGCGGGCCACAAACACTAATATCACACCGACTCACTTGCTTCGCCCGGCTTCCGCAGGAAGTCGGGCAGAGTCTTTTGTCATGGACCAACTCCTGGAACTGTTGGGTCGGCTGCATCCCGTAATCCTGCATTTTCCGTTGGTGTTACTGGTCCTGGGGTCCGCCGTGGAGCTTTTCCGGTATTTCCGGGACAGCCCGTTTCTCGCGCAGGCGGTGCGTGGGCTCTTCGGGCTGGGCGCGATTGCAGCATTGCTTGCGGTTGGCAGCGGTTGGTCGCTCGCGGCCCACGAACATATCCGCTCGGATCAACGATCGATTTTAGAACTGCACCGATGGATTGGGCTTGCGGCCGCAGCGTGGTCTGTAGCCGCATGGCTGTCAGCCCGCGCCTGGAGTGACGCGCAAAGCGCGAAGCAGATCTGGGGGCGCCGCACCGTGGTCATCGTCACTTTCGTCCTTATCGTGGTCGCCGGTCATCTCGGCGCAGTCCTCGTCTGGGGGCACGAGTGGTTTTCGCTCAATTCATCTTGACCTGCCTCTCTATGCCCAGCCCACCTTGGACGCCACGCCGGGGCCGGCTACCGGCTGGTGGCTGATTGAATCAATGGAGCAATCCGCCGCCTCATCGAAAATAAACGGCGAGCGCGTTGAGCCCAGGCGCAGACCCAGCGGTTTGGTCCGGGCGTCGCTCATGCTCCGGCCCGTTTCCACACCGCCGGGACAGCTGGGCCGGAGGTGGCGCGACGAGGGGCAGCCAACGGCTCGCGTTGCTCGCCGCCCGCTGCCCCCGGCACGCTAATGGATTCAACGGCGGACTCGGCCAGCCTCGTCGGTCGGTTCAATCCGCATCCCCGTGACCAAGGGCCCTAGGTATGATTCACCTTCGGTCAAACTGGCGGAGTCGCCGACGCCAACCTGCGCGGCCCGGGCTTGGCTGACGGAAAGGTAGATTAGCCCCAAGTGCTGGCCACGCACGTTGACCACGTGAGTGGCGAAGGTGATGTCACAAGCGGTCTCGTCTTCCGCAAGTTCGATCCGAAGGAGCAAGGCATAGGGCAGAGCAATCCGCTGGCGATGGCCGTGCAGTCGTAGGCAAACCGCCGGCATATCTTGCGTCACTAGACAGACGGGATCACGCGGCCGGAGGATTTCCCCGCCGGGATGCTTGGGCTTGAGTCCGCTCATATGCGCATGCGCGTGGTTTGCGCGGGATTTTCAGAATGGTGGTGGCGAGGCGATGATTCGTAAGCCGGCGAGTGCGACGGGGCGCGCTCCACTACTAGCCTGGGGATGTAGTGCACCTCTGGGGCCGGGAGGAACCGCGCGTCCGGCTGGATGACGAGATAAGCCGCGACTTGTGCCCTGACCTGCTGGAGATAGCTCCAGGCCCGGGCCAGATGGGTTCGGAGCGCAGGCCTAATCGAGCGCGTGAATTCCAGTGCGCTCGTCCTTGCCTCGCTTCGCAGGCCGGCAGCATTGAGAAAGTCTTCGCGATCGGGGACGAAGATCCGGACGGATTCCCTTCCGCGGGTGGCGGCGACGTAAAGGCCTTCGCGGGAGGCGGCACCAGCCAGAAAGACCTTGTCCACGGTGACGCCTTGCGAGGCGTGGGAAGTGAGCGCGTAACCGTAGGCCACTTGTCGGGAGTGGAGAGTGGAACCGTCCTGCAGGACGAGCTGGCCAAAAGCGTTGACCGATTGGGCGGTCACTGTCGTGCCGTTAGCCAGCCGGCGAATCTGGCCGGATGGGGCCACGGCGAGCGCGATGGAGCAGAGGCGCAGCCGGTCGCCGACGGCGACGGGATTGGGCCGCTCCTCGCAGACGGTCCAAGCGAGTCCGGACTGGCGCGGGGATAGCGATAGCTCGCTGGCGCCACGGGCCACGACCAGCCTCCCCTGTTCCTTACGCAGCACCCGCAGCTCGTCGCCTTTCTGGAAATGCTTCGTCGTCTTGTGGGCGACCAGGACGTCCCCGGAGCGGTAGCAGCGGTGATCCTTTTGTTGTGCCCGGGTCCAGTCCTTGGCGCGCAGGGCGACAAAATCCTGGTCCGGCCCGGACAACTTCTTTTCGCCCCGGAGCCGGAAGCGCGCGAGCAGATTGAGCTGGTCGATTTCCTTCCAGGTCGGGGCCACCATGAGGGTGGTTTTCGCGCGCTCCTGCAGGCCGTCGCGCGTGCGGACCTGCTTGGTTTCCTTTGAAGCTTCCAGCCATTCGTCGACCATCCGCAGTTGGCGAACGGCGGGGGGGTCGACTTCGACGATGGCACCCATTTTGTCGAGTTTGCGCAGGCCGGCGGCGAGCCGACCGGCCGCCAGATCCTCTGCGGCTTTGCGATAGGCCGGGTTGGCTGCTTGCCGGTGAACTTCACTGAGCGTCACGACGCGCACGCGACTTTCCTTTTCAATGATCCGGGCGGCATCGCCCGCCTCGACGCTCTTGTGCTGCGCCGAATCCCCCACGAGTAGCAGGCGGGCCTTTTGTTCGGTGGTGATATCCACCAGTTGCTTGAGCTGGCGGGTGGAAAGGAGGCCATATTCGTCGACTATAATCATTTCGTGGCGGAGGGACCGCTGGAGGGCGGGATCGACGAGCAGGCGTTGGACGGTATGGGTCGACTGGAGGACCGCATCCGCTGAGGCGCGGCCCGCAGCCGGCTGTCCCGACCCGTCACGTTGCAGGACCTCGACGGCCTGGGTGCTGGGGGCAAAGCAGGCGACTTTTATCCCGAAACGTGTGACGCCTTCGATAATGGTGGCCAGAGTCTGGGTTTTGCCCGTGCCGGCCCGGCCGCGAAGGACCGTGACGGAGTCGTGTGAGTTGAGCACCGCCTCGACGGCCGTGCGCTGCTCGTGGGAAAGACAGGCGCTTTCGTCGGAAGCGATGAAACCCAAGCCGCCGTCGCGGGCCCCAGCTCCGTCATTAAGCTGGCGGATGAGGTTGCGCTCGAGATCGAGGGCCTCCTGCGTGGAAATCTGGCCACCGGACTGGAGCAGGCGCCGATCCGTCGCGAGCGCCGACTTGACCGCATCAAGGGAATGGACGCCGTAGGTCTCGCGGAGGATTTCAGCGGTGAACTCATGGTCGGACACGACCGTCCGACGTTCGAAGAGGTGCTCGGTGGCGCGGGTGATGGCCTCGGGGAGGCTGAGGACTTGGGATGCGGCCTGAGGGGCACCGGATTTGAGCGCCCGCAGTTGCTCAAGTTCGCTGGCGCTGACTTGAGCGAGCTGACCTTCGCGGACCTGATCGGGAGTCAGCTCATATTGCTTCGCGGCGCGGTTTTCACGGACGAGGATGGCGATTTCGTCGCGGGAGAGCTCCCGGCCGAGCTCGGCCTCGCGTGCGGCAATGGCCTGGTCGCGCTGCTGCGCCCGCTTTGAAAATCGCTCCAAAAGCTCCGGGGGGACGCCGGCCAGTTCAAAGCCGTATGACCGGCGTTCGATCTGGTAGCCGAGGCGCTGGACTTCGCGGGCTAGGGCGTTCCGGTAAACCTCCGTGAGATACTTGGTCCGTTCGAAGATATTCGAGCTTTCGAGTGCCAGCAGCCGGCCTCCGTTCGAATCACTTCGGGTGACATTGAAGATGAAGGCATGCGAATGGAGGTGCGGATCAAGGGCCCGGCTTTCGCTGTGTCGGAAGACTGCGGCGGCGATGGCGCCGGAGGGGACATAGCGCTTGTTTACGCCGCGGCCGGTCTGGTGGCAGGCATGGACCTCCAATTCGCGCAGGGCTTCGGATACGGCTGTTTCATGGGCGGCAAGGAGGCGGTCATCACCGCCTAGGAAGGCTTGGATCGAGACGGACTTGGGGGCGTTGAAGGTGGCGTCGTAGCCAGCCCGGCGGCCGGCGGCCATCCGCTCGGTGAGCTTTTCATTCGTGACGGCGTGATGGTTCGAGGCGATCCGCTCGAACGCCTCGTCGCTGATGTTCGCGCCCTCGGTCAGCCCTACGGCGGCACAGAGCCGGCCGTGGCAGGTGCCTTCGACCTTCATGCCCTGGGCGTAGTAGTCGGCCTGGCGGAGGTATTCCCCGAGGGCTTTGCTGAAAGCCTTGCAGGTGCGAATCGTCAGCATCCGCCACCTCCGTAAACCAAACTTAGGACATAGGAACCAAGGATAACTCTACCTGAAAAATGAACTGACAACCTATGAAACCAAAAACGCAAAGAGACCAACTCAACTAAAATACCTAAACCAAAGTCCAAGAAATCAACCAACCTGATGAACCAATTAATGAATGAACCCCAAAGGTAACCTGATTCACCTGACAAAAATAAAACAAAACAGTAAGGGAGGACACCAACGTCCAAGCGTTTCCGCTTAGAGTGCGCCTCAGGCGCTCCCGTTGCACTCCCCAACCACCACGCATACAGTGCCCCATTCACCACCATGTCACTGCCCAACCACTCCTCACCCACTACCCCGCGACCCGCCACGCTGACCCAAGCGGTGGCCCAGGCGCGGCATCCCCGCAACCACGCAACCGCGCAGTTGGAACCGCATCGCGAGGAATTGCTGCGGCTGGCCCAGGCCGGGGATTCGGCCGAGACACTGGCCACAGGCCTGGGACTGATCGGCATCCAGATCGGTCGCGAAACCATGCGGCGGTGGCTCCAGCAGGAGTTGGGGCGCCGGCCGCCCAAACGCCGGAAGGCGAGAACAGCCGCAGTGCCGTCAGCTAGCGCCTCCGCAACCACTCTGGCAATCACGACCGCAACGGCAGAAACCCCCATCACGCCCCAACCAGAGGCACCGGTATCCCTGCCATCGTTTGCACCGATGCGTCCTTCCGGCCTCGTTCTCCCGGGAGAGACCCCGTTCCAGGCGCTGCAGCGCAGGCTGGCCGCTTTAAAAGCACATGACGAGGCGGCGAAAGCCGCCCAAAGTGAGGAGCGAACCGGCTCACCGGGGAAGGATGAATCCATGACTCCATCCTGACCGGGCGCACATCCAAAGGGGAGACGGCGGAGCGAACACCGCTCGCATCGGGTGTTCGCTTAACCTAACAGCTGGGTTGAGGACAATCTTCGCGCCTGACGCCAGACGCTCGGTTTTGCTGGAATCGGGCCGGTGGGGCGGGCATGGATACCGTCATGATCCTGGCCTGCTGCGCCCAAGTCCCCCAGAAACAGACGGTCGCCAACCGGGTGCGTTTTGTGTGCCTGAAATGCGGGCGGGGTCAGGAGGGCAAATATCGCAAGTCCGAAACTGCGGCGGCCCGCGCTTGGGAGGTCGATCCGGCGCCTTGGGATGGACCGGCATCCCCGATCGTGACCAAGCCGGTCAGTCCGGACTCCTGAGAGCTGACTAATTGCGCCAATGCTCGGTCCAGCCCTCGTAGGGATTGCGCGTAGGCATGGATACCGACCAAGGATCGGCTGCGATAAGCCTGTCAGCCAGTTCCGAATCGAGCGTAAACCGCACCGCATCGTTGGTGAGGTAGCCTGGCGCGCGGGTATCGAACCAGCGGGTCAGTTGGCCGGCTTTCTGGACGGCCCGGCGGGCCAGCATCCGGTAATGGGTTTTTCCATACCAGCCCCAGTTGTCATTTTGCTCGGCCCGCCATTCGTCGATCATGGCGGCAAGGGTCTTCTTCTTGGCGGCGGCGCGAAGGCGTGGCAGGGCATCGAGCAGGTAGCCTTCGGCCGGGTGTCCATGCGCCAGGGGCTGTTGCAGCCGGCCAAGAAAGGCACCCCACCATGGCGGATGGATGCGCTGCATCCGGGCCGGCACTGTATAATGCGCCGCGTCGGCGAAAAAGGTATCAGGGATGCCCCGCAGCTGGTGGCCTGCCCAATGCGCGCGGACGGCTGCGGTGCGGGCCGCCCGGACGTAGGGCTCATAAAGTTTCCTGAGCCGTTCGACGTCGGCTTGGTATCGCTCCATATCGGCCTGAAGCGAAGCGAGCTGTGGTGAACCCGTTTCGGAGCTAGTGTTCCGCTCGGCGAGCCAAGCTTCGATGAATCTATCTTGGGCCCCCTCCATCGCTGTGAAAAGTTTGAGATAGCCCGGACCTCCCGCCTGGTCGTAGGCCGGTTCGGTCACCTGTTGCGCAATCAAGGCAGCTTCCACGGAGCGTCGATGAAGCTGTTTATGACGGATGGCCGCACCGATGTGGGCCACGAATGGAACAGCAAGTTGGGGACGGTCAGCCAAACAACCCGGGAGGCGGAAAGTCGATAAAGCGCGGGACACGCCCCAGTCGGTCAAGACTTGGGTCCAGGAGTTAAAGCCGGCGGGTAGAATAAGGTGCAAAAGGCGTGCAATATAGCACAGGTTGGAAAACTGTCCAACGGGTCGTGCGCGGGTTCAGGGTCATACGCGGCTTGAGACTGTGGATCGATATTCTGAGGGCTGTTGAGGGGGCTGTTTCGGTCTTTGGGCGAGCGCGATTTGGAGTCGGCGGACCTCCGCGCAGCGGATTCCGCTGCGCTGCCACGGCGTGCCCGGCCTCGGGGGCCGGCACGCCTATCTGGGGGCTCTCCGGCTGCCTCCAGGCCCCGGGCCGCGCCCGGCGGGATCTGCCAGACCCTACCGCAGGCGGGGCTTCCTGGCGTATTTCAGGAAGTCGGGATGGAGCAGTTGCCAGAGTTCCAGATGATAGAGGCGGGCGAAGCGCTCCACCGTGTCCAGCCAGATGTGATGTCCTCGGCCCGATTCTAGGCGCTGGTAATACTTGTAGCTCACCCCGGTGAATTCCGCCACCTGCTGCTGGGTCAGGTCAAATTCGGAACGAAGTTTGCGCAAACGGGAGGAGATGTCTTTCAGGGTTGCCACCGGTTCATCCTAACCGGGATGCCAAAATGGGAACACCCCACAGGTGTGGGGTGTTTGCTTTACTTTCCAATTCGGGCTGTCCAGACAGAGACATGTCATTATCCAGTCAAAATCCCGTTCAGCCCCAAGCGCAGCAGACCGCACCGTTTATCCTCGTTGTCGATGACTCCGAGTTATTCCGGGAGACGATCCAAGCCGTCCTCGAAAATCACGGCTACCAGACGATGACGGCAAATGACGGTGGCGCGGGCCTGGCCCTTTTTCGCGAACACGGCAAACATGCCCGGGCGGTGATAACGGATCTGGATATGCCGGTGTTGAATGGATTGCAGATGCTGGCAGAGATTCAGCGGCTGGCCCCGGAGGTGAAGGTCATCTGCATCAGCGGTTCACCGGCAGCATTGGCCAGGGTGCCGCAGGCGCCTCGCCGGGTGCTTGCCCTCCAAAAAACGGCCGACATCGGCGAACTTCTGGCCAGTCTGGAAGTGATGTTACGGGATTGAAGCCATCCGCCCGCAGTCGATTTTGCTAACCACAAGGAGCGAACACCAATCCCGGGTGGTGTTCGCTGCGCGGGCTGTATTTGCGCACCGATTGCCGGCAAAGTATCAGCGATGTCACTCGTCATCCCCAGGCCACCGGGCCAGAAAAAGAATTCGCGCCAAGCCTTCGGGCGGTTAGCGTGGCCCCTGTCCCGTCAGGGATATATGATGCCGACCAAGGGAAGATCCTCGTCTGTCGCCGCCCCTCACGTGGCGGATGGCGGATTTTTGCGGGCCTGCCGGGCGGCGGCGGGGTTGCCCTTTGACGCATTGCGAGCGGCGGCAATTGCCCGGGGATGCTCGCATTACGCCCCATTGTGGCCGAGTCTGACGCCAGCGGATCGTGCCGGGCTGCCGCATGAGGTCTTAGGCTGCGCGCTGCTGCGCGGCCCGGCGAACGCAGAGACTTTTCAATCGATCCGGTGCGGTGCGATGGTCCTAAGCGATCTGGGGAATTCGCCGGAATTGATCGCTGCCGCTGCCGAGCAGTTGGACGTGGCCGGCCGGGTCGCGCACCTCGTCCGGTTGGGATTGTCGGCAGATGTGCACCCGCAGTTTTGGGCTTCGGTGCAGGCTGCCTTGCCCGGCTCGGCGGCCGAAGAACAGGATTTCCTGCCGGGGGTATCGCGCTTGGTCACCGAAACGCGCCTCAGTGGCCCAGGGAAAGGCCCGGTGCGGAAGTGGCTGCGCACGCAATATCGGCGATGAACGCGGCGCAAACGATCGCTGAAACCCTCGACCGGCACCTGACGCAACCCACGGAAGTGGTCGTCTTCGGTGCCGCCGCGCTCCTGCTCGACCGCAAGTTCGCCGGCCGGCTGGCCGGACGCTCCACCAACGATGTGGACATCATCATCCCCAAGGAGCGGGAAATGCGGGTCGACGCCGACCGCACGTTCTGGCGGGCGGTGGAAAAGACGAATCAGGAGCTCGAATCTAAGGGACTGTATATCACACATATTTTCCCGGAGCGCGAAGTGGCGCTCACTCCCGAGTGGAAGCAGCATACCGTCCCGCTTCACAACGACAAGCTGACCAAGCTCAACCTGCAGCGGCCCCGAATGCTCGACCTGGTTGTCTCGAAGATGGGGCGCGGTGACGTGCAGGATTTGGTGGATGTGCGGAGCATGCTGCGGCTGCACCGCGAAACTACGGGCCGCCAGCTCACGGCGGCCGAAATCGCGCAGGCGGCAGCGCGGGCCCAGGTGCCCGAGGTCTATCGCGAAATCTTTCCGCGTGCCAGCGAGCGCATCATCGCGGCCGCCCGAGAGATGGAGATCAGTCCGGACATTCGGCCGACGCAGTCATCTTTCATTGCACCGCCTCCGTCTCCGCGCCAAGGGCCGCGGATGGGGATGTGAATGGCGAGGTGGATCGTTACGCTCGATGGCAGGAGAGGACGCAATGCAGGCCGGCACCGGACTTAGAAGGTTCGCCGGAATCTACGTTGCTGACGGGGAAATCCGGCGGGTCATCCTCGAGGCCCGGGACATCGCGGAAGCCAGGCAACTCGGCGCGAAATGGGGCATTGGCATTGAGGGCGAAGCGTCCGTTTTCTCCGGCGACTGCCCTCCCCCGCTGCCTGAAGCCTATAACGAGAAGACCGCGCGTTACCTGTTAGGAGGCATCTCGCGCACCACGCTCTATGCGGAACTGGCCACGGGACGCCTAAAGCGACTCGCCGGCACGCGCCGGGTGCTCGTGACGCGTCAGTCGATCGAGCGCCGGCATGCGCTCAATTGAAGAGTTCCCCCGGCAGGGGCTCCGCGCCTTACGCGACGCTGGATTTCGCGTCCGCGCGCGGAGCGTTGAAGTCCACTTTCCTGGCGGAGGCCAGACTGTGATCCTTCATCAGGTGGCCATAGGTCTTCATCGCGAGGGCGCCGCCGTCGGCGTGGCCCAGCCAGCGGGAAACCGTCGGGATGTCCACCCCGCTGGCAATGCACACCGACGCGAAGAAATGGCGCAGGTCGTGGTTGCGCAGCGGCGACAAGTTCAGTCGCTGGCAAGCACGGCGCAGAGCGGTCCGCGGTTCGGCCGTGATGACGAGCTTCGTCTTGGGCCCGACCCGGCGGCTTTTAATCCGGTCCAATACCGCCCGCAGAGCCGTGTTCACCGGGATCGTGCGTTCGGCGGAGGCGGACTTGGTGCCCCAGATTTTGAATTCGTCGCCGTGGTCGTCCGCGACCGTCGAGACGGTTGCCTCCTCCTTGCGCATGCCCGAATACGCCAGCAGCTCGGCATGGTCGGCCATCTCGGTCGCCATGTTTTCGAGATAAATCCGCTGTTCAGGATTGGGCCCGAATCCTTCCGCGCCTTCCGGCACTCGGCGCATTTCCGCAAAGATGCGCAGCATGTCCGCCCGGTCGGGCAATTGGAGCCTGTTGCCGCCCTTGCCGCTCTCCCCCCTGCCCTTGGCGAACAGGCCTTGGCGCAGCGTGGTGGAGACCGCGAACGGGTTCTCGATCAGGACCAACTTCTCCACAGCGATATCGAGCATCACGCGGAGCACCCAGAGAGTTTGATTGACGACGGGAGCCTTGAATCCGCGATGCTTCGACTTCTGGAATTTCCATTTCCACTCGGCCTTGTGGAGCAGGTGCTCGCGCAATTCGGCCACGATGTCGGCCGTGACATTGCGTGCCAGGAAGGTGTCAAAGTTGCCCCGGAGCCAGTTGGTCCTAAGGCGCTCGATGTTGCTGGCGCGGCCGATCTTGGTGTTCTCAGCGACCGGAATCGCGTCGAGGCGCGCCTTCATTTCGATCAGCAGGCCGCCCAAGGTATGGAAATCGCCGGTCAGTTCCGCGCCGCGCTGGCGGTCCTTCTCCACTTCTACCTGTCGCTTGGCGTGTTTGAGCTTTGCGACGGTGAAGACTTTCGTCTTTAACGACCGGAATGTCCGAGAGCCATTCAGTTGATATCGCGAGTAATACGTGCCTGACCGCGTATTCAGATAAAGGCCTTCCGGGCCGGACGGCTGCCATGTCGGGGGTCTCGTGCTCATTTGTGGGTGGTATAAACAAGTGGTATATTTGCTCATGACCCCAATGATGCAACAGTATTTCGAGGTCAAGCGCGGCCTCCCGGCGAACACGCTGCTCCTGTTTCGGCTGGGCGATTTCTATGAGATGTTCTTCACCGACGCCGAGGTCGCGGCGCGGATCCTGGGCATCACCCTGACCAAACGCGGCGACACGCCGATGGCAGGCATCCCGCATCATGCGGCCGACAACTACGTGACGAAGCTGCTCGCCGCCGGCAAGAAGGTTGCCATTTGCGACCAGGCCGAACCCGCGGTGTCCGGCAAGTTGGTCAAGCGCCAGCTCACGCGCATCCTGTCCCCGGGCACCACCCTTTCCGCCGGCCAGCTTGATGCCGCGAAAAACCACTACCTGTGCGCGCTGGCGCTCGACAAGGCGGGGCTCCACGCCGCGTGGCTCGATCTTTCGACCGGTGAGTTCCGCGTCGCAACCGACGCGCACCCGGAAAACCTCCTGCCCGTCCTCACCGCGCTCGATCCGGCGGAGTTGGTCCTGATCGAAGGCGACCTCGCCAAGTGGCAGGCCGCGCCGCACGAACAACACGGGATTCATGCGCTGCATCAATTCTGCGCGCCGCGACTCTGCTCGGAACTGCCGGGCTACCACTTCGAGGTCGCCGGTGGCGCGAAAACCGTGATGGACGCGCTCGGCGTCCTGAACCTACAGGGTTTCGGTCTTGCCAACAACCACGCGGCGCTGGGCGCCGCGGGTGCGGTCGTCTATTACGCGACCGAGAACTTGTGCGCGAAGCCGCAGAATCTCCGCTCGCTGCAGGAATACCGCAGCACGCGGACGCTACTGCTCGACCCGGCGACCCTGCGCAATCTTGAGATTTTCCAATCCACCCGCGGCACCCGCGACGCGTCCCTGCTCGGCGCGATCGATCGCAGCACGACCGCCGCCGGCTCGCGTCTGCTCGAGCGCTGGCTCGCCGCCCCCACCCTCGACCTGCCGGAGATCATTCGACGCCAGACGATCGTTGGTGAACTGATCGCGCAACCGAGCGACCTCGCTGAATTGCGGGAACTCCTGAACAAGGTGCGGGACATCCCGCGCATCGTGGGCCGCCTCCAGAACCGCCTGCGCAACCCGCGCGAGCTCGGTGGCGTGAAGGACACCCTGGCGCAAATCCCGGCGATCATCGCCTGCCTTGACTTGCTGGACTCGCACCTTGTCGGCTCTCACGGCGGTGAGACTTCGAAAGTCCGTGCGCGCCTGACCGACCTACCGAAGTTGCGCGAATTGCTCGCCGCCGCTCTCGCGGACGAACTGCCCAACGACCTCGCCGATGGAAACTACATCCGCGCCGGCTACGATCCCGAACTGGACCGACTGCGCAGCCTCACCACCGACAACAAGTCGTGGCTCGCGGAACTTGAGCGCAAGGAGCAGGAACGCACCGGCATCAAGAGCCTGAAGGTCCGATACACGTCTGTTTTCGGTTATTACATCGAGGTCACCAAGGCCAACCTCGCCAACGTCCCGGCCGATTACATCCGCAAACAAACGACGGTGAACGGCGAGCGGTACGTCACCGAGGACCTCAAACTGAAGGAAAAGGAAATCTTCTCCGCCGAGGAAAAGTCGCTCGCCCGCGAACTCGAACTCTTCAACGCGCTCGTCGCGGCGGTGCTCGATGAGTCGGTGACCTTAAGCCGGACGGCCGACGCGCTTGCGGAACTCGATGTGCTCGCCGGCTGGGCGGTACTGGCTCGCGAGTGGGATTATTGCCGTCCGCAACTCGACGAAGGCGACCTCCTCAACATCACCGACGGCCGCCATCCGGTCGTCGAGCAGATGATGAAGCAGGAGCGCTTGGGGCTGGCCGGCAGCTACACCTTTGTCCCCAATGACACCGCTCTCTCCGCGGATGACGCGCAGATCTTGCTGATCACCGGCCCGAACATGGCGGGCAAGTCGACATACATCCGGCAGGTCGCGTTGATCACGCTGCTCGCGCAGGTCGGTTGCTGGGTGCCCGCGAAGGCGTGTCGCCTTGGCCTGGTGGACCGGATTTTCTCGCGCGTCGGCGCCAGCGACGACCTCGCCCGCGGCAACTCGACGTTCATGGTCGAGATGAACGAGACGGCCAACATCCTGAACAACGCGACGGATCGCTCGCTAATCATCCTCGACGAAATCGGCCGCGGCACGTCCACCTACGACGGCTTGAGCATCGCCTGGGCGGTCGTCGAGCACTTGCACCGTTCCGCGGAGCGCGGCCCGCGCACGCTTTTCGCCACGCACTACCAGGAGCTCACGCAGCTGGACAAGCACCTGCCGCGATTGCGAAACTATTCGGTCGCGGTGAAGGAGTGGAACGACGACATCGTGTTCGTGCGCCGCGTCGTCGAAGGCGCCGCCGACCGCAGCTACGGCATCCAGGTCGCGCGCCTCGCCGGCCTGCCGCTGAGCGTGATCGACCGCGCCAAGACGATCCTGACGCAGCTTGAATCAGACGACGTCACCGTGACCCTCCCCTCGCCCCAGGCGAAGCCGAAGAAGAAGATCCAGGTCACGCCGCCGGATGATTCGCAGATGAGTTTGTTGTAGCGCAAGGTTGCCTGTCTCCAGCTGTGGAGGGTCGGCCTCCCGGCCGACCGTTCATTCACGCCAGCGGAGGGAGTTAAGTTCTCCCTGGTAAGGCCAGTCCGCGGTCTTTGGAACCAATCCAGCCCGCACCGGATTGTTGCGCACGTATTCCCACTTGGCCGCGTAGCTCTCGCGGTGGCGAATTTGCGTGTCCCAAAAGTCTTTTTGCCAGAAGGATCCTTCCTGCGCGCCCACGAGCCGGCTCAATTCAGATTTCCAGTAAGATACCCAGTTTTTCAGCGCACGCGGCGGAATCGTGCCGGGCGAACAAAAGAGATGGAGATGGTCCGGCATCACCATGTAGCGGCCGACCGACCAGTGGGACGCCCCGCTCCATACTTCACGGATCAGCAGGTGCGTATCCGGCGACGCGAGAACCGGGCGTCGGTTCTTGGTGCAAACCGTCAGGAAAATAATGACCGGTTGACCGTGAGGTTCGACCGGCACGTGATGAACCGGCCGTGCGCGACACGGGTAAGCGGTGCTGGAGTCGTATTCGTTCATGCCACGGTCGGCCGGGAGGCCGACCCTCCAGCAGTGGCGTTTGGTATGAACGAAAGGGTTTGACCAGCCATTTGTTTACTCCGCGCGTCCGGCGCGCGAAGCCCCCCCCCCCTTTCAATACCCCGCCAAAAATTCCTTCGGCAGGGGCGCGCTGGCCTTGAAGGCGTGGGCCTTGCCGGCGTGTTCGTAGCTGAAGCTGGTCTCGAGCGAATGCAGGAAGAGGCGCTTCGTCTTGTAGAGTTTCGCGAATTCGCGGTTGAGGGCGAAGTTCCCGTAGGTCTGGTCACCCACGATTGGAAGCTGCCGCTTGGCACACTGCACGCGCAGCTGGTGGCTGCGGCCGGTGCGGGGCTCGAGTTTCACCAGCGACGTCGAGAAAGTCCGCTGCGTGTGCTTCACCAATTGAAAAACCGTTTGCGCGGGGACGTTGCCGACGATCCCGGTGCGGATCTGGCCGCCTTTCTTTTGCACGGCGAGCTGGTCGTTCCAGTGCTCGAAGTTTTTCTGCGGGCGACCGAAGACCAGCGCCTGGTAGATCTTGTGCACCTGCTTCTTCGCGTAGTGCTCGCGGACGGCGAGCGCGAGCTTCTCGCTGGAAGCGGTGAGGATCACGCCGGACGTCGCGGAATCGAGCCGGTTCAACAGCCAAAGTCGGCGCTCGGTGCCGTCCGCCGCGTGCCAGTGAAAACACTGGGCGTCCTTGTCGTAGCGGGTCGTCAGCAACGACCGGGCTTCATCCTGCGATTCATTCGGGTGCGACAGGATCCCGGCGGGTTTGTCGAACGCGGCCAGGCCATTGGCATCGCGGGTGAGCGGCGTCACCCCCGCGCCCAGCGGCAGGGTTTCCCAAAAGTCTCCGGCCGGGGCGCTCACCGATAGTAGAAAGAAAACGTCAGTTCCTGCGTGTCACCAAGCACGGCCACCATCTGGTCGGTCCACTTCCGGTAGGGCATCGGGTACGTGATCGCGTTCTGGCACGAGAACACGCCCTGCTTGCCGGCGCCGCTGTCCTCGGTGCCGACGATCTCGACGTCACCCTTGGCGTTGATCTTGAACTTCACGATGACGTGGCTGCCGCCCGGGGGAGAAACGCGGCTTTCGTTCAGGATCTTGTACCACTGCGCCTGGACGATTTCGATCAACTCATTCAGATACTCCCCGTACTCACTCCAGCGGGCGTCCCGGCCGATGATGCCGACGTTGGTCACGCCGGCGATCCGGTTGGTGAGTGGGCTGGACCGGTTCAAGGAAACGGACGCCAACCGCGGACGCTCCTTCGGCACCTGCCGGTGGGTCTGGGTCACATTCACCAAACCGCCTGTTGGGTCCTTCGCGTCGGGCGCCCCTTCCAAGGCTTGGTCCGCGTTGGTGGTCGGGCGATCGGACTTTGCAATGTTGGTCGCCACGCCATCGTCCGATTTGCCCTCGGTCTTGTCGAAGCCGGACAACGGTACTTGCTCCATGCGCGCTTTCTGCTCCGCGCGTTCCTGCGCATCCTCGGCCTGCTTCTCGACGCTGGGGGCCGCCGGCAACTGCGGCGGCGCCATGTTGCCGGAAACGATGGTGTCGGACTTGATTTCGTCCTGCCCTTTCACGCTCGGCCGGTTTTCCGGGTCGATTTCCTTGGCGGCGACTTCCTGGGCGGACTGCTGGTTGCGGTTGCTAAAATTGGACGTCTTGTCGGGGATGTTCTCGGGAGCGGCGGAATTCGTCTCAACAAACTGGAATGGGTCGCGCTCCTTCTCCTTCACCGCCGGCTGGTCGAGTTCGAAATCGAAGGTCTTACCCTTGTTGGCGCTCGTGACAGTGATGCCGCTGTGGCTGCCGGTGAATTTCTCGAAGGCGAAATTCGGCGACAGCCAGACCAGGAGCAAGTGGAACAGCAACGTGCACGTCAGGCCGATGATGATCGAGTAATCCGCCGGGTCCTTTTCCAGGGCGCCCGGGGGCTGGTCGAAGTGTGCTGGCTGCGTCGTCACTGGGTAAAAATCAACGCGTCTGACCCGCCCTAGTCAAAAGTTGTTTCATTTCATCGACCGGTAATCCCACAATATTTGTCAGGGACCCGGTGAAGCCCGCCACAATCAGGTCGCCATGCTCCTGGATGGCGTAACCGCCGGCCTTGTCCAGGGTGTGGACGCGGCTCAGGTAGAGTTCCAAGGTGGCCTCGTCGAAATTCTTGAAGGTCACCTCGCTGGCGACGCCCTGGTCGAGTTTCAGCCCGTCCCGCTGCCGGCGGAGGGCCAGGCCCGTGAAAACGGTGTGCGTCCGGCCGCGGAGCATCCGGAGCATCGCGCGGGCTTCGACGCCGTCGCGGGGCTTGTTCAACACAGTGCGGTCGATGAAAACCGTGGTATCGGCGCCGATGACGAGCGCGTCCGGGTGCCGCGCCGCCACCCACTCCGCCTTCAAGGCCGCATTGTGCCGCACCATTTCGCGCGGATCTGCGTCGGGCGCCTCGTGCTCGGTCACCTCGGCCGGAACGATGTCGAACGAGACGCCGAGCGAGGCGAGCAGCTCTTTGCGCCGCGGGGAAGCGGAGGCGAGAATGACACGGGACGAGGGCGCAGCCATGAGTAGGAGCCTGTTTACAGGCGACCCGGGAGTGTGCCGCAACCCCGAATCGTCGCGTCCCCACGGGCAGTCCAAGGGCGGCCCCGTCAGGCTTGAGGTTGCAGTCCAGCACTTTGCCCTCAAGTTTCGCCGTCTTCCCATGCGCATCGGCCTGGCCCAAATCAACACGATCGTCGGCGATCTCGCCGGCAACTCCCGCCGCATCCTGGATGCCTACCATGCGTTGGTGGCCCAAGGCGCCGAGCTCGTCATTTACCCGGAATTGGTGGTGTCCGGCTACCCACCGCGGGACCTCCTGTTCAAGAAGCGTTTCGTGACGGACGTCGAGCGCACGACGCGGGAAATCGCCGCGCAGATCGGCGCGGTGCCGGCCCTGATCGGCTACACGGAGGCGAACCCCACGGCCCAGGGCCGATCCGCCTACAACTCCGCCGCGTTTTGCCGCGCTGGCCAGATCGTCACGAACGCCCGCAAGTGCCTGCTGCCGACGTACGACGTTTTTGACGAGGACCGTTACTTCGAGCCCGCGTCCTCCCCGATCGCGATCGAGTGCAATGGGCGGCGCATCGGCATCACGATTTGCGAGGATATCTGGACCCACGCCATGATCTCGACCCGGCGGCTCTACAACGGCGTCGAACCGGTTCGCCAGCTGGCCGCGCTGCGGTGCGACCTCATGGTTAACCTTTCCGCGAGCCCGTGGCACCATGGCAAGGGCGACGTTCGCCACAAGCTCGTGGCGGACACCGCCCGGCAGCTGGCCTGCCCGGTCGCCTACGTGAATGCCGTTGGCGGGAATGACGAACTGATCTTCGACGGCCGCAGCGTGATTTGTGACGCCCGCGGCCAGGTGCTCGCCGGGCTGGCGGCATTTCGTGAGGAACTGCGCGTGGTGGACGTCGGCCCTGCGGCCTCCACGACCCCGCCGGCCCTGCACGCGTCCTTCAACCAGGACGACCTCGCGGACATCTACGATGCCCTCGTGCTGGGCGTGCGCGACTACGCGCAAAAGACCGGTTTCAAGAAGGCCTTGCTCGGCCTGTCCGGCGGCATCGACTCGGCGCTCACCGCGGTCATTGCCGCCGAGGCATTGGGCCCGCAAAACGTGATTGGCGTCAGCCTGCCCTCCGAAATCTCCAGCCAGCATTCCAAGGACGACGCGCGCATCCTCGCCGCGAATCTGGGCATCGCGTACCACACGCTTTCGATCGCCGACGTGGTGGGCGCCGCGGAAAAGACCTTGGCCCCGCTGTTCGCCGGACGTCCCCGTGACATCGCGGAAGAGAACATCCAAGCCCGCGCGCGCGGCCTGTTGCTCATGGCGATCTCCAACAAGTTCGGCGCGCTGCTGCTCACCACCGGCAACAAGAGCGAACTGGCGGTCGGCTATTGCACGCTGTACGGCGACATGTGCGGCGGCCTCGCCGTGATCAGCGACGTTTTCAAGATGCAGGTCTACGCGCTGTCCCGCTGGGTGAACCGCCACCGGGAGATCATCCCCCGCTCCAGCATCGAGAAGGCGCCGAGCGCCGAATTGCGCCCGAACCAGACCGACCAGGACAGCCTGCCGCCGTACGAGACGTTGGACGCGATCCTCAAGGGCTACGTGGAGGAAGGACTCTCGCGGGCCGACCTGGCGGCGCAGGGGTTTGAGCCTGCAGTCGTCAATGACATCGTCCGAAAGGTCGACCTCAACGAATACAAGCGCAAGCAGGCCGCCCCCGGACTGAAAATCACCCCGCTCGCCTTCGGCGTGGGCCGCCGCATCCCAATCGTCCAAAAATACGTGAGCTGAGTTTTTCTTAGGGTCACCACTCATTCACACTCATGGGCCACTCATGAAAACCAGCGATGAAGCAGTCGTTGGAGGTTTCATGAGCAGTCGGCCACCCCGGATTGGTCTTGGTGCGTCTCCGAAGCTCGACTGGAAGTGCCTTGTCCTGTGAAACCTAGTGACCCATTAGTGTCCTTTAGTGGTGCCCTCATGAATTCCTCCGAACAACTCTTCGCCCGTGCCCAGCAACTCATCCCCGGCGGCGTTAATTCCCCGGTGCGCGCCTTTCGCTCGGTGGGCGGGGCGCCGTTTTTCACGAAGTCCGCGCAGGGCGCGACGCTCACCACGGTCGACGGCCGCGAGCTGATCGACTTCGTCTGCACCTGGGGCCCGGCCATCCACGGCCACAACCACCCGCGCATCAAAGCCGCCATTGCCGCGGCGCTCGACAAGGGCACGTCCTTCGGCACGCCCAATCCCTACGAGGTCGAGATGGCCGAGCTGATCGTCGACTTCTTCCCGTCGATCCAGAAGGTCCGCATGTGCAGCAGCGGCACCGAAGCCACAATGTCGGCCATTCGCCTGGCGCGCGGCTTCACGAAGCGCGACAAGATCATCAAGTTCGCCGGCTGCTACCACGGGCACAGCGACTCGCTGCTCGTCGCCGCCGGTTCGGGCGCACTGACCCACGGCAACCCGGACAGCGCCGGCGTGCCCGCGGCCTTTGCCCGCGAGACCATCGTCCTCCCTTACAACGACACCGCGGCGCTCGACGCGGCGTTTGCCGCCAACCCCGGCCAGATCGCCTGCGTCATCCTCGAGCCCTACATCGGCAACGTCGGTTTCATCAAACCGGACCCCGGCTACCTGCAGCATGTACGCAAGGTCACGTCCGCGCACGGCACCGTGCTCATTTTTGACGAGGTCATGACCGGCTTCCGCATTTCCCGCGGCGGCGTGCAGCAGGTCGAGAAGATCACCCCCGACCTTACCACGCTCGGCAAGATCATCGGCGGCGGGCTGCCGGTCGGCGCCTTTGGCGGCCGGGCCGAGATCATGGACCACCTTGCGCCCCTCGGTCCGGTCTACCAGGCCGGCACCCTGAGCGGCAACCCGCTCGCGATGGCCGCCGGCATCGCGCAGCTGCGCTTGCTTGACGAGGTGAAGCCCTACGAACGCCTCGACGCGCTGGGTCGGCAGGTCGTCACCGCCGCGCTGGCTGCTGCCAAGTCCAAGGGCATCCCGTTGCAGGCGCCGCAGGCCGGCTCGATGTTCAGCCTCTTCTTCACGCCGAATCCCGTGCGCGACATGCCCACCGCGCTGGCGTCCGATGCCAAAGTATTCGGCCGCTTCTTCCGCGCCTGCCTCGATGGCGGCGTCTATTTGCCGCCAAGCGCGTACGAGGCGTGGTTCCTGAGCACCGCGCACGAAGGCGCAGCCGTGACCCGCGCTTGCGAAATCATCACCAAGGCCATTAAGTCGCTGTAAGGATTACTCCCGGTCACCGTCGTCACCCGGCACCAATGAACCAACCGCCGCCGCGCAAACTGCACGCCTCCGCCTGGGTCGTTTGGCTGTTGGGTTGTTTCCTCCTCTCGTCGGTTCCGGCCGCCCAACCCGCCAATCCTCAGGTGATGCCGATCGCGGACCTGCGGCCGGGCATGACCGGCGAGGTGTGGACGGTTTTCCAGGGCAGCGAGCCGGAGCCCTTCAGCGTCAAGGTCACGGGCATCCTCCACAACGCCCTGGGGCCGGGCAAAAGCATGATTCTCTGCGAACTCACCGATCCGCGCGTGCAGGGCATGGGCGCGGTCGCCGGCATGAGCGGCAGCCCGCTTTACATCAATGGCCGGGTCGCGGGCGTGCTCGCCTACCAGATCCAGCGCTTCGAAACCGTGCGCTACGCGGGGTTCACGCCGATCAGTGACATGATGGAGATCAGCGAGCTGCCCTCGGGCCGCGATGGCCTCGCCCCCTCTCCCATCCCGATCAAGCGCGAGCGGGCCCCCGCGACCCGGGCCAGTTCCCTGCCCGCGCAATTCAGCCCGCTCACGCCCGCCTTCACGGTTGGCGGCGTCGCCCCGGAAGTCGCCGCCCTGCTCGAGCCGCAGTTCCAGGCGCTCGGTCTCTCGGTTGCGGGACTCGGCGGCACCGTTGCGACCGCGGAAAACTCCGCGGGAAGCCCGACCCCCACTGACCTGCAACCGGGCGGCGTCGTCGCCGTGGCGCTGGCCACGGGTGACATCAGTGTCGCCGGCACCGGGACCGTGTCGCACGTCGACGGCAAACGCATTCTCGCCTTTGGACACCCGATGCTGTCGCTCGGCTCGGCGGAACTGCCGATGGCCGCGGCCGAGGTCGTCACGATTCTCCCAAGCACCCTGAACTCCATCAAGGTCGCGAACACCGGCAACATCATCGGCTCGTTCAGCCAGGATCGCCTGTCCGGCATCTACGGCGAGATTGGCCGCAAAGCGCCCATGGTGCCGGTGGACGTCGAGTTCCCGGACCGCGCCAATCGCAAGGCCCTCCACTTCGAAGTGGTCCAACACGAACAGCTCCTGCCGTCGATTGCCGCGATCGGCCTGGCGCAGGCCGTCATGGGCTCCAATGAATCCGGCCTGCCGCGCGGTTTCAAGGTAACGACCAGGGTGCGCTTCCCGGGAATCGCGCCGCTGGAGATGACGCAACTCTACGCCGGCCCGCAGGGTTTCCGCCAGGGCCTGGGCGACTTCGTCGGCAATTTGTCCCAGTGGTTGTTCAATCCCTACGAGCGAATCTTCCCCGAGCAAATCACGTTCAGCGTCGCGGATACGCCGGAGACCCCGCTGGGGGCGATCGAGCAGATGCTGGTCTCCCGTTCGACGGCGGCGCCGGGCGAGCACATCGACGTCACCGTCGGCTGGCGCGGCTTCCAGCGCGAGTCAGCGAGTGAGGTGATCGGCCTCGACGTCCCGCGCGCGTGGGCCGGCAAGGAACTCGAGGTCATCCTCACCACCGGCCAGGCCCTCGACGAATTGACCGGCCACGGCCGCGCCCTGCCGGTGGCGCAAATCCGCAGCTTCGACGAGTACCTGTCGGCCCTGCGCGAGTTCCGCGAGACCGACGGCCTGTATCTCGCGGTCGTCGAAAAGGCGCGCCTGCTGACCGACCAGCGCGGCACCACCGCCGACATGCCCGGCTCGCTCGAACGCATCGCGCGCAGCGCGGACGAGGCCCGCTTCCAGCGGCGGGACGCCCTCGTGCCTTTGTGGGAACAACGCGTCTTGCCGGGCCGGCTATTCAACATCACGGTGCGCCGCCCGCTCGTCATCACGGACTGAGTTTTCCACCCGTGATCCGAAACGACTGCCATCGTGCCTAGGATGACCCGCGTCCCTGAACGCAGTCTTCCTCGGGCCCGACCCCGCTGCCATTTTTCTCTTCCTATGATCCAACGGCTTTTCCTCGTCTGCCTCGCGACCCTGACGGTGGCCCTTCGCGCCGATCCACTCACCCGCCAGTTGGAAATCGACTTCGGTCGCGAAGTCGCGAGCCGCAACCTCAAGGGCCTCGCCACCCGTTCCGACGGCCGGATTTTGGCCGGTCCGGTCTTCAAGGACCTTACCGGTCCGAAGGTCGGGGAGATCCTGTGGACCCTGAAGGCGTCGGGGCCGAACAAGTTTCTCGTTGGCACGGGTCCGGACGGCAAAGTCCAGGAGGTCACGTTTAATCCCAAGGACAACTCCTACACCGTCCGCGAGGTCGCAGACGTCACGGAGACCCAGGCCATGTCCCTCCTGCCGCTCAAGGACGGCAGCGTGCTGGTTGGCACGTCACCCACCGGCGCGGTTTACCTGGTGAAAGACGGCAAGATCAGCGCGCGCGTGCCGCTGCCGGCGGATTCCGTGTTCGATTTCCTGCCGCAACCGGACGGCAGCGTGCTCGCGGCCACCGGTAACCCGGGCAAGATCTACCAACTCGATCTGAAAAAGCTCGCCGCAGCGGGCGTGGTTGAGGGCAAGGCCGACGACGACAAGAAACTCGCGGAGCGCGGCGTCACGGTCTTCGGCGAGATCCGCGACCGCAATGTCCGCCGGCTCGCGCGGCTCGCGGACGGCCGCGTGATCGCGGGCTCATCGCCCAAGGGCAACCTCTACAGCTTTGCGGCCGCCGGCGGCGCTCCCGTGATCCTTCAGGAAAACCGCGACGCGGAGGTCGTCGACTTGCTGCCCATGGACGACGGCAGTTTCTATGCGGCGTTGGTGTTCACGACGGAAACCGCGAATCGCATCAATCGCCCCGAGGTCAAGCCCGCTGACAACAAGGACAAACCGAATCCGCCCGAGGAAAAACCGCAGTTTGCCGGCCGGTCGACTGTCGTGCGCTTTCCCGCCGACGGATTTCCCGAGGGCGTCCTCGCCCGCCCGAACATCTCGCTCTATCGCCTCGCCCGCCACGGCGGCTGGCTCCTGCTGACCGCCGGGGAACTCGGCGACACCTTTGGCTATGATCCCGTGGCCCGGCGATCGCTCGTGTTTGCCGGCAGCGCGTCCAGCCAGCTGAACGACATCGCTCCGCTCGGGGAGGATCGCTTCCTGCTGCTCCGCAACAACGCGCCCGGCCTGGCGTTGATGAGTTTTGCCCCGGCCCCGGTGCGCGAACTGGAAACGAAGCGACTCGATCTCGGCAATCCGGCGGAGGTCGGCGCGCTGCGTTTCGGGCGCATGCGTGGCGTGGAACCGAAGGACATCACCATCGAGGCGCGCACCAATTTCGGCAGCGATGAATTGGAAGGCTGGAGCGCGTGGACGCCGCTCAAGCCCACGGATGGCGGCTTTGCCGCGACCGGCCTGCGCGGGCGGTATGTGAAGCTCCGCATCCAACTCCCCGCGTCCGCGCCCGAGCTGCAGCTCGACAAGGCCATCCTGAGTTATCTCCCCCAGAATCGCCGCCCCGCGCTCGGGGATTTCCGCATCTTCCCGCCGAACCTCGGCGTCATTCCCGCCCCCGAACGCACACCCAGCACGTCGCTGACCGTGAACCAGCTTCTTTTCCCCGGCCCGCGCGACGCGGCGAAGGAGGACGGCAACGACAAGCGCAAGGAAACCTTCCTCGGCAGCCAGGTTGTGCCGCAGCTCGGCGTGCAGGTCGTCTATTGGAGCGTGAGTGATGCCGACAACGACAACCTCCTCTATTCCTTCAGCATTCGTCCGGAAAACAGCGATGCGTGGACCGACCTCGCGGTGAACACGGCCGACAATTTCGTGCAGTTCGAAACCTCCGGCCTGGCCGAGGGCGTTTATTTCACCCGCCTGGCGGTCGCCGAGCAGGCGCCCCGCCCCGCCCCCCAACGCCTGAGTTACGCGTTTGAAACCGACCTGCTCCTCATCGACCGCACCCCGCCGGTGCTCGCCGCCCCGACGATCACCCGGGCCAACGGGCTGGTGCAAATCGCGATCAGCGGTCGGGACGCCTTGTCGATCCTCGAAGGCGCCGAGTTCACGCTCAACAACGGCTTCCAGACCGCGGTGGCCCACCCCGCCGACGGCATCCTCGACAGCAAGGAGGAGCGCTTCATCGCCGAAATCCCCGAGGCCAAGGCCGCTGGCGCCACCTCGCTCGAGATCACCCTCTACGACCACGCCGGCAACGCGGCGTCAACCCGCGTACCGTTGAAGTGAAGCGGGAGGAAAAATAACAGGAAGGAGCAAAGGAGCTAAGCGAGCCCGGGATTAAATACTCGCCGAACGCCCTCGCGGAAGAGGTTGACGTTGAGGTTTGCCAAGATCCCAAGCGGAAGATTCGTCAGCTTCAGGCAGGTGATCGTTTGCGCGAGATGAAGAGGAAGTATCGCCTCCACCGCCTTCAGTTCAACAAGGAGGCGATCCTCGACGATAAAGTCCGCCCGGAAGCCCACCTCCAGACGCCGGGATCGGTAGACTACCGGGATGGGAATCTCGCGAACATTGCAGATACCGCGAAATCTCAGCTCCTCTTCAAAACAGGCGCTGTACACGCTTTCGTACAGCCCCGGACCTAGCGCAGTATGAACTTGAAACAACGCGTCAACGACTGCTCGCGCGGACGCTTCCACCTCGGGCGCAATCTCCAATTTCCTTTTCATGGTTATGGCGACCCGCGCTCCCAACAAATCAGGTCCCTTAACCTTGTCGATCGCTTAGCTGCTTCGCTGCTTTGTGTCTCTCCCCTTCTCAAGCCCGCGGGTGGGCTTTGGCGTAGATTTCCTTGAGGCGCGCGACGCTCGTGTGGGTGTAGATTTGCGTCGTCGTCAGGTTGGCGTGACCGAGGAGCTCCTGCACGCTGCGCAGGTCCGCGCCGGCGTTCAGCAGGTGCGTGGCGTACGAATGGCGCAGCTTGTGGGGCGACAGATCCATCGGCAGGTCCGCGAGCGCGAGGTACTTTTTCACCAGCAGCTGTACGCCCCGGGCCGTCATCCGCCGGCCGGGTTCGCTGACCACGACGGGGTCCGTCGGCTTCGCCGCCGGAACGAAATCGTCACGAAACTTCCGCAGCACCGCCATTGCCGTCGCGCCGAGCGGGCAGATTCGCTCCTTTCGTCCCTTGCCGACCACGCGCGCACTGCCACTGCCGAAATCGATCGCATGGTAATTGAGGGCGACCAGTTCGCTGACGCGTAGTCCGCCACCGTAGAGCAACTCCAGCACCAGGCGGTCGCGCCACGCATCGCGGGCCTGGATGGATTGGTTGCGCAACAAGCGCTGCGGTCCCTCGAGGAGCGTCGTCATCTGCGACTCGGTCAGAAACTTGGGCAGACTCTTCTGCAGCTTCGGCAACGGCGCACCCGCGAAGGGGTTTCTCTCCAGCCGGCCGCGCTGCATCCAATAGCGATAAAACGCCCGCAGGCCGGACACGTGGTTGTGAAGCGTGCGGCGGTCGAACCGTCGCTGGCCCTCGATGATGAAGTCGCGGACATCCCGCGACGTCAGCACATCGAAGCCTCCCTCGCCGCGCTGGTTGCGCCGGAGCCACTCGAAGAAATCCTCAAAGGCCTGCCCGTAGTTCCGCGCCGTGTAGGCGGAATAGCGCCGCTCCTTCAGCAAGTGATCCAGGAACGGCTGCAGCCAGGCCGCGGCGATGTCCGCGGGCAATGGCTCGGGTTGCACAGGCTTGGCCTTCATCGATGCGGCGGGCCTTGGCGGGGATTTCAGGAGACTCGTTCGCCGACGCGCACCTTGGCCTCCACCTCGCGCATCACGCGGTCGCATTCTTTTCGCAACGCACCTTCGGGATCCAAACCGCGCGCCCGGCAGGCCGCGGCGATTTCGAACAACTGCCGACCGACGTCCGCCTCGGTCAGGCTGGACGCCAGCGAGTCGACCCGTGCTTGGTTGAACACCCCCGCGGCAGGCAGTTTCTGTTTCTCGATGCGCTTGGCCACTTCCTCGGCGAACATCAGCGCGGGCAGGCGCGGCGGCAGTTTCTTGAAAACGGTCGACTCGGTTTTTCCGGCCGCGGCCTTTTCGGTGGCCTTCACCTTTTCCCACACCTCGATCACTTCGGCGGAATTGTCCGCGCGGCCGGTGCCAAACACGTGCGGATGGCGCCGGATGAGCTTCTCGTTGATCTCCCGGGCGACGTCATCGAACGTGAAGTCCCCCCGCTCCGCCGCGAGCTGCGCGTGGAACACGACCTGGATCAGGACGTCGCCGAGTTCCTCGCGCATGTGTGGCAGGTCGTTGCGGTCGATCGTGTCGAGCAATTCGCTGCATTCGTCGATCAGGCAGCGCGCCAGGGTCTGGTGCGTTTGCTCCCGGTCCCAGGGACATCCATCGGGCGCCCGCAGGCGGGCCATCGTTTGGCGAAGTTCATCAATCGGCGACATGCGGACGAACTACCATGGAATGCCCGGAACACACGGAAAATCCGGGCAAATTGGGTTGGCTTCGCCGGGTTCCGTGTATTCCGTGGAGCCCTTTGCGATGTCCGACAAGCTGACCGAAATCATGGCCCACAAGCGCCGGGAAATTGCCCCGTTGCTGCGGCCCGTTTTCCCAGAGGAGCTGCAGGCGCTCGATCGCGACCTCCCCCGTCCGCCGTCCTTCGCCGCGGCCCTGCGCCGCCGCGACGGCCAGCTCGCCGTCATCGCGGAGATCAAGCGTCGCTCCCCGTCCGCCGGGGCCATCAAGGAGGTCGCCGCGCTGGACCAGGCGCACCGCTACCGCGCGGCCGGCGCCAGCGCGCTGTCGATCCTGACGGACGAAAAGTACTTCGGTGGCCGACTCGAGGATTTGCAGGAGGTGACCGGCGACTTTGCCCAGCAGGGTCCCGCCCTGCCCTGCCTGCGCAAGGATTTCATGGTGCACCCCGTGCAGGTGCTGCAGGCCCGCCTGGCCGGCGCGAGCGCGATCCTGATCATCGTGCGGGCGCTGACCGACGAGGAAATCGCCGCGCTGCACGGCGCCGCGACCGCTGCGGGCCTCGACGCACTGTTCGAGATCCACAACGAGGCGGAACTGGCCCGCGCGGTTCAGCACGGCGCCCGCATCATCGGCGTCAATAACCGCGACCTCGCCATCTTCAAGACCGACCTCGGCCTGTCCGAACGCCTCATCCCGCTTTTCCCCAAGAACGTGATCGCCGTAAGCGAGAGTGGCATCGCCACCGGCGCGGATGCCGCCCGCGTGAAGGCAGCCGGGGCCCACGCCGTGCTCGTCGGCGAGTCGCTGATGCGCGCCGGTGATCCCGCCTCGGTCATTCGCGGTTTTCATGCCGGCAAGTCAGGCTGACCGATGCCGCTGACGCCCAAATCGACGCGCGAACTGCTCGCACAGCTGGGCCACGAGCCCAAGCGCTTCCTCGGGCAGAACTTCCTGGTCGACGGAAACATCGTCCGCAAATCCCTCGAACTCGGCGCCGTGGCGCCCGGCGACACCGTCGTCGAGATCGGCCCCGGCCTCGGCACCTTGACGAACGCCCTGCTCGACGCCGGCGCCGAGGTGTGGGCCGTCGAGCGCGACTGGGGCTTGCACAAACACCTCGCCGCCACGCTGGCCGCCGCGAACCCGCGCCTGCATTTGATGGAGGGCGACGCCGTCGAGCACCCATTGGCCGGGTTGCCACCGGAGCGGGCGACGTCCTTTAAGATCGTCGCCAACCTGCCCTACGCGATCGCGACCCCGTGGCTCGACGGCGTGCTGGGCGGCCCGTTGCCCGACCGCATGGTCCTGATGCTCCAGCAGGAAGCCGCGCAGCGCTATGTAGCGCAGCCCGGGACGAAGAACTTCGGGGCGATCTCCATCTTCCTGCAAGCCGCCTACGCGGTGGCGCCCGGGCACAAGGTCGATGGCTCGTGCTTCTACCCGCAGCCGAACATCGAATCGTATCTGCTGCACCTGACCCGCCTGCCGGCGCCCTATACGTTCCCCGCGCCGGTGAAGGCAGTGATTCGTGCCTGTTTCCAGCAGCGGCGGAAGCAAATCGGCGGGCTGCTACGAAACAAGCGGCCTGACGGCGGCGCCGCGTGGATTGCCCGGTTGGAGGCGGCGGGTCTCAATGCCGCGACCCGGCCGGAGCAAATCCCGGTGGCACTGTGGCGGGAACTCGCGGTCTGAAGCCGCCCGCTTGAAAAATATCGTCCGTCCGCTAGGGTCCCGCTCCATGTTTCGCCTGCCCACGTTCCTCGCCGCCGGCCTGCTGGCCCTGGGCAGCGCCGGAGCGCAAACCACGCCGCTGGCGGGACGGCTCGAGGGCGACACTTACTTTTCCGCCACCAAGGAGTTCAGCGTGCCCCTGCCGGTGTTGCGGGAACTCGGCGGCACGGTGACTGACACGGAAAACGTCGTTACCTTCACGGACAGTTACAGCACGCACATCAGCATTGGCTGTTTTCCGCAGGATGCGCTGCAACGCTGGGAACTCGAAACCCGCGGCCTGCGGGACTACCTGCTCTACTTCTTCACGGAATTTGTCCTCGCGGATTTCTCGCGCCGCTTCCCCGGCTCGCAGATCGAAAGCGCGCGCTTCATTCCCGAGTTGATGGACGGCGCCCTTGTGACCTACGCGGTGCTGCCCGGCGGGTCCTACTTCGAACCGAAGACGGCGACGCCGTTGCCGGCGGCCAAGCGCGCGGTCGCGAAACGCGGCACGCTCCTGTTCGTGCGCAACCGCCACGTGTACGTGCTCAGCACGGAGCTCGCGGAACGCGTGACGAAGCGCGACACCTACGAGTCGACGCCCGAGAAGGAAAACGCCCAGCTCACCGCGCGCCTGACCGAACTCGCCAACCGGCTGGTTTTCCCGCCGCCGCGCCCCCGCCTGCCCTGACGCGCCGCATGAGCGAGGCCTACGAGGAAATCATCCAGGGCGAAACCGTCGACCGGCGCGCGCCGCCGTCCAGCCACGAACTCCTCGTGGCTCGCCTGCATGCCCTGGTCGGCCGGTGCTTGCCGGCGAATTCCACGCTGCAGTTGCTGCCGCCCCGCGCCCGGCTGCAGTTGGCGGATGACTGCGTGCTTTGTCCCGACCTGGCCGTGATTCGCGCGGACCCGACGCTCGCCGGTCCCGCGCGGCTTTATCTTGTGGCGGAGGTGCTGTCGGCCGGCGACCACCACGTCGATACCTTCATCAAGAAACAGATCTGGTCGGACGTGCGCCTCCCGCGGCTCTGGATGGTCGACCCGCGCTACCTCAACGTCGAGGTGTACGGACTCGGCGAGTATGGCTTTACGCTGACCGACATCCTTGCCCATCATCACCCCCTCTCCGATCCCCATCTACCCGGCCTCGGGTGCTCGATGGATGAGCTCTTTGCCAAGATTTGATCCCCCCGTCCCCATGCATCGCCTGCTTGTACTCATGTGTGCCCTGACCCTGACCGCCAACGCCGCGTTCGACTTGTTGAACCCCAAGCCGCCCGTGGCCGCGAAGAAGCCCAAGGATGTGACTGTTCACGAGGACAAGCGCATCGACGACTACTTCTGGCTGCGTGAAAAGGGCACCCCCGAAGTGGTCAGCTACCTCGAACGAGAAAACGCCTACACCGAGGCCGTGCTCGCGCCCGCGAAGGAACTCCGCGCGGCGCTGTACCAGGAAATGGTTGGCCGCATCAAGGAGGACGACTCGTCCGCCGCCGTCCCTTTCCGCGGCTTTGTCTACTACACGCGGACCGAAAAGGACCGCCAGTACCCGATCTATTGCCGGAAGGCCGTCGGCTCGAATGCCGAGGAGGTCCTGCTCGACCTCAACCAGATGATCGGGAAAAACACGTACATCGCGATCGGCCCGTATCGCGTCAGCGATGATGGCGCGCGGCTGGCCTACGCGATCGATTGGACGGGATACCGGCAGTACGAGGTCTTCGTGATGGACCTCGCCACCAAGCAGCTGGTCCCGCAGCAGATCGGCAAGGTCTCCAGCCTCGAGTGGGGCGCAGGCCACGACGTGCTGTACTACGGCACCGAAAACGACGCGAAGCGCTCCGACAAGGTGCACCGCTGGACGCTCAGCACCGGCCAGCACGAGCTGGTTTATGAGGACAAGGACGAGCTCTACAACGTGGAGGTCGAAGTCTCCCGTGATCGCAAATACCTGTTCATCCTCTCCGAAAGCAAGCTGAGCAGCGAAGTCCTCGCCCTGCCCGCCAACCGCACCGGCCCGGAGGCGAAGTTCCGCTCGCTGCTCGGGCGCACCGAGAATGTGAAGTATTATGCCGAGCACCGCGACGGCCGGTTCTATTTCGTCACCAACCGGGACGGCGCGAAGAACTACAAACTGGTCTCGGCGGCGGCGGACAATCCCGGCGCGTTGACGGAAGTCATCCCACACCATCCCGCCATCAAGCTGGAAACCTTCGACATGTTCGCCCGGCACATGGTGGTCGAGGAACGCGAAAACGGTCTGCCGCACCTGCGGGTTTATGATTTCGCCACGGGCAAATCCAAGCGCCTCGAGATGCCGGAAACGGCCTACGAGGTGTCGGCCGACCGGAACTGGGAATTCGACACAGACGAATTCCGTTTCAACTACCAGTCGCTCGTCCGCCCGCCGACGGTGTACAGCGCGAACCTGGTCACCCGCGAGCGTACGCTTGTCAAACAGACGGAGGTCCTCGGCGGATTCGACGCCAAAAACTACAAGTCCGAGCGCCTCTGGGCGACGGCGCGCGACGGCACGAAGATCCCGCTGTCGATCGTTTACCGGGCCGACCTCGACCGCTCGAAGCCCCAACCGCTCTGGCTTTATGGTTATGGTTCCTACGGCATCAGCATGCCCGTCGCGTTCAGTTCGAGCCGGGTCAGTCTCCTCGACCGCGGCATGATTTACGTGATCGCCCACATCCGAGGCGGTGGCGAGTTGGGCGAGGAATGGCGCGAGGCCGGCCGCATGGCCACGAAGATGAATACGTTCAATGACTTCGTTGACTGTGCCCAGTGGCTGGTCGACCAGAAGTGGACCACGCCCAAACAACTGGTCACCTCCGGCGGCAGCGCTGGCGGCCTGCTGATGGGCGCGGTGCTCAACCAGCGTCCGGACCTCTTTCAGGCCGCCATCATTCAGGTGCCATTTGTCGACGTGCTGAACACGATGCTCGACGCCACCCTGCCGCTTACGACCGAGGAGTACATCGAATGGGGCAACCCCAACATCAAGGCCGAGTACGCGTGGATGCGGGCCTACAGCCCGTACGACAACCTCAAGCCCGCCAGTTACCCGAACATCCTGGTGAACGTTTCGTACAACGACAGCCAGGTGCCGTATTGGGAAGGCACCAAGTACCTCGCCAAGCTGCGCACCCTCGACACCGGCAAGAACGCCACCCTGCTCCACGCCACGATGGGCGCAGGCCACGGCGGTGCGGCCGGGCGTTACGATGCCTTGTACGATACCGCGCGAAACTACGCGTTTTTCCTCAGTGCTCTGGGCCTGAACAAATGAAGACGCTGCCCGCTATCCTCATGAACCGGCCGACTTGCACCCTGTTCCTGGGTCTCGCGTCCGTCGCCATCAGCGGCGCCGCCGAGCGTCCGTACGGCCTCGTGATCCACGGCGGCGCCGGGGTGATCGAACGCGCTTCCATGACGCCGGCCCGCGAGGCCGAGTACCGGGAGCGCCTGGCTGCGGCGCTGCACGCCGGCTATGCGGTCCTCGACCGCAATGGCACGGCACTCGAGGCCGTCACCGCGGCGATCAACGTCATGGAGGACTCCCCGCTCTTTAACGCCGGCAAGGGCGCCGTGTTTAATGCCGACGGCATTTGCGAGCTCGACGCATCCATCATGGATGGCCGCACGCAGGCCGCGGGCGCGATCGCCGGCGTGCATCACATCAAGAACCCAATCAACCTGGCGCGGGACGTCATGTTGAAGTCACCCCACGTGATGATGGCCGGCGAGGGCGCCGAGAAATTTGCGCAGTCGCTCGGCTACGAACTCGTGCCCAACGACTATTTCCAAACGGAGTGGCGCCGTGAGCAGCTGCACAAGGCGCAGGCGAAGGAAAAGGATGGCAAGGAACGGACTGCCGCCATACCCACCGACTACTTCACCCGGACGCTCCGCTGGGGCACCGTCGGGTGTGTCGCGCTGGACCGCACCGGCAATCTCGCCGCGGGCACCTCGACCGGCGGCATGACCAACAAGAAATTCGGACGCATCGGTGATGCCCCGATCATCGGCGCCGGCACGTACGCCCACAACGCGACGTGCGCCGTCAGCGCCACCGGCTGGGGCGAGTTCTTCATCCGCGTCGGCGTCGCGCGCGACATTGCCGCGCAGATGGAATACCAGGGCAAATCCGTCCAGGCCGCGGCTGCCGCCACAATTGCCAAAGTGGACAAACTGGGCGGCGATGGCGGCGTCATCGCGCTAGATGGCGCCGGCAACGTGGCCATGGAATTCAATTCCCCCGGCATGTACCGCGCCGCAAAACTTTCCCACCGTCCCGAGTACATCGCCATCTACGGGGACGAAGCCCGGCCCTGACTTCATGATCCCCGCCACCCCCGCCCCCGGGCCTGCGCTGACCTCCCGGGTCTTCGACCCCGCCACCCTGCCCGCGCAGCCGACGGCTGTGGGCTCCGTTCGTTCGTATTTCGACGCCGCCACGCGCACCCTCGCCCGGCTCGAAACCCACGTGACCACGCTCAACCCCGGCGAGATCTCCCACGCCGCCCACGCGCACGCCGATGAGGAACTGGTGATCGTCCGCGAGGGCACCCTCGAGGCGACCATCAACGGCGTGGCGCACGTCGGTGGCGCGGGCGCGGTGTTCTTCTTCGCGTCCCACGACCTGCACGGCCTGCGCAACCCCGGGATGGCGCCCGCCAGTTACCACGTGATCCGCATCTTCCCGCGCGACCTAGCCCCATGAACAAACGCGACCTGCTCGCCCGGATCATTGCCAAGCTTAACGCCGAGCTCCAGGCCCTCACCACGGCCGCGCTGGCCACGCACGCGGAGGCGACGGACGAGGAGAACAAGGCCGAGGACAAATACGACACCCGTGGACTCGAGGCCTCCTACCTCGCCCACGGTCAGTCCAAGGCCGCCGAGGAAGCCGCGCAGGCCGTCGCGCAGTTCTCCGCGCTGCCCGTGCGGGAGTTCAATCCCGGCGAGCCCATCAGCCTTGGCGCCCTGGTTCGCCTCGATCACCGCGGCACGAATTACTATTTCATGGGCCCGCGCGCCGGCGGCACCGAAGTCGACCTCGCCGGCCAGGTCGTGCTCGTGATCACCCCGCAATCGCCGCTCGGGCGCCAGCTCCTTGGCCGCAAGCAGGGCGACCGCCTGCCCCTCGACCTCGGCGGCAAACGCAGCGAGGCGTTGGTCGCGTCCGTTTCCTGACCCAGCCGCGCGTCCGGCGCGGCCCGAACGGACGGTTGCAGTTTTCCGGCTGAGCTGCTTTGTGTTGTTTCCGCCTATGCCGACCACCTACGACACCCTCCGCGCCGACATCATCACGGCCATGAAGGCCCGCGACACGGCCACCGCCACCGCCCTGCGCACCATGGACGCCGCCATCAAGCGCGCGGCGATGGACGCGAACAAGGAAATCGACGAGGCGATGGTCATCGCCACCGTCCGCAAGGCCGTGAAAAACCTCAGCGACGCGCGCGCGGAGTTCGAGAAAGGCGGCCGGGCCGACCTCGTGGCGGCCAACAACACCGAGATAGCCATCCTGGAAAAGTACCTGCCCAAGGGCCTCGATCCCGCGAAGGTCGAGGCGCTCGTGGCCGAGGCGATTGCCGCCACCGGCGCCGCTTCGAAGAAAGACATGGGCAAGGTGATCGGCGCGCTCAAGCAGCGCCCCGAGGCTGCCCTCCTCGATTTCGGCGCCGTCAGCAAACTCGTGCAGGCGAAATTGCCGTAAGCCGGCGCGAATCCCGCGGTGCCGCCAAGGCCGGTCGAAGACCGGCCTATTTCATTCCTCTGTCACGTCGAGCGATTCCAATTCGCCGTCGTCGGAAAAGCGGACGCTGACGCCCATGGGCCGGCAGCAGACCTCGCAATCCACCGTGAACTGCGCGGTGCCTTCACTGGCGTCGAGCGCCAGGAAGAAAGACTCGCCGCAATGCGGGCACTCAATGGATACACCGTCCTGCATGGGTCGGCGAAGTAAGCGCGGAATCGCCCGGTAGCAAATTCCCGGCCTGGCTCCCGGCGTCAGGGCGCCGCCCAATTCAGCAAAGCGAGGAACACGCCGACAATGGCGGCGGACAGCGAGCAGCACGCGATGAAGCCGATCGTATCGACCCGGTCCCACTTGCAGAATTCCCACCAGGAATTGCGTCCGAGGAGTTTGGTATCGTCGAAGCGCCCCGGGTTCAGCCGGGTTTCCTCCATGGCGGCCGCCTCGAGTTCGGGGGTGTCGCCGACCGGCGTTTTCATTTTGCCGTAGAAGAAATCCACGCGCGCCTTTTCGGTCGGGCGCGTGAGCAAGCTGACCCCGATCAAGACCGCGAACGGGAAAAGGGCATCGAAGAAGAACTGCAGCGTGAAGCGCTGGGTGGGTGTCAGCGCCACGACGTCCACGCCCGCCTTCCCCACGAGCCACGCCTCGAAGTTGAAACGATTGGTGCGGGTCGGGGCGGCGATGTACGGGCTCGTCAGGTCGGCGGGAAAGGCGTGCACGACGCGCGAGAAATAGACGCCCGTGCCGGGCTTGGTGCTGACCTGCGCGAGTTCGGAATCCGTCGCATAGGCCGGGAATTTCGAGGCGGTCCACGGAATCACGAGGATCACCAGCGTCGACAACACGACGCACGCCCACACCGCCGGGGCCGTCACGCGCCGCCACCAGTAGGTCAGCAGCACGGCTGCGCCGAAGGGAATGTTTACCGTGAGCACGATGTTCACGATATCGTAGAAGCTGCCCATCAGCGTGGCGGCCACGGTGCCGAGAACCAGCACCACCACGATCGTGCAGCGCGCATAAAACACGCCCTGGGCCTGGGTGATGTCCGGCCAGATCTGGCGGTACACGTTGCGCACAAACAGGGACGAGATCGCCAGCGCCTTGGCGGCGAGGGTCGACATGGTGCCCGCCAGCACGCCCGCCAGCATCAGGCCAATGAGGCCGGGCCCGAGCAGGCTGTTGGACATCGTGCCCCACACTGCGTCCGGATCGGACAGCCCGCCCGCGCCGAACATCGCGATCGCGATGAGGCCCGCAAAGGCCCACATGATGATCATGAGGCGCTTGAGGTAGGTGCCCGAGACGCCCGAGCGCGCGGCGAATTCATTCTTCGCCGAGCCGCAGATGCCCATGTTGTGGCTGAGGCCGCCGTTCTGGACGATGCTCACCAGCAGGATGCCGACCAGGCTCAGCACCGTAAACTGCGCGCCGCCGGCGGCGCCGAAGAGGTTGAACATTTCCGCCGGCACCTTGTGGGCCAGTTCACCCCATCCGCCGATCGCCTTCAGGCCGGTTGGGATTAGCAACAGCGAAAACACAATGATCAGCACGCTCTGGAGCCCTTCATTCACCGCCGCGGCCGCCATGCCGCCGAGCACGATGTAGGTGCCGACGACGAGCGTGAACACGGCGTAGAACACGAGGTCGTTGAGCACGGTGACGTAGCTGCGCAATTCCCCGCGCGCGCTGCGGTCGCGCAGCGCCTCGAGCGCCTGTTGCTTTTCCGCCGGAAGCGGGGCCGCCGCGGCCTGCTTTTCCAGCGCCTTGAGTTCGCGGTAGCCCTCCACCGCGGCGCGCTCGCTCGCGGTCCACTGGACTTCCTGCTTCACGACGAGCGACGAGGCGATCTTGTAGGCGGTGACGTTGCCAAAGCCGAGGAAGACGCACGCCACGAGGATCTGGAAGATCGCGTAGAAAAGGCTCAGCTTCTTGCTCGCGTAGCGGTCCTCGAAGAGGTCCGAGACGGTCGTCAGGCGCACGCGCCGGAACCAGACGTTCATGAACCAAAAATAGGGATTCATGAACACCGTCTGAAAAGACAACCAGGCCCCCGGCGCGCCCTGTTGATAGACGAAGCTCGCGGTGCTGACGGCACCCTGCGGCTCGGTCGCGTTGCCGAAGTTAAGAAAGAACTGATACAGCTTGCCCAGCTTGCGACCCGCCAGGAAAAAGCCCTCCTCGTTGCTCGTCCCCGCCGCGGCCCGCCGGCCGATCCAGACGACGGCAGCCAGGTAAAGCAGGACGACGAAGAGGTCGATGGGATGCAGGCTGCCGAGCATGGTTAATTTCGGGGCTGAAGGGTGACAGGGGTACGAGGCGGCGGCCAATCCAACGGGGCGATGGCGCACAGGCAGGGCGAAATCCTACTGACAGTAAGATTGGGGTGCAAAGTTCGACCCGTGGCAAGGCGCGTTTGGGGGAAGCGACTGCGCCTGGTTTCAGTAAACCCGGAGTCAAAGGCGCCGCCGCCTGATCGAGGGATTGCCACCCGCGATGCCATCGGATTCCGTGGCGTCATGAAACCTCGCCTGACTGCCCTGCTGCTCGGTTTTGTGCTGACGTTGCCCCTCGCGGCCCAAGCGGCCCCCACTTCCGTGACCACGACCAAACGATCCGCCGTCGCGATCGGCAACGGCTCGTTCGCCTTGGTGAAAGGCACCAAGCTCGAGGTCGTCGCCCGCGAAGGCGACACGCTGATCGTGAAATTCCGCTCGTCGCAGGGAAAGATCCCTCTCGCGGACACCGACTATCCCGTCGACGCCGCGGACCCCGTCCCCGCCGCTGAGCCCGCCGCCACGACGCCGCCCGCGGTGCCGGCCGCGAAGCCAGCCGCGCCGGTGCCGCCCGCCAAAACAACGACTCCGCCCGCGCTGAACACCAGCGGCCAAGGGCAGCAACCGTCCACCAATTACGGCAAGGCCGTCCAAAAAGCGAAGCAGTCGTCGGAAGCCCACAAGTCGACGCACGTGGATCCCACGAAGGGAATCATGGACGACGAGACGAAGAAGTAGCGCCTGTGCGGGCGCGCGACTTGATTCGCGGCTTTTCGGCCGACTATCGGGAAGCCGCCATTTAGCTTTGTCACGGCGCGTTCCCCGCATCCTCCTGAGCGGATGCCCGCGCTGCCGCCCGCTCCCCTCGCCCCGTTGACCGGTTCCGCCGGTCCGGACGCGGTGCTGGACGCCTTTCTCGCGGCGATGGCCGCGCGGGGCATCACGCTGTATCCGGAACAGAAGGAGGCGATCCTCGAGCTCTTTGCCGGGCGGAACATCATCCTCAACACCCCGACCGGCTCGGGCAAATCGCTCGTCGCCGCCGCGCTGCATTTCAAAGCGCTCTGCGCCGGCCAGCGCTCGATCTACACCTGCCCGATCAAGGCGCTGGTGAACGAAAAATTCCTGAGCCTGTGCCGCGACTTCGGGCCGGAGCATGTCGGCATGATGACCGGCGACGCGTCGGTGAACCCGCATGCCAAGGTCCTGTGCTGTACCGCCGAGATCCTCGCCAACATCGCCCTGACCCGCGGTGACCGGGCTGACGTGGCCGCGGTGATCATGGACGAATTTCACTACTACTCGGACGTCGAGCGTGGCTATGCGTGGCAGGTCCCGCTGCTCACGCTGCCCCAGGCCCGCTTCCTGTTGATGTCCGCCACGCTCGGCTCGACGGACTTTTTCGAAAAGGAGCTCACGCGCCTCACCGGCGCCCCGACGTTGACGGTGCGCAGCGACCGCCGCCCGGTGCCGCTTTCTTTCGAGTATTCGGAAGTTCCGCTCGGCGAACGCGTGACCCAACTGCTCGCGGAAGCCCGCGCTCCGGTTTACTTGGTTCATTTCACGCAACGCGCCGCCTCGGAAGCCGCGCAAGCGCTGATGAGCCTGCCGGTTTGCACGAAGGAGGAGAAAGCGGCCCTCGCCACGGAACTCGAGTCCGTGCGATTCAACAGCCCCTACGGAAAGGACATGAAACGCTGGCTGCGCCACGGCATCGGCGTGCACCATGCCGGGCTCCTGCCGAAGTACCGCATCCTCGTCGAACAGCTCGCGCAGAAGGGTCTGCTCAAGTTGATCTGCGGCACGGACACCCTCGGCGTCGGCATCAATGTGCCGATCCGCACCGTGCTGTTCACGCAGCTGTGGAAATACGACGGCAAGAAGGCCGCGATTCTCAGCGTCCGAGATTTTCGGCAAGTCTCCGGTCGCGCGGGCCGCGCCGGTTACGACGCCCAGGGCTTCGTGGTGGTGCAGGCGCCCGAGCACGTGATCGAAAACAAACGCGCCGAGGAAAAGGCCGCGGCGGATCCCTCGCGCAAAAAGAAGCTCGTGAAAGCCCGCGCCCCCGAGGGCGCCGTTGGATGGGACGTGAAGACCTTTGAGCGCTTGCGCACCGCCTCGCCAGAAGAACTCACGTCCCATTTCGACGTTTCGCATGGCATGCTGCTGCTCGTGCTGAGCCGTGAAAGCGACGGATGCCGCGCGATGCGCCAGCTGATCAGCGACAGTCACGAGACTCCGACCCGCAAACGCGCCTTGCGTCGCCGCGCGTGGCAGCTGTTTCGCGCCCTGCTCGACCGAAAGATCGTGGAAATCATCCCGCGCCAGCCGTCCGGCCGGCGGCTGCAGGTGAACGTCGAGTTGCAGGACGACTTTTCCCTGCACCAAGCGCTGTCGGTCTACCTGATCGACACGCTGCCACTGCTCAACCGTGAGTCACCGGACTACCCCTTCGACGTGCTCACTTTGTGCGAGGCGATCGTCGAGGACCCCGACCAGATTCTGCGCCGGCAGGTCGACCGGCAGAAGACGCTGAAGATGGAGGAATGGAAAGCCGCCGGCATCTCCTACGACGAACGCATGGCGAAGCTGGAGGAAGTCGAGCATCCCAAGCCGCTCCGGGAGTTCCTCTACGAAACCTTCAACCAGTTCGCCGCAGCGCACCCGTGGGTGGAGCAGGAAAACGTCCGCCCGAAGTCGATCGCGCGCGAGATGTTCGAACGTTACCAGTCCTTCGCGGACTACGTGCGCGAGTACGGTCTGGAGCGCAGCGAGGGACTCTTGCTCCGGCATTTGATGCAGGTTTGGAAGGTGCTCGCCCAGACCGTGCCCGCCGCGGCGAAAACGCCCGAGGTCGTGGAAATGGAGGACTATTTCCGCGAGTTGATCCGCGGCATCGACTCGAGCCTGCTCGATGAATGGGAGCGCCTGCGCAATCCCGAGTTTGTGGCCGCGGATCCCGGCGACACCAAGCCGACCCGGCCAGCCAGCTTCGACCTCACCCGGGACACCGACGGATTTCGTCGTTTGGTGCGCACGAGCCTGCTCGCGATCCTCCAGGACGTTGCCGCCCGCGATTGGGAAGCCGCCGCGGAAAAGCTCGGTGGCTCCGACACCCCGCCGCCCGCTACCGAGCCGCGACGCTTGGAACAGGAATTTGGCGCCTACTTCGAAGCCCGCGGGCGCTTCCGTCTCGATCCGGAAGGTCGCAGCACGAAGCACACGCACATCGCCACGCAAGATGGCGACGACGGGGCAAAGACGTGGCGCATTGCGCAGATCTTGGTCGATGTGGACGGGCAGAACGACTGGGAAGCCCGGTTCGAGCTGTCGCTCGATGCCTCGCGTCGGGAGAACCGGCCGGTCCTGACTTTCCTCGCGGTGCGGCCGGTCGGCGCCGAGTGAGCCGGCGGGCCCAGTTGGCCATCTGGCTTCAAGGCCTGATTAGCCCCGCTGAAAGGTCCGACCGGCCCGACATTGCCTTTGACCGGCCCCGGCCCGACCGCTAGCAATTCGGCTCCTTAACTCCCCGTCCCGCCCCGACTTTCCCGTCACCATGTCAACGAAGCCGACCATCATTTACACGAAAACCGACGAGGCCCCCGCGCTCGCCACCTACTCGCTGCTGCCGATCGTGCAGGCGTTCACCAAGCACGCCGGCATCAACATCGAGACCCGCGACATCTCGGTGGCCGCGCGCATCCTGGCCGCGTTTGCCGACAAGCTGCCGGCCAACCAGAAGGTGGCCGACGACCTCGCGGAGCTCGGCGCGCTGACGCTCAAGCCCGAGGCCAACATCATCAAGCTCCCGAACATTTCCGCCTCCGTGCCGCAGCTCAAGGAGTGCATCGCGGAACTCCAGGCCCACGGTTATGCGGTGCCGGACTATCCGGAGAACCCCAAGACCGATGCCGAGAAGGATGCCAAGACCCGCTACGACAAGGTCAAGGGTTCGGCCGTGAATCCGGTGCTGCGCGAAGGCAATTCCGACCGCCGCGCCCCCAAGGCCGTGAAGGATTACGCCAAGGCCCACCCGCACTCGATGGGCAATTGGTCCGCCGACTCCAAGACTTCCGTCGCCACGATGGGCAAGGATGACTTCTTCGCGAACGAGAAGTCAGTCACGGTCCCCGCCGCGACCACGGTGAAGATCGAATTCGTCGGCGCCGACGGCGCGGCCAAGGTCCTTAAGGAAAAGACCCCGCTGAAAGCCGGCGAAATCCTCGACGCCACCCGCATGAGCAAGCGGGCGCTCGTCGCGTTCTACGAGCAGCAGGTCGCCAAGGCCAAGGCCGACGGCGTCCTCTTCTCGCTGCACCTGAAGGCCACCATGATGAAGGTCTCGGACCCCGTGCTCTTCGGCCACGCGGTGCGGGTTTACTTCAAGGATCTTTTTGCGAAGCACGGCGCCACCTTCACCAAGCTCGGCGTCGACCTGAACAACGGCTTCGGCGATCTCGTTGAGAAGATCGCCACCCTGCCCGCTGCCGAGAAGGCGGCGATCGAGGCCGACATCAAGGCGGCGCTTGCGGCCGGCCCGCAGGTCGCGATGGTCAACTCCGACCAGGGCATCACGAACCTGCACGTGCCGTCGGACGTGATCATCGACGCCTCGATGCCGGCCATGATCCGCGCCGGCGGCAAGATGTACGACACCGCGGGCAAGCTGCAGGACGCCCTGTGCGTGATTCCCGACAGCAGCTACGCCGGCGTTTACCATGCGACGATCGAGTTCTGCAAAAAGAACGGTGCGCTCGACCCGAAGACGATGGGCTCGGTGCCGAACGTCGGCCTCATGGCCCAGGCCGCCGAGGAATACGGCTCGCACAACAAGACCTTCGTGGCGCCCGGCAACGGCAAGATCCGCGTGACCGATGACGCCGGCAAAGTTCTCCTCGAGCACCCGGTGGAGGAAGGTGACATCTGGCGCGCGTGCCAGACGAAGGATGCGCCGGTGCAGGATTGGGTAAAGCTCGCGGTCAACCGCGCGCGGCTAAGCAATACGCCGGCCGTTTTCTGGCTCGACGAAAAGCGCGCCCACGACGCGCAGATCCTCGCCAAGGTGAAGACCTATCTCGCCCAGCACGACACGAAGGGCCTCGACATCCGCATCATGGCGCCGGCCGATGCGTGCCGCTTCAGCCTCGAGCGCATTGTGAAGGGCCAGGACACGATCAGCGTGACGGGCAACGTGCTCCGCGACTACCTCACCGACCTTTTCCCGATCCTCGAGGTCGGCACCAGCGCCAAGATGCTCTCGATCGTCCCGTTGATGAACGGCGGCGGCTTGTTCGAGACCGGCGCCGGCGGTTCCGCGCCGAAGCACGTCGAGCAGTTCCAGCAGGAAAACTACCTCCGCTGGGACAGCCTCGGCGAGTTCTTCGCCCTCGCGGCCAGCTTCGAGCACCTGGCGATCACTCAGAAGCACGCCAAGGCCAAGGTGCTCGCCGACACGCTCGACCAGGCGAACGGCAAGTTCCTCGAGAACGACAAGTCCCCCGGTCGCAAGCTGGGCACGATCGACAACCGCGGCAGCCACTTCTACCTCGCACTTTACTGGGCGCAGGCGCTGGGTGCGCAGACCGCGGACGCCGATCTGCAAAAGCGCTTCAAGCCGATCGCCGAGGCGCTGACCACGGCCGAAAAGGCCATCGTCGGCGAACTGCTCGCCGTACAGGGCAAGCCGGCCGACGTTGGCGGCTACTACCAGCCCGACGATAAGAAGGCCTCGGAGGCGCTCCGCCCGAGCGCAACCTTCAATCGGATCCTGGCGACGGTATAACCATTCAGCCTTATATGCCCCATAGGGCGTATGGGGCCTATGACTGCCGCCTGCTCTGCCACCGCGCGCGCGCCATGCGCTCGCGGATGCCGCCTTCCTTCAGAAAATCCTGCTCAAGCCGCCGGACCAGGCGATCGAGGAGGAAATTCACCTGATGGATCAGGCAGAGCGCGATATTCGCGACGATTTCGGGAGGCCGCTTTTCCGCGAACTCGCGGAAGTCTTCATAACTGTGCCCCTCCCTTGCGCCCAGTTTGCGTACGAAGCGGGCCTCCGTGGAATCCTTGTCCCACAATCGCAGGCGCCGCGTGCGCAGGTAATCCCGGTAGTCTTGAAGCAACTCATCCAGGCTCGCCCGGGCGACATTCGTAAGCTTAAGTTCCATTTCCTTGGAAGTGCGCGCGGCCCGGCTGCCCTCCACAATGTTCTGTTTTCCAGATCGGGCCGCCTGGATCATTTGATCGACCGTGCGATCGCCCTTTGCCAGAAAGCGGGCACAGAAACAGTAGGTGAGGTCGTAGATGATCTCGGCCTTTTGGAAGGCCAACAGGCCCTCGTAGTGGCCGTGCTTGGGGAGAAAGCCAGCGGATGATTCTGCAGGTACCATGGAAGTCGTGATTGGCGCCCGCTTGCGCCGAGCGAGAGTGCTTTCCGCGAAGCATTCAAGGGATTTGTCTCCTCCAGCCGGGAATCACAAGAGGCCCCGGTCGTTGACTCTCGGAATCCTTTTGGCTGCGATCGCAGTGTTCCAATTGCCCGACCCCCATGAAACTCCACTTCATCCTTCCTTGGTTGCTGCTTACCGCGCCGGCCCTCGCGGAGCCGGCACCACCGACTGCAAAAATCCTGGGCATCGGCGCGATCTCCATCGAGCCCAGCCAGGACGCGAAAATTCTCGCTGACTGGTATGCCCGGCTGGGAGTCGAGACCAAGGAATTCAAGGGAATGTACTTCGCGAAGATCGAGACCGCGGCGGGCGCGCTCTCGTTCGCCATCCATCGCAAGAAGGCCAACGCGGCCCCGAAATCATCCGGCAGCGTCTCGTTTGTGCTGCGGGTCGAGAATTTCGATGACGCCCTGGCCGCGGCCAAGGCCAAGGGTCTCACACCTGAATCCGTGGAGAAGGACGCGTTCGGGCAGTTTGCGCACTTCCACGACCCGGACGGCAACTCCGTCACGCTCTGGGCGAAGTAAGCCGTCGCCAATTTCGCCGCAGCTTGACCGGCTGGGGTCGATTTCGCACCCTGCGGCATGCGTGCCACCACCCAACCCGACGTCATCTGCGTGGGAGTGGCCTTGTGGGACATCATTGGGCGCGCGGAACGGCCGATGAAGTTCGGCAACGATGTGCCCGGCCGCATCGTGCGCACCCCCGGTGGCGTAGCGCTCAATATCGCGATCGCCCTGCACCGCGCCGGGCTGGTCCCCACCCTCCTTTCCGTCGTGGGCCAGGATCCGGAAGGCGACGACCTCATCGCTGCGTGCCACCGTCTTGGCATCCAGACCGAGCATCTTCACCGCACAACGGAACTGCCCACCGACCGCTACATGGCGGTCGAGGACGCCAATGGTCTCGTGGCCGCGATTGCCGACGCGCGTTCGCTTGAGGCCGTCGGGCCGCAGATCCTCCAGCCCTTGCATGACGGCCGACTGGGCAGCCCCGACAAACCCTGGTCGGGCCTCATCGCACTCGACGGGAACCTCACCACGAGCCTCCTTGAGGATATCGCCCGCTCGTCCTTGTTCGCCGCCGCCGACTTGCGCGTCGCGCCGGCGAGTCCCGGCAAAGCCGAACGGCTCCTCCCGCTGCTCCGGCACCCACGCGTCACGCTCTACGTCAACCTCGAGGAAGCAGGGCTGCTGTGCGGTCGTACGTTTACAGACTCTTCAACGGCGGCCCGGGCGCTGCTGGATCGCGGCGCGCCACGCGTCATCGTGACCGACGGCGCCCGCGCGAGCTGCGATGGCCTGCGGGGTGGCGACTTGGTTACGGCCACACCGCCGAAGGTCGCCATTCGCCGCGTGACGGGCGCGGGTGACACGCTGTTGGCCGCCCACCTCGCCGCCGAGTCCCGCGGTTCTGACCGCGCGTCGGCCCTCACCGCCGCCGTCAATGCGGCGGCCGCCCATGTCGCGGGCGAAATCGGATCATGAAGAACCTTCCGTTGATTTTCTCCGCCGAGGTCCAACAGGCGAAAGCTGCGGGCCAGCCGATCGTCGCGCTCGAGTCCACGATCATCACGCACGGCATGCCGTATCCGCAAAACGTGGAAACGGCCCGCAAGGTTGAAGCGGCGGTCCGCGGCGCCGGCGCGGTGCCAGCCACGATTGCGGTCATGGGCGGCGCGATTCGCGTCGGCCTGGCCGACGCCGAACTCGAAAAACTGGGCCAGGCCAAGGGTGTGATGAAGCTCTCGCGGGCCGACCTCGCGGCCTGCCTTGCGACCGGGCGCACCGGGGCCACGACCGTGGCCGCCACGATGATTTGCGCGCATCTCGCCGGCATCGACGTGTTCGCCACCGGCGGCATTGGCGGGGTGCACCGCGGCGCCGAACTTTCCTTCGATGTTTCCGCCGACCTCCGCGAGCTGGCCGAGACGCCCGTGTCGGTCGTTTCCGCCGGCGCCAAGGCGATCCTCGACCTCCCAAAGACGCTCGAGGTCCTCGAAACCCTTGGCGTGCCGGTCATCGCGGTTGGGCAGGACGAGTTTCCCGCCTTCTGGTCGCGATCCTCCGGCCTGCCCGCGCCCCTGCGCATCGATACCGCCAAGGAGATCGCCGCGGCTCACCTCATGCGGAGCCGACTGGGCCTGCCCGGCGGACAGCTGGTGGCCAACCCGATCCCGGCCGCGGACGAAATTCCTCGCGCGGTCATGCTGCCCATCGTGGAGCAAGCCCTCGCCGAAGCCGCGCGCCAGGGAATTGCCGCCAAGGCCGTTACCCCCTTCCTGCTCGCGAAGATTTTCGAGCTGACCCAAGGCCGCTCCCTCCCGGCGAACATCGCCCTGGTTCTCAACAACGCCCGGCTCGGAGCCGCCATCGCGGCGGAAATCAACCGGCAGCGATCAGGTTGAACCAGTTTCCGTGAAAGCGTTCGTCGGTGTCGCCCTGTTGATCGTCACGTGTTCAGCCGCCGATCTACCGGCGTTCCGCGGTGCCGAGGGTTACGGCGTGACGACGCCCGGCGGTCGTGGCGGAAAGGTCATCCGCGTAACCTCGTTGGCCGACTCGGGCCCCGGCTCCTTCCGGGAAGCACTCCTGACCAAGGGCCCGCGCGTCGTGGTCTTCGCCATTGGCGGGATCATCGACCTGAAGAAGGATATCACGGTCCGCGAGCCGTACCTCACGCTGGCCGGACAGAGCGCACCGGGTGATGGCATCTGCCTGCGCGGCGCGGCGCTCCGCATTGCGACCCACGACGTCATCGTCCGCTACCTGCGCGTCCGGGTCGGCGATGACCCCAACGGCCCGAACCCGGACAACCGGGACGGCATCGGCATCTCCGACCCCAAGTCCGTGCCCCACCACATCGTGCTCGATCATTGCTCGGTGAGTTGGGCGATCGATGAGAATGTACAGCTTTGGTATCCCTGCCACGACATTACGATCCAGTGGTGCCTCATCGCCGAGTCGCTCGAACACAGCCTCCATCCGAAAGGCGCGCATGGCATGGGGCTCCTCGTCGGCGACCATGCCCGCCGGATCAGCATCCATCACAATCTCCTCGCGCACCACATGGACCGCAGCCCGCTGCTCAAGGGCGACACGCTCGCGGAGGTGGTGGCCAACGTCGTGTACAATTGGCGAAACCATGGCACCGCCCTGACGGATCTCGAGGGCAGCGGCCCGCACGCCGCGGTGATTCGCGACAATCTCTACCTGCCCGGGCCACAAACCCGTGCCGGCCAGCCCGGCATCACGCTCCAGCGTGACGTGAAGGCGGGCTCCTCCGTGGTCGTTTCCGGCAACGTGCTCCCGGGCCTTCCGCCCGATGCGGTGCTGAACCGCAGTACGATCGCCGTGGTCCCCGCCGCGGAGCCGGCCGAGGCCCGCATCCAGCGGACCTCGGCCGGCGAATTGTTCGAGCTCGTCCTGACCAGGGCCGGCGCCTCGCGGCCGTTCCGTGATGAAGCCGATGCCCGCGTCGTGCAGGCGGTCCGCGATCGCGGCGGCCGCCTCATCGACCGCCCCGCCGACGTCGGCGGTTGGCCGGCCTATCGCGGCGGCTCACCGGCACCGGACCGCGACGGCGACGGCCTACCTGATTCCTGGGAGCAAGCCCATGGCCTGAATCCCGCCAACCCGGCTGACGCAGCGCAGCTTGCGGCCTCCGGCTACAGCTGGATTGAGGTCTACCTCGACGAACTGGCCGCCGGCTCCTGATCGAAACTTGTTCGTGACCCCTCGCCGCTTCTGTGGTCGGCTGGGTGCCTATGTCCGACAAACCCACCTGCCCGGCCTGCACCATGGATGACGTCCTCGCCCACGCGGACCGTTGGGAATGCGCCACCTGCGGCCATGAATGGCCGAAGGATGCCGCGCCCGAGGCGGCGCGCGTGGTGAAGGACGCCAACGGCACGCCGCTCGCCGACGGCGACACCGTGGTATTGATCAAGGACCTCAAGCTCCGCGGCGGTGGCGGCGTGCTGAAAGGCGGCACCAAGGCCAAGAACATCCGCCTGGTCGACGGCGACCACGACATCGATTGCAAAATCGACGGCGTCGCGATGGCGCTCAAATCGTGCTTTGTGAAGAAGGCCTGAGACCCACCTCGCTCAGAGCACCATGAACGAAAACGCGACGAGGAGCGTAGGCACCAGCGCGCCCACGAACAGGCCCAGCGGCGAGACGCCGCCCGGAAAATAGCGCTGCAGGATCGACTGGCCGGCGGGATTGGGCGCGTTGGCGATGACTGTCAGGCCACCACCCGTGACGGCGCCCGACACCACGGCGAATTTCAATTCCTCGCTGAAGTTCGGCACCAGCGTCGCCAGGTAGGTGATCAGGGCGTTGTCGTTGAAGGCAGTGAGCAGCGTGGCGCCCGCGAACAGCGGAACTTCCCCGAGGCTGCCCAGCACGGGTTGGATCCACCAGCCCTGCAGTCCGCCGTGGATTACCAGGCCCGCGAGGAAGAATCCGACGAGCATGGGGCTGCGCAGTTCCAGTTTGCTCTGGTGGTGCGCCGTCGCCTGCGAGAACGCGAGGAAGAACAGGAAGCCGCCGATGAAGAGCGCCGGGTAGTGCGCGGCCCAGACAGTGAACGCCAGGAAACCCAGGTGCACCAGGGTGACCCAGACCGGCACGGATTCGTCTGGTTCGCCGGCCTTCACGGTTGCCGGCGGCAAAGCCAGGAGTTCACGACGGAAAAACAGGAAGTAGGTCACATTGGCCAGGCCGATGCCCGTCAACGCGTGCCAGCCGAAATGGGTGAACATGTAGCGCATGTCCCACCCCCACGGCGCTGCCACCATCAAGACAGGCGGCGCCGCGAAATGCGTGAGCGTGCCGCCGATGGAGATGTTCACGAACAAGAGTCCCAGCGTGGCGTACATCAGGCGCGGACTGGGTTTGAGCTCATAGAACTGCTTCGCCAGCAGCAGCGCCGCGATGGTCATGGCGGCAGGCTCCGTGATGAACGACCCGAGGACCGGCGCGATGGTCAGGATCGACAGCCACCACGCCCACGGCCGGCCGCCGCCGAGCGAAGCCACGAGCCGCAGGCTCTGTTCGGCGAGGCGCATCACCGGCCGGGTTGAGGCCAGCGCCATGATGATCACGACGAACAACGGCTCCGTATAATTGACCGTGTCGGCGAGGTAATGCACCGCGGTGTCGACGCCGCGGAACCAAACGATCGCGATGCCGAGCACCACCGCCCAAATGCCGAAGACCGCCTCCACCTCGCCGAAGAAATGCAGGACCTGTCCGAGGAAGCTGACCTCATCGGGCTCGCCGTTTTCGTCCTGATCGCGTTTCTTCCGGGTGATCTTCAGGCGTTCGCAGTGGCGCTCCTCCACAAGGTGGCCCCAGTGCCGAATCTTCGGCGCAACAAACGTGTGGATCACCGCCAGCACGAAGATGATCGTCGCTACCACATTGAAGGGCTCCGCCGCGGCCCGGGCCTTGATCACGTCGATCACGCTGGCTCCAGTGGGATCCGCGTACGCGCCCAGGTCACGCGGGAACGCTTCGGCCGGCGCGGACGAGGCGGCTTGGGCAGTAGCCGTCACCAGGAACAACAGGGCGAGAAGTCGGCTCATTGGAGTAAGGGCGGCAGGTCCGCGAGGGTGTAGAGAAACGCGTGCGCCCCGGCCTTGACCTTGGCGCGCTCGGTGTAGCGACCGAAGCCCACGAAGAGATCGACCACCGGCTTGGCCTCGAGGTCACTGACGCCGTCGCCCACCATCACGGTGCGAGCCGGCGAATACTCCCGCTTCAGTTCCGCGATGCGCTCAGGTTTGCCGCCCGAACGCGTGGTGGGATACTTTTCATCAAATCCACGGTACGCGCCCGCCGCGTCGAAATACAAATCCACCGCCTCGATGCGCGCGACGCCAAGAAATGCCGCCAGCGGTTCGATGATTTGGCGAAATCCGCCGCTGAGAATGACCGGCGTCCACCCGGAGGCCTTGAGCCGCGCAATCACCTCGCGGGCCGTCGGCTCCACCCGTTCGATGTACTGCCGCCCGACCGCCGCCACATCCTCGCGACGGGGCTGGATGATCGCCAGGCGCCGCGCGAAGACGTCCTGCACCGCGATTTTTCCCTCCATCGCGGCGTGGGTCATGGCCTCGACTTCCGCAAAAATCTGCGGACCCCGGACGCGCGCGAGTTCGTCGATGCCCTCGATCGCGCTGAGCGTCGAGTCGCAGTCGAAAAGGACGAGTTTGACGGGCGAAGTCACCACGAGGACACGAAGCACACGAAGAAACGCGGAAAGGTAAACACTTTAGCGTGGCACGTCCGACCCCGCGGACGCCCCTCCGCCGGGGTAATAAAAAAGCCCTCCGCAACGGGAGGGCTTCGGGAATCGGAGCGCGGCGCCGATTACTTGACCTTCGAGGCGCGCTTGAACTTCGAGGTGAACTTCTCGACGCGGCCCGCGGTGTCGACGAGGCGCTTCTCGCCGGTGTAGGCGGGATGCGAGTCCATAGTAACGTCGCGCACGATCACGAAGTAATCCTGGCCGTCGATCTTCTCGGTGCGGGCGGACTTCATCGTGGACTTCGTCAGGAATTTCTTGCCCGTTCCGATGTCGAGGAAGCAGACGTTGTTAAGGGCGGGATGGCCTTCGGTCTTCACGGTAGGTGGGAAAAGGTTAATTAGCCTTGGCGCGCCTTGTAGCGCGGCTCGACTTTGTTAATGACGTAGATCTTGCCTTTGCGACGGACCACCTGGCAGGCCGGGTGACGCACCTTGGCGGATTTGATGGAGGAGACGACTTTCATAAAAACGAAGAAAGAAGATGCCCGCGGCCAACCCTGTCAAAGGAAAAGATTTGCGCAGCTCGGACGCCCCTCGGCACGGCAACGCACAATATCCTAACCCCCTGATGGCGCTAGTTTACCGTCGGGTCGTCGGGTTCGTCGGCCAGCAGTTTTAATTCCGGGTCGAGCGACCCCAAGATCTGCCGCCAGAGCGCCGTCCCATCGGCTTGCCCGAGAATCTCGCCCTCGACGGTCGAAACGAGCCACGTGTCGTGTTTCATCTCGTTTTCGAGCTGTCCCTTGCCCCACCCCGAATAGCCGACGAACGCGCGCAGCGTGATGCCCGGGGTTCCCACCATTTCCGCGGCCTGTTCCGGCTCGACGCCGAAGTGCAATTGGAATGCGCTCTCTTCCTCCAGCCACTGCCACGACACGATGATCAATTGTTCCGGCTCGACCGGGCCGCCCGCATAGACCGGGACGCCGGCGAGCGGGCCGAATGCGAACTCGGAGTTGAGTTCGCCCAGCTGTTTGTCGAGCGGCCGGTTCAGCACGACGCCCATCGCCCCCTCGGCGGAATGCGCCGAGAGCAGGATCACGGAACGCCGGAAATTCGGGTCGCGCAGCGCAGGATGCGCGAGCAACAGCTGCCCGGCCAGGGTATCCGATTTTTTCGCGGCGCGACGTTCCTTCATGGGCACATAGGCCGGCCCGTGGGCCGTCAGAGCTTCGAAATCTTCACGCCCGCGTCGGCGAGGATCGGCGCGACCAGCGGATCGTTGACGTAGTCCTCGTGGTACTTGACCTCGGCGATGCCGGCGGCCGCGAGTATCTTCGCGCAGTTGATGCACGGGTAATGCGTCACGTAAGCAGTGCAGCCATCGACACTGGAGCCCCGCCGCGCGGCGTCCGCGATCGCGTTCTGTTCCGCGTGCACCGTGGCCTGCTCGTGGTTGTCCCGCACCCGCGAGACATGCGGCGTGCCCGGCAGGAAGCCGTTGTAGCCGGCCGCAATCAGGCGGTTCTTGCGGTCGCCGGCGGACACGATCACGCAGCCGACGTTGAGCCGCTCGCAGTTCGAGCGCGAGGCGATGAGTTTCGCCGTCGCCATGAAGTACTCATCCCAGCTCGGCCGCCGGCCAATGCTGGCCGTGGCCTTGGCGATCTGGTCCACCAGGCTGTCGTTGCCGTCGATCATGCCTGCCAACGGTGGGAATGACGCGGACGCTGGCAACCCGTAAACGTCACTTGCCGTGCCCCGCCCCGGCCCTCAACCTGCGCCCCATGGTTTCGCTCCAGCAGCTCGTCGACTACTGCGACAAACGCACCCGGCGCCCGGCGTTCAAGGACTTCCCCGGCGCGTTCAACGGACTGCAGGTCGCCAACGACGGGCGCGTCACGCGCATCGGCGCGGCGGTCGACGCCGGGCTGGTCCCGTTCGAAACCGCGGCGGAACGCGGGGTCGATTTCCTGATCGTCCATCACGGCCTCCATTGGGGCGCGGTCCAGCCGCTCGTCGGCCCGACCTACCAGCGGTTCGCCGCGCTGGTCCGCGGCAACTGCGCCGTCTACTCGAGCCACCTGCCCCTCGACGCGCACGAGGAGCTCGGCAACAACGTGATCCTCGCCCGCCAGCTGGGCCTCAAACCCAAGCGCCGTTTCCTGCCGCATGAGGGCGAGTTCATCGGCTGGATCGCGGCTAACAAATACAAACGGGCGCAGCTTTGCGCGCGCTTGGAGGAACTTTATCCGCGGGTCGTCACGATCGACTGCGGCAGCCCGCAGCCCAAGCAGGTGGCCTTCTGCAGCGGCAGCGGCAACAGCGCGGTCCCCCAGCTGGTGGCCGCCGGCGTGGACACGCTCATCACGGGCGAACTCCGCGAGGAGTGGTTCAACTACGCCCAGGAACACCGGCTGAACCTGATTTGCTGCGGGCACTACGCGACGGAAGTGCACGGCGTGAAGGCCCTCGCGGCCGAGCTCGCCCGGAAGTTCCGCCTGCCGTGGGAATTCATCGAGACGGAAAACCCCCTCTGAACCCGCCGCCCCCTTTGTCATGAAACGCATCGCCATCCTCCACGGCCCCAACCTCGACCGCCTCGGCAAACGCGAGCCGGAGATCTACGGCCGCGCCACGCTCAAGGATCTCGAGAAGCTCATCCGCACCGAAGCGCGCAAGCGGGGCTTCGCGACGGTGTTCTTCCAGTCCGCGCACGAAGGCGCGCTGATCGACAAGATCCACGCGCTGACGGACCGGGGCATCGACGCGTTCATCGTCAACTTCGGCGCGTACTCCCACACGAGTATCGCACTGCATGACGCCCTCAAGGCCTCGAGCCGGCCGGCGGTGGAGGTGCACATTTCGGACGTCAAGAAGCGCGAAAAATTCCGCCACCACTCGATGACCGCCGGTGCCTGCATCGCGATGATCTCCGGCCGGGGTTTCCCCGGTTACGTCGACGCGCTGGACCTGCTGGCCCAACGCTGACCCATGGGCCAGCACCTGCCGGATATTGCCGAACCGCGCTGGTTCGTTTGCCACACGAAGCCGCGTTGCGAAAAGAAATTTGACGACCTCATGGCACGCGAGGGGTTCGCGCATTACCTGCCGCTGATCAAAAGCGTGCGCCGCTACGGCACGCAGAAAAAGACCTTCACCAAGCCCCTGTTCGCCGGCTACGTGTTCGCGCGCCTGGAGCCGGCGCGAAAAGATCGCGTCTACCAGCAGGACCTGTTGGTGCGCGCCCGCCAGGTCGAGAACGAGGAACTTTTCCTGAGCCAGTTGGAGGACGTGAAACTCGTCTGCGCCTCGGGCTTCGAGGCGGCGATCCACCCCCTGGTGCGCAAGGGCACCCATGTGCGCGTCCAAGGCGGGCCCCTGAACGGCCTCGAGGGCTACGTCGACGATCCCGCGAACCCGCAGGGCATTGTCGTGTCTGTCGATGTGCTGCAACAGGGCTTGCTCGTCCGGTTGCCGCTTGAAAGCCTCCAGCTTCTGCCGTGACCCCACCCACCTTTCTCCGCCAGTCGCTCGCCTGCCTGCTGCCTGCGCTGACCGTCACGCTCGCCCTGGCCCAGACCGCGCCGATCGCCGATGACACGCCGGCGACCCACCGCCCGATCCTTTCCCGCGTAACCGGCATCTTCGACGAACTGCCGCAGATCGACATCCCGGGGACCATCAAGCTCACCCTGCGCCCCCACGTCAGTGACTTCGTGCGTCGCGACTACATCCGCACGGAGGTTGGCCTGCGCTGGGCGTTGAACGAAAAACTGGAAATCAACACCGACGCGTCCGTGTTCATCACGCACGGACTGAGCGACGGGCACGACGGGAACGGCATCGGCAAGCTGCGGCTGGGCTCGCGTTACCTGCTCGAGGACTGGCCAAGGCGGGAATACGATACGAGCCTTGCCCTCCAGACCGAGGCGCCGGTGGGGCATCCGCCGCTCGACATGACGGACGGCAACTACCATCTCGCTCCGAGCTTCATCGTGCAGCACGAGTGGGCCCGCAATCGCCGCATCACGACGTTTGCCGGGGTCGGTTTCGATTTCATGGACCCGAGCTCGATTCCTGGACAATACGGCGTGAACCAACCTCACGACGATTCCGTGAACGGGACCATCGGCGCGATCTACGACCGGGGCCAGCTGAAGTACACCCTGTCGGCCACCTACGCGACCACCGCGTGGCTCGGCAACGAGACCGACCATTTCTTCTATCTGCAGCCCGGCGTGCAATGGTACGTGCCGAGCCGGTTCACGTTCCACTCGAAGACGCAATGGATCGCGAGCTTTGGCGTGCGCACGAGCTGGGGGCCGGATGGGTTCGATGTCAGCTTCCGCACGCGCCTCCGCGCGGAAATCACCTTCCGCCAGGTCATGGACAAAATCCGCGAAAAGACGCAGCCGAAGGAACGGGCGCGGCCCTAGTGGAGCAACCGCCAGAGCGCGGCGGCGACATGCAGGGACGCGCACGCGGCCAAAGCCGCCGCAAAATCATCGGCGACGATGCCCCACCCGCCCGGCCAGCGCTGCAGACGTGAAATGCCAAAGGGCTTGAGGATGTCGAACAGCCGGAACAACGCGAAGCCCGCCACCAGCGTCGTGTAAGCCGGCAGGCCGGCAAACCACCCCGGCTGCCAGCCGAGAAACACGAGCGGGATCACGGCAAACTCATCGAGGATCACCTCGCCCGGGTCCTTCTTGTCCAGGCGACGCGCCGCGTCCCCACAAAACGCCACGGCGACATAACTCGCCAAGACCGACCAGGCGAAAATCACTTCCCAGCGCGAATGGCGGAAGAGCAGCCAGAAGTAGAGCAGCCCGGCCGCGGAGCCCCAGGTTCCCGGCGCCGGTAGTTTTTGGCCAAGCGGCCCGAGCGTGGCGACGCTGACCACGAACCGGTGGGAAAAAATCCGCGGCCAGCGTGGATCGTCCATGCGTTAGTCGCGCACCGCGTGCCCGTGCTTGCGGAAGTAGGCGATACCCGAGGTCACGGTCAGGAGGGCGGCAAGCACGTACAAACCCAGGCCGCTCCAGTGCACCACGCGGACGATGATGCCCTCATCGCCGCCAAAGAGGTTGCCGAAGTCGCGGTCGAACATGCGGGCGCCCAGCAGCCAGCCGATCGCATTGAGCTGCACAAAAGTCTTCACCTTGCCGCCGGTGTCCGCCTCGACGACCAAGCCGCGCGTCGCCGCCGCCATGCGCAGGCCGGAAATCGCGAACTCCCGTGCGATGATCAGCAGCAGGAGCATCATCGCGGCGATCTGGAACTTTTCGAAGTAGCCCCCGTTCACCAGCGCGATCATCAGGCCGATGACCATCACCTTGTCCAGGGTCGCATCCATGAACCGGCCAAAGGCCGAGACCTGGTTCGCGCGGCGGGCGAGCAAACCGTCCAGCCAGTCCGTCAAGGCCGAAGCGATGAACAGCCAGAATGCCCAGGTCGCCGCCCACAGCCGGTCCGTGTACATCAGGGCCACCACGATGAACATCATGGGCACGCGCGAAAGCGTCAGCACGTTGGGCAAGGTAAACTTCACCCGCTCACTTCAGCCACCCGATCCGGCGTTGGCAATCCCTTGCTGCAATCGCCCGGGGATTTGACGCAAAACGTCCTCGCCTTGCGCCGGCCGCCGCGGTTGAGTCCCGCCGCGCGGCCTGCCCCGCAGCCGCCCGGCATCGCATGAAACTCTGCATCTACCCTGGCACCTTCGACCCGTTCACCAACGGACACCTCGACGTCCTGCAGCGAGCCGCCAAGCTGTTCGGCCACGTGCGCGTGGCCGTGGCCATCGACTCCACCAAGAAACCGCTGTTCACCCCGGAGAAACGCGTCGAACTCATCCAGGGCAACCTCCGCGGCCTGCCGAATGTCGACGTGGTGAGTTTTGACGGCCTCCTCGTGGAATTCGCCCGTCGCGAAAAAGCCACCGCGATCATCCGCGGCCTGCGCGCGCTGTCCGACTTTGAATTTGAATTCAACATGGCGCTGATGAACCGCCACCTCGAGCCACGGGTCGAAACGATCTTCGTCATGCCGAAGGAATCCTACAGCTACACGAGTTCCTCGCTCGTGAAGCAGATCGCCAAGCTCGGCGGCGACGTCTCGAAGTTCGTCCCGCGCAACGTCGCGAAGGCGTTGCGCAAGGAATATCCGCACTAAGCCGCGCTCAGCGCTGCGCGGCTTTCAGCGTCGCCTCGACCCAGGCGGCGTAGTCCGCCTGCAGCTTTTTCAGCGAGTCCATGTGGATGTACATCATGTGGCCCGCTTCATAGTAGGTCATGGTGATGTTACCCCGCACGGCCGGATCCAGGCCCATGTGCTTCACGGTGTAGTCGGTCGCGAAATACGGCGTCGCCAGGTCGTAATAGCCGTTGGCGACCCAGACCTTCAGGAACGGGTTCTTCGTCATGGCGCGCTTCAGCGTTTCCGCGACGTTGAGATACTCGTTCTCGACGTTCGCGTAGCTCCACGGCTGCACGCGGCTCGTGAGGATCTCGTACGAGAGGTCGTTCTCATACTTCAACTCCCGGCGCGCGTAATCGTTCATCGCGGTTGTGTAGCCGCCGAGAATCGCCTCCATGCTGGGATCGAAGAAGCCACCGTCGCCCCCGCGACCGCCGCTGTTGTCCGCGATGCCAACGATGCGGCTGTCGAGCCGGCCGACGTTGCGGTTCTCGTCCTTCCGCAGCTCCGTCACGAAGCCAAAGATGTTGATGCGAAGGTTCTGCCGGAGCACGTACTCCTCGGTGAGGCCGGTCAGCGCCACGAGTTCCTTGGCGATGCGGCTGCGCTCCGCGGCCGGTAGCGCGTCACCCTGCATGAGCGCGAGCGAGTAGTCCTTGAGCACGAACTGCTCGGCGCGCGCGAGCGTCTTGGCCAGGTCCTTGGCGAGATCGCCTTTCAGGCGGCCGTGGTACCACGCGGACGCGGTGTACGTCGGGAGAAACAATTGGTAAGGCAGGTCATTGCCGGCGGCGAATCGTGCCGTTTGGAAATTCAGGATCGAGGACACCAGCATGATCCCGTTGACGTAGAAATTGTACTTTTGCTGGAGGTAGTCCGACAGGCCCGCCGCGCGGGTCGTGCCGTAGCTTTCGCCGACCAGGAACTTCGGCGACGCCCAGCGCTGGTTGCGCGTGGTCCACAGGCGGATGAACTCGCCGACGGACTCGATGTCGCCCGTGAAGCCGTGGAATTGTTTCGGGTCGACGTCCTTCGCCGCGCGGCTGTACCCCGTCGAGACCGGATCGATGAACACCAGGTCGGTCTGGTCGAGCCATGAGTATTCATTGTCGACCCACTTGTACGGGGGCGGCAGCGACTCGCCCTTGTCCGTCATCACCACCCGCTTGGGGCCCAGCGCGCCAAGGTGCAGCCAGACGGAAGACGAGCCCGGGCCGCCGTTGAAGGAGAAAGTCAGCGGTCGCTTGGCCGGGTCGCTTTCGCCCAGCTTGGTGTAGGCAACAAAGAAAATGTTCGCGCGGGGTTCGCCTTTCTCCGTCTTGAGCACGAGGTAGCCCGCCGTGGCCTGGTACTTGATGGTCTTGCCGCCAATGGTCACCTCATGCTCGGTGACGGACAGGACCGGGTCCTTGTCGTCCTTCGCGGGCGCCGGCTTCTTTTCCGCGGGTTTTTCCTTGGGCTCTTCCTGCGCGCGCAGGGTCAGGGCGGGAAGCAAACACAGGGCGAGACAGAGCAACCAGGGACGAAGCATTCGCATGGGATTGTTGGGGTGAAGTGCGGCGAGAGAACTTTGCCGGAGTATGACACGCAACCCGAAACAAACCGGGTGTAACCCACCCTGCGCCATGCCGTCTCAGCGACGGCTACGCCCGGCCCGGGTCAGGAAACTGTTGCGGGAACGAGGTGAAGCACTTCCTTCTTCTGCACCTTATCCGCGCCCTCATGGCTTCTTCCCGTCTGGTTCCCATCACTGCCGCTGTCCTCATCCTCGCCGCCGCCGGCGGTGGCTATTACTATTACCAGCAGTCGCGCACGACCGAACAGGCGCCCTCCTACAACACCGCGGCAATCGCCCGCGGCAGCATCCGCCAGGTCGTCACCGCGACGGGCCAGCTGGACGCCGTGCTTTCCGTTGACGTGGGGAGCCAGATTTCAGGCCTGATCGTGAAGCTTTATGCCGACTTCAACACGATCGTGAAGAAGGGCCAGAAGCTCGTGGAAATCGATCCCGCGACGTACCAGCAGCGCCTGCGCCAGGCCAATGCGAACCTCGCGTCCGCCGAAGCCTCCAACAAGCTCCAGCGCCTCAACACCGAGCGCACCCGCGAGCTCTATGCGAAGTCGCTGGTCACGAAACAGGACTTGGACCAGGCCGAGGCCCAGCTCGCGCAATCCGACGCCCAGTTGCTGACCAACCAGGCCACGGTCGAAAACGCCAAGGTCGACCTCGAGCGTTGCACGATCAACTCGCCGATCGACGGCATCGTCATCGCCAAGCAAACCGAGGAGGGCAAAACCGTCGCCGCCAGCCTCAACGCCCCCGTGCTCTTCACGATCGCGAACGACCTCGCGAAAATGCAAATCACCGCCGCCGTGGCCGAGGCCGACATCGGCTCGGTGCAGCAGGGCCAGGCCGTGACGTTCACCGTCGACGCCTTCCCGAACCGCTCTTTCAACGGCACGGTCACGCAGGTCCGCAACGCCCCGAAGACGGTCAGCAATGTGGTCACCTACGATACGATCATCGCCGTCGATAACCGCGACCTGCGCCTGCGCCCCGGCATGACGGCCAACGTTTCCATCATCGTCGCGAGCCGCGAGAACACGCTGCGCATCCCCAATTCCGCGCTGCGCGTGCGCCTGCCCGACGCATCCGGCAACGTGCCGCAAGCCGCGAGCGTCCCCGCCCCGCAATCTGCCGCAGCCGGCCCGGCCCCGGGTGGTGGCGCCGGTGAACGCCGCGCCGGTGGTGGCGGCGGCAACGGTGAAGGCGGCGGCCGCCGCGGGGGTGGTTTCATGGGCCCGGACATGACGCCGGAACAGCGCGAAAAGATGCGCGCCGTCATGGCCGAGGTCGGCATCACCAGTTTCCGCGACGCCACGCCGGAACAGCGCGACCAACTCCGCAAGCTGCTCGTCGAGCGGGGCATCATCGCCGCCCCGGCCGCGCCGGGCGAAGTGGTCGTCACCACGCGCACCATTTACCGCCTGCCGGGCGGCAACAAGAACGCCAAACCCGAACCGGTTTCCGTGAAGATTGGCATCACCGACGGCGTCGCCTCCGAACTCATCGAGGGCGCGGCCGAGGGCGACGTCATCATCACCGGCGTCGCGGCCACCGCCGCGCCGGGCGCACCGCAGCCCGCGGCCAATCCATTCGGCGGCGGCGGCCGACGCTTCTAAGCGCCATGTCCGCGGTCGTTCAGCTCGACGAGATCCATAAGATCTACGATTCCGGCGAGGTGCCCGTGCACGCCGTGCGGGGCGTCACGCTCACCATCGAGCGCGGCGAGTTCGTCGCGGTCATGGGCTCGAGCGGATCCGGGAAATCGACGTTGATGAACACGCTGGGCTGCCTCGACCGGCCGACCAAGGGCCGCTACCTGCTCGACGGCACCGACGTCTCGAAACTCGACCGCAACCAGCTCGCCGACCTCCGCAACCAGAAGCTCGGCTTCGTGTTCCAGGGCTTCAACCTCCTCTCGCGCACCACCGCCCTGGAAAACGTCGAGCTCCCGATGCTCTACGGCCGCCGGCACTACACCTCGAAGGAAATCCGCGAGCGCGCCATGCGCAGCCTCGAGATCGTCGGCCTCGCCAAGCGCTTCGACCACTTCCCCAGCCAGCTATCCGGCGGCCAGCAGCAACGCGTCGCCATCGCGCGCGCCCTGATCAACGAGCCGCAGGTGCTCCTCGCGGACGAGCCGACGGGCAACCTCGACTCCAAGACCTCGGTCGAAATCATGGGCGTCTTTCAAAAGCTCAACGACGAGGGCATCACCATCGTGATGGTCACCCACGAGCTCGACATCGCCCATTACTGCAAACGCAACCTCATCATGCGCGACGGCAAGCTCGTGAGCGACGTTCGCGTCACCAACCGTTTCATCGCCACGGAGGAGATGGCGAAAATCCAATCCGCCGAAGCGGCGGCCAAACTCACGGCCTGAGTCATGCGCTTTGCCAACGTCATCAAGGTCGCCCTCCGCGCTCTCCGGCGCAACATCCTGCGCTCCGTCCTCACGGCCCTGGGCATCATCATCGGCATCGCCGCGGTGATTGCCGTCGTGAGCATCGGCAACGGCGCCAAGTCCCAGGTGGAGGCGTCGATCGCGAGCCTGGGCCAGAACATTATTTCCGTTTTCCCGGGCAATTTCACCACGGGCGGCGTGCGCGGCGGCTTCGGCAGCGCGAGTTCGCTGACCGTGGAGGACGCGCAGGCCATCCAACGCGAGGTCGCGGGGGTCATCGCCGTCAGTCCGGAAATGAACGATCGCTCGCAGGTGCTCGCCAATGGCCTGAATTGGAACAGCCAGATTCGCGGTGAGGACATCAGTTACCTCGACATCCGCATGTGGGGTATCGCCGAGGGCGAAATGTTCTCCGAAGCCGACGTCCGCACCGCCGCCAAGGTGTGCGTCATTGGCCGCACGGTCGCGAACCAGTTGTTCGCCGACAGCGACCCGGTCGGCCAGAACATCCGCATCCGCAATATTCCGTTCAAGGTGCTGGGTGTCCTGAAAACCAAGGGCTTTAATTTCTTCGGCCAGGATCAGGACGACGTCGTGGTGATTCCCTACAGCAGCCACCTGAAACGCATCGCGCGCCGGCCCAACCTGAACTCGATCCTCATCCAGGCGCAGTCCCCGGAGATGATGTCCCGCATCCAGCAGGACGTGACCGACCTGCTGCAGCAGCGCCGCAACGGCCGGGAACCTGACTTCACCGTGCGCAACCAGCAGGAACTCGCGGAGGCCGCGACCGCCAACGCGCGCACCATGACCTTTCTCCTCACGGTCATCGCGATCATTTCACTGATCGTCGGCGGCATCGGCATCATGAACATCATGCTGGTTTCCGTCACGGAGCGCACCCGGGAGATCGGCATCCGCCTCGCGGTCGGCGCGCATGGGCGCGATGTGCTCACGCAATTCCTCGTTGAAGCCATCACGCTCAGCGTCATGGGCGGCGCCCTGGGCGTGCTGACCGGCGTTGGCGCCTCGCAAATCATCTCGAAGATCAACGGCTGGCCGGTGCTGCTTTCCACCGTGTGGATCTGCGTGGCGTTCATCGTCAGCGCGGTCATCGGCATCGCCTTCGGATTCTTCCCCGCCTACAAGGCGGCGCAGTTGGACCCGATCGACGCGCTCCGCTACGAATAGTCCGGCCATCGTCCCATTCGCGGGAATCGTCGCTCCCTGTGGCGGAAGGAATGGGGGTGGGTCAAAGGACGAAGGAAATTTCGGGGGATGATTTATCTCCCTGGATCACGCGGCGTTGCAGGGACGCCGGAAAAGTTGGCACGCGCCTAGCAAAGGAGCCGCGCAATCCAACACTCACCATGAAGACTGCGAACCTTTCCTCCCTCGTTCTCCTCACCGCCACCGCGGGTCTTGCCACCTTCGGTCTTGGCAACACCGAACTCGCCGCGCGCCTGCCGCTTGAAGCGCTGCTCGCCGCGACGGTGTCCCTCGCGCTGATCCGCGTGGCGTTCTCCGACTACGCGCGCCGTCCCAGGACGCTCGCCACCCCGGCGCCGGTGCTCCGGCCCACGGTGCGCCGCACGGTCCGCGTCTCCGCCCGCATCGAGCGCGTGGCGGCCTGAACCGCCCAGCCGGGTGGCCCGCCGGGCCCTCCAGCGCCGCCGGGACCCGGCCCTGGCCGCCCGCCGACGTTCTTGACACTTGTGACGGGGCATTTGTCACTTCCTTTCCCAAATGGCAGCCAACGATCCCGCGCCCCATCGCATCCTTGTTGCGGATGACCAAACCGACGTCCTCGAAGCCCTGCGGCTGCTGCTGAAAGCCGAGGGCTACCAAATCGAGACCGTCAAGTCGCCCGCCGCGGTGCTCAAGGCGATCGAGGCGCGCGACTTCTCGCTGGCGATCATCGACCTCAATTACGCGCGCGACACCACCTCGGGCCAGGAAGGCCTCGACCTCCTGGCGAAACTGCAAGCCGCCGACGCCACTCTGCCCGTCGTCGTGATGACCGCCTGGGCCAGCGTCGAAATCGCCGTCGAGGCGATGCGCCGTGGCGCCAAGGATTTCATCACCAAGCCTTGGGAGAACCCGCGCTTGCTCGCGATCGTGCGCAACCAGATCGAACTGGCCGGCGCCGTGCGCGCCTATCGCCGCCTCGAGCAGGAAAACCAGATCCTCCGCGGCAAGGGCGGCCCCAACCTCATCGCACAATCGGCGGCGATGCGCCCGGTGCTGGAAATCATTTCTCGCGTCGGCCCGTCCGACGCCAACGTCCTCATCACCGGCGAAAACGGCACCGGCAAGGGCGTCGTCGCCCAGGCGCTCCACGCGGTCTCTGTCCGCGCCGGCAAGGCCTTCATCTCGGTCAACATGGGCGGCCTCCCCGAGGGCGTGTTCGAGAGCGAACTCTTTGGCCACGTCCGCGGCGCGTTCACCGACGCCAAGGTCGACCGTGCCGGGCGCTTCGAGCTCGCCGATGGCGGCACGCTGTTCATGGACGAAATCGGGAACATCCCGATGAGCCAGCAGGCCAAAATCCTGCGCACGCTCGAGACCGGTGAGTTTGAGCGCGTCGGTTCCTCGCGCACGAGCCGGACCAACGTCCGGTTGATTTCCGCGACCAACGCGGACCTGAACGCCGAGGTCGGCGCCGGCAAATTCCGTCAGGACCTCCTGTTCCGACTCAACACGATCCACATCCACCTGCCGCCGCTGCGCGAGCGTCGCGAGGACATCCCCCTGCTCGCCCAGCATTTCCTCAAGGCGCATGTGAACCGTTACAACAAGCCGATCACCGGCTTTGACGACGCGGCGATCGAGGCGATGAAGAACTATGCGTGGCCCGGCAACGTGCGTGAACTCGACCACTCGGTCGAGCGCGGCGTGCTCATGAGCCAGGGCAAGGTTGTGCGCGCCCCGGACCTCGGCCTGAATGCGGGCCAATCCGCGCCGCGGCTCGAGGACATGAGCTTGGAGGAAGTTGAGTCGTTCCTGATCAAGAAGACGCTCGCCCGCTGCGACGGCAATGCCCGCAAGGCCGCCGAGGAGCTGGGCCTGAGTCGCAGCGCGTTCTATCGCCGGCTTGAGCGGTACGGGCTCTGAGGCCACCGCGGGCACACCGCTGGGCCTGCACTCAATGCCGACACCCAAACAACGCCGCACGGCCCACGAACAACGGGTGTTCTACTACGCGCTGCTCGCCGGCCTGCCGGGAGTGGGCATCACGATGTGGATCTTCTGGACCGGCGATTACCAGCCGAAGGAGCAATGGACGGTCTCGCTGCTGGTGGTGCTGTTTTGGCTCGGGTTTTCGCTCGGCGCCCGCGAGCAGGTGGTGCGCCCGCTGCAAACAATGGCCAATCTCCTGACCGCGTTGCGCGAAGGCGACTTCTCGGTCCGCGCGCGCGGCGCCAACCGCGATGAACCCTTGGGCGACGTGCTGGCCGAAATCAACATGCTCGGCGGCGTCCTGCAGGAACAGCGCCTTGGCGCGCTGGAGGCGACCGCCCTGCTGCGCACCGTCATGGAGGAGATCGACGTCGCGATTTTTGCCTTCGACGCCAACGAGACACTGCGCCTGGTGAACCGGGCCGGACAGGAACTGATCGCGCAGCCCGCCGAGCGAATCCTCGGCCGGCAGGCGGCGGAACTGGACCTCGCCGATTGTCTGGTCGGCGAAGGCACCCGGGTACTGAGCCGGAATTTCGCCGGCGGCGCGGGCCGCTGGGGCATGCGCCGCACGAGTTTTCGCGAAGGGGGCCTGCCGCACAAGCTGGTCGTCATCGCCGACCTCAGCCAGCCGCTCCGGGAGGAGGAGTTGAAGGCATGGCAACGCCTCGTGCGCGTGATCGGCCACGAACTCAACAATTCGCTCGCCCCCATCAAGTCGATCGCCGGCTCGCTCAACACCATGCTGAAGCGGCCGACGCGCGCGCCGGACTGGGAAGCCGACATGATCGGCGGCCTGGAGATCATCGAGTCCCGCGCCGAGGGCCTGAACAAATTCATGCAATCCTACGCGCGGCTGGCCAAGCTGCCCGCGCCCAACCGGCAGCCGTGCGAACTGGGACCGCTGCTCCGGCGAATCGTACTGCTGGAGGGACGCCCCTCGGTGCAACTTCGCGAGGGTCCGGAGGTCACGATCTCGCTCGACGCGGCGCAGATCGAACAGGTCCTGATCAACCTCATCAAAAATGCGATCGAGGCCGCGCCCGAAGCCGACCAACCCGGCGAGCCGACCTGCTGCGTGCGCGTGGGCTGGCGCAAGGCGTCGGGCCAGGTCGAGATCTACGTCGAGGACGACGGCCCGGGCATCGCCAATGTGCAAAATCTGTTCGTGCCGTTCTTCACGACGAAGCCGTCGGGCTCCGGCATCGGATTGGTGTTGTGCCGACAGATCGCGGAAAACCACGGTGGTACGCTGACGTTGGAGAATCGCGAAGGCGCCAGCGGCTGTCTGGCGCGGCTGCGTTTGCCCGCCTAAGTCGCTGGCCGGGAGGCGGCGAGCCATCCCACTTTCGGGACGCCCCTATCCCGGCTTCGCTCTACAGCGCCAATTGCCGTCGGAAGCGGTTTAATTTTGGTCGCTGCCTGACAACGACTTACAGCTATCCAACGACTTGGCACGCGCATTGCAAACGGCGGCGCCCAATCTAATACCGCATGGACATTGCCCGCCCCAACGCCGCCAAAGAAAAACGCAAAAAGCGCATCATCTACGCCTCGGTGGCAGTGCTCGTCCTGATTGGCATCACGGTCGCACTGGCCCGCTTGAAGCCGGCAGCCCCCACGGTGGAGCGCAACCTCGTCTGGATCGACACCGTGAAGCGCGGCCCGATGGTCCGCCAAGTCCGCGGCCTCGGCACGCTGGTGCCGGAAGAAATTCGCTGGATCGCCGCACGCACGCAGGGCCGCGTCGACAAGATCATTCTCCGCCCGGGCGCCGTCGTCGAAACCGGCACGCTGATCCTCGAGCTCCGCAACCCGGACGTTGCCTCGGCCGCCGCCAACGCGCAGTCCCAGCTCCTCGCCGCCGAGGCCCAGCTGGCCAACCTGCGCACGCAATTGGAAAGCCAGCTGCTCGCCGCCGAGGCCGCCGCGGCGCGCGCGAAGTCCACTTACGAAACGAGCAAGCTCCGCGCCGACGTGCAGCAGGAACTTTTCCGCGACGGTCTCGTGTCCGAACTCGATCTCAAGCTCGCCCAAGCCACCGCGGCCGACGGCGCCACGAACCACGAGATCGAACAAAAGCGTTACGCTTTCGCCAAGGAATCCATCAAGCCCCAGCTCGCGGTGCAGGAAGCCGAAGTGGCCCGCCTGCGCTCCGTCGCGGAACTCCGCCAGGAGGAACTCGACGCCCTGAAGGTCCGCGCTCCCATGGCCGGCGTGTTGTCCGCCTTGCCGGTGGAAGTCGGCGCACAGGTCCAGCCGGGCACGAACATCGCCCGCGTGGCGGACCCCTCCAAGTTGAAGGCCGAAATCCGCATCGCGGAAACCCAGGCACGGGACATTGCCATCGGTCAGGTCGCGCAGATCGACACGCGCAACGGCGTGGTTGAGGGCAAAGTGGCCCGCATCGATCCGGCCGTGCAGAACGGCACCGTGTTGGTGGACATCACGATCACCAATGAACTGCCCCGCGGCGCGCGCCCCGACCTCTCGGTTGACGGCACGATCGAACTCGAGCGCCTGAACGAGGTGGTCTTCGTCGGCCGGCCCGCGTTTGGCCAGGAAAAGAGCACCGTCGGCATCTTCAAGCTCGTCGAGGGCTCGAACGACGCCGTTCGCACCCAGGTGCAGCTTGGCCGCAGTTCGGTCAACACGATCGAGATCGTGTCCGGCCTCCAGCCCGGCGACCGCGTAATCCTTTCCGACATGTCCCAATGGGACTCCAACGATCGCATCCGCCTGAACTAAACCACCGATTTCTCCCAAACTTCCACGCCCGCGGCGTCCGCCGCTTTCTCCCATGATCTTCTCCACCCTCATACTTTCCCTCCTCACCCTGCTGGTGGCCACCGACAGCGACCACGGCGAATAACGCCGTCCCTTCGCCCGAACCGAGTGACCCGCCACGCAATCAACCGAAACCCCGAAAATTTCCGTAACCACCACGCTTCGTCGCGTGTTACTTGCCCACTCCAACCCACCCCACCCGGCCCACATTCATGAGCACTGACAATCCCTCCCTGATCAAACTCGAAGGCGTCACCAAAGTCTTCCTGACCGACGAAGTTGAAACCCATGCCCTCTCCGGTATCCACATGGACATCCGCAAGGGCGAATACGTCTCGATTGCCGGCCCCTCGGGCTGCGGCAAGTCGACCCTGTTGTCCATTCTCGGCCTCCTCGATACGCCGACCGATGGCACCTACATCCTGAACGGCCGTCCCGTCCAGGGCCTGACGCTCCCGGAGCGCGCCCGCATCCGCAACCGCGAGATCGGCTTCATTTTCCAATCCTTCAACCTGATCGGCGACCTCACGGTGTACGAGAATGTCGAGCTTCCGCTCACCTACCGCGGCATGCCCGCGAGCGAGCGCAAGACCCGCGTCACGGAGGCGCTCGAAAAGGTCGGCATGGGCCACCGCGCCAAGCATCTCCCCTCCCAGCTCTCCGGCGGTCAACAGCAGCGCGTCGCCGTGGCCCGCGCCCTCGCCGGCTCCCCGGCGGTGCTGCTCGCCGACGAACCGACGGGTAACCTCGACTCGAAGAACGGCGACGCCGTGATGGAGCTGCTCCATTCCCTCCATCGCGCGGGCTCGACGATTGTCATGGTCACCCACGACACGCGCTTCGCCCGCCACGCCGAGCGCACGATCCACGTGTTCGACGGCCGGGTGGTCGAAGAGCAGGTCGAGGCGGGGTCCTCCCACTAAGTTCCTTTCCAACGGCGCGCCTCCCCGGCGCGCCGTTTTTGCTTTGTAGCCGCCCGCCGATTGGTCGCGGGCTTTCGTTCAATTGCCCACTGCACACGCTTCCATGCACGCCCTGAAGAATGCCCTCCGGCTCCTCGCCAAGTCACCGGCCTTCGCGGCGGTCTCGATCGCCATCCTGGCCCTCGGCATCGGCGCCTCCACCGCGATCTTTTCGGTCGTCCACGCCCTTCTGCTCAAGCCCCTCGCCTACCAGGACGCCCGCCAGCTCGTGCAGGTGCAGTCGCGGCACCCGGAACAGGGCGTCTCGGTCCTGGCCCCCGCGACGTTTGCCGATGTCGCCCGCGACGCGCGCTCATTTCGCACGCTGGCGGCCCAGCAATATAATTACGTCAACCTAACGCGCACGGCGCAGCCGACGCGCCTGACCACCGTCGACGCGACCGCGGACTATTTCCGGCTGTTCGGCGTCGCGCCCCTGCTCGGGCGCACCTGGCTGCCGGCGGAGACGCTCGTGGGGGCCACGCCCGTGGCAGTGCTGGGTGAGGGCGTCTGGCGGACGCAATTCAACGGCCGCCCTGACATCATTGGCGAAACCATCCTCCTGGACGATGTGGCCCACACGGTGATCGGCGTCATGCCCGGCAGCTTCACCGACCCTTGGGGCAATGGCATGATCTGGCGTCCCATGGCGATGAATGGCCCGGTCATCCAGGACCGGTCGGCGCGCTATTGGAGCGTTTTTGCGCGGCTCAACGACGGCGTCGACCTCGAGCAGGCGCAGCGCGAACTCGCGACGCTCGGGCAACGATTTGCCGAAGCGCATCCGGATCATTTCCGCGACTGGACGCTGACCGCCGCGGATCTCCAAGGCCTCGTCATCGGTGACTACCGCTCCGGCCTGCTCGTGGTGCTGGGCGGCGTCGCGTGCGTGCTGCTCATCACCTGCGCGAATGTCGCCGGTCTCTCCATCGTGCGGGCCCTCGGGCGACGCCGCGAACTGGCGGTGCGCGCAGCCCTGGGCGCTTCGCGCGGACAGCTCTTGCGGCAACTTCTGGCGGAAAGCCTCTTGCTGGCGACCATTGGCGGCGGCCTCGGCATCCTGATCGCCCAATGGGGCGTCGACGCCATCCTCGCCACCGTCGGTGACGGCTGGTTGCCCCGCGCCAATGAAATCGCCGTGAACGGCCCCGTGCTCGGGGCCGCGCTTCTGCTCACCTTGACCACCGGCATCGCGTTTGGCCTGGCCCCGGCCTGGACGGCTTCGCGCACGGACGCGAACGACGCGTTGAAGGAAACCCGCGGGTCGGCCGGTCCCGCCGCGCGCCGCCTCCGCACCGGCCTGGTGGTGGCGGAGATTGCCTTGGCGCTGATGTTGCTCGCCGGCGCCGGCCTGCTGGCTCGGAGTTTTTCCACGTTACTCTCCAAACAGCCCGGCATGCGCACCGACCAACTCCTGTCGCTTGGCGTGGCGCTGTCGGGCAAGCGCTACGACACCCCCGAAAAGCGCCGCGAATTCTACCGGCGGACAGAGGAAGCGGTGGCCGCGGTGCCCGGCGTCATCGCCGCCGGCTTCACGCAGACGATGCCTTTCACGTGGGGCATCCCGTTCACCTTGGTGCCGGTGGGTGAGAGCGACGTGAACGAACACAACGTTCCCACCGCCTTCTACGATTCCGTTGGCACCGACTTCTTCAAGGCAGCTGGCGTCCCGCTGCTCGCGGGCCGCGCCTTCACGCCCGCAGACAACTCCACCGCACCCCAAGTGGTGATCATCAGCCAGGCCACGGCCCGTCGTTTCTTCGGGACCCGCGATCCGATCGGCCGGCGCCTGAGGTCCACCGACCCGAAACAAACCGTTCAGTTTGAAATCGTGGGGGTGTCGGGCGACGTGTTGCGCAGCGGGTTGGCGAACAATGAGGTGCCGCTCCAGATCTACCGGCCGATCAACCAGCGGCCGACGGCGTTTGCTTCTTTGATCGTGCACACGGCGGTTCGTCCCGACGCCGTGGCCAAATCCGTCCAGCGCGCCCTGTGGAGCGTGGATCCCGATGCCCCGGTCGAGAGCGTGCGCCCGGTGTCGAAACTCGTCGCGAATTCCATCACGCAACCACGCCTGCACCTCACCCTGTTCGGGCTGTTCGCGGGGCTCGCCCTCGTGCTCGCCGCCGTCGGACTCTACGGGCTGGTCGCGTACGGCGTGGCGCAACGCACCCGTGAGTTTGGGATTCGCGCCGCGCTCGGTGCGCGCCCGGGCGAGGTGGTCGCCCTCGTGCTCCGCGAGGGCGCGAGCCTGATCGCCATCGGCGTCGCGCTCGGCCTCGTCGGCGCGTTCATGGCGGCACGCCTGCTGGACCGGATGGTGTATGGGATTTCGACGCGGGATCCCGCGGTGTTCCTGGGCGTGACCGTGCTCCTTGCGCTGACCGCCGCCGCCGCGTGCCTCATTCCCGCCCGGCGGGCCATGAAGGTGAATCCCGTCGAGGCCCTGCGCTCCGAGTAATCCGCCCGGCGCACTGTCTGCACTTCCGCCGTGAGCTACCTGAAATTCGCCGTCCGCCAGCTTGCGAAGTCCCCTGGTTTCTCCGCCGTGGCCGGCATCGCGCTGGCCCTCGGCATCGGCGCCAACACCGCGATCTTCAGCATCATCAATTCAATCTTCCTGGAACCGCTGCCCTACCCGGAGCCGTCGCGATTGGTGCAGCTCACGTCGTCGCTGCCGGAAAAGGACATCAACGACTTCGCCTTTTCCCTCCCGCGCTTCCAGGCGGTGCAGGCGGGCCAAACCGTGTTCAGCGAACTCGCGATGAGCATCGCGACCGGGTTCACCGTCACGGGGCGCGGCGACCCGGCGCAGGTGCAAGGTATCCTCGTTTCCGCAAACTTCCTGCCCACGCTGGGCGTGCAGCCGCTGCATGGCCGGAACTTCAGTGCCGACGAAGACCGTCCGGGCGGACCGCCGGTCGCGCTGATCAGCCACAACTACTGGAAGCAGCAGTATAACTCGAACCCGAACGTGCTGGGCGAGAGCATCACCCTCGACGGCCGTCCGCACACGATCATCGGCGTGCTGCCGCCGGCGCTCTCGACGTTCCCGCTGGCCCAGACGGACATCTGGGCCCCCCGGCCGGCGGAGGTGCCGTTTCTCGTCCCCGCGCAACTCGAGGGTGGCGGGTTCTTTTTCAATGCGATTGCACGGCTGAAACCCGGCGTTTCGCTACGGCAAGCGCAGGAGAACATCAACATCCTCGCCGCCGGCTACCAAAAGGCCCACCCGGCCAATTCCGACGCCACGACAAAGGCCGAGGTGAAACCGATGCTCGAGGTGCTGGTCGGCAACCAGCGTCCCACCTACGCGGTGCTGTTCGGGGCCGTGGGCTGCGTGTTGATGATCGCCTGCGCGAACGTCGCCAACCTCCTGCTCGCGCGCTTCGCGAGCCGTCGCAAGGAAATCGCGGTCCGCTTCGCCCTCGGTGCCACCCGTGGCCATGTCGTGCGCCAGTTGATCGCCGAAAGCACCCTGATCGCGCTCGGCGGCGGCGCGCTCGGCCTGCTGTTGGCCAAGTGGGGTCTCGACGCCTTCGTGAAGCTCGGTGCCGACTTCATTCCCCGCTCCGCTGAAATCGCCATCGACCCGCGGGCCCTCGCGTTCACGTTCGCGGTCGCCCTCGTGGTCGGCGTTGCGATGGGCCTGTTCCCCGCGCTTCAGGCCGCCCGCGCGAACGCGAACGACGCGCTCAAGGACTCCTCACGCGGATCCTCGGGCGGCGTGGCCCAAAGTCGCCTCCGCAGCGGGCTCCTCGTCGGCGAGATTGCGCTTTCGCTCGTGCTGCTGGTCGGCGCCGGGCTGCTCCTCACCAGTTTCTCCCGTCTCCAAAAGGTATCCCTCGGTTTCAAACCGGAGGGCGTCTTTGTCGGTTTTCTCAACCTCCCGCCCACAAAGTACCCCGACGCCACCGCGCTTTCGAGTTTCTTCAGCCGCGCGCAGGAACGCTTCGCCGCCATCCCGGGCGTGAAGTCGGTCGCCTTTCACGACTCCCCGCCGCTCGCCGGCAATGCCGGACCGGCCCCGATTGCGGTCATCGGCCGCGAGATTCCGCCGCTCGGCGACCGGCCGAGCGCCGTGCGACACCTGGTTGGACCCAACGCGTTCGCGACGTTGGGAATCCCGGTGCTGCGCGGTCGCGATTTCAACGAGCGTGACCGCCCGGACAGCCCGCAAACCGTCATCATCAACGAGGCGTTCGCAAAGCAGTTCTTTCCCGGCGGTGAAGACCCGGTTGGGCAGAAAATCATGACCGGCATGGGCCAGCGCGTCGCCGAAATCGTCGGTGTGGTCGGCAACACCCAGACCGTGGACCTCAACACGCCGCCGCGTGCCGAATATTTCCTACCCGCCCTGCAGCGCGGCGAGAACTTCACCACGATCCTTCTCCGCACCGAAGGCGATCCCGCGGCGTTCGCGAATTCCGTGCGCGCCGCCCTCAAGGAAGTCGACCCCGGCCAACCGCTGCTCAATGCGCAAAGCCTGACGACCCTCATCGCGCGCTCGGTTGCCGATCGGAAGCTGGTGATGACCCTGCTCGCCGCCTTCGCGGGACTCGCGCTGGTGCTCGCGTGCCTCGGCGTTTACAGCGTCATGGCCTATGTGGTCAGCCAGCGCACCAGCGAGATCGGCATCCGCATGGCGCTCGGCGCCAGCCCGGGCGACGTGCAGCGCATGGTTCTCGGCGAGGGCCTGCGCCTCACCCTGCTCGGCATCGGCCTGGGCCTAGCGGCGGCATTCGCGCTCACCCGGCTCATGGCGCAGTTGCTTTTCGGCGTGCAAGCGCACGACCCGCTCATCTACGGCGGCATTTCCCTCCTCATCGGCCTGGTCGCGGCCTGCGCTTGCTACGTGCCGGCGCGCCGGGCCACCCGGGTTAATCCGCTCACCGCACTCCGCGCGGAGTAAGCGGCACTCCTCCCATCCTCGCCACCAGAACGGAGCCACTCGCCAACCGTCCCCCTTCTCAAGCCTAACGCCTCCCGCCTCACCTTCCCCATGTTCTCCGACTTAAAATACGCGCTGCGACTGATGTTGAAGGAACCCGCTTTCAGCCTGACCGCGGCATTTTCGCTCGCCCTCGGCATCGGCTTGGTGGCGACGCAATTCAGCCTCATCGATGGCATCCTGCTGCGCGGGTTGCCGCTTCCGGAAGCCGGTCAGCTGTATCACCTCGCGCGCCAGGCTCCGCATCAAACGTCCCTGGATGCGTGGGAAGTCGTGCCGCACCGCGATTACCTGCAGTTGCGGGAGCGGCAGACGGTCGCCGAGGGCATTGGCGCCGCCCAGTGGCTGGGAATCAATTTGAGTGGCCCGGATCGCGTCCCGTCACGGCATACCGGCAGCGTGGCCAGTGCCAACCTGCTGCAACTGCTGCGCACCCAACCGATGCTCGGTCGGTGGTTCACGGAAGAGGAAACGCGTCCAGGACAACCGTTGTTCGTCGTCCTCTCGCACTCGCTGTGGCAGGAGGAGTTCGGCGGATTGCCCAATGCGCTCGGCCGCACGGTCAACGTCAACGGCGAGCCCGCCACCATCATCGGGATCATGCCGGCCAAGTTCAGCTTCCCCGGCTACGAAAGGCTCTGGATCAACCTGCGGCCCGCGCCGGTCGATCCGCGGGAACGCCCGATCGACCGCGTCGAACTTTTCGCGCGTCTCAAGCCCGGCGTCGAACCCGAGCAGGCGCTCGCCGAGTTCAACACGATCGCCGGGAGTTTGGTGAAGCTCTGGCCTGAAACCAACCAGGGCTTTGAGCGGATGAACCTGCAGAGGTTCGCCCGCGCCTACTCGGGCAACGGGACGCAGCCCCTGCTCTTCCTGATGTTGGCGATGACCGTTTTCATCCTGATCCTCGCCTGCGTAAACGTCGCGAACATGCTGCTCGGCCGCGCCTCGCGCCGGACCCGCGAGTTGGCGGTGCGCACCGCCGTCGGCGCCAGCCGGCCGCGCCTGATCCGCCAGTTGCTGATGGAATCGGTGCTGCTCGCGGGCGCGGGCTGCGTGGGCGGGTTGTTGGTTGCGCAATACGGCGTCGATTTCCTCCAGGAGTACCTCGTCAACCAGCATGCCGTGCCGGATTGGATGGATTTCCGCCTCGACCACCGCGTGGTGGCGGTCGCCGCCGGGTGCACCCTGGCCGCGGGCGTGCTGGCGGGCATCTTGCCGGCGTGGCGCGCCTCCCAAGTCGATCCGAACACGGCCTTGAAGGACGACTCCCGCGCCGCGGGCAGCGTCGGCCTGGGGCGAATTGCGCGCTGGCTGATCGTCGCCCAAATCGCGTTCTCCACGATGTTGCTGGTCTCGGCCGGCGTGATGAGCCTGACCGTGTTCGAAACCCGCCAGGCCAACCTGCGGTACGACCCCGACAAGCTGCTGACGGGCCGCATCGAATTGCAGGAAGCCACCCAACCCACGCCGGAGGCGCGCGCGCGTTTCTATCGCCGCTTGCTCGACCGCTTGTCGGCCGAGCCGGGCGTCGAGACCGTCGCGGTGACGAGCCGCAACTTCATCGGCTCGGGCGTGCCCACCCAGGTCGCGCCCGAGGGCACCGTGTATGCCCACGAGAACGATCGCCCCCTCGTCTGGCTGGAGGTGGTTTCCAACGACTACTTCCGGCTCATCTCCGCGACGGTCCTCGCTGGACGCCTGTTCGACAGCCGCGAGCAGCGCACCGACACCGGATACTCCGCCGTCGTCAATGAATCCCTCGCGCGCAAGTTCTGGCCCGGACAGGACCCGCTGGGGCGCCGTTTCCGCACCAACCAGACCAAGGACGAATCGGTCACGGTGGTGGGCGTGGTTCCGGACCTGCAGATGCAGGGCATCTTTTCCGTGCGTGGCACCAACGAGGCGGGATTCTACCTCGCCCAAGACCAGATGGGCTGGGGTTGGCTCGACATTTTCATCCGCACCAAGGGCGACCCGCTCGCGCTCGTCCCGGCGGTGCGCAAGGCGATTGCCGGCATCGACCCGAACCAGCCGATTCACTCCATCGGCACCCTCACCAGCCAGACCGCCCAGGCGATGCGGGGCTTCAGCATCGTCGGTCTCATGGCGCTGACCTTCGCCGCCATTTCTCTGTTTCTCGGGGCCCTCGGCGTTTACGGCGTCACGTCCCAGGCGGTCAGCCAGCGCACCCGCGAATTTGGCATTCGCCTGGCCCTCGGATCAACCGCCTCGGGCTTGGTTCAGCTGGTGTTGCGCCAAGGCGGCGGCCACATCGGCCTCGGGCTGGGCATCGGCCTCGCGGGCGGCTTTCTCCTGACCCTGCCGATGGCCAACATTTTCGGTGGCAATGTCTCGAACCAACCGGGCATCTACCTGCTGGTCGTCTCCATCATCGCGATTGTCGGTCTCGTCGCCCTTTGGCTCCCCGCGCGTCGGGCGACCCGCGTTGATCCGCTCACGGCCCTTCGGGCGGAGTGAACGTGGCCTGACCACTCCCCGGCTTTCCACCCTTCACTTCCTCGCACGCCACCCTCCCATGCTTTCGGATCTCCGCTACGCCGCGCGCCAGCTCGGCAAACATCCCGGCTTCACGCTGATCGCGTTGCTGACCCTCGCGCTCGGTATCGGCGCCAACGTCGCGATTTTCTCGGCCATCAACACGCTTTTCCTCCGACCGCTGTCTTTTGCTGAGCCGTCACGACTGGTGCGCGTCTGGGGCGCCTTCGCCGACCGCGGGCTCGACCAGGCCAACCTCTCCTACCCGCGCTTCGAGTATTTCCGCGACCAGATGTCGGTGTTTACCGAGCTGAGCGCGCAATCCTTCACCGGGTTCACGATCACCGGGCGCGGCGATCCGCGCCAGGAGCAGGCCTCGCGGGTGAGCGCGAATTTCTTCACCACGCATGGCGTGCAACCGCAGTTGGGCCGCGCGTTCCGTCCGGAGGAAGACAAGGCGGGCGGCCCCAACGTGGTCATGATCACCGACGCCTACTGGCAGGAGCACTACAACCGTGACCGAAACGTCATCGACCAACCCATCACCCTCGACAACCGCGTCTACACCATCATTGGGGTGCTGCCGGCCTCCTTTCAGTTTCCCTACGGTGGCACCAATCTGTGGACCACGCGCCCATTCGAGCAGGAGGGCTTGTCCTACGATCTCATGCAGCGCGGCAGCGGCTATCTGGTGGTCACAGGCCGACTCCGGCCGGGCGTCACCCTCGAGCAAGTCAACGAACAGCTCAAGGTGGTCAGCCTGCGCTACGGCCAGGCCAACCCAGAGAAGGTGGACGCCAATGCGGGCATCTTCGCGCGCTTCCTGCAGGACGACCTCGTCGGCCGACAACGCCCCACGTTCTTCGTGCTGCTCGCCGCAGTCGGCGTCGTACTGATGATCGCCTGCGCAAACGTCGCCAACCTTTTCCTCGTGCGCCTCACGGCCCGCCGCAAGGAGATCGCCGTGCGGACCGCGCTGGGTGCGACGCGCACCGGCATCATCCGCCAGTTCCTCACGGAAAGCACCCTGCTGGCGCTGCTGGCCGGCGCCCTCGGTTCGTTGCTGGCCATTTGGGCGGTGAGCGGTCTGTCCCAGTTCGCCGCGGGCCTGCTCCCGCGCGCGAGAGAAATCTCCGTGGACGTTCCCGTGCTCGGCTTCGCGCTCGCCCTATCCCTGCTCACCGGCCTGGCGATGGGATTCGTGCCCTCCTGGCAGGCTTCACATGCCGACATCAACGAGACACTCAAGGACGCCACGCGCGGCAACACCGGCGGCCGCGCCGCCGGCCGCCTGCGCTCGCTCCTGTTCGTCGGCGAGGTGGCTCTATCGCTCGTGTTGCTCATCGGCGCCGGGCTTCTCCTCCGCAGCTTCGTCCGCCTGCAGAACGTGCCGCCGGGGTTTTCCACGGAAAATGTGGTGATCTTCAACGTACAGCTTTCGCCCGGCCAGTATCCCGACCTCGCCCGCCAGACCGCCTTCTACCAGCAGCTCACCGAACGCCTCGCCGCCATCCCAGGCGTAACCGCCGCTGCCGGCATCAACAACCTCCCCGTGGTTGCCGGCGGCAACACCCGCTCGCCGTTTACGCCCGAGGGCCAGACCGTGCCGCCCGTCAACGAGCGCCGGTTGGCCGTGCGCTCCAACCCGGTCCCGGGGTACTTCGCCGCGCTGGGCATCCCACTCAAGGCCGGCCGCGACTTCACGTGGCGGGACGTCGAAAAACAGCCCAACGTCGTCATCATCAGTGAATCAACCGCCAAGCGTCTTTTTCCCAACGGCGAAAACCCGCTTGGACGCCGGTTGATCACCGGCCTCGCCTCGATTCCGCGCGAGATCGTCGGGGTGGTCGGCGACATCCGCGCCGAGGACCTCACCACTGCGCCGGGCGACACCATGTACTACCCGACGATGCAGATCGGCGACGGCTTCTTTTCCATGGTGGTTCGGACCACCCGACCGGCCGCGGGCATCCGAGAGGAAGTCCGCGCGGCGGTTCGCGCGCTCGATCCGGGAATGCCGGTCAACGATGTGCAACCGTTGGTCAACCTCATCGCCGACTCCATTTCTGATCGCCGCCTGATCATGGGCCTCGTCGGGGGCTTCGCGGTGCTCGCGTTGGTCCTGGCCGGCCTTGGCATCTATGGCGTGATCTCCTATTCGGTGAGCCAGCGCACCGGCGAAATCGGCGTGCGCATGGCCCTCGGCGCCTCCCCTGCGGTCATCCTCGGCCTGGTCCTGCGGGAGGGCATGAAACTCACCCTTATTGGGCTGGGGGTTGGCCTCCTGATTGCGTTCGGCCTCACGCGCCTGCTCGCGTCCCAGCTGTACGAAGTCAGCGCCACGGACCCGGTGATCTTCATCGGCGTGTCCGTGTTTCTCGCGGCCGTCGGCGGGTTCGCCTGCTGGCTGCCGGCCCGGCGGGCCACCAAAGTGGACCCGCTCGTCGCATTGCGCGCCGATTAGCCCCAATCGGCGCTCGGCCAAAAAAGATTCTGTAACGATTCGCCTCACGTCGGGTTATTGACGGACCGGCGGCGTCACCCGCCGCAATTCAACCACGCACCCGCCATGCTTTCTGACCTGAAGTTTGCCCTGCGTTCGCTGGCCAAGGCTCCCGGCTTCACCGCGATCGCCGTCATCACCCTCGCCCTCGGCATCGGCGCCAACGCCGGCATGTTCAGCTTCCTGAGCATGATGCTGCTGCGGCCGCTGCCGCTGCCCAACGTCCAGGAACTGGTCTACGTGGGCGAGCATGCCCAGCAGGTGCCAAACATGTCGGTCTCTTACCCGAACTTCCTGGATTGGCGCAGCCGCCAGCAAAGCTTTACCCACCTGGGGATTTTTCGCGGCCAGAGCTTCAACTATGTGGGCAAGAACGAGACCGAGCGCGTGAATGGCGCCCAGTTCTCGCATGACATGTTCCAGGCGCTGGGCGTCGCCCCCAAGTTGGGCCGGTGGTTCGGCGCGGACGACGACAAGCCCGGTGCGGCGCGAACGGTCCTCATCAGCGAAGGGTTCTGGCAACGCGCCTTCGGTGGCAGCCCCGATGTGGTGGGGGAAAAACTCACGCTAAGCGGCGAACTCTACACGGTCATTGGCGTGATGCCGGCTGAATTCCGTTTCCCGACGAACGGCCCGGATATCTGGATGCCGTTCGGGCTGTTTGGTGATGCCAACATGGGCCGGGGCAACCATCCGGGCCTCTATGCGGTGGGCCGGCTCAAGCCCGGCGTCACGTTTGAAAGCGCCCGTGCGGACCTCGTCGCCATCGCCCGGCAACTTGAGCAGGAGTACCCGCAGAGCAACGCCGGCAACTCCATTTCGATGCAGACGCTGGTCGAGCGGGTAATTGGGCAGCAACGCGCCGCCGCGTGGATTTCTTTCGCCGCGGCGTTTGGCGTGCTGCTGATCGCCTGCGCGAACGTCGCAAACCTCCTGCTCGCCCGCGCCGCCGCGCGTTCGCGCGAGTTTGCCGTGCGGGCGGCGATTGGCGCCGGCCGTGGCCGGCTCATCCGCCTCGTGCTCATCGAAAGCCTGCTGCTGGGACTCGCGGGCACGGCCCTGGGTTTGCTGGCGGGTTATGGCACGATGCAGGGCGTCAAGACGCTCATCCCGGCCGGCTCCCCGTTTGTCACGCAGGTGCACATGGACGCCACCGTGTTTGCCTTCGCGGTGCTCGTGGGCGTTGGGGTCACCACGCTGTTCGGCCTCGTGCCCGCCCTGACCGGCTCGAAGGTCAATCTCAACGAGGCCTTGATGGCCGGCGGCCGCACGGGCGGTGGCCACGTGAACGCGCGCTGGCGGTCGATCCTCGTTTCCGGCGAGTTCGCGCTGACGCTCGTGCTGCTGTTCGTGTCGGGCCTGATGATGCGCACGATCTTCAATTTGTACCGCGCTGACGCGGGGCTGAAGACCGACCACGTCATGACGTTCGGCTATGCCCTGCCGGGCAAGGACTGGAGCGAACCGGCCAAACGCCAACAACTCATCGATCGCGCGCTGGAACGGCTGCGGAATCTCCCCGGGGTGACCCAGGCGGCGATGACGAATCCCCTGCCCTTGTCCGGCGGTGGCAACCAGACCAGCTACCTGCCGGAGGGCATGCCGGATCCGGGTCCAGGCAAATGGTTCTCGACGGAGAACAATGCGGCGAGCCGGGACTATTTCGAAACCATGCGCATCCCGCTCGTTCGCGGCCGGCTCTTCACGGACGAGGAGAAGCCCGAGGAGACCCGCGTGTGCGTGATCGACACGAAGTTTGCCGAAACCCATTTCGCCGGGCGGGATCCGCTCGGACAGCGCTTGATCTTCGGCGGCTCAGGGAATCCCAAGCCCACGTACATGACGATCATCGGCGTCGTGGGCCACGTGCAAAACTACGGCATCGGCGAGGACACGCGCGTGCAGCTCTACTATTCGTACCGGCAGAGCCCGCCGACGTTCATTTCATTTGTGCTGCGCACCGCGCAGGATCCTGGCTTGCTGACGCCCGCCATTCGCACCGCGATGCGGGAACTGGAACCCACGCTGCCGGTATTCGGCATCCGCACGATGGAGGAGTTGTTCGACCTCAGCGTCACGAACCAACGCATCATGCTAAAACTCCTGACCGTGTTCGCCGCGCTGGCGCTCGTGCTGGCCGCGATCGGGCTTTACGGCGTCCTGAGTTACATTGTCGGACAACGCACGCGTGAGGTTGGCATCCGCATGGCCCTCGGTGCCACCGCGGGTTCGGTGCGGCAGCTGATGCTCAACCAGGGACTCAAGCTCGCCGGCATCGGATTGGGCGTGGGCCTGCTCGCGTGCCTTGGCGTGGCGAAGCTGACCGCCAGCGTGCTTTACGGGGTTTCCCCGTATGATCCGCTGAGCCTCGGCCTCGTTTCGCTTCTGCTGGTCGCCATCGGTTTGTTCTCAAGTTGGGTGCCGGCCCGCCGTGCCACCCGCGTGAACCCCACCGAGGCCCTCCGGACGGAGTAAGCCAACCCGCGCTTCCCTAAAACCAGTCGGCTGATTCCCATGCTCACCGATCTGAGGTTCGCCCTCCGGCAACTCGTCAAGTCACCCGGCTTCACCGCCGTTGCCATCGTGTCCCTCGCCCTGGGCATTGGCGCCAATACCACGGTCTTCAGTTTGGTGAGCGAACTCCTGTTGCGCTCGCTGCCAGTTCGGGATCCGGATCGCCTCGTGATTTTTCGCAACATCGAGGGCGCCCGCGGCAACCTGGCGCGTTCGACCGACGGCTATGGGAGCCGCGACGCCGCGACCGGACGGAACACAACGACTTCATTCTCGATTGCGGCCTTCCAGCGGTTCGCCGCGCGGACCGATGTCCTGAGCCACACCTTCGCCTTCGCCCCATTCTGGCAGGCCAACGTGCTCATCAACGGCCAGCCTGATCTCGCGGCGACCGCACAGATGGCGAGCGGTGGCTACCATGAGGGCCTTGGCGTCCAGGCTTGGCTGGGGCGCACGTTCACAGCCGCTGACGATCGCCCGGGCACAGAACCCGTCGCCGTGATCTCCCACCGCCTCTGGCAGCGCAGCTTTGGCGGCGCAAGCGATGTCATCGGACGCACGTTACAACTCAACAAGGTGACCGTCACGATCATCGGCGTGACGCCGGAAGGCTTCGCCGGCGCGGCCCAGGCGGGCAGCTACATTGACGTGACGGTGCCGCTGGCGCACCAGCCCAAGTTCGAACCGGGCAACGAGGAGCGCCAGGAGGCGTGGTGTTGGTGGTTGCGCGTCATGGGTCGGCTCGCCCCGGGCACATCCCGTGAGCAAGCCGAGGCGGCGTTGACGCCGGTCTTCGCCGCCGCGGCGCGCGAGGGCTGGGCCACGGCGCCGCATCGGTCCGACGACCAGCAGCCTGACGATCCGCTGCTGCGCGCCGAGCCTGGTTTCCAAGGCGAACGGGACGAGCGTCGCCAGTTCACCCGTCCCCTTCAACTGATGCAGGGTTTGGTCGGCTTGGTGCTGCTCGCTGCCTGCGCCAACGTGGCCAATCTGCTCCTGGCCCGCGGCCTCGGCCGCCGGCGGGAAATTGCGGTGCGGCTCGCCCTGGGCGCGGGCCGCGGTCGCGTCGTGCGCCAGTTGCTGGCGGAAAGCCTGTTGCTCGCGGCGACGTCCGCCGCGCTCGGTCTGCTGGTGGCCTGGGGCGGACGCCAGTTGCTGGTCGCGTTGCAACCGTTCGGCAGCGGCGTGCAACTCGATGTGCCCATAGACGCCACCGTGCTCGGGTTCACGGTCATCGCCGCCGTTGCCACCACGCTGCTCTTCGGTCTTGTCCCGGCCTTGCGGGCCACGCGGCTCGACCTCACGGCGGAATTCCAAGGTGGCCGCGCAACCCATGGATCGCGATCGCTCCTCAGCAAGGCGCTCATGGTCGTACAGGTCGCCCTCGCGCTCCTGCTATTGGTCTGCACCGGCCTCGTCCTCGCCTCGCTGCGCAACCTCAGCCGTGTCGATGCGGGGTTCAATCGGCAGTCGCTCGCCGCGTTCCGACTCGACACCGCTTCCGCCGGCTACAACCCCGAACAAACGGCGCTCCTGCGGAGCCGCGTCGCGGAACGTCTGGCCGCGCTGCCCGGAGCCCGCGGCGCCACCTATTCCCGCGTGCCGGTGCTTTCGCGCAGCCGGCAAACCTCCTCGGTCACACTCGTCGGCGCGAGCGCGGGCACCAACCCCTCGCCCGTGAACGTCCATATGAACGCGGTTGCGCCCAATTTCTTCGCCGTCGCCGAACTGCCCCTGCTGCTGGGGCGTGCGTTCACCGCCGCCGACGCGCCGGGCTCACCCCGCGTCGCCATTGTCAACGAGACCTTCGTCAAGCGCTACATGAACGGAGCCCACCCGGTCGGCGCCCGCTTCCATTACGGCCCCGAAAAGGTCGAATACGAAATCGTGGGGTTGGCGCACGACGCCAAATATGCCGACCTCCGTTCCGAGGTTCCCCCGACGGTTTACCTGCCTTCCACCCAACACCCTGGTGGACCGACCAACTTCCTCGTGCGCGCCCAAGGCGCACCGGCGGCCCTGTTCGAGTCCATCCGCGGCGCGCTCCGCGAAGTGGATCCAACCCTGCCGGTGCTGGCGCTGCGCACCCTGGACGAGCAGGTGAACCGGCTGCACCAACCGGAAATCGTGTTTGCGCGTCTGGCCGGCACCTTCGCCGTGCTCGTGCTGATCCTGTCGGCCATCGGGTTGGCGGGGCTGCTTTCGCATTCCGTGGCCCGCCGCACTGGCGAGATCGGCGTGCGCATGGCCCTGGGCGCCCTTCCGCAACAGGTCCTCGGACTCTTTCTGGGTGAATCCCTCCGTCTTGTGGCGCTGGGTATCGGCCTCGGCTTCATCGCCGCCTGGGGCGCCTCCCGCCTGATCAACACCATGCTTTATGGTGTCACGGGCGCGGACCCGGTGGTTTATGGACTGGCCGCGCTCCTCCTCCTGACGGTGGCGATCGCCGCCTCGCTGGTGCCCGCACGTCGCGCGGCCAAAGTTGATCCCATGGTGGCGCTGCGCGCCGATTAGGCCGGGCGTCAGCGAACGGGATTCCCGCAAAATTTCTGCGACTGCCTTGGCTGGTTTGTGTTCTTGGGGAGCGCCGCGCCATGCACACACTCCTGCAGGACCTAAAACTCTCGCTCCGCCTTCTCGCCAAGACCCCTGGATTCACCCTCGCCGCCGTCGGCGTGCTCGCCTTGGGCATTGGGTTGAACACCGGGATGTTCACCTTCATCTACGCCGTCGCGTTCCACCCGCGGTCGTTTGCCGACCCCGATCGCGTGGTCCAGGTCTACACCCAGGACCGCAAGAACCCGCGCAACTTCCGGATCTTTTCCCACCCGCTCTGGCGCGAACTCGCCGCGCGCCGCGACCTGTTTGTCGGCGTGAGCGCGTTCAACCACACCATCGTTGGGTTGCAGCAGGGAGCCGAGACGCGCCGCGTCTTCGCCACGACCATCAGCGCGAACTACTTCGAGACCCTTGGCGTGAAGCTCGCCCGGGGTCGCACGTTCAGCGCCGAGGAGGAACGACCCGGCGCCTCCCTGCCGGTGGTGATCGTCAGCCACGAGCATTGGCGCAAAACCGGGTCCGATCCCGACCTGGTCGGCCGGACCCTGCGCATCAACGAGCGCCCCTACACCGTCGTCGGCATCGCCCCCGAGGGCTTCAGTGGCACCACGGTTCTGCTGGGACCGGAATTCTACTTCCCGCTGGGCGTCTTCGAGTCGCTGGAGAACTTTGCCATCACCGAGGAACGCCGCGCGCTCGAGCGCGCCGACTCCTACAACCTGTTCGTCATCGCCCGCCTCGCCCCGGGCGTCGAACTGGGATCGGCGACGGCGGCGCTGCAAGCGCTCGGAGCCAATCTCGAGCAGGCCTATCCGGTCGAATTCAAGGACAAGACGGTCACGGCCGGTCCCCTTCCGCGGCTGGGCACGAGTTCCTCGCCGCAATCCGAAACGCCCGTTCGCATCTTCTGCGGGGTCCTCATGGGCCTCGCGGGCTCGGTGCTGCTCATCGTTTGCCTCAACCTCGCAGGCCTCCTGTTGGCGCGCGGCCAGACCCGACGCCGCGAATTCGCCATCCGCCTGGCCTTGGGTGGCAGCCGGCCGCAGCTGATCCGCCAGCTCTGTCTCGAAGGTCTCCTGCTCTCCCTCGCCGGCGGCGGCCTCGGCCTGCTGCTGGCGGACGTCGTGCTCAAAATGCTCACGGCGGCGCTCGAGGCGCGGTTGCCCGTCAGCCTCTTCACCATTTCCACCGGCTCGGACGTCGTGCTCGCGGCCACGACCATCCTCTGCCTCGGCGCCACCCTCGCCTTTTCGCTGGGGCCGGCACTGAAGTTGTCCAAAACGGATGTGCTGACCGACCTGAAGCTCCAGGCGGGCGACAATGCCACGGGCCCGCGGCCCCCGTGGTGGCGGCCGCGCCATCTCCTGGTCGTCACCCAAATCACCCTCTCCCTCGCCCTTCTGATCGTCGCCGGCCTGTTCCTGCGGGTGGTGGCCACGACCGCCCACGCCGACCAAGGCTTCGCGGCCGACAACACGGTCGTGGCCGAGGTGGACGCGAACCTCGGTAACCTCGACGAGACTCGCGCCTTCGAGCTATTTCGCAACGCGCAGGAAAAACTCGCGGCGCTGCCCGGCGTCCAGTCAGTCGCGATCGACGCCTTCATCCCGTACGGCCTGGCCAACGTGGACCGCGACATCAGGCGCGACGGTCCCGCGCCCGCGCCCGGTGCGAAGCCGGCGACCGCCGCCGAAGGCCGCGCCTTCCATGCACGGTGGAATTCCGTCGGCGCCGACTTCTTCACGGCCATGGGCCTGCCCCTGTTGCAGGGCCGCGCCTTCTCGACCCTTGAGGCGGCGCATCCCGGCGCAGCACGCGTCGCCATCATCGACGAGGTGCTTGCAAAGCAGCTGTGGCCGGACGGCAACGCCCTCGGACAGTTCATCCGCTATGGCGATGGCCGCGCCAAAACCAGCGACGCCCCGCTGCAAGTCGTGGGCATCGTGCGTTTCTCGCGGACAGATTTCTTTGACGATGACCCGGGTGGCTCAATCTACGTGCCCTTTGCCCAGGGGTACTCCGGCAATGTGAATTACCACGTCCGTCCCGTAGTGGACACCGCGGAGGCAGCCCAGGCGCTGATCCCCGCGGTGCGCGATGCCCTCCGCTCCGCCGCGCCGGGACTTCCCATCTTCAAAGTCCGCACCTTCAGGCAGCATGCCGATTCGTCGATCGAGGTCTGGGTCGTCGGCATCGGGTCGACGCTGCTCGGCGTGTTCTCGTGTTTCGCCATGTTCGTCGCCTTGGTCGGCATTTATTCCGTGAAGGCTTACCAAGTGTCGCGCCGGACCCGCGAGATCGGCATCCGCATGGCCCTCGGCGCACTCCCGGCAGCCGTGCAGTCCCTCATCCTCCGCGAAGGCTTGGCCACGGCCTCGCTGGGCATCGGCGGCGGGTTGCTGCTCGGGCTGGGCGCCAATCGCCTCCTGGCGTCGGTCCTGCACGGGGTGCAGCCTTTTGATCCACTGGTGCTTCTGGCCGCGACCGGGCTTTTTCTCGCCGCTGCGACGGTCGCTTCTTGGCTGCCTGCGCGCCGCGCTACACGGGTGGATCCGCTCGTGGCCCTGCGTTCTGAGTAGGGCTGTCCGGATTTTTCTGCAACTGGGCCACCGCAGCCGTGTTTTGCGAGGCACCTCCCCATGAACAGCCTCCTGCAGGACCTTAAATTCTCGCTTCGCCTCCTCGCCAAGACCCCCGGCTTCACCCTCACGGCCATCGCCGTCCTCGCGCTCGGCATCGGCGTCAACACCGGCATCTTCAGCGTCGTCCACGCCTTCCTCTTCAGCGCGCGTCCGTTCGCCCAGCCGGAGCAGATCGTCCAGCTCTACACCCAGGACACCAAGAATCCGAAGGACTACCGCAATTTTTCGTACCCGACCTACCGCGACCTGAAGGCCGAGACCGGCACCTTCAGCGGACTCCTGGCCCACAACCTGGCGATGGTGGGCATCGGCGATGGTGCCGAGGCGCGCCGCACGTTTGCGGGCATCGTTTCGTCCAACTACTTTGATGTCCTCGGCGTGAAACTCATCCGCGGTCGGGCGTTCACCGAGGCCGAGGAGGCGCCGGGCAGCGCCGCGCAGGTCGTGATCGCCAGCCACCTGTACTGGAAGAAAACAGGGTTCAGGCCGGACCTCGTCGGCTCGACGGTCCGCGTGAACGAGCGCCCGTTCACGGTCGTGGGCATCGCTCCCGAGGGGTTCACGGGCACCATGACGCTGTTCGGCCCGGAACTGTATTTCCCGCTGGGGATGCTCGACCTGCTCAGCAACGATTTCCAAACCGACGTCAAGAGGACGCTCGAGCACCGCGATGCCTACAGCGTCTTTGTCGTCGGCCGCCTCGCCCCGGGCGTCAACCTCGCCACCGCGAACGCCGCTCTCAAGGGCATCGGGCTGAACCTCGAGAAAGCCTGGCCCGTCGAGCAGAAGGACAAGACGTTCCTGGCCGGCCCGCTTCCGCGCCTGAGCACCAGCGACGGTCCCTCCCAAGAAGGCGAACTGGCCGTCGTTGGCAGCCTCCTCCTCGCGATGTCCGGGATCGTGCTGCTGATCGCGAGCCTCAACCTCGCCAACATGCTGCTCGCCCGCGGCGCCGCGCGGCGCAAGGAATTCGCCATTCGCCTCGCGTTGGGCGGTGGTCGCGGCCGCATTGTGCGGCAGCTGCTGACCGAGGGCTTCGTCCTCGCGCTCGCCGGTGGTTTGATCGGCCTCGCGCTCGCCCTCTGGTCCGCCGACCTGCTCATCGGCTCGCTCAGCGTCCTGATGCCGGTGGCCATCTTCTACTCGAGCGCGCCCTCGCTGCCGATCGTGGCCGCCACCCTGGGCTTCTCGTCACTGGCAACGATCTTCTTTGCCCTCGGGCCTTCGCTGAAGCTCTCGCGCGCCGACGTGTTGACCGACCTCAAGGAGCAGGCGGGCGAGGACACCGCCCCGCGCGGACGCCGGTGGCTGCCGCGCAATCCGCTCGTGGTTGCCCAGATCGCGCTTTCCCTCGCACTCCTCACCTGCGCCGGTCTGTTCATCCGCGGCGCCTTCAAGGCTGGCGGTGCCGACATTGGTTTTGACGCGGAAAACACGGTCATCGTTGAGGCCGATGCGTCACTGGGCGGCTACAACGAGACCCAGGGCATCACGCTGTACCGCAACGCCAGTGAAAAGCTGGCCGCGATTCCCGGGGTGCAATCCGCGAGCATCGCGTCGACGGTCCCGTTTGGATTCATCAGCCTCGGTCGCCCGGTGCAACGCGCCGGCCTGCGTCCGGGCAAGGACGCCAAGCCCGCAACCGCCGCGGAAGGCCTGGCGTTTGACGCGCGCTACAATTCCATTGGTGCCGATTATTTCCCGACGCTCGGCCTGCGCATCCTGCGCGGTCGCGCCTTCACGGCGGCGGAGTGCAACCAACCCGGCGCACCGAAGGTGGCCATCATCGACGAGGCGCTCGCCAAACTGCTGTGGCCCGAGGGCGACGCGCTGGGCCAGCGCATCCAGTACGCCAACGCGGACGCGGCCCGCGCTCCCGGCAGTGCGCCCGGCGGCGGCGCCGTCAGCGCGAGCGAGACGCTCGCCGCCAAGCCGGGTGAAACCGACACCATCGAAATCGTCGGCATCGTGCCCAACATCCGCACCTCGCTGTTTTCCAAGAACAAGGGTCGGGCGATTTATGTGCCCTTCGCGCAGGGCTATCAGAGCACGGTGCAGTTCCACGTGCGCCCCGCCAATCCCGCGCCCGGCAGCGCCGCCCTGCTGATCGACGCGGTGCGTCGCGAAATGCATTCCGCGGCGTCCGGCGTGCCGATCTTCAAGGTGCGGACGTTCCGCCAGCATCTCGACGCGTCGGCCGATCTCTGGATCACCCGCATCGGCGCCATGCTGTTCTCGCTCTTTGGCGGACTGGCCCTGCTCCTCGCCGTCGTCGGCCTCTATGGCGTGAAGGCCTACGCGGTTTCCCGCCGCACCCGCGAAATCGGCATCCGCATGGCGCTCGGCGCCGAGCCGGGCAACGTTCGGGGCATGATCATGCGGGAAGGCCTCGTCATGACCGCCACCGGCGGCGGCCTCGGTCTCCTGCTGGCGCTGGGCCTCGGACGACTCTGCGCCGGAATGCTCTATGAGGTCAGTCCGATGGATCCGCTCACCTTTACCGTCGCGCCAGCAGTTCTGTTCCTGACCGCCATGATCGCCTGCTACCTGCCCGCCCGAAAAGCGACTCGCGTCAATCCGCTCGCCGCACTTCGTTCCGAGTAATCCAGTGCTTCCACCGGCCGGTCATCCGAACTCCCGATTTGGCCGCCTCGCTCACTCTTCAAGCCACCACTCATGAAACTCCCCCTGCTCTGCTCTGTCGCGTTGCTCGCCAGCGCCTCCCTCGCCCAAGCCAAGGTCTCCGAGACGTTCCACCAAACCTATCAGCTCGAACCGAACGGCACAATCTCCCTGGAAAATGTGAATGGTGACATCGAGATCGTCGCCTGGGACAAGCCGGAGGTCGCCCTCGAGGCAGAAAAGAAGGGCAAGACCGATGCGGATCTGGCCAAGGTCACGCTCGAGATCGACGCGTCGCCCTCGCGGCTCACGATCCGGACAAAATACGCGAAGACCGGCTGGCTCGGCAGCGTGAACGCCTCGGTGCACTACAAACTCAGCGTACCGGCCGGCGCCCGCCTCGACAAAATTGATTCCGTCAACTCTGCCATCACCGTGAAAGGCGTGCGCGGCCCCGTGAATGTCGAGACCGTCAATGGCTCCATCACTGCCAGCGGCCTGGCCGGCGAAACCCGCCTGAGTTCCGTCAACGGCGCGGTGGCGGCGGAATTCGCCACGATTGCCGACACGAAGAAAATCCGGATGAACACCGTCAACGGCAGTGCGACCGTCACGCTGCCCAAGGGCGCCGGAGCCCAGGTCGATGCAGACTCGGTCAATGGTCGCGTCAGCGTCGACCAACCGATCAAGCTCGGCAAAATGCGCCGACACTCCGTCACCGGCCAGATCGGGGCGGGCGGCGCGGATCTTTCGATCGACACCGTGAACGGCAGCATCTCGATTCGCGAAAGCTGAGAGGCTCAGAAATTTCCGCTCCCTTTGGATTCCGCCGTTTTCCCACAATCGGGACGGCGGAATTTCATTTTCAGGCGAAACGTGTCGACGGCAGTTGGCCAAATAAGTCCTTACTCATTGAACCACTGTACTTAATAACAGTTCGGTGGCCTTGGCATCCGGCCTGCAATGGCGCGCGCTCCCCACGATGTTTGGCACCGAATACAGCTGGCTGATCACCCACTCCACCGACGGTGATCGCGCGCCCCAAGTCCGCCTCGCCAGCCCTGGCCTTCTGACCCTCGGCGTAGGCGTTTTCTGTTTTGTGTGTTACTCGCTCCGCGCGGAGGTGCCGCCGCCGGTGCTGATGCAGGAGGCGCGCGCCGCGGTCCAAGCCGGCGATCTTGCGCAGGCCATTGCGAAGTTCGAGGCGGTCCGTGCCTCGCGGCCGGACTATCCGCGGGTGCACAACACCCTCGCGCGCTGCTACACCGAAGTGGGGCGCACTGAGGACGCGCTAAAATCGCTCCAAACGCTCGCGGCCATGGGCTTGGTCATGGATATCGCGACCGACAAGGATTTCGCGCGGCTGCAATCGCGACCGGAATTCTCCGCAATCGTGCAAGCCTTTGCCGCCAACCGCCCCACCAGAAACGCGCCGGTCGCCTGGACCCTGCCGGACATGACCGGCATCATCGAGGGCATCGCGATTCGGCCCGACACGGGCGAAACGTTTCTCGCGGATGTGCACGAGCGCTGCATCTGGCGGCGCGATGCCCAGGGTGTCGTGAAGAAATTTTCGCAAGAGTCCGAGGCTCTGCCCGGGCTGTTCGCGCTGCGCGTCGATTCCCGCGCCAAGCGACTCTGGGCGAGCGGGTCGGCGCTCCCCGAGATGCGGGGCTACACCGCCGCCGACCGCGGCCGCGCGCTGCTGGCCGCGTTTGACCTTACGAATGGCCGGCTCCTGGCCACCTACCCGGCGCCGGCCGACGGTGCCAACCACGTCGTGGGAGACTTCACGATCGCCTCCGACGGCACGATCTACGCCACGGACTCGCTCGCTCCGATCCTCTGGCGCCTGTCACGCAACGGAAGTTCGCTCGAGAAATGGCTCGAGTCGGACCAGTTCTCGTCCTTGCAGGGGGTCGTCCAGTCCGCCGACGGCGCGGCGCTCTACGTCAGCGACTACGCCAACGGCCTCTGGCGGGTGGACCTCGCCACGCGCGCGATCCGCCTGCTCCCGGCGCCGCCGCACACGACGTTGTTCGGCATCGACGGCCTGCAAGCGGTCCCGGGCGGCCTGATCGCGGTGCAGAATGGCATCAACCCGCCGCGAATCCTCCGCCTCTCCCTCGACGCCACCGGGTTCCCGACGGCCGCCAAGGTTCTTTTTGCCGGCGACGCGTCGACGAGCGACTTCTCGCTGGGCCAAGTCGTCGGCGACCACTTCGAATTCGTCGGCACGTCGGGTTGGGGCCTATTCGAAAATGCCAAGACGCCCCCGGCGCCCCACCCCGTCAAAATTTACCGCACCCGTCTGGAGTAACCCATCCCCAACCATGATCATCGAAACTTTTCTGCAGGACCTGCGCATCGGCCTGCGCGTGCTCGTTAAGGAAAAATCCTTCTGCGCCCTCGCCGTCTTCGTGCTCGCCGTGGGCATCGGGGCCGTGACCACCCAGTATGCCGTCGTCAACGGCGTGCTCCTGCGTGGCTTCAAGTTCCCGGCGGCCGAGCGCCTCGTGGACGTGCAGCTGGCCGACCCGCAAAACTTCACGCCGAACAATTTCAACTCGCGGATGACGACCGCGGACTTTGCCGACGTGCGGGCACAGCAGAAGTCGTTTTCCGAGTTTGTCGGCTACCTTAACGGATCGACGGTCAACCTGACGTGGAATGGCCAGCCCGACCGCCTCCAGGGCGGTTACGTCACTTGGGATTTCTTCCGCGCGCTTGGCGTCGCTCCGACGCTGGGTCGCGACTTCCTCGAGGAGGAGGACCGGCCGGGCGTGGACAAGGCGGTCATTCTTAGCGACGCGCTGTGGCATCGGAAGTTCAACGCCGACCCCGGCATCATCGGCAAAGCCATCCGGGTGAACGGCCGCGCCGGCACCATCGTCGGCGTGATGCCGCCGAAGTTCCAGTTTCCGGCGAATGAGGATCTCTGGATCCCCGTCAACGCCGAGTTCCCGGTGCGCCCCCGCAATGACCGCGGCATCAACTTCATCTCCGCCATCGGCCGCGTGAAGGCGGGCGTGAGTTTTGAGCAGGCCGAGGCCGAACTCTCGGCCATCGCGAAGGGATTTGCGGAAGCCTACCCGGACACCAATAAGCAGTTCACGAAAGGCTACGTGCGGCCGCTGATCGCGTCATTCACCGGCGGCAACCTGAACGGCCTCCTCTACACCATGCTCGGGCTGTGCATCGGCGTGCTGCTGATCGCCTGCATCAACGTCATGAACATGCAGTTCGCCCGCGCCTCCCTGCGCGCCAAGGAACTGGCAATTCGCTCCTCGCTTGGCGCCACGCGCATCCGGTTGATCCGGCAAATGCTGACGGAAAGCCTGCTCGTCGCGTCGATTGGCGCCGTGATCGGCGTGGGGATCGCCTTCTGGACCACGGACTACCTCAACATGTACGTGCACTCGGGCGACCAAAACACCCGCATCCCGTCCTGGATGACCTTTGACATCGACCTCATGGTGCTGGCGATCGTCGTGGCCGCGGCCTTCTTCTCGGCCGTCGTGTCCGGCTTCATTCCCGCCTGGATGTCCTCGCGCGCCAGTGCGATTGACGCGCTGAAGGAAGGCGGCCGCGGCAACACCGGGCGGGCCGTGAACATCATCACGCGCGTCCTGGTCGTGTTCCAGATCCTGATCACCTGCCTGCTCCTCGTCTCGGCGGTGGTGATGGTCCGCTCCATCGTGAAGCAACAAACGATCGACTACGGCTACGACACCGCCGGCGTACTCGGCGCCCGCATGGGCCTGATGGAGGGCGACTACCCGACGACCGAGCGACGCCAGCTCTTCTATGAACGCCTGCTGCGAGAGCTGCGGGCCTCGCCCCAGTTCGAGGCCGTCGCGTTCACGAACCGCTTCCGCATGGTTTTCTCCGGCAACGGCCCGATCGAAATCGAAGGCAAGGACTACAAGCAGGACAGCGACCGGACCACGTCCGAGTTCGAAAACGTCACCCCCGGCTACAACGATGTGCTCGGGCAAAAGGTGATCGAGGGCCGCTACCTCACGGACGAGGATAGCGACCAGAAGCTGCCGGTGGCCGTCGTCAACGCCAGCTTCGCGAAAAAGCATTTCGATGGCCGCGCGCTGGGTCGGCGCTTCCGGACCGTCAACCAGAACGGCACCCAACCGGGCCCCTGGCGCCAGGTCGTGGGCGTGGTGACCGACGTCCGCATGGCCGGCCCGTTCAACAACCGCACCGACGGGACCGGCTTCTACGTGCCGTTTTTCGCCACGGCCTTCGGGCCGGCGGCCGACACCCCGCAGGCGCAGCAATTTGGCACCGCCCTGGTGCGGCCGCGCGGTGGCCAGCGACCCGAAGCGCTGGCGCAGGCAGTCCAGGATGTCGTCAAGAAAGTCGACCCGAACCTGCCGCTCTATTTTGTCGGCACGCCGAAGGCGGCAATGGACTCCTTCCTCGCCCAGCTGCGCCTCACCGCCGGCATGTTCCTGGTGTTTGGCCTGATCGCCATCACGCTCGCTTCCGTCGGGCTCTACGGCGTGATGTCATTTTCGGTCAACCAGCGGAGCCAGGAATTTGGCGTCCGCATGGCGCTCGGCGCCGATGCCAACCGCATTCTCCAGATGGTCCTCGGCCAGGGTGCCTGGCAGTTGGTGATCGGCATCGCCCTGGGCATCCTCGCCACCGTCGCGATCGCGTGGGGCTTCAATGCGCCGCTCTCGAACTTCCTGTTCCAAACCGATCCGCTCGATCCGATTCCCTTCCTGGGCGTGACCGGGCTGATTGCCCTCGTGTGCCTCATCGCCATCCTGGTCCCCGCGCGCCGCGCGACCCGCGTCGATCCGATGATTGCACTGCGTGCAGAATGATACCGAGCCTTCCCTTCCGCCATGTCTGATCTCCGCTTCGCCTTCCGCTCGCTCCGCAAAACCCCGGGATTCACCACCATCGCGATCCTGACCATGGCCATCGCCATCGGCGCGTGCGCCTCGCTGTTCAGCGTGCTGCAGGCCGTCGTGCTGCGGCCGCTGCCCTACCCTGATCCGGACTCACTCGTGAGCGTCTGGACGGTCAACAAGGAACGCAACCTCGAGGCACCCGCGATCTCCTGGGCCAAGTACGAGGCGTTCCGCGGGCGCACGGATGTTTTCCGCGACTTCGCGATGTCGGCCGGGAACGGCTTCACGCTCACCGAGGGCACCGGCGAACCCGAGCAGGTTTTCGGCCAGCATGTCTCGGCGAACTTTCTCGCGGTGCTGGGGCTCGCGCCCCTGCAAGGCCGCAGTTTTTCCGCCGACGAGGACCGCGAGGGAGGCCCGCTCGTGGTCATGATCAGCCCGCGCCTCTGGCGCACGCGCTTCAGTGGCGATCCCGCCATTGTCGGGCGGTCGATCCAGATCGACGGCACCGCGCGCACCGTGGTCGGGCTGCTGCCGGAAAAAATGCCGGCGCCATTCAACCAGACCGACATCCTCGTGCCGCGGCCGCTGGAACTGCCTTATTTGAACCCGCAGCAGCGCAACAATGCGATCGTGCACCAGGCCCTCGCCCGGCTCGCGCCGGGCGTCACGCTCGAGCAGGCCAATCTCCGCGTGAAGGAGATGTCCGCTCAGTTCAAGGCCGCCAACGCCGGCCACATCGACGCGAACAACGAAAACGACATCCGCACCATTGCGCAACAGGTGCTCGGCAACCTCGGTCGCACCTTCTGGACGCTGGCCGGGGCCGTCGGCGCGGTCCTGCTCATCGCGTGCGCAAATATCGCCAACCTTTTCCTCGCCCGCGTCAGCGCCCGCCAAAAGGAAATCGCGGTCCGGATGTCCCTTGGGGCCCGCCGCGGCGAGATCATCCGCCAGTTCATCGCCGAAAGCTCCGTGTTCACGATCGTCGCCGGCGCCGCGGGCGTGCTGCTCGCGTGGTGGAGCCTGCGGAGCATCCAGATCCTCGCAGGCAACCAGATTCCCCGCGCCGACGAAATCACCCTGGACCCGGGCGTCCTCACGTTCTCCCTGGTCGTTTCGCTGCTGGCCGGATTTCTGATCGGCCTCTACCCGGCGTGGCAGGCCTCGCGCACCGATGTGCAGGCCGTGCTCAAGGACACCTCACGCGGCGCCGGCGGCGGCGTCACTGCAAAGGTCTTCCGCCAATTCCTGATCGTCGCGCAGGTCGCGATGTCGCTGACCCTCCTGATCTGCGCCGGCCTGCTCGTCCTGAGTTTCTACCGTCTCCAGAAGACCGACCCGGGGTTTGTCGCCACCGGCCGGGCCTACGGCACGATCAACCTGCCCGGCGCCAAGTACAGCACGGTCGAGTTGCGCCGTGAATTCTACCGCCAGCTCGACAGCCGCCTCAATTCCACGCCGGAACTCGCCCATGGTGCGGCCATCGTCGGCCTGCCACTTTCCAGCTCGGGATTCTTTTCCCCCTATGCCGTGCGCGGCCGCCCGGTTCCGCCGGTGCATGAGCGACCGATTGCCAGCATCCGCAACGTGACCCCGGGCTATTTCGCCACGCTCGACATCAAGTTGCGCGAAGGCCGCTTCTTCACCGAGCGCGACCGCGCCGACAGCGAGCAGGTCGCCATCATCAACGAGACGCTCGCGCGCAAGCTCTTCCCTGGTGCCTCCGCGCTGGACCAGGCTTTCCTCATCGGACCGAATGGCGACATCCCCGTTCGGGTCGTTGGCGTCATTCGCGACGTCAAATCCGCCGGCCTCGCCGCGGCTGTTCCTGACGAAATCTATTACCCCCGCGACCAGCGCGGCGGTGCGTTCATGCAGGTCGTCGGCCAGGCCCGGCCCGGGCTGGCCTCCGCCGCGGTCATTCCGGTCCTCCGCCGGGTCATTGCCGAGATCGATCCCAATGTGGCGCTGGCCACGCCCCAAACGATGGAGGACCTCGTCACGCAGTCCGTCGGCGTGGAGCGGGTCACGCTCGCGCTGCTCATCACGTTTGCCGCGATTGCCGCGCTGCTCGCCGCCGTCGGCGTGTACTCCGTCATGGCCTACGCCGTGACGCAGCGCACGAGTGAGATTGGAGTTCGGCTGGCCCTCGGCGCCGGCAAGGGCCAGGTCATCAATCTCATTCTCAGCCAGGGTATGCGCCTTGTCGCGATCGGCCTGGTCCTCGGCCTGGCCGGCGCCGCGGGCGCGTCCCGCCTGCTGGCCTCGCTGCTGTACCAGATCAAGCCCCTCGATCCGGTGGTGTTTGGCAGCGTCACGCTGCTCTTCAGCGTGGTCGCCGCCTGCGCCTGCCTCGTGCCTTCTCTCCGGGCGGCGCGCATTGATCCCATCGTCGCGCTGCGCGCCGACTGAGCCAATGCGTGCACGGCGTCACATCGTCCGGGACCTCGCGCTCGCCGCGCGGATCCGGGCGGCCGCGAACGCCGGCTTTTCGGATGTGCTCCCCGGGGCGCGGCACCGCCGAAATGCCTCTCCCCTATGACCTCCACGCTCGCCCTCGGTTTTCGTTCGCTGCGCCGCACGCCCGTGCTGGCGTTGACGATTATCGCCACGCTTGCGGTCGCGTTGGCCTCCACCGCATTGGTGTTCTCATTCACCAATTCGTTTCTACTGCGCCCCCTGCCCTACGGGGACACCTCGCGGCTGCTCGTGGCCTACGAACATTCGATCAAGGGCGGCCGCGACAACGCCACGCGCATCACCTATGGCAACGTGGTCGCGCTGCAGGAGCGCAACACCGCCTTCACCCGGACCGGCATCTTCCGCAATGAGTCGGCCACGTTTCGTTCGGGCGACGCCACGGAGACGGCATTCATCCAACGCGTCACGGCCGACATTTTCCCGATGATGGGCGTCCGCGCGGCGCTCGGCTCCGTGATCAACCCGACCAACGTCGAAGTCGGCGGGTTGCGCGCCATCGTGCTCTCGGATGCTTTGTGGCGGCGGCGCTTCGGCGCCGATCCCGGCATCGTCGGGCGCACCATCACGCTGGACGCGACGCCGTTCCAGGTCGTGGGGGTGCTCGCCCCGGACTTTGTCGTGCCGACGGGCGACGACAATCCCCAGGCATGGGCGGCCCTCCTTCGCTCCGACTTCCAGCCCAACGAGCGCACCCAGCGCCGGCATCATTTCTGGGGTGAACTGCGCCCGGGTGTTTCCATCGCGACCGCCCAGGCGGAAATCGAGTCCATCGCCACCGCGCTCCGCGGCGAGTACCCGCGGGAAAATGCCGACCGCAGTTTTTTCGTTCGTCCGCTGCGCGAGGACCTGCTCGGAAATTTTGCGCGCCAGCTGCTGTTTCTCCAGGGCGCCGTGCTGCTCGTGCTCGTGGTGGCGTGCTTCAACTGCCTTTGTCTCCTGATCGCGCGGGCGATCCAGCGGCGCCGGGAACTGGCCGTGCGGCTCGCGCTCGGCGCCGCCCGACGGCACCTGCTGGCGCAGCTGCTGGCGGAATCGCTGTGGCTCGCCGTGCCGGCCGCGGCGCTGGCCCTGGGCCTGACCGCCCTCACGCTGCCCACCGGGGCGGAACTGTTTCCCGCCCATGTCCGGGCCGCCTGGCGCACCCTGCCGCCGCCGGCGCTGGACGCAACGGTCGCGCTGGCCATCACCGGCGCGGCGGTGGTCATTGCGATGATTTTCAGCGCGATTCCCCTGCTGCAGTCGCGCAAGCTTAACCTCGAGGCGACCCTGCGGGAAGGCGGCCGCTCGGCCGGTTCGCCGGCCGGCGCGCAGGCGGCCCGCTGGCTCGCCTCGGGCCAAATCGCCGTGGCGCTGGCGCTGCTCATCTCGGCCGCGCTTTTGGTCCGCAGCCAAAACGAGCTGCAAAAGGTGGATCCCGGCTTGCCGATCGCGGAGTACGACCAGTTCCGCATCGGTCTACGGGGCGACGCCTACCGCGACCCCGCCCGCCGGGTGCAGTTTTTCGAACGTTTGCGCGACGAACTCGCCACGCTGCCGGGCGTGCGCGGCGTGGGCGTGGCCAGTTTCCTCTTTTCGCAACCGCCGAGCGGATACCAGGGCTTCACCCAGGAAGTCGACGGGCTTGAACTCGCGGACACGCCCAAGCGCGCGCTGCCCAACTTCGTTTTGCCGGGAACCCTGCAGGACCTGGGATTCCGTTTGCTCGATGGCCGCTTCCTGCAGGCGACCGATGATGCCGACCATCCGCCCGTCGTGGTCGTGAGCGCCTCGCTCGCCGCGAAGTATTGGCCCGGCCAGTCTCCGCTCGGGCGCCGCGTGCGCATCGAGACCGTGCCCGTGGCCTGGCTCGAGGTGGTCGGCGTCGTGGCCGACGTGGTGGGCCCGGGCAACCAGCCGCGCGTGGTGGACAGTTTTTATGTGACGATCGCGCAGGGTCGGCCGCCCGGCCTGGGCATGGGTTACATCGTGCGAACCGCGCCCGGCCAACCCCGACCCGATGAGCGCGACCTGCAGCGAACCCTGACCCGCCTCGACCCGAGCATGCAGCTCTTCGCGCACCTGGCGCCGTCCGAAATCTACGCCCGCTCCGCGTGGCAATCCCGCGTCGTGACCCAACTCATCGCCATGTTTGCCCTCCTGGCCGTGACCCTCGCGCTTGGCGGCATCTATGCCGTGAACGCTTTCTTCGTCGAACGCCGCATCCACGAGTTTGGCATCCGCGCCGCCCTCGGTGCGGGTTCGGCCGAACTGCGGGACCTCGTGCTGCGCGACAGTCTGCGCCTGACGGCGATCGGACTGGCCGCGGGCACGGGGCTGGCGTTCGCCGTAAGCCGCGGCTTGGGCCGTCTTCTCTATAACGTCACCGCCGCCGACCCACTCATCTACGTGGCCGCGGCGTTCGCCATGACGTTGGCCTGCCTGGCCGCCTCCCTGTTGCCGGCCCGCCGCGCGGCGCGAGTTGACCCGCTCGTGGCCTTGCGCACCGACTGAATCCCCTCCATTTAACCACGACCCATGGCCAAGTTTTTTCTGACCCTCCTGTTGATCGGCAGCTGCCGTCTCGCCGCCGCCGCGATCGACCCCGCCCAGCTCAAAGCCGCGACCGACCTGTACAACCAGCGCAAGACGGCGGAGGCCCAACAAGCGTTCGAGTCATTGGCCAAGGCCGACGCCGCCAACGCCGAGGTGCAGTTCTTCCTCGGACGCATCGCCCTCCAAAAGGACGACAGCGAGAAGGCCGTCGCCTACTTTGAAAAGGCCGTGAGCCTGGCGCCCAACGACAGCCGCTACCACCATCGTCTTGGTGACGCCTATGGGCGCGCCGCGCAAAAAGCCTCGCTCTTTTCCCAGATGGGCCTCGCGAAGAAATGCAAGACGTCCTACGAAAAGGCGGTCGAACTCGACCGGAGCAACGTCGATGCCCGGCAGGCCCTGATGAGCTTCTACCTGCAGGCCCCCGGCATCGCCGGCGGGAGCACCGAAAAGGCCCAGGCACTCGCGGAGGAGACCAAGCAATTCAACGCGCCGCGCAGCCGGTTGATGCTGGCGACCGTGTACACGGCCCAGAAAAAATACGACCTGGCTTTCGCGCTGTTTGAGGACGTCCTGAAGGAGAAACCCGACGACTACACGGCCCTCTACCAAATTGGTCGCCTGGCCGCCAGCACCGGACAATCGCTGGACCGGGGGCTGACCGCCTTGCGGCGCTGTGTGGAGCTCCCGGTTCCCGAGGGCGAGCCGGGCCATGCCCCGGCTTGGTGGCGCATTGGTAATATCCTCGAGAAGAAAAACGACCGGACCGGCGCCCGCGCCGCCTACGAAGCCGCCCTCAAGGTCGACGCAAAATTTCCGCAGGCCATCGAGGCCCTCAAGAAGTTGTCGGCCGGGTAACGTCATCGCGCTCGCAATCCGCGCGGTTTCGCTATCCTCAAGGACATGACGTCCCTTCCGCCCCGCGAAGATTTCCTCGCCCAGCTCGGCGCGAGCGTTCGCGATGGCAGCCTGGTCAAACTCACGCTGGGCAAACCCCGTGGCGCCGACCGGACGTTGCAGAACCTGCTCGTGCGCCCGATCACGCTGCGGGGCGAACCGCACCTTTCGTTTGTGTGGCGGCATGAGCGACAGGACATCACGAAAAATCACGTGCCCGAGGATGCGATCACGCAGCTCGCCGCATTGATCGGCAGCGATTTTCACAGCGCGCATCTGTTCACCGCGGTGCGCATGGCCCAGCTCGAGTACAACAAAAAGGGCGAACCTCGGCTGGCTTACGGGCCGCCGGCGGCCGAGGCGCCCGCAGCGGCCACCCACGATCGAGCCAAGCACCGTTTGCTGACCCCGGCGAGCCAGGCATGGCTGGAACAATTGGGCGTCACGAACGCGCAGGGCAACGTGCGCGAGGGCCTCGCGGACAAGCATCGCCAGATCCACAAGTTTGTGGAGGTGCTCAGCCACTTGTGCGCGACCGCGCCCCTGCCAACCGAACGTCCCCTGGCCATCGCCGACATGGGCTGCGGCAAGGGCTACCTGACGTTCGCCACCCATGACTACTTCAACCTCGTGACCCAGCGTCCGGCCCAGGTGCGCGGCATCGAGGCGCGGGCGGAGTTGGTGACGCTTTGCAACCGCATCGCCCGCGAAACCGACCGGCCGCAACTGAACTTCCTGCAGGGCACGATCGCGAACGCGCCGCGATCCGCGGTTGACGTGCTCATCGCCCTGCACGCCTGCGACACGGCAACGGACGACGCCCTCGCGCGCGGCATCGCGTCCGGCGCCACGTTGATCGTGGTGTCGCCTTGTTGCCAGAAGGAGTTGCGGCCGCAGCTGACGGCCGCGCCGGTGTTCACGTCGGCCTTGCGGCACGGGATTTTCCAGGAACGCCATGCCGAGTTCGCGACCGATGCGCTCCGGGCGATGCTCGTCGAGTGGGCCGGTTACGACACCAAGGTATTCGAGTTCATTTCGACCGAGCACACTGCCCGCAACCTGATGATCGCGGCGACCAAGCGGACCGCCGCCGCGGCCGGCCCGGCGCGCGAGGAAGTGGCGCGGCAAATCCGCGAGTTTGCCGCGTTCTACGGCGTGCGGCACCAGTCGCTGGCCCGCCAGTTGACCTTCGCATTGGGCGCATGAATTGGGAATCGCTCGATTGGGAGGTGCTCGACCGGCTGCGGGAAACGTTCCTGTCCGACCGGAAATCCGCGGGGCCGTACTGGCACACGCTGACGGATCTCGAGTGTTACAACCTCACCTACGGCGAACGCATCGGGTGGAAGTGGGACGCGGTGCTCGCGGAACTGTCGTTGCGCCGGTGGGCGCCACCGGCCGGCGGAACTGTGCTCGATTGGGGTTGCGGCAGCGGCATCGCCGCGCGCCGGGTGATCGCGCATTTCGGCGCGACGCATTTCGCGCGGCTGCGGGTGCATGATCACTCCGAACTCGCGATGGATTTCTCGGTCCATCATGGCCGGCGGAGTTTTCCCGAACTCGACGTCGACCGTGCCGAGGTGCGTGGGCTCCGCGGCACTGAGCCGATCGGCACACTGGTGCTGAGCCATGTCCTGAACGAGCTCGACGAAATTGCCCGCGCCGAACTGGCCGAACTCTGCGCGCGGGCCGAAACGATTCTTTGGGTCGAGCCCGGCATGCACGATGTGAGTCGAGCGCTTGGCCATTGGCGGGAGAAATTGCGCGCCACGGGCGCGGCCCCGGTCGCGCCCTGCCCCCACCACCGCGCGTGTGGCGTGCTTGCGCCCGGCAACGAACGTCACTGGTGCCATTTCTTCGCCGCGCCGCCCGCCAATCTCTACGCGGACTCAGGGTGGGTGAAATTCGGCCAGCGCGCCGGCATCGACCTGCGGTCACTCCCGTACAGTTGCCTGGTATTGGACCGGCGAGCCGTCCCCACCGAGCCCGCTGCCCCGCTTTGCCGAATCATCGGCGAGCCACGCATGTACAAGGGATACGCCAAGATTTTCACGTGCGAGGCAGCCGGCGTGAGTGAGCTCATGCTGCAAAAACGCGATGACCCCGCGCTCTTCAAACGCCTGCAGCGGGCCGGCGCCGGTCCCGAGCTGCACCGCTGGACCCACGCCAACGGGCGCATCCAGCCGCCCGCGCAAGCTGACTCACAAGATGACGGCGCCTGAACGAACCTGAAACCTTTGGCCGCCCACGGGTGTTAGTTTGCCCGCGCCCCCTCCTTTCCTCCAAACTCCCTCCGCTCCCATGATCACCCTCCGCAACGTCGAAAAAGTCTATCCGCTCAAGGGCGGCGTCTTCTATGCCCTCCGCAACATCAACCTCACCATCAATGAGGGCGAATTCGTTTCCATCATGGGCAACTCGGGCTCCGGGAAATCGACGCTGCTGCACATCCTCGGCCTGCACGACAGCGCCTGGGGTGGCGAATACACGCTCAAGGGCGAGGCCGTCCACCGCCTGGACAAGAAGAAGCGCTTCGACCTGCAGAAAAAACACATCGGTTTCGTTTTCCAAAGCTACCACTTGCTGGACGACCTGACGGTGTACGAGAACCTCGAGATTCCCCTTTCGTACCGCGACATGCCGCGCAAGGAACGGGAGTCCGTCGTGTGCGACGTCCTCGATCGCTTCGGCATCGTTGGCAAGAAGGACCTTTATCCCAACCAACTCTCTGGTGGTCAGCAGCAACTGGTGGGCGTTGCCCGCGCGTTGATTGCGAAGCCATCATTGATCCTCGCGGATGAACCGACCGGCAACCTGCACTCCGACCAGGGCCGCGAAATCATGAAGCTCTTCAAGACACTGAACGAGGAGGGCACGACGATCGTCCAGGTGACCCACTCCGCGGAGAACGCCACGTTCGGTTCACGCGTCGTGCGACTCGCCGACGGCGTCATCGTGCCGTAGCGCACGCCGCGCAGATTGCGGCCCCGGCCGCACGGCCCGGTCGCAGCCGGAGATTCGCCAAAACCTCGCCGCCTCCCTAATTAGGGCCACACAGCCCTATTTCCACCCTAGGCTTTAGGGTCGCCTGCCCGGATTACCCTTGCAGGGGAATTTACCGTGTCGTGCAGTCGCCAACCGACTGCATGAGCATCCGATTCCGCATGACCCTTTTGCTGGGTGTATTGCTCGTGGCATTTCTGGCCGTCATGCAACTGCTGCGCAAAGGCGAGGCGGCCCGGATCGAGGAACTGCGTCGGGAGGCAACGCAAACCAGCCTGCAAACCTTGCAGCAGTGGATTAATCTCGCGAACCAGCCGCTGCAGCGGTTCGCGCGCGACTTTAGCGAATGGCCCGAGTTGGTGGCGTTCCTTGATTCGCGCGATCTCGCGTGGGCCGAAAAGAATCTCCACCAAAGCCTGGCCAACTACGAAGCCCACGCGCTGTGGATCGTCTCGGACCAAGGGGAGCTCCTCTATTCGACCCAGATGAATGCCGGCCCGCCCCTGCCCCTGCCGGCCGCAATGGCGAAGCCCGGCGCCCGCGCGCTCGTCTTCGCCGAGAGTCGCGACGGCCTGCTGCAGCTCTGGAGCGAACCCATCAGCCCCGATGCGAGTGGCAAGAATCCCCGCGCCTGGCTCGTCGTCGCGCGCTGGTGGGGCCCGCGGTTCCTCGCCGCCCTCAGCCGGCTGTCGGAGATGCAGGTGCAACTTGTCCCGGTCGGCACGCCTGCGGGGGACAGCACGCACCTCGGGCTGCCGCTGCCTGATGCGGAGGGCCGTCCGTTGCGACAGCTCCAGACCACCCTGCTGCGCCCGGATTTTGCGGAAACGCTCGCCGCGGACACGCTGGCGGTGCGCATGCTGCTGCTGTTTGGCCTCCTCGTGATCGCCGGGGTTTCGCTGGGCGTGCAGCAATGGGTGCTCCGGCCGCTGCGCCAGATCACCTACAGCCTGACCCATGATGACCTTTCGCCGCTGGCGAAGCTGCAGCACGAGAAGAACGAGTTGGGCCGCGTGGCCCGGTTGGTCACGACCGCCTACGAGCAGCGACAGGCCCTCGTGCGCGAGAACGAGGAGCGCCGGCGCGCGGAGCAGGCCCTGCGCAAGAGCGAGGAACAGGTGCTGCGATCGTTCGAACTGCGCGCCCGCCTTGCGCGGGACCTCCATGACGGCGTGATCCAATCCATCTACGCGGCGGGCCTGGGCCTGGAGAGCGCGATGTCCGAACTCGAGACGGATCGCCTGGCCGCGCGCTCCCGCCTGGCTCACTGCCGCCAGAGCCTGAACGGCGTCATTCGCGAAGTGCGCGGGTTTATCAGCGGCCTGGAACCCGAGCAGATGCAGCGCCATGGCTTCGCCAAGGAGCTCAACGCGTTGGTCAGCACGATGCAGGCGCTCTGGCCCGTGCGCATCGTCACCAAGGTCGACCAGGCCCTGGCCCAGCGGCTCAGCGTCGGCCAGGAGGTGCATGCGCTGCAGATCGCCCGGGAGTGCATCAGCAATGCCCTGCGCCACGGCGACGCCAAGAAGGTCCTGATCACCCTCGCCGCCGCCGACCGGGCAACCGCGCTGATGGTCCGTGACGATGGCAACGGCTTTGAACCGGCCCGCACCAACGGCTCAGGCAGCGGGCTGCAAAACCTGGCCTCGCGCGCCCGGGAAATGGGCGGTACCCTGCGGATTGACTCAGCCCCGGGCCGAGGCACCGCCGTGACGATCACCTTTCCCACTCCGGAGGCGGCCGTATGAAAATTTTCCGCCCACTCCGCGCCTTCACGATCGTCGAGGTCATGGTCGCGTCCACCGTGCTCATCTTTGGCATCGTCACCGCGATCACGACCAGCCAGCGCGGCCTCCAGGCGCTCGACACGGCGCGCAACCTCACCGCCGCCTCGCAGTTGATGCAGTCCGAAATGGAACGACTGCGCCTCCTCAACTGGGCCCAGTTGGAGACACTGCAACAATCCGGCGCCACGAGCGTCACGACCGAGGCGACGGCCGGCCTGGCGCGCGTCACGTGCACCCGCGCGATCGAGGACCTGAAGACCAACATGAAACAGATCACGCTGACGGCAGTCTGGCGCGGCTACGACGGCCGCGAGCACACCGCCCGGCTGATCACCCGCTACAGCAAGAGCGGTCTCAATGACTATTTCTACACCACGCACTGATTTCCGTCCCGCCGGCGGCTTCACGCTGGTCGAGGTGCTGATCGCCTCGACGCTGAGCGCGTTCGTGCTCGCGGGCGTGCTGAGCGCGTTCGTGTTCCTGTCCCGCACGAGCTTCCGGGCAAGCAGCTACAACACGATGGCGGCCGAGATTCGGCGGGGCTTCGACACGTTTGCGCAGGACGCGCGGAACGCCACGGACGTCCGCTGGAACAGCGCGCAAAGCGTCACCCTCACCGTCAACGGGCTGCCCGTCACCTACGCCTATGACGGCACTGCCGGGAGCGCGACCTACCAGACGTTTTACCGGCTAAATGGCGATGCGACCGCGGCGGGCGCGCGCACCGTGCTGGTGCGCGACGTCGCGAGCGACTTCACCTTCCGCCGCTACAAGCTCGAGCAATCCGGCGTGAGCGACAACTCCGCGCAGAACGACGCGGAGACAAAACTGCTCCAACTTTCCCTCCGCGCCGCGCGCACCAGCGTGGCCACGGTGGGCGCGAGCAACGCGGGCGTGTCCGCCCGCTACATGTTGCGCAACAAACGGGTCGCCAACTGATGAACCGCGCGCGCCGCCAGTCCCTCCCTTCATCGCCCCGCGGGGCGGTCCTGATCGTGGCGCTGCTGATCACGGCCCTGATCGCGCTCGCCCTCGGCAGCTACCTGACGCTGAACCTGACCGGCGCACGGCTGGCCCGACAAAGCTATCGGCAAACCAGTTCGTTCCACCTGGCGGAAGCCGGTGCCGAGGAGGCCCTGTGGTCGTTCAACCAGGCGAACGCGCGAAATTCCGGCGCCTGGTCCGGCTGGACGGCCGACCAGGGCGCCGCCTGGCGGAAGTTCAGCGGCTTTGATTTTGGCGGCAATACTTCGGGCTCGGTCAAGGTTTACGTGAACAACACCAACCCCGGGACCGGCGACCGGCCGACGGTCGTGGCGCTCGCCAGTGTCGAGGCCCCGGACACGCCGCCGACCACGCGGATGATTTCGGTGACGCTCTCGCGCCGCTCCTTTTTCGCCAGCGGCATCGTCGCGAAGGACCTGCTGCGGTTCTCCGGTCTTAACACGTCAGTCGACAGCTGGAACTCCGACCCGGACAACGATCCCGCCACGGCGCCCGTGCCGTACAGCGCCGGCGTGCGCAGCGATCGCGGCGGCATTGCCACCATGTCCGTGCAAAACAGTTCAATGCTGGTCAACCAGGCCAGCGTCTGGGGCTACGTCGCGACCGGCGGGGCCGCGCCCGAGGTCGGCGTGCTCGGCACGATTCGCGGCGCCACCACGCCCGTCGGGGTCAACATCGACCCCGCCCGGGTCTCCACCGACTTTTCGGCCGACCTGCCGCTCATCACGGCACCCGTCGATGGGACGCCGATTGCCAACATCGGCGCCACCTTGGGCACCCCGAACGTCGCCACCAAGTGGCGCTGCTCGAACCTTACGCTCAACGGCAACCAAACGCTCACGATCCAGGGCTTTGTGACCCTGGTGCTCACGGCCTCGACCGGCAGCGCGATCGACGTCACGGGCAACGCCGCGATCATTGTGCCGGAAGGATCCTCGCTCACCGTTTATGCGGAAGCGGACGTCAAGATCGCCGGCAACGGCCTCGGCAATGGGAACGCGCGGCCCGGCACCTGCCAGATCTGGGGCACGAGCACGAGCGTTGCCGGCCAGAGCCTCCAGATTGCCGGCAACGGCGCGCTCAAGGCGGTCGTGTATGCCCCCAATGGCGACGTGAAAATCAATGGCAATGGCGACGTCATGGGCTCCCTCGTCGGCCGCTCCGTCACCTTCACCGGCAATGCCGCGTTTCACTATGACGAATCCCTCGCCAACGAGGGCGACAACACCCCGTTTGGCGTCAGTCGCTGGCGTGAACTGACGACGGCCGAGGAGCGGGCCCGGTGGCAGGGCGTATTTGCGGGATGGTAAGCGGCGGTCGCTTGCCTTTCGGCAACGAAACCGGGAGGGTCTTCACCGCCACCTCTGTGCGATGAAAATACGCTTACGGCTAATCGTCCTGCTGGGCACCCTGCTGGCGGTCTTTGCGCTGGCGATTGGGATCCTTGGTGAATCCCACCGGCTAGAGGTATCGAGCATCCGCCGGAGCCTTGGGCAGCAACGGACCAATCTCGTCGACCGGATGCTCGTGCTGACCAGCCAGTCCTTGCGAGGCTACGCCAACGACTATTCGCTGTGGGACGAGATGCTGCAGTTTGTGCGGACCAAGGATCCCACCTGGGCCCAGATCAATATTGGCGCCAGCATTGGGAACTTTGGCGTGCAGACGGTCTGGATCCTGGACCGCGACGGGAAGCTGGTTTACCGCAGCGGCGACCCCGCGGAAGCGCCGCCGTATGTGCCGTTCCAGCAACCGGAGTTCCTGGAGCGACTGCGCCGCGAGCGGCTGATGAACTTCTACCTCGATGCGGCGGGCAGCCTTCTGGAGGTATGCACGGCGCCAATCCAACCTTCCAATGATGTGGGCCGCACGTCCGAACCGGCGGGCTGGCTCATTGCCAGCCGGGCGTGGAACGATCGCCACCTGGAAACCCTGGCAGACGCCCTGCAATGCCGCGTCGCCTTTTCCCCGCAGCCCCAACACGGCGAAGCGGTGGTTTCACTCCAGCGCACGCTTGCAGACTGGCAGGGCCGCCCCCTGCGGACGCTGTACGTCGACTATGAGTCGATCGCGCTCGCCCGGCTGCTCGAAGGCAACCGCGACGAGTTCTACGTCCTGATCTTCCTTGGCGCCGGCATGATCGTCGTGACGGCGTTCGCCCTCTCCCGCTGGATCGTGACACCGCTGCAAAAACTGGGCGAGAGCCTGGAGCGAAATGACGCCAGTCCCCTTTCGTCGATTCGCCAGCAGCCGAATGAATTCGGCCACCTCGCCCGCCTGGTGGACCAGTCCTTCAAGCAGCGCACCGCCTTGGAAAACGAGATCCGTGAGCGGAGCCGCCTGGCGGAATCCCTGCAGGAAACGAGCGGCCAGCTGCGGGAATCCATCGAACTCCGCAACCGCCTGGCGCGCGACCTGCACGATGGCGTCATCCAGGCCATCTACGCCGCGGGCATCGGCCTCGAGGGTGTTCGCACGGTTTTGCGCGGCAATCCTGATGAGGCCGATCGCCGCCTGGCGGCCAGTCAGCAGGCGCTCAACAGCACCATTCGGGATGTCCGCGCCTTCATCAACGGCCTGGAATCAGAAACGGTGCAATCACGTCCCTTCGCCCAGACCCTGGCCACGCTGGTCGCCACGATGCAGGCGGTGCAGCCGGGCAACATCCGTTTCGACGTCGACGAGGCGGTCGCGCGGCGCATCAGCTCCAATCAGGAAATGCAGCTGCTGCACATCCTGCGCGAGTCCCTGAGCAACGCGCTGCGGCACGCCGACCACTCGACGATCACGCTGACCCTCCGCGCCGGGCGCGCCGACGAGGCGGTGCTCGCCATCACGGACGACGGCTGCGGCTTTGAACCGGCCGCCGCAGCCGGCCACGGCCGCGGCCTCATCAACCTTGGCATCCGCGCCCGCGAACTTGGCGGCACGCTCGAGATTGATTCGGCGCCGGGAAAAGGGACTCGTATCGCGCTCCACTTCCTTCCAACTTATCCGCCATGACGACAGCCACCGCCCAAAAATCCATCGAGATCCTGATCGTTGACGACAGCGAACTGGTTCGCACCGGACTGAAGACGCTGCTCGACGCCCACGCGCGCTCCGCCGGCGCCCTGCTCCGCATGGTCGGGGAGGCCAGCTCCGCCAATGCCGCCGTCGCCGAGGCCCTGCGCCTGAAACCCGACGTCGTGCTGATGGACATTCGCCTGCCCGACGGCTCCGGGCTCGAGGCGTGCCGCAAGATCCTCGCGAGCGATCCGGACACGAAGGTGCTGATTCTTACCTCGGTGATCGACGACAACCTTGTCTACGACGCGATGAGCAGCGGTGCCCATGGGTACCTACTCAAGGAGATCAACGCCCAGGGCCTCTGCCAGGCGATCGTCGACGTCGCCGCGGGCAAGTTCATCCTCGATCCCACGGTCACGACGCACGTGCTCAACCTCGTCCGCAGCGGCAGCAATCCCCCGACCGAGCACGACAAGTTGTCGACTCTCTCGGCCCAGGAGCGCCGCGTGCTGGCATTTGTCGCCGAGGGCAAAACCAACAAGGAAATCGCGGAGCAGATGAGTCTCAGCGACAAGACGGTGAAGAATTACCTGAGCAATATCTTCGAAAAACTGAAGATCAGCCGTCGTTCCCAAGCCGCCGTGCTCTACACGGCGAGCCGCGGGCAAGTCAGATGACATTCGGCCCTATTCAATAGGGCCTTAGGATTTATCTAATTAGGGCCGATTAGAGAGCGGTTCAGGGCCTTTATTCTGGGTCCAACGCCTGTTATCCGGGCCGGCGTGATTTGCTACGCTGGCCGCCATGGAACCCACGCCAGCAGCTGGTTCAAAACGACGCCGCCGTTGCGCGGGCTTTACGATCCCCGAGGTCGCCATGGCCACCTTCGTGATGGCCTACGGCATTGCCACCACAATCGTCGCGATGCAAAGCGGCTTCAAAGCGATCGACGTGGCTCGCGGCACCACCATCGCGTCGCAGATCATGCAGAGCGAAATGGAACGCCTTCGCCTGAAAAGCTGGACCGACATGACGGCGTTGGCCACCGCGACTGACACGACCGACCCCTACCCAACCGGCAGTCCTGCAGGCGTGGAGATGTTTGATGGATCGACGAACTTCAGTTCCAGCGTCGATGTCGCCGGCAAATTCACGGTCACGCGCACCGTGGTCGCGGACAGCACCCGCCCAAGCGACGTGTACAATATCACGATATCCGTTTCGTGGCGCACCTACGACGGACGCAACCAGACCCGCTCATTCCGCTCCATGTACGCCAAGAATGGCCTCTATGACTACTACTACACTCTCGCCCGTCCCTAACCGCCAGCGCCGCCCGTTCGGCCGCCAAGCCGGTTTCACGATCGTCGAAGTGATGATCAGCGCCTTCATTGGCGCGTGGATTTTGGCCGCCGTGCTGTCGACTTTCCTCTTCATGGGCCGCAGCGGGGCCAACGTCCAAAACTACAACGACATGGAGCAGCAGGCGCGCAACGCGCTCGAGTACTTTGCCGAAGACACGCGGCAGGCCAGCGGCGTAGTCTGGAACAGCGCCAGTTCCGTGTCGCTGACGGTTGGCAACAACACCGTGACGTACGCCTTCGATTCAAGCACCTCGCGATTCTCCCGGACGGAAGTGGTCACGCTCACCTCGGTGACGACGTCCTCGCGAGTCCTGATTACTGGAATCTCCAGCGGCACGTTTGCATTCACGGCTTACAATATCGCCGGGAACATCGTGGCCATCGACACGGCGGCAAACCGCACCGCGGCCAACGGCACCACGAAGCAGATCCAACTTTCGCTGGAGTGCGCCCGCCGCAACACCACGGTGGTCGCCGCCACCAACTCGGTGCTGTCCGCGCGCTTCATCCTGCGCAACAAGCGCGTCACTGCCTGACCCTTCCCATGAAAACTCGCTCCCGCCTGCATTCCGAACGTGGATCCCTGCTGCTCGTCGCCATGCTGTTGTGCGCGATCATCGGCATTTCGATCGCGAGCTATATCCGGCTGGGCCTCCAGAGCCAAAAGGTGTCCAACCGCGCGCTCTACAACAACGGCGCGATGAACCTCGCCGAGACGGGCCTGGAGGAGGCGATGTATTCAATCAACAAGAAGGTGGCCGACGCAACCTACGACTGGGCGGCCAATGGCTGGACCGCGATGAACTCCGGGGTTGATGCCCAGCGCAAGTGGACGGGCTACACGTTTGACCAGAACGCCACAGGCGTGGTGCGGGTGTACGTGAAGAACGCCGACGGTGCGATCGCGCCGACCATCCTGGCCCGTTCCACGGTGACGTTGGGCGGCGCGGCCAGCGCGCCGATCGAAAAGTGGGTCAAGGTTCGGCTCGCGATGACTTCGAAATTTGCCAATGGGCTGGTCGCCAAACAATCGATTAGCTTCTCGGGCACCAACGCGAGCGTCGACAGCTGGAACTCCGATCCGGACAACAATCCTGGCACCGCGCCAATCGCCTACAGTTCCACCACGCGCAACGACAATGGCAGCGTCGGCAGCATTGCGGTCACATCCGCGGTGACCGTGAACAACGCCGACATTTGGGGCTATGTCGCGACGGGCGGCACGCCTGCAACGATCGGCCCGAACGGCTTGATCGGTCCCTTCGGCACGACCTCGGGCACCGTGGCCGCGGGCCATTCATCCACCGATTTCACCGCCAGCTTCGATCCGGTGACCACGCCCAGCACCTATTCCTACACCGCGATGGGCAACATCACGGGCGCCGCCTCCAGTGACTCCCTGCCCGGCGATTCCGGGGCGAGTGCCGCGGCGGATGGCAAGTACTACATCGAGGCACCCTGCATCAACTTCAACAATCAGACGCTCACGATCGAAGCCGGCAAGACGGTTGTCCTGAAACTCACCAACACGGGCAACACCTCGGGCACGGGCGCCATCAGCGTCGGTGGTGGCAGCGGCGTCATCCAACTGGCCGCCGGCGCGAAGCTGATCATCTACACCGAGGGCAAAATCGACATTGGCGGCAAGGGCATTTCCAATGGTGTCGACGGTCCCGACGCTGGCACTGACATCTCCGCGGCCGAAATGGGCCAGCCCGCCAACTTCCAGATCTGGGGTACAAAGACTTCCGGCACCCAAAGCATCGACATCGCGGGCAACGGCGCGCTAAGCGCGATTGTCTACGCGCCGCAAGGTTCCGTGAAGATCAACGGTAACGGCGACGTTGCCGGCTCGGTGGTGGCCAACGACATCACGGTCGTCGGTAACGCCCAGTTCCACTACGATGAGTCCCTGGGCAACTTCGGCGGCAATCCTTACCGTGTCGCTGCGTGGAACGAGCTCACGACCGCGACGGCCCGTACCCAGGCGTGCACGGACGTCGGCTCCACGATGACGTTCTGAGCGACGGCCCCGGGCTGCGGTCTCGCCGCTCTCAAACTGTCGGGGCGTCCCGCATTCGGGACGCGAAAATTTCAGGAGCGGACACCGGCGCCCGCCGACTCCGCGCTGGTGTTGTCGAAGCCGCTGCGCTGCAGCGGCTTATTTTTTGCCCAGACGGTGGCATATCCAATGCAGACGGCCGGCGCCCCTCGGGCGCGCCCGCATGCACGACCTTTGCTTCACGTTAAGCCTGCTGAAGTCCCCCGGACTCGCCGTCGTTGCGCTTAACTCCCCCCAGGTCGAAATCCGCGCCGCCACCCACTTCGTCGCCACCCGCCATCACGCTCGGTAGCGCGGCGAAGCAACTCATCTTCCAACACAACATACAACGGGTTGCTACGAACATAACAACCCATGCTCACCGACCTACGGCTCGCCCTCCGACTCCTCCGCAAGTCCCCCGGCTTCACGCTCATTGCCGTGCTCACGCTTGGCCTCGGCATTGGCGCGAACACCGCGATCTTCTCGTTCATCAACACGTTTTTCTTCAAGGCGCTGCCGTTCGAGCGCCCGGACGAACTCGTGGCGCTCTACACCGCCGACGAGCGGAACGCGGGATTCCTGCCCATCTCGCCCCCGAACTTCACGGACTACCGCGAAAACAACTCGGTGTTCGCCGACATGGGTGCCTACGGCTTCGCGCCGGTGAGTATCATGATCGGCACCGAGCCAACCGGCATCCAGGGCGAGTTGGTGACGGCGAACTATTTTGACCTGCTCGGCATGAAGGCGGCGCTGGGCCGGACCTTCCGGCCTGACGAGGGCGCCACGATCGGCGCCGGACCGGTGCTCGTGCTCAGCCACAGTTTCTGGTCGACCCGCCTGGCCGCGGACCCGGGCGTCATCGGCCGCACCTACACCGTCAACGGCCACGGCTTCACCGTGGTCGGCGTCATGCCGCCGGGCTTCCGCGGCCTGAACACCTTCAACAACCCCGCGTTCTGGGTTCCCAGTTCGATGTACCGGCAAATCTATAGCGGCCAGCTGCTGGACTTTTACAGCGAGCGCCGCGCGCTCATCTGGAATGCCTTCGCCCGCCTCAAGCCGGGCGTGTCGATCGCGCAGGCGACCAGCGGCCTGCAGCCGCTCTCGGAGAAGTTGGCGAAGGACTACCCGACGGCAAATACAGGACGCTCGATCCGCCTGCTTTCGCTCGCCCAGTCGATGATCGGACCCAATTTCCGGAACAATGTGGTTCAGGCCAGCGCCCTGCTGCTTTCGCTTTCGGGACTGGTGCTGCTCATCGCCTGCGCCAACGTCGCCAACCTACTCCTGGCGCGCGCGTCGGCCCGCCAGCGTGAAGTCGCCGTGCGCATCGCCATCGGCGCGGACCGCGGTCGCGTCATCCGGCAGTTTCTCACTGAAAGCGTGCTCCTGTCGTTGCTCGGCGGCCTGGCGGGAGTGGCGATTGCCTTTTGGACCAAGGACCTCCTCTGGTCGCTGCGTCCGCCGTTCATGCCGGATGGGATCACCGTGGCGCTCGACGCCCGCGTGCTCGGTTTTGGCCTCGGCGTGTCGCTGCTGACCGGCCTGCTATTCGGGCTCGCGCCCGCTTGGATCACCACGAAGCCGGAGCTGACGACGATGCTGAAGGAGGAAAGCAAGGGCTCCTCGCCCACGCCGCTGCTGAGCTTCCGCAATCTTCTGGTCGCCGGCCAGATCACCCTCTCGGTGATCGCGCTGGTCGTCGCAGGACTGTTTGTCCGCAGCCTGCGGCAGGCGCAAAAGGCCGACCCGGGTTGGAACATGAACAACCTGATCACGCTCACCGTGAACACCGGAAGCCAGGGCTACGATCCCGTGCGGGGGCTCGAGTATGTCCGGCGGGCACTCGAGCGGGTGCAGAGCGTCGCCGGCGTGACGGGCGCCGCGGCCGCCAACGGGCAGCTGCTCAATTTCACCGGACGCCGCACCCTGAAACCGCAGGGCAACGACGAGAATCTCCGGCAGCACGGACGGTTATTCAATTACCTTTCCGTCGACGCGGGGTACCACCGCACGATTGGCATTCCGCTGGTCTCCGGCCGGTTCTTCACGGACATGGACGACACGGCCCATCCGCTCGTCGCCATCGTCAACGAGACATTTGCGCAACTGGCCTGGCCCAACGAAAACCCACTCGGCAAGACCCTCAAGCTCTACAATGACGAGCGACCGGTCGAGGTCGTGGGCGTGGTGAAAACCACGACCTACAATTCCATCGGCGAGGATCCGGATCCGTTCGCGTTCTTCCCGCTCAAGCAGGGTTACACCGGCTTCGCGGTGATCCACGTGCGCACCGCCAGCCAGGCCTCGGCCCTGGTCGCGACCGTGCGCAAGGAACTGCAGACCCTGGATACCAACATGCCGTTCGGCAACGTGCAGACGATGGAGGACGTGATGCAGCAGAACCTGTGGGCCCCGCGCACGGGTGCCGCGCTGCTTGGCGCGTTCGGGTTGCTCGCGGTGCTGCTGGCCTCGCTCGGCGTGTACGGGGTGATGTCCTACACCGTCAACCGCCGGGCGCGCGAGATCGGCATCCGCATGGCGATCGGCGCCCAGGCGTCCGACGTCATGGCCATGATCCTCAACCGGGGCCTGGTCATCGCGGGCGTCGGGCTCGTCGTTGGCCTGGGCGCCGCGTTCCTGGTTGCGCGCTACTTCCAGAATTTCCTCATCGGCGTGAGCGCCGGCGATCCCGTCACCTACGGGGTGATCGCCGTCCTGCTGGCCGGCGTCGCCCTGCTCGCCTGCTACCTGCCGGCCCGGCGCGCGACCAAGGTCGATCCCCTCATTGCGCTGCGCTCCGAATAGCCCGGCAACCCACCGAGCCCCATGAATTCGCTACGCTTCGCCGTCCGCAGCCTCCGCAAGACGCCGGGCTTTACCGGCGTCGCCATCGTCATGCTCGCGCTCGGCGTTGGCGCGAGCACGGCGTGTTTTTCCTTTCTCAACGCATTTTTCCTTCGCCCGCCCCCGTTCGCGGACCCGCGGTCGCTGGTGTCGCTGCACACCGTGGACGAGAAGTCGCCCGGCCTGATGGCGATGTCGTACGCCAACTACCTCGATTACCAGAAGCAGAACACCGTGTTCGCGGAAATGGCCTTCGCGCAGCCGACCGGCCTCCGGCTCACGATCGACGGCCGCACCTCCACGGTCTTCGGCCACATGGTATCGGGAGCCTACTTCAACCTCCTCGGCGTACCGGCAGCGCTGGGACGCATCATCACGCCAGACGATGATCGCGCCGAGGGCGCGGGTGCGGTGGTGGTGCTGAGCCATGCATTCTGGCAGGGAAAGTTCGGCGGCGACCTGACCGTGCTCGGCCGTGTGATCCTTCTGAATAACGCACCCTTCACGGTGGTGGGCATCGCACCGCCGGATTTCCGCGGGGTGAATATCTTCGAAACGCCGGATTTCTGGGTGTCCGCGTCCATGTATCGGACGCTCCTCAACGACAGCGGACTCGATTTCTTCACCAGCCGGCGTTCGGTGACGCTGCCCGTTTTCGCGCGACTGAAATCGGGCATGACGCTGGCCGCGGCGGAACAGGCGCTGCAGCCCATTGCCGCGGATCTGGCGGCCACGCATCCGCCCGCGAATGCCGGCCGCTCGGTCCGGCTGATTCCTCTCAGCCAGGCGACCCTGAATCCCAATACGCGGACCGAACTGATTCGCGCCGGCAACCTGTTAATGGCGCTTTCCGGCCTGATCCTCCTCGTGGCCTGCGCCAACCTCGCGAACCTCCTGCTCGCACGTGCCGGTGCCCGTCAGCGCGAGATTGCTCTCCGCGTCGCACTCGGCGCGAGCCGCCGCCAGGTGATTGGCCAGTTGTTGGCGGAGAATTTCCTGCTGGCCGCCGCCGGCGGCCTGCTCGGGATCCTGGTCGCCTTCTGGTTGCGGGACGTGCTCTGGATGCTCCGGCCCCGGGGTTATCCCGAGGATTTCGTCGTGCCGATGGACGCGAGTGTGCTGGCCTTCGCGGTGCTCGCCTCGCTGCTCACCGGGCTGCTCTTCGGGCTGGCGCCCGCACTCGCGGCCACGCGCGTTGACCTGGTCGGCGTGATCAAACGCGAAACCGGCGGCGGCGCGGCGCCGCTCTATTCGTTCCGCCACTTCCTCGTCGCGGGCCAGGTGGCGCTGTCCGGGCTGGCGTTGATCATCGCCGGGCTGTTCGTGCGCAGTCTCCAGCAGGCGAACTCGGTGAACCTGGGCTGGAACGCCGACCATCTCACGCTCCTGTCGGTCAACCTCGCCGGCAACGGTTACAACCCGCCCCGCACCCACGAATTCTACGAACGGGCGCTCGCGCGGCTGCGCAGCCTTCCGGGCGTGGTCGATGCGAGCGTGTCCAGCCGGCCTTTCCTCACCGGCGTCAACCCGCAGCGCACGATTCGCCCGCAGGGCGATGATGTGGAGATGAGCACGCGGGGAAAACTGATGAGCTACGCCTGCGTCTGGCCGGGCTACCTCGCCTTCATGGGCGTGCCGTTCGTCGCCGGACGCGATGTCGCGGCGGAGGACGTGACCCAGGGCCGCCTCACGGTTGTCGTGAACGAAACCTTCGCCACCCGTTGTTGGCCGGGGCAAAACCCACTGGGTCGAAAGATCAAACTCTACAACAGCGAGGACCTGTGGGAGGTCGTCGGCGTCACGAAGGATATCCGTGACACCGAACTCCGCGCCGAATCGGCCCCGTTTGCATTTTTCAACGTGCGCCAGCTCTACAGCCCGCAAAATGCGTTCCACGTGCGCGTCACCGACGATCCGGCGGCGATGCTGCCGACGTTGCGCAAGGAACTCCAGGCCCTCGATCCCGCGCTCGAGGCCTACCACATCTCGATCCGCGAATTGATGCACCGCGCCATGTGGGGACCGCGCACCGGCGCGGCGTTGATGTCAGTCTTCGGCTTGATCGCGCTCCTCCTCACGACCCTGGGTATCTACGGCGTCATGGCCCACGCCGTGGGCCAGCGCACGCGGGAGATTGGCATCCGCCTCGCGATCGGCGCGCCCAAACAATCCGTCATCCTCCTCGTGCTGCGACGCGGCCTGCTGGTCACCGGCGCGGGCCTGTTGTTCGGCTTGGGCGTTTCGCTGGCAGTGACGCGTTTCCTCCGCACGTTCCTGTTCGAAGTTCAGCCCACTGATGCGGTCACCTTTGTGACCGTGGCCACGGGACTGGCCGGGGTGGCGCTGCTCGCCTGCTACCTGCCGGCCCGGCGCGCCATGAAGGTCGATCCGCTGGTCGCGCTTCGGGGCGAATAAGCAACTTCATTTGACCTACCAACCATGAACCGCCGCACCTTCCTCACCTCCACGGCCTCCCTGGCCGCCGCCGCGCCGCTCGCCGCCTTCATTTCGCCGCGCTTCAACCAGCAGGTCGATGCGACACCGTCCTCCACGCCGCCGCCGAAGGCTCCGCCCAAGCCGCCGGCGCTGCCGCCCGACAAGGTCCAGGCCACCGTGGTTCAGGCGCACCGCAGCCTCGATAATGTCCGCAAGCTCGTCGAGGAAACCCCGCTCCTCGCGAACGCCTGCTGGGATTGGGGCGGGGGCGACTTCGAGACGCCGCTCCAGGCCGCAGCGCACACGGGCGGCCGCGAAATCGCCGAGTACCTGCTCGGCAAGGGCGCCCGGCTCGACTTGTATGGGGCAGCCATGCTCGGCCAACTGGAGTTGGTGCAGGCGGCGCTCGCGCTTTATCCAAAGGCCCACGAAATCCCCGGGCCGCACGGCTTCACGCTGCTCCATTGCGCCCGCCAGGGCGGCGCAAAGGCGAAACCTGTGCTGGACTGGCTGCTGGCCCAGGGCGTGCCGGATGTCCCCCACCGGCCCCTCGCCTTTGTCTGGCCCGCCGGACATCCCTAAAAACACCAACCGATGCACCTGCTTTGGTCCGCGCTCCGGCGACTCCGCCAGACACCCACGTATTCCGCGGCTACCATCCTGGTCGTCGCGCTGGGCATCGGCGTCAACACGGCGATTTTTTCCGTGGTCGAAGCGGCGCTGCTGCGGCCGCTGCCCTTTCCGGAATCGGACCGATTGGTGCGCCTCTACGAGGCGTTTGATGACACCGACATGCGGGCCAACACCCTCAATCTTTCAGAACTCACGGTCCAGCAGTGGCGCGCACACGCCGGCGATTTTTTCACCGGCATCGGCGCAGCGACGGGCTCGAGCCTGACGCTTGGCGGTGACGGGCGCGATGCGCCGCGCTATCTTCCCACGGCGCGCGTGACGGCAAATTTCTTTCCCTTGCTCGGCCTCGCGCCCGCCTTGGGCCGGACCTTCACCGCCGAGGAAGACCAGCCGAACGGACCGCGCGTCGTGCTGATCAGCCACACGCTCTGGCAGACGCGGTTCGCCGGCAACCGCGACGTGCTGGGCTCGACCATCCCGCTCGACGGGCAACCTTACACCATCGTCGGCGTGATGCCGCCGAGTTTTCGGCATCCCTACCGGGCGGAAGTATGGGTGCCCCTGGCCGCGGCTTTCAATCCGCAGGGTCCGCGCGGACACTACCTCTACGGCATCGCGCGGCTTCGTCCCGGCGTGTCTATCGCGTCGGCCGATGCCGGCTTGCGGCGGCTGTGCGCGAACCTCGCGGCCGGGCGCACGAATGCGGGCGATCCCGTCCGCGCCTACATCCGCACGCTGCGGGAGGGGTTCGTGGCCGACGTGAGACCAAAGCTCCTGGCGATTTATGGCGCGGCGCTTTGCACGCTGCTGATCGCCGCCACCAATTTCTCCGGGCTGCTGCTGAGCCGCGCCGTCGAACGCGAGGGCGAAACCGCCGTCCGGGCCGCCCTGGGGGCCTCGCGCCGCCGGCTGCTCGGGGAATCACTCGCCCAGTCCGCGCTGCTCGCGCTCGCGGGCACGCTGGTGGGGTTGCTGCTGGCCGCGTGGATCACGCCAACCCTGGTCTCCATCAGCCCGGAAGGCACGGACGCGACCGGCAGCGCCATGCGGGAATTCGATCATGCCGTGCGCCTGAGCGCGCCGGTGTTCGGCGTCGCCGCCGGCACCATGCTGCTGGTTGGGCTTGGCTTCGGCTTGCTGCCGGCCTGGCGCGCCGGCCGCGCGGATTTACGCAGCGCGCTGGGCAGTGGCGCCCGCGGCGCCACGCTTGATGGCGGCACACGTCGCGTACTCGCGGGCTTGGTCGTGGCGGAGATCGCCGTCACCCTTGTGCTGCTCGTCGGCAGCGGGGTGCTCACCCAGCATTTCCGCCGGCTGGTCGAGGAACCGTGGGGGTTTGCGACCGAGCGCCGGCTCAGTTTCAACATCAACACCGAGCGCACCCACCCGACGGCGGAGCTCCGGTTCGCCACGTACGAAAAAATCCTCGCGGAACTCCGCGCCCTGCCCGGCGTGCGATCGGCGACGGTCACGCTCCCCCACCCGGTGAACGCTGCCCGCCAGCTGATCAGCAACAATCCCGACGGCGCCACGCCGCCTGAACCGCGCGGCTTCCACCTCGGCTACCTGCGCGCCACGGTGCCGGGGTACTTTGGAACCATGGGCCAGATCCTCGTGCGCGGACGTGATTTCACCACGGACGACAACGCCGCCGCGCCGGCGGTCTGCATCGTCAACGAATCGATGGCGAAACGCTACTGGCCGGGACAGGATCCCATCGGCAAGCGCGTGAAGTGGGGTCGGCTCGACGGTCCGCGTCCCTGGTTCACGGTCGTGGGCGTCGCCGCCGACACCAAGGCGATCGTCGATCCGAACGACGGCGACATCAACGGCACGTTTTACCTGCCGTTCCCGCAGCTGCTGGCGATGTCGAATTCATTTGGAGAATGCACCTTCGTCCTTGAAACCACCGTCGCACCGCGCTCGCTCGAGAATTCGGTTCGGGCGGTGGTGGCCCGCGTGGATCCCCGGCTCGCCGCGTATGAGGTGGTGAACGTCGCCGACGCCGTCGCCGAATCGTTCATCACCGAACGCTTCGCGCTGACGCTGGTGAGCTTATTCGGTGTGCTCGGGTTGACCCTGGCTGCGGTCGGTCTGTACGGGCTGCTGGCGCTGCAGGTGACCCGGCGTACCCGCGAGTTTGGCATCCGCACGGCCCTCGGCGCCACCGCCGGCAGCATCATCCGCCTCGTCACCGGCCTGGGGCTGCGCCTCCTTTTCATCGGGACCGTGACGGGAGGCGCCGCCGGTTGGGCCGCCCTGCGCGCAGCCCAGCATCAATGGCCGGATCTTCCCCGCGCGAACCCGGTGATTTTCGTGATGGCCACGGTGGTGCTGGCGGCGGCCGTTGGTTTGGCGACGTGGCTGCCGGCCCGCCGCGCCGCCCGCATCGACCCGCAGGTTGCGTTGCGCGGCGATTGATGCCGCGACAGGGCCGCCGGCGCAGGGGATTCCCATTTCCGGGATTGCCCAATCCCGTCCCCGAAGCCACCACGCGATTTGCCCAGATTATGGAATAACGTAACCTGCTTACCTGCTTGTATTTATTTTTATTTTTTGGGGTGGCACGAGGGTTGCAAAGCGGGGCGCCCAATCCAACCACCATGCTGACTCTTCGGCGTTTTATCGCCCTGCTTTCTACCCCGATTTTCGCCCTGACCGCGTTGGCGCAGACCGCCCCTGAGGGCGAACCGCTGGGTGAAAAAATCACGTTGGATGACGCCATTCAGCGCGCGCTCGCGAAGAATTTTTCGATCAAGTTCAACGGCTTCTACGCCTCGATCGCCGAGGCGCGCGTCACCGAGGCCCTGGGCAAATTCGATCCGGTCCTGAACGGCAGCTTCACCTACACCGAGAGTTTCAATCCCGCGCTCGCCGACGCCACCACCGGCCTGCGGCCGCCGCCGAGCTTCAGCAAGTCGGACACCGGTGACCTCAGCGTTTCCGGCCTCCTGCCCTGGGGCATGACCTACCGCCTCGGCGCCAATGTCACCAACGCGCGCGGCAGCTTCAATGGGCTCGCCGACAACTTTGATACGTTTGCGGGGATCTCCGGCACGCAACCGCTGCTGCGCAACTTCGGCTTCGGGCCGACGCTGGCTTCCATTCGCATCGCGCAGATCAACCGCGACATCAACCAGTGGCAGTTTCGACAGGCGGTCATCAACACCATCACGGACGTCATCTTTGCCTACCACAACCTGAACTTCGCCTACGCCAACCTGCGCAGCGCCATCCGCTCGAAGGAACTCGCGGTGCAGTTGCTCGAGGAGAACCGCAAGCGTTTCAAGGTCGGCAGCATGTCCGAGTACGACGTGACCTCCGCCGAATCCCGCGCGGCGACCCGTGACGAATCCATCCTGCTCGCGAAGCGCTCCGTCCAGGTCGCCGAGAACGCGCTCAAGCAACTCATCACCGACGACAAAACCACCAAGCTCCTCGACCAGCGCCTGAGCATCGAACCGCCGCCGCCCGCCCCGATTGTGGTGGTTGACGCCGCGACGGACTTCCGCGTCGCCCTCGAAAAACGTCCCGACTACCAGCAGGCCAGACTCGGCCTGAAGCGCGAAACCATCGGCGCCCGGCTCGCGCGCAACCAGATGCTGCCCCGCGTCGACCTCGTCGGCAGCTACGGCTACAACGGTTACGACACCGAGCTCGGCGTCAGCCGCCAGCAAATCCGCAACGAGGATTACCACGCCTACAGCTGGGGCGTTGTGGTCTCCGTGCCCCTCACCTTCACCACCGAGCGCGGCCGCTACCGCGCCGCGAAACTGCAGCAACGCCAGGCCGAGACGAATCTCGACCTCGTCGAACAAGACATCGTCGTGCGCCTCGGCAACGCCGCCGGCCAGATCGAAACCGCGCAGCAGCGCGTGCAATCCACCCGCCACGCGCGCGAACTGGCCCAGACCACGCTCGATTCCGAAGTGAAGCGCCTCCGCGCCGGTGCGAGCACGACGTTCTTCGTCGCACAACAACAGGAAACCCTCTCCCTCGCGGAAATCCGCGAGGCCTCCGCCCAGTCCGATTACGCGCGCGCGCTGGCCGAGTACGACCGCCAACTGGGCGTCACGCTCGAGAAACTGAACATCGTGATCGAGCCGCCGAAGTGAGCCTTTGTTAGGTTACATCCCCGAGGGGGCGGCATCGCAAGATGCCGCCCCCGCTTTTTTGGCACCTGAAATTTCAGCAGCAAAGGCGGCTTGCGCTGGGCGGAATTTCACCGGAAGTTTCGGGTCCATGCCGCGCATTCCCCTCGAAGACAATTTCACCGACATCATCGGCAAGGCCCAGCGGGGTCTCAAACTCAGCGACGAGGCGCTGGCCGCCGCGGCAAAAGTGCCGGTGGCCGACCTGAAGGCCGTGCAGCAGGGCGAAATCCGCGAGAACACCCTGCTCGCCATCGCCCGGCCCCTCGGCCTCGAGCGCAACGCGCTGCTGGCGATCGCGCGGAAGGAATGGTACCCGGAACAGCCGCTGTTCAAGCGCGGCTTCGCGATGTTCAACACGGCGTTCGAGGACATGACCGTGAACAGCTACCTGGTCTGGGACGCGAAAACCAAACTCGCGGCCGCGTTCGACACGGGCGCCAACAGCCAGGGCATGCTCGACACGATCCATGCCGAGGGACTCACCCTCCGCTACCTGTTCATCACCCACACGCACCCGGATCACATTGCGGACATCCCGCCCGTCGCCGCGACCGGCGCGGAAATCTGGGCCAGTGAGCTCGAGCCACTCGATCGCCCGGGCGCCAAGACGTTCCAGGAGAACGCGCATTTCCACGTCGGCGAACTCGCCATCAAGACGCTGTTCACGTGGGGCCACTCGCCGGGCATGACGACGTTTTTCATCACAGGCCTCTCGTGGCCGCTCGCCGTCGTCGGGGACTCCGTGTTCGCCGGTTCGATGGGCGGCAGCCCGACGCACTTCGAAATGCAGCTGCGCAACAACCAACAGAAGATCCTGAAGCTGCCTGCGGACACCGTGCTCGCCTGCGGCCACGGCCCCTTGACGACGCTCAAGCAGGAGAAGGAGCACAATCCCTTCTACGCCCGCTAAACACTCTTCTCAAACTCCCCCACAAGACTCCCTTCCCTCCCTATGAATCCCACCGTTGCTTTCGTTGGTACCGGCCGCATGGGCGGCAACATGGCCCGCCGTCTCAAGGACTGCGGTTACGCTGTCACAGCCGTCTATGACGCCCACGCACCCATCGCCGCGGAACTCGCCAAGGAAATTGGCGCCGCGCACTGCACGACGCTCGCCAGCGTGACGGCCAAGGCCGACCTGATTTTCACCGTCGTCACCGACGACGCCGCCCAACTGAAGGTGTTCGCCGAAAGCGGCGACTCGCTGCTGACCGGCGCGAAGGGCAAGACCTTCGTCAATTGCGCCACGCTCACCCCGAAGGTTCATGCGGAAGTCGAGCGTCGCGCCCGCGCCGCCGGCGCCGCCAGCCTCGAGGGCTGCATGGCGTCGAGTATCCCGCAGGCCCGCAACGGCACGCTTTACCTCATGTGCGGCGGCGACCAAGCGACCTTTGAGCGCGTGAAGCCCGTGCTGGAGAAACTCAGCTCCGCCTTGCGCTACATCGGGCCGGCCGGCACCGCGGCGCAGGTGAAGGCGCTCGTCAACATGGTCATGAATATCAACACCGCCGGCCTCGCCGAGGGCCTTGGCCTGGGTCAGGCGCTGGGCCTTGACCTCGACATGCTGCGCGAGGTGTTTGCGCAAACGGGCGCCAACTCGCAGGTCCTCAAGACCGACGGCGAGGACATGCAGAACCGTGCGCATGACTGCTATTTCTCCGCGGCCCACGCGGCCAAGGACTCCGGCATCGCGCATCAATTGGGGCTCGATGCCGGGCTGAAGCTGCCGCTCGCGAAGGCCACCAAGGAGCAGTACGACCGCATGGTGGCGGCGGGTTTGGGCGGGCTCGACAAGTCGGGCATCGCTGAACTCACCTTCAAGGGCCGACACGGGTAACCCGGCTGTCGCCAGCAAAGGATTGATTCACCCCGGCGACTTGCCTCACTGAGGGCGCACCTATGACCGGGCGCCTCCACCTCCTCCTGTTGCTTGGCCTCACCAGCCTGCGCCTGGTCGCGGCTGACCGGCCCCTCCGCGTGTTGATGGAGAGCTCGAGCCCGCCGTTCTCCACGCTGAACGCGCAAGGACAACCGCAAGGGTTCGCGGTGGATCTGCTCAAGGCGGCGGCGGCGGATCAAAAGCTGAACATCGAGTTCGAACTGCGTCCGTGGGAGCAGGTTTATGCGGATTTCCAGCGAGGCCGGGGCGACATCCTCGGACTCGTGGCCTCGTCGGAGGAACGGGCGCAGCACATGGATTTTTCGCTGCCATTCGAGAAGCTGCTGGTCGGCGCCTATTACCATCGCCAGCACCAGCCGATTCACCGGGTTGAGGATTTGCACGGATTGCGGATCGCCGTGATCAAGAACGCGATCACCCACGAGTTCGCCGCCCGTCAAGCGTGGGCCGCCACGATCCGGCCCTATAACTCGCTGGCCGAATGCCTCCGCGCGATCGAGCGTGGCGAGGTTGACGCCTGCCTGGGAACCCAGCTGGTCACCGACTACCTGATCCACACGCTGGAATTTGGCAACGTCGTCCGGAGCGATCTTACGTTCCCGGAACTGAGCTACAACTTATGCTACGCCGTCCAGCCGGGCAACAAGGCGCTGCTTGCAAAGATCAACGAGGGCCTGCTCAACCTGCGCCTGAGTCGCGAGCACGAGATATTGCACGAGAAATGGCTCGGGCCGCTCGAGGGCCAGCGGCTGCGGTGGCGCGACCTTCAGCCGTTCCTCGCGCCGATGACCGTTTTCCTTGCCGTGGTGCTGGGCGTGCTGCTCTGGCAGCGGCGTCTGCTCAACCGGGTATCGTTGCAGGCGCAGGCGATCCGCGAGAACGAAGAGCGCCTGCAACTCGTCTTTGAGGGGAGCCAGGACGGCTTCTGGGATTGGGACGTCACTTCCGGTCGCATCATGCGCAGCCCACGCTGGGCGAGCATGCTGGGCTACACGCTCGAGGAGATCGGACGCGGAAGAAACTCGTTCGTCGACCTTATCCACCCCGACGACCTGCCGCTGGTGCTCGCGGACGAGAAGCTCATGGACGAGGGCAAGGACTTCTACGCCCACGAATTCCGCATGCGGGCGAAGTCCGGCGAATGGAAGTGGATCCTCGATCGCGGCAAAGTCGTGGCCCGCGACCCCGTCACCCGCCTGCCCTTGCGCATCGCGGGCACGCACACGGACGTCACGGCGCGGAAGCAGGCGGAGGAAGCCGCTGACAAGCTCGAGCAAAAGATGCGCGAGACCCAGAAGCTCGAGAGCCTCGGTGTGCTCGCCGGGGGCATCGCGCACGATTTCAACAACCTGCTGAGCGTGGTGCTCGGCAACGCGTCCCTCGCACAGCTGGACCCCGCCCAATCGCCCGCCAACGCCGCGCGCCTCGAGAGCATCGTCACGGCCGCCAACCGCGCCGCCGAGCTCTGTCGGCAGCTCCTTGCGTATGCCGGCAAGGGCACTTACTCGATCGAACGGCTGAACCTCAACGAACTCATCAAGGAGACGACGCGCCTCCTTGAACTCTCGATCAGCAAGCAGGCCCGCCTCGAGTTCGACCTCGCCGAAACCCTGCCCCGCATCGAGGGAGATCCGTCGCAGCTCCGGCAGATCATCATGAACCTCGTGATCAACGCCTCGGAGGCGATGGGCGAGCAGCCCGACGGTTTGATCCGCGTGGCGACGTCCGTCGTGACCCTGCCCAACCCCGGCCCCGGCCACAGCGCGCCCGACACCGAGCTCGCGCCCGGGCCGTACGTTTGCATGGAGATTGCGGACACCGGTTGCGGCATGTCGCCCGAGGTGCTGGCGCGCATTTTCGATCCCTTCTTCAGCACGAAGTTCACCGGCCGCGGCCTCGGCCTGGCGGCGGTGGTCGGCATCGTGCGCAGCCATAAGGGCTCCATGAAAGTCGACAGCACGCCCAACGTCGGCTCGGCCTTCCGCATCTACCTGCCCGTCTCGCAATCCCAGAGCGCGCACCCCTTCGGCGCCGCGCCGGCAAAGGTGATCTGAGCCCGAAAAGCCGCCGGCGGACACCTTGTGTCACCTGGCATTTCAATACTTGCGGGCCGGCAACTTTTGACCCAAGTTGCGCGCTCGTTTGGTCCGGTGCGGTAGCCAAGTGGTAAGGCCGAGCTCTGCAAAAGCTCTATTCGGCGGTTCGATTCCGCCCCGCACCTCCAGCCTTCGCCCGCGAAGCGGAAGCGAAGGCTGCCTCGCCAAAGCTTTAGCGCCGGCGGGCATTTGTGCCGATGCGGGACATAGCTACGGCTGGCCGTCCACTTCGCGCTAGACTACCCGCGGGCGTTTGCGGTTAATCGCGCATGGCCTGCACTGTTTTCACCATCGCCAACCAAAAGGGTGGCGTCGGCAAGACCACCACCGCCGTCAACCTGGCGGCGGCCCTGGCGGAGCGCAAAATCCACACGCTCGTCGTGGACCTCGACCCGCAGGCCAATGCGACCAGCGCGCTGGGCGTCGAGAAATTCGAGGGCAAGAGCCTCTACCGCCCGCTGCACGGCGAAGGCAGCGCGTTTGAAATGCTCACGCCGACGCAATGGCCACACCTCGCGCTTATCCCGTCGGAAGTCGACCTGGCGGCCATCGAGATTGAACTGGCCCAGCAGCAGAATTACCTCATGCGCCTGCGCTCGGTGCTGGACCCGATCCGCAACTCGGGCGGTTACCGCGCCATCATCATCGACTGCCCGCCGGCGCTGGGCATGTTGTCAATGAACTCGCTCGCCGCCGCGGACCACCTCCTGATCGCCCTCCAATGCGAGTACATGGCGCTCGAGGGCCTCGGCCAGATCCTCAAGGTCGTGGAGCGTTTGAAAGGCGCCGGCGTCAACGCCAACCTCGATGTGGGCGGCATCATCATGACGATGTACGACAGCCGCATCAACCTGGCCAAACAGGTCGTCGAGGAGGTTCGTTCCCATCTCCCGGACAAGATTTTCAACACCCTAATCCCGCGCACCGTCCGCCTCAGCGAGGCCCCGAGCTTTGGCAAACCGATCTTCGCGTACGACCCGAACGGCCCCGGCGCCGTCGCTTACCGCGCGCTCGCCAAGGAAGTGGCAGAGAGATTCGACTTGAAGCCAAACGGGAGTTGAGCCCGCGACGGCGCAATTCTCAACGGTCCAAAAACCAAACGCCAAAGTAGCCCAAGGTGAAGTTGGCGTACGGGTTTTAGCGGGTTCCTGGTTTCGCGATCTGGTCTTGGAGAGGCCTTTATTTGGAATTTGGAGTCTGGCGTTTGAGATTTTTCGCCGCACCGCGCTTGCCGTGGACGGCCAAGTAGCTACTTACTCCGTGGTCCCCATGCTCTCCGCCCTCAACAAATACCGCGCCGCTTTTTCCGTCGGGCTGCAGAGCAACTTGGTTTACCGCGTCAATTTTGCGATTCGCGGGTTCTTCTCGTTCTTCCACCTGATCGTGGTGTTCATCCTTTGGGGCGCGGCCTACGCGGGGAACGAATCGATCGGCGGATTCAGCCTGGCGCAGACGATTACCTACTTCGTGGCGTTGATCGTCGTGCAATTCCTGATCGGCGCCTTCAACGAGGACTACCAGATCAGCGAGGAAATCCGCAACGGGCTCATCAACCAGTTCCTCCTGAAACCGGTCAATTACTTCGGCTATCGCTTCAGCATTTACCTCTCGGCGCGACTCGTCACGGGCGGACTCATCCTGCTGCCGCTGGTCGTCACCTACCCGCTCATCAAGGACTACCTCACGCTGCCACACGAACTGTGGCCGTACCTCTACGCCATCCCGGCGCTGATGATGTCCGCGCTCATCCAATTCGGCATCGCCTACTGCTTCGGCATGCTGAGTTTCTGGTTCCTGGAAATCCAGGGCTTCGTGATCCTGTCGATGGCGCTGGAGTCGGTGCTCGGCGGACAGATTTTCCCGCTCGACCTGCTGCCGAACTGGCTCTTCGGCGCGTCCTCCGGCCTCCCGTATTTCTACCAAATGTACTTTCCGGTGGCGCTCATCACCGGCCGCATCAATGACGCCGCCGCGGCCGCCGGCATGCTGCAGATCCAGGCGTTCTGGACCGTGACGATCCTCGTGATCGGGCAAATCCTCTGGCGCCGGGGCCTGCGCCTCCACACCGCGGTCGGTGGCTAGCGCTTACAATAGTTGAAAGCGGAAAGATGAAAGTTGAAAGCATAGTCCCGAACACCCACCCGACGCTGCACGGGCCTGCGTCGGAGGTGCGACTTGCAATCCTCCGCTTTCAACGGCGCGTCGGTTTTTTCATTTCCCGATGAACATCGCGCATTACGCCCGCCTTTGGCTTACGTCCGCCCGCTACTCGATCGTGCGCACGCTGATGTTCCGCGGCGATTTCTTCGTGTGGGCCCTGGTCGAGCTGTTCTGGATGTCCGTCAACATCCTCATGGTGTCGGTCATCTACGAACACACCAACACCGTCGCCGGCTGGACCAAGTATGAGATGATGCTGCTCGTCGGCACCTCGATGCTGATCCAGCGGTTCCTGATGGGTTTCTTCTGGAGCAGCATTTTCGAAATGGGCCGCAACATCCGCAGCGGAAACTTTGACTTCTTCCTCGCGCAACCGGGGAACGTCATGTTCATGGCGACGACGCGGAAGATCGACCCGGACAGCCTCGCAAACTCGCTGATCGCGCTGGCGCTGGTGGCCTATTCGGCGCACCGCCTCGGGCTCCATCCGAGCGCGCTCGACCTGGCGCTGTACGCGCTGCTGGTCGTCTGCGGCGTGATCATCCACTATAGCATGCTTGTGCTGTGCATCACGCCGGCGTTCTGGATCACGAGCGCCCAGGGCATCGAGGGCAGCTACTTCACGCTCGCGGAGTTCTCCCGTCTGCCGCGCGCGGCGTTCACGGGCATCACCAAGGTCGCCTTTGTGTGGGTCCTGCCCGTGGTGGTCGTAAGCAACGCCCCCGCCAGCACCCTGCTCCACGGCTTCGATCTCGGCACCGTCGGCTGGCTGCTCGGCATCACGGTGGCTTGGTTCACCGTAGCGGTCGTGGTTTTCCACCGCGGCCTGCGCCGTTACACGAGCGCCAGCAGCTGACGTGTCCGGTAGGAGCCCGTTTACGGGCGATTCATGACTCCCGCCAACCGCGCGGCTGATTTCGCCTGTAAACAGGCTCCTACAATTTGCGCGGATGAATTTCGGGTTTGTTTGGCGTTTGGTTTTTGGCCTTTGTGTAACCCTTCCCCGTGCCCGAACGCTTCAAACTCCTCCAGTCCCGGCTCGGCTATCATTTCCGGAACCAGGCCCTGCTGTTGGAGGCGCTCACCCACCCGTCGTACCTGCAGGATCACCCCGAGGCGGCCCCGCACAACCAGCGGCTGGAGTACCTCGGGGACTCCGTCCTCCAGTTGGTACTGACCGAGGCGCTGTACCACGAGTTTGTCCACGAGCGCGAAGGCGTGCTCAGCCGGCGGCGGGCCATGCTTTCCAAAGGCGGCTTTCTCACGAAGATGGCCCGCGAACTTGGCATCGAAGCAGCCCTGCGCCTGAGCAAGAGCGAGGAGGAAACCGGCGGTCGTGGCCGCGCCTCGATCATGGAGGACGCGTTTGAGGCCATCGTCGGCGCGGTGTATCTCGACAGCGACTTTGCGACGGCGCGGGAACGCGTGCTCAAATGGTACGGACCGCTCGCGAATCACCTCGGCTCGTCGGAGGAAGCCGAGAACCCGAAGGGACGCCTGCAGGAATTGATCCAGCCCGAACACGGCAACAATGCGATCCGCTACGAAGTCACGGCCACCAGCGGTCCGCGCCACGCTCGCGAATACGCCGTGGCCGTTTACCTGAACGACCGCGCGCTGGGCACGGGATCCGGCCCCTCCAAGAAGCTCGCGGAGGAAGCCGCCGCCCGCGCGGCGCTCGCGACGCTGCAGGCCGGCATCGAGGAAACCGAGGACTAACCCGGAGTTGCGCCGCGGGACCAGACGCGCATTGTCTCGCTCCCCCGCATGAGCGAGACGGCCACCGCAGCCCACGGGCGCACCAAACTCACCGGAATTTGTCCGGCAGCGCAGCCCCATGCCCTCGCGGAACTGGTCGGCCGCCACCCCGCGCCCGTTTGGCTGGTGATTCACGAGGAGGCCGCCAAGAGCGACGCGTTGGCGGAGGACCTCGCCCTGTTTCACGCCAGCAGCGGCGGGAAGACCGGTCTCGAGATCCTGTCGTTTCCCGAAGCCCAATCCGGCGAGATGCGGGAAGCATTCACCGCGGCCAGCGACCGCCTCGCGGTCCTGAGCCGCCTGCGCGGACTGCGCGCGCACGGCCCCAAGGCCGCGGAGCCCCGCGCGCCAGAATCACCGGCCAGCGCCAAAGCGCGCACTCGTCCGGAAAGCGTGGTGGTTCTCGCGACCCCCGCCGCGCTCCTCCAGCCCGTGCCACCGCTCGCCGAGTTTGCCGACCGCGAGGCGGAGCTGACCCGCGGCCAGACGCAGCCATTCCAAGGCTTGCTCGAACTGCTGCGGTCGTTCGACTACGACAGCGAAGCCGTGTGCGAAGCGCCCGGCCAGTACGCGGTGCGCGGCGGCATCGTGGACGTCTATCCGATCACGGCAAACCAGCCCTACCGACTCGATTTCTTTGGGGACACGCTGGAGGAGATCCGCACGCTCGATCCGGTGACGCAGCGTTCGGGAGAACTGGTGGAGCGCGTCACGCTCACCGCCGCGCCGAAACTGCATACGTCGGGGCTCGCCGCCACGCTGTTGGATTATCTGACGCCGGCAGCCCACGCTGCGCTCCTCGAGCCGAAGTCTCTGGAGGAGCTGTTCGACCTGGGTGAGGGTGTCGCGCGACCGGCGACCGCGGCCCAGGAGTCCCCCACTCCCCTGGGCTCCGCAGAATCCTCGAGCGGCCTGCCGACCTTTCTCAGCGCGCTCACGCAAAAAACCGCCCGGCTGTTTGGCGTGAGCGATCTTGATCTCGCTACGGAGCTTTTCGACAGCGCGTCTGAGGAGGAAACGTGGGATACGGAATCCCTCGCCCACCACCGATCCTACCCCGAGGAGCGTCTGCTCGCCCACGAGCGCCTGGCGGCGGAGGAGGACGCACGCCGACGCTTTCTGGAAACGGTCGCCGAGTGGAAAAAGGCGGGGTATGCGATCGACTTCGTGGTTTCGAAGGAGGGCGAGGAGGAACGCATTCGCGAACTCCTCGAGGAAGAGGCGGCACTGAAGAGTATCAAACCGCGTTTCCTGCGCGGCGCACTGAACGAAGGGTTTCGCGTCACCTATCGCGATGGTAGGGCGGGCACTCCGTTGCCCGCCGAGGCGCGGAGCGGAGTCCGCGCCCTACCCCGCGGCCGCGTCGTCGTCTCCGAAACCGAGATCTTCGGACGCCAGCGGGTCCGCCGCACGGTAGCGCGCCGCGCCGTGGCGGCGACGTCGGCGGTTGACCAGCTGCTCGACTTCTCGGAATTGGTCGAAGGCGACTTCGTCGTCCACCTCCAGCACGGCATCGCGCAATACCGCGGACTGACGAAGCTCGAGACGGCCGACGGCATTCGCGAGGTGATTTCCCTCGAATTCGACGATCGCGTCACGCTGCACGTCCCATTGCAAGAATCCCATCTGATCAGCCGCTACGTTGGCCTGACGAAGGCCAAGCCGCAGCTGGGCAAGGTCGGATCCGGGCGCTGGGAAAAGGCCCGCCAATCCGCCGAGCGCTCCACCCTGGACCTCGCGGCGGAGTTGCTGCGCATCCAGGCCCAGCGCGAGGCGCAGCCGGGCCATGCGTTCGCGCCGGACAATGTGTGGATGCGCGAGTTCGAGGCGGCGTTCCCGTTCACCGAAACCCGCGACCAGGCCAAGGCGATCGCCGATCTCAAGGCGGACATGGAACGCACGCGACCGATGGACCGACTGCTTTGTGGCGATGTCGGCTTCGGCAAAACCGAGGTCGCGATCCGCGCCGCGTTCAAGGCCGTGATGGGCGGGAAACAGGTCGCCGTGCTCGTGCCCACGACCGTGCTGGCGCAGCAACATCTGAACACCTTCCGCGAACGCATGGCCGGATATCCGGTCGCCGTGGAAATGCTGAGCCGCTTCCGCACGAAGAAGGAACAGGAAGGCATCATCGCCGCTCTCGCGGAGGGCAAGATCGACATCCTCATCGGCACACATCGCATCGTGCAGTCGGACGTCCATTTCAAGGACCTCGGCCTCGTGATCATCGACGAGGAGCAGCGCTTCGGCGTGAAACACAAGGAGGTCTTCAAGCGCTGGCGGGCCCACGTCGACATGCTGTCGATGAGCGCCACGCCCATTCCCCGCACGCTGTACCTCGCACTCACCGGCGCCCGCGACCTGAGCACAATCGAAACCGCGCCCGCGAACCGGCTGCCGATCCAAACGATCGTCAAGAGCTACGACGAGAAACTCGTGGTGGAGGCGATCCAGCATGAGCTGCGCCGCGGCGGGCAGGTGTTCTACCTGCACAATCGGGTCATGAGCATCGACCTCGTCGCGGCCCGACTGCGCGACCTCTTGCCGGGCGTCACGGTGGGCGTCGGCCATGGCAAAATGGGCGCCGACGGACTCGAGCGCACGATGACCGACTTCGTGGCCGGCAAGTACCAGGTGCTCGTCTGCACCACGATCATCGAGAGCGGTCTAGACATCCCCAACTGCAACACGCTGATCATCGAGGGCGCGGACCGTTTCGGACTGTCGCAGCTCTACCAGCTGCGCGGCCGCGTCGGTCGCTTCAAGCACCAGGCGTACGCGTACCTGCTGCTGCATCGCCATACCCGCCTGCTCGACATTGCGCGGCAACGGCTCAGCGCGATGCGCCAGCACAACCAGCTCGGCGCGGGTTTCCGCATCGCCATGCGCGACCTCGAACTCCGCGGCGCCGGCAACCTCCTCGGCCCCGAGCAAAGCGGCCACATTGTCGGCGTGGGCTTCGAGCTCTACTGCCAGCTCCTCCGGCAAAGCGTCGCGCGCCTGAAGGGCGAAAAGCACGCCGCCCTGGTCCGCGCGAGCGTGAAGCTCGACTTCGTGTTTGTCGGCGAAGGCGCGGAAACCGAGCGCGCGCGGGCCGAGGCCACGGATAGTTTCACCGCCCTCAAGCAAACCGAACGCATCGAGGGCGAGATCGACCGCATCCAGGCCCGGTTGCCGGCGAACTACATCAGCGAAACCCGTCTGCGGATCGACTTCTACCGGCGCCTCGCGATGGCGGAGAGCCCGAAGCACGTGAAGGATTTGGAGGCCGAACTGCGCGACCGTTTCGGGAAGTACGGCGAGCCCGTGAAGGCGCTGCTGCTGGTCACCGAAATCCGGGTGCGCGCGGAACAAAAAGGCATCCTTTCCGTCGAAACGCAGGGCAGCCGCCTGAAGTGCCTCCGCAATTCCGGCCGGCGCGATGACTTCATCCAATTGAGCAGCCGCTTTCCCCGCTTGACCGCTCCCACCCCCCTTGCAAGGTTGAGGGAAATAAGCATTTTTCTGCAAAATCTCCCCGCTTCATGACTCTCCGAGGCTCCCGCGCCGCATCCCTCCCGCTCTTCGTTTCCGCCGGCCTTTTCCTTGGGTTTCTCTCCCTCCAAGCGCAGACGGTCGCGACCCCGTCGGACAATCTTAACCTGCGCTATGCCAACGGCATAGTCGCGATCGCGGAGGACAAAATCATCACGGTCGACGACGTCCGCCGCGAAATCGGTCCGCTGGTGCCGGAAATTCAAAAACAGAGCCGCAACGAGAAGGAGTTTAACGAAAAGCTCGAGGCCCTTCAGGAAGACGTCATCCAGAACCTCATCGACCGCGTCCTGATCGTGAAGGACTTCTATTCCGACGAAAAGCGCCAGGTGCCGGCCAGCTACGTGGACAATGCCGTCGCGGAAACGATCATCACCCAGTTTGACGGCGACCGGAGCAAGTTCCTCGCCTACCTCCGCAGCCGCGGCATCTCGCAGAAGGATTACCGCAAGGAACAGGAAGAGGACATGATCTACGGCTACATGCGCCAGCAGAAGGCGAAGTCGGCGAGCACCATCAGCCCCGTCAAGATCGAGCAGTTCTACAACGAGAACAAGGATCGCTTTTATCAGGAGGACAGCGTTCACCTCCGCCTGATTCAGGTCACGCGTACCCCGGATGACACCGATGACACGCTCAAGGCTCGCGCCGCGACGATCATGACGGAGCTCGCCGCCGGCGCCGACTTCGGCGAAGTCGCGCGGAAGTACAGCCAGGACACCCGCAAGGGCAAGGGTGGCGACTGGGGCTGGCAGCGCCGGTCCGACCTCCGCAAGGAATTCAGCGACGTCATCTTCACGCTCGAGAAAGGCCAGCGCAGCGACCCGCTCATCATGCCCGAGGGTGCCTTCATTTTCTTCGCCGAGGACCGCAAGCACGCCGGCATCCTGCCGCTCGACGAAGTTCGTCCGGACATCGAGAAAGCCCTGGTCCAACAGGGCTCCCGCCAGGCCACTGAGCGCTGGCTGGAAAAACTCCGGCGCAACGCGTACGTGAAGCACTTCTAAGTTTCACCGCTCGCAGGCCAGCGCGGGCACAACCCCACTGGCCCATGCACGAAGAAACCTACCCACCCCTCCGCGTTCGCGACCTTGCCGTCAGCGATCGCCCGCAGGAACGCCTCGAAAAACTCGGTCCGGCCGCGCTCAGCGACACCGAACTCCTCGCCATGCTGCTGCGCACCGGCAGCAAGGGGCACAATGTTGTCAGCATTGCGCAGCGCTTGATCGCGGAGGCCGGCTCACTGGCCGCCCTCGTCAAATGGACCGAGGCCGATTTCCGCCGCCTCACCGGCATCGGCCGCATCAAGGCCCTGCAACTCGTTACGGTGATGGAAATCGTGCGCCGCAGCCTGGCGCGCGGCGCCGAGGTCGAGGAAGCCGTGTTGAACCGCCCGGAGTTGGTGCACGCGCACTTTCGGGCCCAGATCGCCAGCCTCTCGGTGGAGAAATTCTGGGTGCTCTGCCTGAACCGCAAGAACCGCTTGCTGAAACAAGTCGAGATCACCTCCGGCACCGCGACGAGTTCGCTTGCCCACCCGCGCGAGGTTTTCCGCGAGGCGATTCGGCAAGGCGCCACCGCGGTCGTCTGCGTGCACAACCACCCCAGCGGCGACCCGGCCCCGAGCGCGGCAGACGTCCAGGTCACGCGGCAACTCCGCGACGCGGCCAAGGCCGTCGACATCGAACTGCTCGACCACGTCATCGTCGGCCGTCCCACCGCCGACCCGCAGGGCCGCGGGTACTACAGTTTCCGCGAGGCCGGGGTGATTTGAAGGTTGGATTACATGCCGTGGAATTACGGTGGAAGGGGTTTCACACCCCGACGACACGCGCACCTCTTCAGTCGGGGCATAAAGCCCCTCCCACCCGCGCCTGTGATCCCGCCAGCGTGAGCGGGAGGGCTTCTGCAAAAAACCTCTTGGCAAAGCCCGAATGCGCACCATACCTTCGCCGTTCGTTCTTTTGATGGTGGAGTATCCAAGTGGCCAAAGGACGTTGACTGTAAATCAATTCGGCTCTTGCCGTTCACTGGTTCGACTCCAGTCTCCACCACCATTCTAACAGAAGTCCCGCAATTCGTGAGAGTTGCGGGACTTTTTGTTTTCAGGCCAAAGCTCGCCCCCCGAAGGAACAGCGACCGTTAGGCCGCTGGCTCCCGCCGCCTGACGACGGTTGCTACGTTCAAGTAGCTCCGGTGCATCAATCGGTTGAGTGTCCGCTGCTACTTGCCAATCCCCACCGGCTCGCAATCCTCCCCGGCGCGATGGAGACGCTGCGGCACTACTACGATTCGCTGGTGGAGCATCCGATCACCAACGGCTTGTTGCCGCACTTGCTGACCGTAGTCGGCTTCCTGCTGGCGTTCTTCGCCATTGCGCGCCTCATGAGCGAACGCAAGCAGCCGGGCAACACCTTCGCCTGGTTGTTCGCGATCGCGTTCGTGCCGTACATCGGCGTGCCGCTTTACCTGATGTTCGGCGGACGAAAACTGAAGCGACTCGCCGCGCGCAAGGCGCAACTGTGTCCCGTGATTCCCGGCGCACCGCGGGCGCCGTCGTCCGACAAATTCGCCGCGCGCGTGCTCACGCTCAACGGCGCCTGCCCGCCCGTGGGCGGCAATCGCGTGAGTTTCCTCACGTCCGGCGAGGAATCATTCGAGCGGCTCGAATACGGCATCCTGCACGCGAAGGAGAGCATCCATCTGATGACGTTTATCCTCGGCCGCGACGTGGTCGGCAAACGCATCGTCCGCCTGCTCGCGCAGCGGGCGCGCGAGGGCGTCAAGGTCCGCCTGCTGCTGGACGGACTAGGCTGCTTCCTCAGCGCCGGCCGTTTCTGCAACCCCATCCGTGAGGCGGGCGGCGAGGTGGTGCGCTTCATGCCGGTGATGCCGCTGCAAACGCCCCACTCGGCCAATCTCCGCAATCACCGCAAGATCGCCATCTTTGATCACCGCGTCGCCGCGCTCGGCGGCCGCAACCTCGCGGTCGAATACATGGGGCCGCACATCCTGAAACGGCGCTGGCGCGATTTTGGGGGCGTCGTCGAAGGACCGGCGGTGCGACTGCTGGACGAGATCTTCCTTGCCGACTGGGCCTTTGCCTCCGGCCAGTCCCTCGCCGCCCTGCAGAAGGAATTGCCCGCGGAAGCCCCGGCGCCCGTGGGCACGAGCGAAATGCAAATTGTCGCGAGCGGACCGGACGTCTCGGGCGATCCGCTCTACGAAGGCATTCTCTCGCTGGTGCAGCAGGCCGAGCGGAGCGTGTGGATTGTCACGCCCTACTTCATTCCCGACGAAGTGCTCTTCCGTTCGTTGCAGGTGCAGGCGCGCGCCGGGATCGATGTCCGCCTTGTCGTCCCGGCAAAATCCAACCACCCGATCACCGACCTCGCGCGCCGGCACTACCTGCGGCTCTTGCACGCCGCGGGGGTAAAGGTTCTTTTCTATGGCCCCGGCATGATTCACGCGAAAATGCTGCTGGTGGACGGCGAGACCGGCTTGTTTGGCTCGGCCAACATGGACCTGCGCAGCCTCTTCCTGAATTTCGAGGTGGGCGCGGTCACCTACTCACCGACCGAGGCCCACGCCATCTCCGCCTGGATGCAGGAAATCTTCGCCCACTCCCGCCCGATGCCCGCCCCGCGCCGGGAGCAACGCGTGATCCCCACGATCAGCGAGGAACTGGCGCGGCTCCTGGCCCCGCTGCTGTAAGCCAGCGGCAGACTCATGGTGGGAGGGGTTTCACACCCCGACTGGTGCCGGGTGAACCGATTGCGAGCGCAGATGCCCGCCCCGCGAACAATCCCCAACAAAAAAGGCGGGACCGAAGTCCCGCCTTTGAAATTCAGCGCGGAGGCTCAAGCCGCCACGGCGGCGTGCTCGAGCAGGTTCAGCGCGGCTTGCAACTCCTGGCGCATCTCGGCCAGGGCCGCGCGGAGCTCCTCGATCTGGTGCTGGGCCCGCTCGGCGTACTCGGCCTTCATCGCGGTCGCCTTTTCCGCGTACTCGGCCTTCATTGCCATGGCGCGTTCGGAGTACTGAGCCTTCAGGACTGCCCAACGTACCCCGAGTTCGTGGAGCTTGGCGTCCTTGGCCTGCAGGAGCGCATGGAGCCGGGCGTCGGCACTGACCTTCGGGCAGGCAATGTGCACGCTCAGGCGGCGGCGGGCATCCGCCAGCTGCGCGAGGAGAATCTTGTCCTCCGGCACGCGCCGCAGTCCGCTGACGAGGCGAATCTTCTCGAGCGTCCAGATGGTCCACTTCGTCGGGTCCCATTGCCACCACTTCACGCCATTGCGGTAGTCGTGTTGGAACTCGTGGTGATAGTTGTGATAGCCCTCACCGAAGGTGAAGATCGCCATGAACCAGCTGTCGCGCGCGCTGCACTTGTTGGAGTACGGCTGGTTGCCGACCGTGTGGCAGAGCGAGTTGATGAAAAACGTCATGTGCTGGACCGCGACCACGCGAGCCACGCCGGCGAGCAGCAGGCCACCGAGCGCACCCGCCCAACCGCTGTGCAGGTAACCGAGGGCGGGCGGGATGATGAAGCTGACGGTTACGGCGATCGGGACGTAGTACTTCGTCTGCCACATCACCAACGGGTCCTTGCGAAGATCGGCGACATTGTCCCACGGCGGTTCCGGCGTGGTCTTGAACATGATCCAGCCCATGTGCGCCCAGAAGAAGCCCTTGGAGATGTCGTACGGGTCCTCGTCATGATCCACATGCTTGTGGTGGCGGCGGTGATCGGAGACCCACGCCAGGACGGAGTTTTCAAAGGACGCCGCCCCGAAGATCAGGGTGAGCAGCCGCACCGGCCAGGTCGCCTGAAAGGCCATGTGCGAGAACAACCGGTGGTAGCCGAGCGTGATGCTCAGGCCGGTCGCCACGGCAAAAAACAGGAACATGCCGGCCTGAAACCAGTCCAGGCCATACTTCCAAAGGTATACGGGCACGGCCGTAAGGGTCACAATGCTCGTGCCGATGAGGAACGAACTGTTAACCCAATCGACGCGTTCAAACGGGATGCGTAATTTCACGATCGCAGAGCGTGCAAACCGCAGCCTCCGGGGCGAGCGTTTTCTGGGGTATTTTTCCGCGCAGAAACGGGCTTTTTTTGAACGAATCGCAGACTCAGTTCACGCGTCCAAATCGCCCTCCCAGCGGCCAGCGCACACGGCGCTTACCCGCACCCCAAGCATCGGCGAGTTGGCCCTGAAACTCTGAAACGGGGTCGACGCCGTGCTCCTTGGTATACCGCGTCACTGCGGACCACGTACGCAGGTAGGCCGCGAAATCCGCCGCCGTCCATTCCACCTCCACGTTCATGGGAGGCATCGACAACTCCGGGAACGGAAAATCGAGTAATCGATAAGCGGTCTCGGCGTGAATCCGCTCCGGCGGCCAATAAGGTCCGACCGTCTCGTGGTAGAAATGCCCGATCAGGGCGTCCAACCCCGGCTCGATCGTGCTCAGCCCGTAGTTCCAAATCGCCAGGATGCCGCCCGGACGAAGAACGCGCCGTACCTCCGGATAAAAAATCTTCAGGTCGAACCAATGGGCGGCTTGGGCGGCAGTCACGATGTCCGCGGATGCATCGGCCACTCCCGGCGCCAATTCCGCACTTTGCACATAGGTGACGCGTGGATGCGCGACGGCCTGGGCAAGTTGGGCTTCGCTTGGCTCGGTCGCAACCACCCGCTCGAAATGTTCGGCGAGCGCCACGGCCGCCTGGCCGTTGCCGCTGCCACAATCCCAAGCCAGACGTCGACCCGGCGCGAACCGCGCCAGCTCGGCAAATAACGCCGATGGATAGGTCGGACGCGCTTTGGCGTACGCGGCCGCTTTCGTTGAGAAGTGATCCTTAAAGCTCACGGAAGGTAGCATCGCATAATCGGCCTCCGGCGAACAGCTGCAGCTCACATCCGAATTAAACATCACACCTGGAGCGGCGCTCTATGACCGCCGGATGGCGCTCATAGAGCGCCTCCACAATCACACCGCGTGCTTGGCGACGTAGGCCTTGATGGCCGCCGCATCCGCCGGCAAGCGGTGCTTAACAATGGGACGCGCCTTGAGTGCTTCGAGCGAGGGATGAGTCGATGCTTCGCCAGTCGCCGCCTGGATCGCATCAGGAAACTTGGCCGGATGCGCCGTCGCGAGCACGACGCTCGTGCGACCGGGATTTAGCTCCTTGAAACCGCACGCCGTGTGCGGGTCGACCACGTAGTGGTAGCGTTGGAAAACGTGTTGGATCAGGCGGGTGATCTCGCTGTCGTCCGCCCGCGAGGAGCTGAAGGCGGACTTGTTAAGGACGTCGAAACGATAGGCGCCCGTCGTCTTGATTTGCGCCATCACGGCTTTCACGCGGGTTGGGTTTTCATCGAGCGCGTAATACAGGAATCGCTCGAAGTTCGACGCGACCTGGATGTCCATCGAAGGCGCCAGGCTCGGCTGCACGGTCTCGCTTCGGTACTCCGCACTGCTGAACAACCGGTGCAGGATGTCGTTGCGGTTCGTGGCCACCTTGAAGCCCTTGATCGGCACCCCCATCCGCTGGAGCAGCCAGCCGGCAAACACGTTGCCGAAATTACCCGTGGGCACGACGAACTCCACCTGCTTGCGCTCTGCCGGCGGGAGGCGCAGCCACGCCGACAGGTAGTACAGGCATTGCCCGAGAATGCGCGCCAGGTTGATCGAGTTGACGGCGGACAGCCGTTGCGCGGACGCAAATTCCTGGTCGGCGAAAATGTCCTTCAGCACCCGCTGGGCATCGTCAAAACTGCCCTCGATCGCGATCGCGTGCACATTGCTCGCGCCGGTGCACGCCATCTGCCGCTCCTGCAACGGCGACACCCGGCCGTCGGGATAGAGGATGAAAATCGCGGTCCGCGGCTTGCCGAGCAAGCCGTGGATTGCCGCGGCGCCGGTGTCACCGGACGTGGCGCCGAGCACGTTGATCCCCTGCCCCCGCTGCGCGCACTGGTGCTCGTACAGGTTGCCGAGCAGCTGGAGCGCGAAATCCTTGAATGCGAGTGTCGGGCCGTGGAAAAGCTCGAGCACATAAACCTTGTCATCGAGGCGCCGCAGCGGCGCGAGCGTGTCGGCGGTGCCAAAGGTGCCGTAGGTCTTGCGCACGATCGCGCGCAGCGACGCCGGTTCGATGTCCGTTGCGAACAGCTGCAGGAACTCAAACGCGAGATCCGCGAAACCCAGGGTCTCCCATTGCGCCAAATGACCGCCAATGGCCGGCAGCTTCTGTGGCAGGTACAACCCGCCGTCCGGCGCCAATCCGATCGCGACGGCATCGGAAAAACTGACGGGGTCGGCCTGGCCGCGCGTGCTGACGAATTTCATGGGTGGATTGGAGGAGCCGGCTTGCAGGCGATAACAATTACCCCCCGCGTGCAAGCACGCTCCTGCCGGACCAAACCCGCCGGGTTACTTCGACAACCCGAACGCCTCGTGGGCGGCGCGGACCGCTTCGTCGGCCTTGGCCCGGTCGATCGCCAGGGTGATCTTGATTTCCGAGGTGCTGATCAACTGGATGTTGATGCCCTTGTCCCCGAGCGCCGTGAAAAGCGCCGCGGCCACGCCGGCATGCGTGCGCATGCCCACGCCGACCACCGAGAGTTTTGCGATATTGTCGAAGGACTTCACTTCCCCGCCCCCGAGCTTCTTCAGCACCGGCGGCAGCACGCGCGAGGCGTTCTGCGCGTCGTCCCGCTGCACCGTGAAGGTGATGTCCGCCACGCCGGTGTGCGCCACGTTCTGGACGATCATGTCCACGTTGATGTTGGCGTCGGCCAGCGCGCTGAAGACGATGGCGGCCGCCGAGGGCTTGTCGGGCAGGCCGGTGATGACGACCTTGGCCTGGTCCTTGTCGACGGCGACGCCGCGAACGACGACTTTTTCCATGGAGGCGACTTCTTCTTTCACGATGGTTCCCGGGTTGTGGTTAAAGCTGGAGCGGACCTCGAACACGACGCCGTACTTCTTGGCGAACTCGACGGAGCGCGACTGCATGACCTTCGAGCCGAGACTCGCGAGCTCGAGCATCTCGTCATAGCTGATCTCATCAATTTTTTGCGCGGTCTTCACGATGCGCGGGTCGGTCGTGTAAACACCGTCGACGTCCGTGTAGATTTCGCACTTGTCCGCCTTGCACGCCGCCGCGAGCGCGATGGCCGTCAGGTCGGAACCGCCGCGGCCGAGCGTCGTGATCTGGCCGGCTTCGTTGATGCCCTGGAAGCCGGCGACGATGCACACCTTGCCCGCCTTCAAATCCTGCATGATGCCCTTCGGGACGATCTGCTTGATCTTGGCCTTGGTGAAAACCTGGTCCGTGAGGATGCCCGCCTGCGCCCCCGTGTAGGAAACCGCCGGCACGCCGATCGCGTGCAGCGCCATCGCGGTCAGCGCAATCGTCTCCTGCTCGCCGATCGCCAGCAGCATGTCCATCTCGCGCGTGTCGGGACGCTCATTGATCGATTTGGCCCGCGCGATCAGCTCGTTGGTCACGCCGGAGCGCGCCGAGACCACCACGATCAGGCTGTGGCCTTCCGCGACGGATTTCTGGATCCGCTTCGCGACATTCTTGATGCGGTCGACGTCGCCCACCGAGGTGCCGCCGTATTTCTGAACGATGAGAGCCATGGATGAAGCGGGCATAATTGGCTGACCCGGACCGGCTTTGGCAAGACGCGAGTGCGCGCCTCGCGTCATAACCCGCTCGCAGAACCTCTTCCCCACCCGCGAGATAACGTTACTTTCCGCGCCGTTTGGGCTTATCCGCCCAAGGCACGCGCGGGGCTCAGTCCTTCGCCTTCTTCACGAACTTGTTTTCGGTGCCGTTGAGCAGGCGCTGGATGTTGGTCCGATGCCGAACGATCACAAACAGGCCGATCAGTGAGATCGCGATGTTCAACGCGAGCGGGTTGCCCCGAAGCCAGCTGGCCACCGGTACCGCGACGGCGCCAAGAATCGAACCCAGGGACACGTAACGCGTGGCGTAGAAGGTCACGACCCACACCGCCGCGCCGATCAGGCAGGACACCGGAGCGAGCACCAGCACGCCACCGGCGGCCGTCGCGACGCCCTTGCCGCCCTTGAAGCCCGTGAACACCGAAAATGAATGACCGAGGATCGCACCAACGACCCCGGCCAACCCGAGCAAGCGCCAGTCCTGACCGGAAATCAACGCGTTCCCGCTCGCGGGAAATTGGACATGCGTCCACGACAGCAGGCTCCAGCCCGCCGCCACGGCGCCCTTCAGCGCATCGAGGGCAAACACCAGGTTGCCGGCGCGCTTGCCCTTGGCCCCGAATTTCTCGCCGAGCACGCGCTTGACGTTCGTGGCGCCGGGATTGCCGCTGCCCTCCTTGAAAATATCAACGCCATGCGCCCGGGCCACCATCGCGCCAAACGGCAACGAGCCCAGCAAATATCCGATGGCGGCTGACGTGAGGAGCCCGGCGTAGAACATCAGAGTTTGACCACGACAGCCTGCGTGATGGCGCGATGGCTGGTCAACTCCTTAAGGGCCGATTCTGACGGCGCGGTGTCGAGGTTGAGCACGCACAAAGCCGTGCCGCCGGCATTGTTACGACCGAGCGACATGGCGGCGATGTTCACCTTCTCGCGGCCGAACAGCGTGCCGACCATGCCAATGATGCCCGGCTCGTCGTGGTTTTCGTAAATCAGCAGCGTCCCGGCGGCGGTGGCTTCGACCTCGCGGTCGTTGAGCGCCACGAGGCGCGGCGAGTTGGCCTTACCAATCAAGGTGCCCGTCGCGCTGTAGCTGCGTCCATCCGCCCCGATGGCCTTCACTTCCATCAGCTCGGTGTAGTCCGTTTCGGCGGTCGATTTGATGACCTCCGACTTCACGCCCAATCGCTCGAGGTTCAGCGGCGCGTTCACAAAATTGACCGCCTCGCCGCTGATGCGACGGAGGTACCCGCGCTGGATGGCGCGCGTGACCGCCGTCGCGTCGATGTCCACCATGCGCCCCCAATAAGTGATACGCAGGGTGACGACCGGGCCGGACGCAATCTGCTGCACGAGCGTGCCGAGCTTCGCGCCCAGTTCGAGGTACGGCCCGAGCACCTTGAGCGCGGCCGCGTCGATCGTCGGCATGTTGACGGCGTTGCGGATTACGCCGCCATTCAGCACGTCGGTGATCTGCTCGGCAACCTCGACCCCCACCGCGTCCTGCGCTTCCGCAGTCGATGCACCGAGGTGCGGCGTGAGGGTCACGTTCGGCAGGGTCCGCAGTTCGCTATCCTTCGCGAGCGGCTCCTCCTCGAACACATCGAGTCCGGCCGCGGCGACCTGGCCGGACTTGAGCGCCGCGACCAAGGCCGACTCCTTGATGATGCCGCCACGCGCGCAGTTGAAGATGCGCAGGCCCTTCTTCGTCTTGGCGAACGCCGCCTCGTCGATCATGTACTTGGTCTGCTCCGTGAGCGGCATGTGGACCGTGATGTAGTCCGCCTCGCGCAACAATTCATCGAGCGTGACCGCCTCGACCTGGATCGCCTTCGCCCGGCTCGGCGCGAGGTACGGGTCGAACGCGAGCACCCGCATGCCGAACGCCTGCGCGCGTTTGGCCACTTCGGCGCCGATGCGCCCAAGGCCCACGATGCCGAGGGTCTTCTTGAAAAGCTCGATGCCCGAGAAACTCTTGCGGTCCCACTGCCCAGCCTTCATCGACGCGGCCGCCTGCGGCACCGGTCGCGCGCCGCACAGGATGTGCGTGAACGTGAGCTCGGCGGTCGCCACCGTGTTGCCAGAGGGCGTGTTCATCACGATGACCCCGCGCTCGGTCGCGGCCTCGACATCCACGTTGTCGACACCCACGCCGGCGCGCCCAACAACCTTGAGCAGCGGCGCGGCCGCGAGCACCTCCGCGGTGATTTTGGTTTCCGAGCGGACGGCGATCGCGTGCACGTCGCGAACCAGCTCGAGCAGCTTGGCCGGCGGCGTGTTGTAAGCCTCGACGACTTCAAAGCCGGGCTGGGCCCGGAAGTAAGCGACGCCCGAGGGCGAGATTTTATCCGCAACCAGGATCTTCATGGTTCCCGCCAAGAAGCCTTTGGCCGCGAAGAATGGCAATCTTGCGGGACCGATATGACTCACCCGCGCCCGGTGGAGCGCGGCCTCCAGACGCGGTCTCAGGACCTGCGCCCGCCGCACAGTCGATCGCGCATTTCCGGCAAACCGCGCCCTGAAAACCCGTCCGGAGGCCGGGTTCCACCTTTCGCTTAGGCGGCGAGCGACGGATAGTCTGTGTAACCCTTTTCGTCGCCGCCGTAGAAACTCGACGGCACCGGAGCGGTCAGGTCCGCCCCAAGCGCGAGGCGCTTCGGCAGGTCGGGATTCGCAATGAACAGTTTCCCCCACGCCACGGCATCCGCCTCACCCGCGGCGATCACCGCATCGGCGGATTTCGCCGTGAAACCGTCGTTGGCGATGTACACGCCACCGAAGGCCTTCTTCAGCGCCGGCCCGAAGCGCGGTCCCTCGAGGGATTCGCGCGCGCAAATGAAGGCAATCTTGCGCTGGCCCAGTTGGGCCGCGAGATAACCAAAGGTCTTCGCGGGATTGGAGTCACTGATGCCGGTGGAACCTCCGCGGGGAGCGATGTGGTAGCCCACGCGATCCGCGCCCCACACGGAAATGGCCGCGTCCGCTACTTCCAAGGGCAGGCGCGCGCGATTCTCGATCGAGCCGCCGTATTCGTCGGTGCGGTGGTTGGACCCGTCCTGCAGGAACTGGTCGAGCAGGTAGCCGTTCGCGCCGTGCAATTCCACGCCGTCGAAATTCGCGCGCAGGGCGTTCACCGCGCCCAAACGGTAGGCGGCGACGATCCGCGGGATTTCGTTGCGCTCGAGCGCCCGGGGAACGACGTGCGGCCGTTGCGGCCGGACCAGGCTCACGTGACCGCTCGCCGCAATCGCGCTGGGCGCGACCGGCAGCGCGCCATTCAAATAGACCGGGTCAGACACCCGCCCAACGTGCCAAAGTTGCAAAATGATCCGTCCCCCCGCGTCGTGCACGGCCTGCGTGACCTTTGACCAACCCGCGACCTGCTCATCTGACCAAATGCCTGGGGTATCCGGATACCCCACGCCCATCGGGTCCACCGCCGTCGCCTCGCTCAGGATCAACCCGGCCGACGCGCGCTGCGCGTAGTATTTGGCCATGAGCTCGGTCGGAACGCGGCCGGCGCCGGCGCGGCACCGCGTCAACGGCGCCATGATGATGCGATTGGGCAGCGTCAACGCGCCGACCTGGAGGGAACTGTGCAAGAGGGACATGGCGGGGCGATATAGTCAGTTGCCGTCGCTTCGCAACTTGTAGCGGCCATCCAAGATGGCCGCTGTGCGCGTTCCAAAAGAGGCCGGGGCCGAGCCGGCCTCGCAATGACTGGGCTCTATTTTCCCCAGCCCGAGAAGTGCGCGCCGAAGCCCATGCGATAGGCCCAGTCCTCGATGGTCTTGGAAACCGGCGACGTGCCGCTTGAACCGCCGTGGCCGGCATTCGACTCGATATGGATCAGGATCGGCCCCGCCTCGGGCGCCACGGCCTTCTGCATCGCCGCCGTGTACTTGTAGGAATGCGCCGGAAACACGCGATCGTCGTGGTCGCCCGTGGTCACGAGGACCGCCGGGTACTTCGCACCGGCCTTGACCGTGTGCAGCGGGGAATACGCCTTGAGGTAGTTGAATCCCTCGGGCGTGTCGGACGTGCCGTAGTCGCCCGCCCAATTCGCGCCGACCGTAAACTTGTGGTAGCGCAACATGTCCATGACGCCCACCGCCGGGACCGCGGCGGCCGCGAGGTCGGGCCGCTGGTTGACAACCGCTCCGAGCAGCAGGCCGCCGTTGGAACGGCCATCGAGCACCAGCTTGCGATGCGAGGTGTAGCCCTGCGCCACCAGCCAGTCGCCGGCGGCAATGAAGTCATCGAACACATTCTGCTTCCGCTCCTTCGTGCCCGCCTGGTGCCACTCCTCGCCATACTCCGCACCACCGCGCAGGTTCGCCATCGCGTAAACGCCGCCGCCCTCGATCCAGACCAGCGGCGGGACGGCGAACTGCGGCTGCATGACGACGTTGAAGCCGCCGTAGCCATAGAGCCAGCCCGGCGCGGAGCCATCGAGCTTCAGGCCCTTTTTGTGGATGATGAACATCGGGATCTTCGTCCCGTCCTTCGAGGGATAAAACACCTGCTTCGTTTCGTAGGCCGCGGTGTCGAAGTTGATTTTCGTCTCGTGGTAGGTGGACGTCGTCCCCGTCGCCAGATCGTGGCGCAGAATCGTTCCCGGCGAGAGGAACGACGAGAAGCCGATGAACAGTTCGGCGTCCTTGAACTTGCCCGACACGCCGCTGACCACGCCGATGCCCGGCAGCGGGATTTCGCCGGCGGGTTTGCCCTCGAGATCGAAGAGCGCGACGCGGCTTACCACGTCGTGCATGTACGTCACCACGAGCTTGCCCGCGGAGATCCGAACGCTGCCGATCGGGTCCGCCGATTGCGCGAGCACGGTGCGCGGTTGCGCCGGCTGGTCGAGGTTGTAAGCCACCACGCGGCCGCGCGGCGCCTCGTCGTCCGTGGAGAAATAAAACGTGCGGCCGACGTTTCCGATGAAGCTGTAGCTCCGCGTGTACTGGTCGATCAACTTCACGACCGCGCCGCCGAAGACGGGCTGCTTGCCGTCCTGCAGGTCGACGTAGGCAATGCTGTTGCCGGACTTGCCGGGCTGGGACGTTGAGATGATCAGGTAGCGACCGTCCGAAGAAACAAAGCCACTGGGAAACCAGGTGGGCTGCTCCGGCATTTCGTAGACCAGCTGGTCGTCGGCTTGCGGGGTGCCCACGCGGTGGTAGTAGAGCTTACGATTTTCAAGTTTGCTGAACACCTTGGGGTTGCCGTCCGCGGGCGCGGGGTAACGGGAATAGAAAAATCCCTTGGCGTCGTGCGTCCAACTGAAGCCGGTAAACTTGGCCCACTTGATCACATCTGTCGCATCCTGGCCCGTTGCCACGTCGCGCAGCTTCAGTTCGCGCCAGTCCGAGCCGCCCGTCGCAAGCCCGTAGCCGAGCCACTTGCCGTCCGGCGAAGGCGACGTGAGGGCCACCGCGACCGTCCCGTCCTTGGAAAGCGTGTTCGGATCGATCAGCAGTCGCTCCGCACCGCTCAGGCCGTCGCGCACAAACAGCGGCGACTGGTTCTGCAGGCCGTCGTTCTTCGTGTAGAAATACCAGTTGGCTTCCTTGAACGGCAGGCCGGTGCGGGGATAGTTCCAAAGCTCCGTGAGACGCTTGCGGATCACCGCCCGCTCCGGAAACTTATCGACGACCGAGTCGGTCAGCGCGTTCTGGGCGGCCACCCACGCCTTGGTGTCGGGCGAATCCAAGTCCTCGAGCCAGCGGTACGGATCGGGCACCTTGGTCCCGTGATAGTCGTCGACGTGCTCGACGGTCTTGCTGACCGGATAATTGTAGGCGGCCAGCGCCACCACGGGCGCCAGCGCCGCCGCGAGGGGAAGGCGGACGGGTTTAAGCATTTCCGCATCCAAAAGCCCCGTCCTCCGCGGCGCAAGCTCCACCATCCGCGCGCGGCTATCCCGTCGGACCGAATTGCGCCAGGGGCGCCGCCCTTAACACTGAGTGGCGGCAGCGAAAGGTTGCGCCAGGCTCACGCGGGCGCAAACATGATGGGATGATGAATTCGATCCGACTGCTGCTGTCCCTCGCGCTCGTCGCCGCGGCCCATCCGCTGTTCGCCACGCCGGACAAATGGGCGAAGGACATCGACCAGTTCGCGGCAGCCGACGCCGTGCACCGGCCACCCGCCGGCGTCGTGGTGTTCGTGGGCAGTTCGTCGATTCGCATGTGGGCCTCGCTGGCCCAGGATTTTCCCGACATCGCCACCGTGAACCGCGGCTTCGGCGGCTCGGAGCTCGCGGACAGCGTTTTCTACGCGGATCGCATCGTGATTCCGTACGAGCCGCGCATCGTTGTGGTCTACGCCGGCGAGAACGACCTCACCGCCGGGAAAACCCCCGAGACCGTCCTGGCCGACTTCCGCGCGTTTCGCGCCAAGGTGCACGCCCCGCTGCCGAAAACGCGCGTCCTTTTCCTCGCCATCAAGGAAAGTCCCTCCCGCGCCCGCGTCCGCGCCCAGGTGCAGGCAGCCAACCGCCTGATCGCCGCCGATTGCGCCGCGGATCCGCGGTGCACGTTTGTCGACGTGGCCACGCCCTTGCTGGATGCCGCCGGCAACTATCGACCGGAACTCTTTCGAGACGACCAATTGCATCTGAAGCCCGCCGGTTATGCGATCTGGACCAAGGTCCTCGCCCCTTATCTCAAGCCCTGACAACAGCCGTCCGCGATCCGGACCACCGTTCCCCATGTCCCTCTCCCCTGCCGAACGCCTGCGCCGCCAGGTCGCTTTCATCACGGAAGTCGACAAGTTGAAGGAGGTCTTCCGCCAGACAATCGTCACGCAAAGCCGGCGCGCCGAAAACAGCGCCGAGCACTCGTGGCATTTCGCGCTGATGGTGATCGTGCTGGCCGAGCACTCGAATCACCAGCCGCTCGATGTATTGCGCATCCTCAAGATGGTGTTGATCCACGACCTCGTGGAGATCGATGCGGGCGACACCTTTGCCTACGACACCAAGAACATGGCCGACCAGCACGCGCGCGAGGCCAAGGCCGCACAGCGCATCTTCGGCCTGCTCCCGCCGGACCAAGCCGCCGAGTTTCACGCGCTCTGGGACGAGTTCGAAGCCCAGCAAACCCCCGAGGCGCGGTTCGCCATGGCGTGCGACCGTTTCCATCCGATGCTGCTCAACTGCCTCACGGACGGCCACGCGTGGCAAAAGCACGGCATCACCCAGGACCGCGTCCTCGCCCGCAACGCCCACGTCGCCGCCGGCTCCCAGGCCATCTGGGAATACGCGGTGAAGATGATCGACGACGCCGTTAGCCGCGGCCACCTCGCGCGGAAGCCCTGACCGCCCGCGGCCCGGGGCGGGGCCGCAATTCCAACTGTCAGCTTTCTTTTGTGCTCCCCCGCGCCGTCGGTGGCGTAACCTGTCGCCAAGCTGGCGCCGTCTCGGGCGCTGCCCCCATACCCCAATATGAAGACTACGCTTTTTCTGGCTGGTTGTCTGGTTGCCGGCGTTGCCCCCGCCCGGGCGGCCGACGAGGCGGCGCTGCCGCGCGACTGGATCGATCCCGACACCGGGCATCGCGTCATTCGCCTCTCGCCGGATGCCGGCGGGTCGAGCCTCTATTTTCACCAGCGCGGCTACACACCCGAGGGCGACAAGCTCGTGATTCGCGCGGGTGGCGGCATTGCGACCGTGGATTTGACGACACTCGGGAAGTCGACGCCGAAGGTTGAGGTCGTGCTCCCGAACGCCAGCCCGATTGCCACCGCCTGGCGCACCCGCGAGGCGTACTACGTCGATCGCGAACGCCGCGCGCTCATGGCGGTGCACCTCGACACCAAGGCGACGCGCGAGGTCGTGAAACTGCCCGCCCAGGCAACGGGTGGACAATTCGCGCTGAACTGCGACGAGTCCCTGCTCGTGGGGATCGGGCCCGACCCGGAGGGGAAAACGATCCCGCGGACCCCGCCCGCCAACGGCATGGGGGGCGACCTCGAGGCGAACTGGGCGCGCGGCACGCCGAAAATGATCTTCACGATCAATGTGAAGACCGGGGTATTCAAAGTGATCCATCGCGAGAACGACTGGACGAACCACCTGCAGTGCTCCCCGACCGACCCAAACCAGATCCTCTTCTGCCACGAGGGCCCCTGGCACTACAATGACCGTACCTGGACCGTGCGCGCCGACGACGGCAAGCCCGCGCGGCTGCTCCACGAGCGGACGATGAACATGGAAATCGAGGGCCACGAGTTCTTCAGCCACGACGGCAAGACGGTGTGGTACGACCTGCAGACGCCGCGCAGCACAGTGTTCTGGCTCGCCGGCGTCAACCTCGAGACCGGCCAGCGCACCTGGTACAACCTCAAGCGCGAGGAATGGTCGGTGCACTACAACATTTCGCCCGACGGAAAGCTGTTCGCGGGCGACGGCGGCTACCCGGGCAGCGTCGCGGCCCGCGGCCCGGACGGCGAAATCATCCAGCCGCCCGCGCAGGGCCAGTGGATCTACCTGTTTCGCCCGGCGATGGTGAGAGGCAGTTCCTTTCGCGACCGTCCGCTCATCGACACGGGTTTCCTCAAATCGGAACGCCTGGTCAGCATGGCGAAGCACAACTACAGCAAAACGACCGGCGTTGAACCCAACCTGACCTTCACTCCCGACGGCAAATGGATCATCTTCAGCGGCAATTTCCACAGCCCGCAAATCAACGGCAAGAGTGTCACCCACGTGTACGCGGTGGAAATCGCCAAGGCCCAGTAACCACCACACTGTCCGTTTCTGTTCGCATCAAAACGTCTCTCTTTATGCGCCGCGCATTGCTCCTCCTTGGTGTCCTGATTCCTCTGATCGGTTGGGCGCAGGGCCCGACGTCGACAAACGTCCCGCCGCTACCCGCGTTGCCGGCGGTGCCACCGGGCAAGATCGATCCGGCACTGCCCACCCTTTGGATCGCGGGTGATTCCACCGCCGCCAATCACGGCCCGGTATTGTTTGGTTGGGGTGTACCCTTCGCGGACTACTTCGATCTCACCAAGGTCAATGTCGTGAACCGCGCGCGCGCCGGGCGCAGCACCCGGACGTTCATCACGGAGGGATCCTGGGGCCGGATCGTCGAGGCGCTGAAACCCGGCGACTTTGTCCTGATCCAGTTCGGGCACAACGACTCGAGCCCGGTCAACGAGGATGCATCGGTGCCACGCGACAAGATCCGCTCCCGCGGCACGCTGCCCTCGCTGGGCGAGGAATCGGTCGACATTACGAACGTCATCACCGGCAAACCCGAAACCGTCCACACCTACGGCTGGTACCTCCGCCAGATGATTGCCGACGTGAAGGCCAAGGGCGCGACGCCCATCGTTCTTACCATCACCGTGCGCAACCGTTGGGAAAACGGCCGCGTCGAACGCGCCAACGGGCCCTGGCGTGAACTTTCCCGCCAGATCGCGGCTGCGGCCGGCGTCGGATTCGTCGACCTGACGCGCCTGATCGCCGACGAGTACCAGCGCATAGGGCCGGAGAAGGTTAAATTGCTGTTCCCCGAGGACGCGACGCACACGGGCAAGGAAGGCGCAGACCTCAATGCCGCTTTGGCGGTGGCCGGCCTCAAGGGAATGCGCCCCAGCCCACTCACCGCGCTGCTTTCGGCCAAGGGCGTGGCCGTCGAGGCAGATCACATCGGTTGGTTGAACCTTCCGGAGCCGGCCAACCCGAAGCTCCCCTCAATCGTCCTCGTGGGCGATTCCCTTGTCCGCAACGGCCGCGGCGATGGCGGCGGCGGCCAGTGGGGCTGGGGTGACTCGCTCGGACTGTTCTTCGACCCGGCGAAAGTCAATGTCGTGAACCGTGCTGTCGGCGGTCTCAGCAGCCGCACCTACCTCACGCAAGGCCACTGGGAGCGCGCGCTCATGCTGCTGAAAGCGGGCGACTTCGTGGTGATTCAACTCGGCCACAACGACAACAGTCCGCTCAACGAGGACGCTTCCGTGCCCAAGGAAAAGGTGCGCGCCCGCGGCACGATCAAGGGCACTGGCGAGGAGACCGAGGAAGTCGCGGTCAACATCCTCACCAAGCAGCCCGAAACCGTGCACACCTTCGGCTGGTACATCCGCAAATACGTCCGCGAGGCGAAGGCCGCGGGCGCCACGCCCATCGTCCTGTCGCTCACGCCCCGCAAGTCCTGGAAGGACGGCAAGGTCGTGCGCAGCGGCCCCAACGGTTACGGCGGATGGTCCCGGCAGGTGGCCGAACAGGAAGGCGTCGCCTTCATCGACGCCAACGACCTCATCGCTACGCGTTATGAGGCCCTCGGCGCCGACAAACTTGATCCGCTTTTTGGCGACGCCAGTCTGCACACCAGCAAAGCCGGCGCCGACCTGAACGCGGAGATCATCGCAACCGAGCTGCGCAAGCTCCCCGGGTTGGGCGAACTCGCGAAGCGGTAAAGGGGCTCGGGCCCGCCGGCCCGCCCAGTCGCGAGCGAGCTCGCTCCCACAAAGCAAAGCCACCCCTCAGCTCAAATCCCTAAAGCTCCCAAACTCCGGGTCCATCAGGCGGCGGTAGGTACGGACGACCATGCCGTCGGTCTGGCCGGCGAGGAAATCGCAGATCCGGCGGGCTTTGCCATCGAGGGACTTCTCGGCGGAAATCAGGCGGCCCACATTCGCGGGCAGGATGCTGATCACGCGCTCGTTGCGCTCGGCATAGTTTTCCCAAATCGCGTTGTAGAGCGAGTTGATGACCTGCCGGGCCTTGTACTCCAGTTGCTCCAATTGCGGGCTCTCGAAGATGATGTCGTTCGCCATCTTCTTGAAGAAGGCGGCTTCCTTCTGCGCGGACTCCTCGACGACCAGCTCGAATTTGTAGCGATTGGTCTTTTCGGCCATGAAGTTGTCGCGCGCCTTGAGGCGGCAGGCCTGGATGAAGGCGCCGATCTTCTTGGAAAACACATTCTCCAAACGGTCCTTCCGCACGGCGTCGAAAAACGAATCGAGGTAACGCTGTTCCAGCGCGCCAATCGCCTCGCCGCCCGCCCAGCGCTCCACGCGCTCGACCGTCAGGAAGCCCGCGCGCACGCCGTCCACGATGTCGTTGAGCGAGTACGCCGCGTCATCGGACCAGTCCATGATCTGGCACTCGACGCTCTTGAAGTCATTCAGGGTTTCCCCGCGCATCAACGCCCCGGGAATCCGCGTGCCGCCAAAAACCCAATCGCGAACCGGCGCCTGCGAATCGTAGATGAAGTGGTTCAGCGGCGGCGTGGGAAACTCCGTGTAGAGTTTCTTGTACTTCAACACGCCGTCGAGCAGCGCGCGCGTGGGCTGCATGCCCTTCACGCCCGACTCGTTTTGGTAGATTGTTTCGCAGAGCAGGTGCAGCGTCTGCGCATTGCCCTCGAAGCCGCCGCGGCGCTTCATTAGCTCCTGCAGCGTGCGCTCGCCGGAGTGACCGAACGGCGGATGCCCCATGTCGTGGGCCAGGCTGCACGCCTCCACCAAATCGGAATCGATATAGAAATCCGGCGCCAGGGGATCACCGCGGCTGAGCAGCCACGCACAGATCGAACGGCCGATCTGCGCGACCTCCATCGAATGCGTGAGACGGGTGCGGTAGAAGTCGTACTCGCCGCTGAGGAACACCTGCGTCTTCGACTGCAGCTTGCGGAACGCGTGCGCATGGATGATGCGGTCGCGGTCGATTTGAAAGGGACTGCGGTAGTCCGTCTTGCGCGCCTGCCCCCATTCCTGCGTGTCGAAGGCGTTGTAGAAGCGGTTCTGCGGCATGGGTGGGGAGAGGACCGGAGTGAAGGTGAGAGTGGTCCGCTTGCCAAGCTAATGCCGCGCCGGCCCCCGGCCGGCCCGCTTCGAACCGGGAGAACGCCGTTTTTGGGTGGCTCCCCGTCGCGTTCGCTCTCACTTTCGCGCAAAATTTATGCTCCGCCCAATCGCCTGCCTGCTGGCCGCAGCCTGCCTGTTCCTCGCCCCCGCCCTGCCGGGCGCTGAAAGCGCCCCGAAGTCCCTCATCACCGCCGCGGACCTCCTCAACGTCAAACAGCTCGAGTCCCCCGCACTGTCGCCAGACGGAAAATGGGTGGTGTACGTGGTTCGCTCGATCGAAGCCAAGGCCGAAACCAAGGACGACTGGACGTACCGCACCCAGCTCTGGCTCGCCGCGACGGATGGCAAGACCGCGCCGCGTCCGCTCACTTTCGGCGCCGCCCGGAATTCGTCGCCGACCTGGTCTCCTTCCGGGGACCGCATTGCCTTTGTGCGCAACGCGGAGAAGGAAAAGCCCCAGATCCACGTGCTGTCGCTCGCCGGCGGCGAGGCGCAGCCCGTGACCAAGCTCGTATCCGGCGCCAGCGGTCCGCGCTGGTCGCCCGACGGCACAAAGATCCTGTTCACGACCTCACTCTCACTCGACGAGGTGCGCCGTGCGTTGGAGAAGGCCGGTAAACCCTCGACTCCGCCATGGACTTTTGAGCGGCCGGGCAGGAAACCCAACGACACCGGGGTTTGGTCCGGCAAGGACGACAAGCGGCCCGAGGCGAAACCCGATGGCACGCTCCAGGAAAAACGCGAGTGGCTGGCGAAGAACGAAGCGGAAGGAAACCCGCGCGTGACGAATCGCCTGAACTTCCTCGCCGAAGGCGACCTCGAAACCGAGACCGACTTCACCCAGTTCTACGTCGTCGACGCGCAGGGCGCGACCGAACCCCGCGCCGTGACGCTTGGCTATGAGGGCTACGCCAATCCCGAGTGGCTCGCAGGCGGCAAAAACCTGGTCTGCGTTGGACCGCGCAAGCCCACCGTGCACACCGATCGCGATCGTTTCTCGAGCTTGTACGTCATCGACGTCGAGACCGGTGCCGCGAAAGTGCTGCTGGAGGAGTCCGGCGTGAACTACGGCCCGCCCGTGCCATCGCCCGACGGCAATGCCGTCGCCTTCACGCAAACCAGCGGCGGCGAGTTCACTTTCGAGCAGCCCGTGGTTGCCGTGGTCCCCGCTGCGGGCGGCCCGGTGCGCCTGCTCACGCCGGACCTGGACCGCAACCCGGCCGGACTCAAATGGGCGCCGGACGGAAAGACGCTCTACTTCACGGCCCCTGACTACGGCCGTTTCCCTCTTTTTCGCGTCGCCGTCGACAAACCCGGCGCCGAGCGGATCACCGCCGCCAACGACTGGGGCATCCGCGACTTTGCGGTCGGATCCTCGACGCTCGTTCAAGTCGTCACCGAACCCCGCAACCCGTACGAATTGGTCGTCAGTCCGATCGACGGCCGGAATCCCACGTCTCTCACCACGCACAACCAAACGTGGCTCCAGGACCGGCAATTGAGCCCCTACGAACCGCACCGCCTGGTGCAGGCTGATGGGATCACGGTCGACTACTGGACCATCAAGCCGCCCGGTTTCGATCCGGCGAAGAAGTACCCGCTGCTCGTGCAGATCCACGGCGGTCCGACGGCGATGTGGGGTCCGGGCGAACAAACCATGTGGCATGAATTCCAATTCTACGCCGCGCGGGGTTACGTGGTGTTGTTCACGAATCCCCGCGGCTCCGGTGGCTATGGCCGCGATTTCCAGCGCGCCAACTACAAGGATTGGGGCACGGGCCCGGCGAGCGATGTGCTCGCAGCCGCCTCGTTTGTGGCCAAGGAAAGTTACATCGATGCCAACCGCCAGGTGCTGACCGGCGGATCCTATGGCGGATACCTCACCACGTGGATCGTGGCGCATGACCATCGCTTTAAGGCGGCCGTCACGCAGCGCGGCGTTTACGACCTCGCGACGTTTTTCGGCGAAGGCAACGCATGGTTTCTCGTTCCCTTGTATTGGGGCGGTTATCCGTGGGAACGCGCCGCGCGCACGCTGCTCGATCGCGACTCGCCGCTGACGTACGTGGAGAACATCAAGACGCCGCTGCTCATTCAGCATGGGGACGTCGATTTCCGCACCGGCGTCATCCAAAGCCAGATCCTCTACAAGAGCCTCAAGCAGCTCGACCGCGAGGTGGAGTACGTGCGCTATCCCCGCGCCACGCATGAACTCAGCCGGAGCGGCGAGCCCAAGCAACGCCTGGACACGCTCGTTCGGTACGAGGAGTTTTTCCGGAGATATATTGGCGAGAACTGAGGTGGCACTAAGCTGAGTGCGGCCGGCGCCGGTGGTCGCACGATGCGTGGGCGGGGAATTTTCCGAGCGCCTGCGAGAATTCCCTTGGATCCTTCGCACGGCTCAGGATGACGGTGGCCGGCGTGGAGCGTGAGGCGATCGCTTCGACCCGGTTGAGGATTTGTGAGGCCCTCCGGCGAATTTCAGCACGCGCGGCCGGGGAATTTGTCGCCCGATAATCGGCGGCCACCCCGGCGGGACGAACCTGCCTGCTTGCCGTCGTGCCTCCTGCCGCCCTACCCTTCGCAATGCCTCACACCCTGTTCCCGACCCGCTTTGGCGTGTGTGGTATTGCGTGGAACGACACGGGGCTGACGGGTTTTCAGCTGCCAGAGGCGAGCAATGCGCAGACTGAGCAGGCCTTGGCCCGCAAGGCCCGGAGCGAACCCGCCGCCGCGCCGGTGCCCGACTGGGTGCAGCGCATGATCGGACGGGTGCAGGAGCACTTCGACGGCAAACTCCAGGATTTTTCGGACGCGGTGTTGGACTGGTCCCGCGTGAGCGACTTCCAGCAGGCCGTTTACCTTCAGGCTCTCGCGATCAAGCCCGGGTACAAGAAGAGCTATGGCGAGATCGCGCGCCTGATGGCGCTCGGCAACGAGGCGGCCCGGGCGGTGGGCGTCGCCTTGGCCACGAACCCCTGGCCGCTGATCGTGCCGTGCCATCGCGTGGTTTCCGCCGGGGACAAGATGACGGGATTCTCGGCGCCCGGGGGCGTTCGCACCAAGACCCGACTGCTAGCCCTGGAAGGTGCGGAACTGTTGTCGGAGTGAACCGGGTAAGCCTTGAAAGCTTGGGCTGGGGATTCGTGAATTGCCGCGACGGGAGCCCCGCGCCCGTGCCCAACTCCTCTCCACGTGAAACCCCGCCTGCAATTCAAGCCTGACGAAGCCCTCGCGCACCTGCGCGCCGGCGACCCGCATCTAGCCGCCCTGATCGAACGCATCGGGCCGTTCACCCTCGAGTTGAAGGCCGCGAAAAGCCTCTTCGAGGCCATGATGCGGTCGATCGTTTACCAACAGCTCCACGGCAAGGCCGCGGCGACAATCCATGCGCGCGTGCTGGCCGTCCTGGAACAGCATGGCGGCCCAACCCCCGAGGCCCTGATGCGCGCCTCCGACACAGAGCTGCGCGGCGCCGGCCTGTCCAGCAACAAGCTCCTGGCGGTGCGCGACCTCGCCCGCAAATGCCTCGAGGGCACGGTGCCGTCGCTCAAGGCGGCGCACACGATGCCGGACGAGGAACTGGTCGCCCGGCTGACCGAGGTGCGGGGCATTGGACCATGGACGGTCCACATGCTGCTGATTTTCTATTTGGGACGCGCCGATGTCATGCCCACCGGCGACTTCGCCATCCGGCTTGGATTCAAACGACTCTATCGCAAACGCAAGGACCCAACTCCCGAGGCGATCCTGAAGCACGCCCGGCGGTGGCAGCCGTTTCGATCCGTCGCGAGCTGGTACCTGTGGCGTTCGCTCGACACGGACTGACGTTTTCGCCTAGTCTGCGGTCGAGCCACCCGCCCATGTCATCAAGCGACGTCTCGCCCGACCTCTTGCCCGAAGACAGTATTGGTCGCCTGATGGAACCGCCCGTCGCGGTTTTCCGTCCGCACGTCACCGTCGGCGAAGCCACCGAGCAAATTCGGCAGCTCGCGACGAGCCGGCTCTTCACCTACGGGTACGTCACCGACGAACGCGGGGTACTGCTCGGCGTCGTGACCATGCGCGACCTGTTGCTGCACGGAAAGGAGGAGCGTCTCGAGGATTTCATGCTCCGCCAGCCCTTCGCCCTGCAGCCCGGCATGGACCTGATGGAGGCGATGCGGCTCACCGTAAACAAGCATTACCCCGCCTATCCCGTCTGCGACGCGAGCGGCGTGCTCGTCGGCATTGTGCGCGGCTCCCGGATTTTCGAGCAGCAGGCCATTGAGATCAGCGCGCAGGCCGGTACCATGGTCGGTGTCGAAAAGGAGGAACGCGCGAACACGCCTTTTGCGACCAGCCTCAAGTTCCGGCATCCGTGGCTGCAGTTCAACCTGCTCACGGCGTTTGTCGCCGCCGCGGTGGTCGGATTGTTTGAGGACACAATTGCCCGCATTACGGTACTCGCGGTTTTCCTGCCGGTGCTGGCTGGACAGTCGGGCAACACCGGATGTCAGTCGATGGCGGTCGCCCTGCGTGCTCTGACGCTCGGCGAACTCAAGCCCGGGCAGGGCCACCTGTCTTTGGTTAAGGAAGCCGCCCTGGGACTAGCGAACGGCATGCTCGTCGGGATTTCTGCTGGGGCCGGCATGTTCCTCTATGCCACGTGGCAGCACACCGCGGAGGCGCCGGTGAAACTGGCCTCGATCGTTTTTCTCGCGATGAGCTTCAGCTGCTTCCTGAGCGGCGTGTCGGGCGTGATGGTGCCACTGACGTTGAAGAAACTTGGCTTCGATCCCGCCACGGCCTCGAGCATTTTTCTGACTACGGCGACGGACGTTGCGAGCATGGGTTTCTTCCTTGGTATCGCCACGCTTTGGCTCGGGTGAGGTGGCGCCGGCAGCCCCACCCGGCGGGCGCCGCCGTCGGCACGACCTTTGCCCCGGCAGTCTCGGAGTCCGGTGGCGACTCGATGCAAATAGGCTGAAAGGGTGAGGCGCGCGCGATTGAGTTGGGCGCGCCTCTGGTTTTGCATTTTGGCCTCTCGCTCTCACTGTCCCTTTCACTCCCACTCCCCATGTCCACCTCCATGCGCGCCATCGTGAAGCCAACCGCCGGTCCCGGCCTGATCATGACCACGGTGCCAAAACCGCGCCCCGCGGTGAATGATGTGCTGATCAAGATTCGCAAGACGTCCATCTGCGGGACCGACGTCCACATCAACAAATGGGATTCGTGGGCCCAGCGCGTGATCAAGCCGCCCCTGGTGATCGGCCACGAGTATGTGGGCACGGTCGAGGATGTGGGCGACGGCGTGAGTGGCTTCACCAAGGGCCAGCTCGTGACCGGGGAGGGCCACATCGTGTGCGGCCACTGCCGAAACTGCCTCGCGGGCCGGCGTCACCTTTGCCCGAACACGGTCGGCGTCGGCGTGAACCGCGACGGCGCCTTTGCGGACTATGTGGCGATACCCGCCAGCAACGTCTGGAAGGTGCCCGCCGGCATGGATCTCGACGTTGTCTCCTGCTTCGACCCCCTCGGCAACGCCGTCCACACCACCCTGTCCTTCGACATGGTCGGCGAGGACGTGCTCATCACCGGCGCGGGCCCGATCGGCTGCATGGCCATCGCCGTCGCCAAGCACGCCGGCGCGCGCAAGGTGGTCATCACGGACATCAACGACAGCCGGCTGGAGCTCGCGAAAAAATTCGGGCCGACGCGCACCGTGAACACCGCGAAGGAAAACCTGTCGGACGTCTGGCACCGCGAGCTCGGCATGACCGAAGGTTTCGACGTGGGGCTCGAGATGTCCGGCAGCCACCTCGCCCTGAACCAGATGATCGACAACATGATCATGGGCGGCCGCATCGCCCTGCTCGGCACGCACTCCGCCAAGGCGGAGGTCGATTGGAACAAGATCGTTTTCAAAATGCTTCACCTGAAGGGCATCTACGGACGCGAGATGTTTGAGACGTGGTACAAGATGACCGCGCTCGTGCAGGGCGGCATGGACATCACCCCCGTCATCACGCACCGCCTCCCGGTCGATCAGTTCCAGGAAGGCTTCGAGCTGATGGGCGCCGGCAAGTCCGGCAAAATCGTCCTGAACTGGGAGTGAAGCGCCCGGGCGTTTCGCCCGGCGGCCGGCGCGCTGGGCTTACATCGAGCGTGCCAGCCAGTGGATCATCCCGCCGGTGGCGAGGGCGAGGCACGCCGAGAGCAGCGTGCCGATCAGGACATACTCCGCAAACGAGCGGTTCTCGAGCGCCTTGAAGCGCGTGAATGCTTTCGCCGCCAAAATGAAACCGATGGCGCCGAATTGACCGAGCAGCACAAACGCATAGAGCAGCACGCGCTCGAGGATGCCGATGACGCGACCGCGGTTGAATTCACCGACGTCGATTTCCGCCAGCTCGGCATTCTCCGTCGTGCGCACCCGCGGTTTTAAATCGAGCCAATCGAACCCGGCGCGAATGACGAGGTTCGCCTCATTGGCCGACAGCAGGAGGCCAAAAACCACCAGATGAAACGCGCGATGCGTCAAAGCCATCCCGAAAGGCGCCAAGCTGCTCCAAGCCCCCGCCCGGTGAAGCCATGCGCCAAGCTCGGGTCGAAATCCCGGGCTCAAACGCGTCGACAGGCAAACGCTCAGCACCACCAAGCCAGCGAGGCCCACCAGGAGCCGGGAGAGATCACGACGGCGCGCCTGGCGATCAAGGCGGTAACCAAGATAGTTCAGCGCGAGGCAGGCGATGGCCAGGCCCGCCCACGCGGCGCCAAGCGGCAGTAGCACGAGCGACACGCCAATTTCAACGAGTGCCTTCCAGCGCCAGGCGCGGGCGCTCGCGGCGTTGTCGCGAAAGAGGCAAACAAAGCGGGTGACGAGCCACACATTCGCCAGCACTAGGAATTCGGTCGTCATGGGTTCTTCAACTCGCGGTTCAGGAAGCGGGTCATTTCCTGACACAACGCCTGGATTTCGTCGAGCGCCGCCGCGTTGATATTCTTGTAAACCGCCACCTTGCTGATGGCCAATTCCTCGCCGATGTCGCCCACGGCCTGACCGGCCAGCAGTCCGCACAGGATGCGAAAACGGTTTTCCTCCCAACTGGCGATCCGGTGCGACAACAGGTTGAGCACGCGGTTGAACACATGCCACGGATTCAGACCGGCCTTTTCGTCGACGGGTTCACCCTGAAGTCGGATGAGGTGGCCGGTCTCCTTCAGTTCGTTGATCCCGGCCCGCGCCCGGTGAAACGCGGGGCCGTCCATCCCCAATGCCTGCTTGCGGTTCACTTCGGTGCTCAAGGGCCCGACCCCGATCGCGAAACGTGCCTCCACCGGGTGGATGTCCCGCATGATTGAAAACAAATCCAACCACAGCCGGTCGGCGTTCTTGTACACCGCCTGGAATTCATCCCCCAACGTGATCGTGTATGGGGATACCAGCGTGGCGTTGCGGTTGCCCACCGATTTGAGGCAGGCGGTTAGCTTGGTCTGGAACTCGCCCCGCTGGCGCAGTTGCTTGGAGTCCACGATGTCGCCGATGAGGGCCAGGTAGTGCATGGAGCATTAGTTAACCGTTTTGGTTAACTAGTCAAGTTTTTAACCTATTCGGTTTACTTAGTCCTTTTTAACCATTGCGGTTAACCAGCGGAGCGCACCCTTGCTGACCGCCGCTTTTTCCCAACGCTCTGCGCAATGAATTCCGCGTACTCCCAGCATTTGCAGAAGACCCTTCGCGAGATCGAGGCCGCCGGGCTTTACAAGCGCGAGCGGGTGATCACCACCCACCAGACCGCCCACATCGCGGTCAGCTCGGGCCAGAAGGTCCTGAACCTCTGCGCCAACAACTACCTGGGCCTGGCGGACAACGCCGAACTCATTGCCGCGGCCCGGGACTCCCTTGACCGCTGGGGCTATGGCCTGGCGTCCGTGCGCTTCATCTGCGGCACGCAGCAGATCCACAAGGACCTGGAAGCGGCGATCGCCCGGTTCCTCGGGACCGAGGACACGATTCTCTACTCGTCCTGCTTCGATGCGAACGGCGGATTGTTCGAGACGCTGCTCGGACCGGAGGACGCGGTGATCTCCGACGAACTCAACCACGCCTCCATCATCGATGGGATCCGCCTGTGCAAGGCGCAGCGCTACCGGTACAAAAACAACAACCTCGAGGACCTCGAGGCGAAGCTCAAGGAGGCCGACGCGGCCAAGGCGCGATTCAAGCTGATCGCCACCGACGGCGTGTTCTCGATGGATGGCTTCATCGCCAACCTGCAGGGCATCTGCGACCTCGCGGACAAATACCAGGCCCTCGTCATGGTGGACGACAGCCACTCGGTCGGCTTCATGGGCCGCACCGGCCGCGGCACGCACGAACACTGCGGCGTCATGGGACGCGTCGACGTCTTCACCGGCACGCTCGGCAAGGCGCTGGGCGGCGCCACCGGCGGCTACACGAGCGGCCGCAAGGAAATCATCGACCTGCTCCGCCAGCGTTCCCGTCCGTACCTCTTCTCCAACACCATCGCCCCGAGCGTGGCCGCCGCGTCGATCAAGTGCCTCGAGATGCTCAGCCGGTCCACCGCGTTGCGCGACAAACTCGAAGCCAACACCCAGTTCTTCCGCGAGGGCCTGACCAAGGCCGGGCTGACGATTCGTCCCGGCACCCACCCCATCGTGCCGGTGATGCTCGGTGACGCCGCACTCTCGCAGAAGGTCGCCGCCCGCATGCTCGAGAAGGGCGTGTACGTGATCGGCTTCTTCTACCCGGTGGTCCCCCAGGGCATGGCGCGCATCCGCACGCAGGTGTCCGCCGCCCACAGCCGCGAGGACCTTGCCTTTGCCATTGAGAAGTTCGCCGAGGTGAAGCAGGAATTTGGGCTGTGACGCCTACCCCTGCCCAACTCAAGTCCCTCAAGGCCGCGGCGAAGACCGCCGCCGGCCGCGCCTACGCGCCCTACTCCAAGTTCACCGTCGGCGCCGCGATCCTCACGTCCTCCGGGAAAATCTACGCGGGCTGCAACGTGGAGAACGCCTCCTACGGCCTGACGAACTGCGCCGAGCGCACCGCCATCTTCAACGCGGTCGCCGCGGGCGAGAAGAAACTGAAGCTGGCCTGCGTGGTCGTCTACACGCCGACCAAAACCGCCACCGCCCCGTGCGGCGCCTGCCGGCAGGTCATCTATGAGTTCGGCCCGACGGCCCGCGTGATTTCCACGTGCGACGGACGCCAGGAAGTGGATGTCTCCATCGACGCGCTCCTGCCGGGCGCCTTCGGTCCCGCCGACCTGAAGTAGGCCCGGCTGCCGGTACGGTGAAACCCTTGCGCCTTGTCGCCGCCCTCGCGCTCGCGGGTTTGTCCGCGTTCGCGGAACCCGCACCCCGCTGGTACAAGGGCAACCTCCATACCCACTCGCTTTGGAGCGACGGGAACGACTACCCGGAAATGATTGCCGACCGCTACAAGCGGGCCGGCTATGATTTCCTCGCTATTTCCGACCACAACGTGCTCGCCGAGGGCGAGCGCTGGCTGGAATTGAAGCCGCCGGCGGTGGTGAATGGTGAGGTGGTCCAGAGGGGCGGAGGCGCCGTCCTTGATGCCTACCTTGCCCGCTTCGGCTCGGATTGGGTCGAGGTGCGGGATGTCAACGGCAAGAAATCCGTCCGCCTCAAGCCCCTCGCCGACTACCGGCGTCTGGTCGAGGAGCCCGGCCGCTTCTTGCTGATCCCGAGCGCGGAGATCACCTCAACCTGGCACCGCCCGGCCACCGCGACCGAACCCGAGCGGGGCGGCCCGGTGCACATGAACCACACGAACCCGCGATCCCGCGTCGCGCCCGTGACCGCCGACAACGCCTACGAGGTGATGCAGCGCACGGTGGACGCGGTGAACGCCCAGCGCACTGCCACCGGGCAACCGATGCTCATTCACCTGAATCATCCCAACTACATCTGGGGTGTCACGGCCGAGGAACTCATGCGCGTGCACGGCGAGAAATTCTTCGAGGTCTACAACGGCCACCCCGGCGTGCACAACCGCGGCGATCCGACGCGCCTCGGCACCGAGGAAATGTGGGACGCCATCCTCACTCGCCGACTCGGCGAACTGAAACTCGACGTGATGTTCGGCTTGGCGACGGACGATGCCCACGACTATTTCACGAACATGATCGGCCGGACGAATCCCTTTCGCGGCTGGATCATGGTGCGGGCCTCCGAGCTGTCTGCGAACGCCCTCATCGCGGCGATCGAAGCCGGGGATTTCTACGCGAGCACTGGGGTGACCTTGACGGAAGTAAACCGTCGGGGGGACACGCTGGCCGTGGAAGTTCAGGCCGAGCCCGGCGTAACCTACACGACACAATTCATCGGAACTCGGCGCGGTTACGATCCCTCGACCCAAGTTCTCGGGACGCCCGGCAAAACCGTCCAACACGTTCGCTACAGCAAGGACGTGGGCATGGTGCTCGCCGAAGTGACCGGCCCCCGCGCCCGCTACACGCTGAAGGGCGACGAGCTGTACGTGCGCGCGAAAATCACCTCCTCCAAGGCCAAGCCCAACGCCAGCGTGCCGGACGAGGTGGAGTGCGCCTGGACGCAGCCGCTGGTGAATTTAAAGTAGTCCACTCAGACTGTCATCCTGAGCCACTCGACCGACGGTTCGAGCCAGGCTGAGCAAAGTCCCTCGCCTACTTCTTGGCGTCCAGAGAATCCACAAATCGGCGGAGTTCGTCCCAGTAGCGCGGTCCGGTGAAATCAGCGAGGCCGGTGTGCGGCCCGCCGTCGACGAACAGCTTGGCCTTCGGCGCGCGGATCGCCTCATACAATTCCTCCCCGTGCCAGAACGGGACGGTTTGGTCCGCCGTGCCGTGGATGATCATCACGGGCAGTTTCAGTTTCGGCATCTTCTCGAGATTCCTGAACTTGTCCCCGGGAAACAGCGAAACCTTCGTCATGACCCGATAGGTGCTGACAAACGCTCCTTGCAGCACCAGCCCGGCCGCGGGCCGGCGCAGCGCGACCTCGGTGCCGGGTCCGGAACCCAGCGAATAGCCGAAAATCACGATGCGATCCGCGGGGATGTGCAGTTCGTTGCGAAGATAATCGTAGGCCAGCACCGCGTCATCCGCGACATTCGCCTCCGTCGGCACTCCGCCGCTGAGCCCGTAGCGGCGGTAGTCGATCGCAAACACCGAGTAACCGTAACTCGTCATCTGAGGCACGTAATCGTCGAGGCTGCCGAGGTCCTCGTAGTTTCCGTGCAGATAGAGAAACGTGTATTTTGCCTGCCGGTTGACCCAATGCCGGCCGGCGATCTTCACGCCGTCCGGCGCGGTGAGTTCGACAATGCCGGGCCCGCGGGTGTACTTCACCGGTGGACGCGGAAAAATCATCCCAAGCGAAAGATAATGCGCGCCGATGGCGACCAGGCCATACGCGAGCGCACACCCCACAATAATCCGTCCAACGGTCGCGAGCACGTCGTACATTCCCGCTTAGTGGGCACCGAGCAGGGCGCGAACCTGCGCCACCACGTCGGCGCGGGGAATGTCCCTTTCCCAACGATCCGCGAGATCGCGCACCTTCACGACCCCCTTGGCGAGTTCGTCACCGCCATAAACCAGCGCAAGCCGGGCGCCCGATTCGGAGGCCGCCTTGAATTGTTTGCCGAAGGCAAGGTCCTTGAAGGGATACTCCACCTTGCAGCCCGCAGCCCGCAAAGCATGGATGTCCGCAAAGGCCGCCTTGCGCTCCGCCTCGCCGCCAATGACCACGTACACCTGCGGCGCCGTCGTGTAGGCCGGCGCGAGGCCGCGCTGCTCGAGGAGCAGGCCGGTCGTGACGTCCCCGATGGCGAAGCCGACCGCGGGCAGATCCGGACCGCCGAGCTTTTTCACGAGATCGTTGTAGCGCCCGCCGCCCGCCAGCGCCCGCAGGTCGCCCTTGCGATCGAAGGCCTCAAACACGAAACCGGTGTAATAAGCGAGGCCGCGCACGACGCTCAGGTCGACGGCGATAAAATCCGCGAGGCCCATCGCCGCGACGCCGCCCAACACCTTGCGCCAGTCGGCCAATCGTGCGGTGAGCTTGTCGGAGTGGAAGGGCGCGAGCGCCGCTTCGAGATCCGGCAGGCCCTTGATTTTCAGAAACGCGAGGACCTTGTCCTTCAGTTCGGGCGCGAGCGCGCCGTGGGCCTCGACGTAGACCTTGAAGGCGTCATCGCCGGCTTTCTCATAGCGATCGATGACCGTGAGGATCGAACGCGCCTGCGCGTCATTGAAGCCGAGGGCCTCGAGGTAGAAGAACCAGAGGTCACGATCGCTCAGGCGAACGTAGAAATCGTCCTTCGTGAGGCCGAAGCCCGCCAGGCACTGGATCAGCAGCGCGATGAGTTCGATTTCGGCCTCGGGACCCGTTTCGCCAAAGATATCGGCGTTGAATTGGTTGAAAGCACGCAGGCGTCCCTTCTGGGCGCGCTCATAACGATAGAACTCGGCGATGCTGAACCACTTGATCGGACGTTTCAGCGCGCCCGCCTTCGCGCCGACCATGCGGCAAACCGTTGGCGTCATTTCCGGCCGCAGGGAAACATCGCGGCCGCCCTTGTCAGTGAAACTGAAGAGCTGCGCCTCTATCTCCTCACCGGACTTGGTCTTGTAGAGTTCGAGCGGTTCCAGGACCGGCGCATCGTACTCCTGAAAGCCGAAGCTGCCCGCGGCCTGACGCCAAGTGCGGAAAATGTGCTGACGGCGAAAAAAGTCTTCCGGATAAAAATCCCGGAAGCCCGGAAGCGACTGAAAGCCGGCCATGCCTCGCTGCGACTAGACGCGCACTCAGGCCGAAGCCGGAGGCGGCGGATTGCTGCGCAATTTCTCGAGGCTGAGCTGCTTGATCTTCTGCTTGAGAATCTTGCCCGACTTGAACTTCACCACGGCCCGCTCGGGGATCACGACTTCGGTCTCGGGTTTGTTCGGGTTGCGGCCGACGCGGGCCTTGCGCACCTGCACTTCGAGCACGCCGAAGTTGCGGAGCTCAACGTTGCGACCGGCCGCAAGTGCATCCATCACAATATCGAGCGTCATTTGCACCGTGTCTTGAATTTGTTTCTGCGGGAAGCCGGTCTTCTCGTAGATTTCGAGCACGATCTCACGTTTGGTCAGGTTGGTCGACATGGCTGGGCGTGGGTTAAATTTTCGAGCGCCTTGGACTTACAGCCACAAATAATTCACTAGCCAGTGCTTGCGTCAACCGCAAAGCCGCACAAAGCCTAGGGCTTAACCATGCCCGATCCGAAGGCCGTAAACTCGATGTTTGCCCGTATTGCCGGGCGTTATGACCTCGCCAATCACCTCCTGAGCGGGGGGGTGGATTATTGGTGGCGCCGGCGTCTGGTCCGCTCGGTGCACGATGCCCGTCCGGGGGCCATTTTGGACCTCGCAACCGGCAGTGGGGACGTGGCTTTTGCCCTGGCCGACGGACTGCCGTCGGGGGTCCGGATAACGGGCATGGACTTCTGTGAACCCATGCTTGAAGAGGCTGTAAAAAAGCGCCCCGCGAGCCCCCGATGGGCCTCCATCGACTTCCGGCCGGGTGATGGCATGGCCCTGCCCCTGCCCGCCCAGTCCTATGATGCGGTCACGGTTTCCTTCGGCCTGCGCAACATGGCGGATCGCCACAAGGCCCTGAGCGAAATGCGTCGGGTGCTCCGCCCCGGCGGCCGGTTGTTCGTGCTCGAATTCTCGCAGCCGTACTGGTGGTTCCGGCCGATCTATTATGCTTACCTGAAGGGTGTCCTTCCGGTCGTGGCAGGAGTGGTTACGGGCGACAAATCGGCCTACGAATACCTGGGCGGATCGATCGAGGCATTCCCTGGCCGCGACGCCATGAGCGCCGAAATTCTTCGGGCCGGATTCAAGTCGGTCCGCGCCACGCCACTGACGTTTGGGATCGTCGCGCTCCACGAAGCCGCGGCCTGAACGCGGTCGCGCGTGGCGTCAGTTAAACGATTTCCCGCAGCCGCAGGTGCTCTGCGCGTTGGGGTTCTTGATTTCGAAGCCTTTCCCATGAAGGCCATCGTCAAAATCGATGCTGCACCCGTTCAGGTAGGCGAAGCTGGTGGGATCGACCAAGACCCGGACCCCTTCGCTTTGGAAAACGTTGTCATCGGGCTTCGCGAGGTCGAAGGACATGCCATATTCGAAGCCGGAACAGCCGCCGCTCTCGACGAACACGCGCAATTGTTTCTGCGCATCGCCTTGGACGGTGCGCATCGACTCGATCTGGCGGGCAGCCCGCGGGGACAGCGTGATCATGACCCGCAACGTACGGGCGAGCCCCGACCTGTCAACCCGCCGCGGACCGGCCGAACCGTGTCCCAAGCAGGAACCGTGCAAATTACGGCGATGAGTTCTTGCCACACGGGAAACCCGCCGCTTTTGTCACGGCGTGTCCTCGAACGCCCCCAAGCACATCTTTAACGAGCTCCAGTACGAGCTGACCCATAAGATCGCGGAAGGCGGCATGGGTCTGGTGTATGAAGCCGTCCAAAAGGGCACGGGCAATTTCCGCAAGGTCGTCGCCATTAAGCTCATTCGGGAGGAGTACTCCAGCATCCCCGAGTTCCAGAAGAACTTCATCGGCGAAGCCCGCCTCGTGGCGGACTTGATCCACACGAACATTGTCCAGACGTACCACCTCGGCCAGATCGGCGGGCAGTACTTCATGACGATGGAATTCGTCCGCGGGGTGAACCTCGAGCAATTCATCGACCGCCACATCGAGCTCGGCCGGCAGATCCCGGTCGACATGGCGGTGTTCATCGCCTCGCGCGTGTGCCGCGGCCTAAGTTACGCGCATGCGAAGCGTGACGCCGAGGGCCGGCTGCTCGGCATCGTGCACCGCGACGTGAACCCCAAGAACGTCATGCTCGCCAACGAGGGCGACGTGAAGCTCACCGACTTCGGCATCGCGAAGGCCCTCGACCTGATGTACAACGAGGAAGGCAAGGTCATCCCGGGCAAGGACGAGTACCTGTCCCCCGAGGGTGCGAGCTACGCCGTGACCGACGGCCGTTCGGACCTGTTCCCGCTGGGGATCGTCCTGACCGAGATGCTGCTCGGCAAAAACCTCTTCCGCGGCTCCACGCGCGTGGAATCCCGCCGCAACATCCTCACGCTGCCGATCCCACAGTTCTCGACGCTCCGCAGCGACATCGACGCGAAGCTGAACACGATCCTGCACAAGGCGCTGAACCGCGACCGCGACAAGCGCTACCAGTCCGCCTTCGAGATGCTCACCGACCTCGAACTTTACCTCTACAGCGACCGCTACGGCCCGACGAACGAGAAGCTCGCCGTTTACCTCGCAGAAGTTTTCCCGCCCGCCAAACCCGGCCCCACCCCCGCCGTCCCGACCTCCGTCCTACCCCGCGTGTCCACGCTCGAAAGCCAGAGGTAACCCCTTGCGCCAATGAGCGGGCCCGGTCTCAACCAGAGCTTCCACCAGAGGCAGACGCAGCAGCTTGTGCTGGCGCCGCAGATGCGGCAGTCGCTCAAGATCCTGCAAGTCGCGGCTCTGGACCTGCGCGCCACCGTGCAGGAGGAACTGCAGTCCAACCCGGCGCTCGAGGAGCTGCCGATGGACGACATCAGCCTCGAGAAAAACGCCAAGAGCGGCGACGAGAAGGACGCCCCGGAGGACGACGCGCGCGAGGAGATGGATTTTTCCAAGGAATTCCAGGTCCTCGAAAAAATCGGCCAGGACTGGCGCGACCACATGTCGGACACGGGCGGCGTGCGGCAGACGACCAGCGAGGAGGACGAGCGTCGCCAGCATTTCTTCGACTCGCTAACGACAGACACGTCGCTCCAGCAGCACCTGATGTCCCAGGCGGAACTCTCCGACCTGTCGCCCGAGGAACAATCCGCGCTCCGTTTCCTCGTCGGCAGTCTCGATGACCGCGGCTACCTGACGGCGTCGCTGTCCGACCTCGCCCTGCAGGCCAGCCTGCCGCTGTCAGCCATGCAGGTTGCGGCGAAGCTCCTGAAGTCCTTCGAGCCCGCCGGCATTGGCGCCGAAAACCTCGGCGAGTGCCTGTTGATCCAGCTCGCCCACAAGGGCCGCGAGAAATCCGTGGCCGCCCGCATCATTCGCGACCACTTTGACCTGCTCGTGCGGCGCCGCATTCCCGATCTCGCGCGCAAGACGGGCCTCGCGCCCGAGGTGATTCAGGAGGCCATCGGCGAAATCGGCACGCTGGACCCGGCGCCGGGGCGGCGCTTCGCCGACGATTCCAATCGCGTCGTCGTGCCGGACGTCACCGTCGAGGAAGACAACGGCGAGTGGAAAATCATCCTTAACAACGACTACATTCCGCGCCTGCGGCTCAGCAACACGTACAAGGAACTCATCGCAAAGGGCCGCCTCAACAAGCAGGAGGCCGACTACCTGCGCGAGAAGCTCCGTTCCGGGAAATTCATCATCAACGCCATCGAGCAGCGCCAGCGCACGATCGAGCGCATCACCCGCGAGATCATCAAGCACCAGGGCGAGTTCTTCGCCGAGGGTGTGTCCAAGCTGAAGCCGCTCACGATGACGCAGATTGCGGACATCATTGGCGTGCACGAGACCACCGTGAGCCGCGCGCTGGCGAACAAGTACATCAAGACGCCGCACGGCGTTTTTGAGATGAAGTACTTTTTCACGTCAGGCTACCAATCCGACGCCGGCGAATCCGTCGCCAACACCAGCGTGAAGGAAATGATCGCCGACATCATCGCCGGCGAGGACCCCGGCAAGCCGCTCAGCGACCAGGAAATTGTCGGCCTGCTCGACGCCAAGGGCCTGAAAATCGCGCGTCGCACCGTCGCGAAATACCGCGAGGAACTCGGCCTTCTGCCGAGCAACCTGCGCCGGCGGTACGATTAAGAAACCAGGGGCGGTCCGTGACCGGCCCAACTCACGTCGTGCGCGCGGCCACCGTCTGGTCGTGCAGCTTAGCGGCCTCGATCACGGTCTTCACGAGCTCGGGCAGCGAAACGGGCTTCAGCAAATAGCGATAGAGCGCGGCTTCGTTCACGCTGCGCAGCAGCATTTCCGGCTTCATGTAGCCGGTCACCAGCACGCGTTGCATGTCCGGGTATTCCTCGCGCGCATCGACCAGGAAACTGAGGCCGTTGCCGCCGGGCATGAGATGGTCGCATACGACCACTTTGAACGCCTTCTTGTGCAAAATGTAGCCGGCCTCACGCGTGCTGGTCGCCAGCACGCAGTCAAAATGGGGCGACAGCGCTTCGGCGAAGAGCTCGATCAGGGGCTTTTCGTCGTCGATCAGCAGGACCGCCCCGAGCTTGGGCTTGGTGGCGGGCGTTTCGGAGGGAGAGGCGGTCGACACAACGAAAATGGTGCGTCCTTGGACAGCCTTGGCAAACTCAAATCGAATGCCCTCTCCCGAGCTGGTTTTGGTTTGCGTGCACCGGTCGGCGACACTTTTTTTGACCCTCAACGGTACATGGAACAACTCGATCTCTATGCGGCGGCTCGTGAGGGGGGCTTTTCGCGGCTTCCGGCGGAAGCGCTTACGGTCGACGCGTTGACCAAGCCCAACCCGTCGGGCAACACGCCGATCCATATCGCCGCCAAGTACGGGCACCTGAACCAGCTGCCGCCGGCCGTGCTCACCCGGGAAAATCTTTTGCGCAAAAACGACGCGGGCTACACCCCGCTGCACCTCGCCGGCCGCCACGGCCACCTCGCACAGGTGCCCGCCGCCTTCCTGACCCGCGACAACCTCGTCATCCGCTCCAACAGTGGCTACACGCCCCTGCACCAGGCCGCGTGCGGCGGGGCGCTGGATCAGCTGCCGGCGGGGTTGCTCACGACCGAGCTCGTGATGACGAAAACCGACACGGGCAATACCCTCCTCCACGAGGCCGCCGAGCACGGCACGCTGGACCGCTTCCCGGCGGCCTTCCTGACGCGCGAAACCCTGACTACCCCGAACGTGAGCGGCGAAACCGTGCTGCACGTCGCCGCGTTCAACGGCCACCTCGACCAGGTGCCGCGCGCGTTGCTCACGGCCGAGAATCTCCTGACGAAAACGTCGAACCACGACACCTGCCTGCACGCGGCGGCCATTTCGGGACACCTGGACCAGATCCCGCCCGAGGTGCTCACGCACCAGAATCTCGTCCTCGCCAGCAAATCCGGCCACACGCCGATCCACGCCGCCGCGGAGTCGGGTTACCTGAAGCAGATCCCGCGTGAACGCCTGACCGTCGACCTGCTGATCACCCGCAACGATTTCGGCGACACGCCGCTGCACGCCGCGGCGGTCGAGGGCCACCTCGCGGACGTGCCCCGCGAATTCCTGAACCGCGCGACGCTCATGATCCGCAACTACAACGGCGGCACCCCCATGGGCGCGGCCATCCGTTACGGCCACGCGGACCAGTTGCCGCCCGAGTTCGTGCCCAAGGCGCCCACGGCGCTCGACAAGCTGATGTACCGCCTCGGTTTGTCCCGCCCGCCCTTCGGCTAGCCCGGTCCGGCGGTTGTGTGACACAGCCCCGGATTGTCAGCTGGCACGAAACGTGCCTCTCCTCTCCTTTCCACTTTACGTATGAACACCACCATCACCGCCATCACCGCGCGCGAGATCATTGACTCCCGCGGCAATCCCACCGTCGAGGTCGACGTCAAGCTCGCCAACGGCGCCTTCGGCCGCGCCGCGGTTCCCTCCGGCGCCTCCACGGGTGAACACGAGGCGATCGAACTCCGCGATGGCGACAAGGCCCGCTACCTGGGCAAGGGCACGCTCAAGGCCGTCGCCAACGTGAAGTCCAAGATCGCGCCCGCGCTGATCGGCTTCGACGCGTTCGACCAGACCGGCGTTGACCGCGCCATGCTCAAGCTCGATGGCACCCCGACGAAGGCCAAGCTTGGCGCCAACGCCATCCTCGGCGTGTCACTCGCCACCGCCAAGGCCGCCGCGGCCGCCGCCGGCGTCCCGCTCTACAAATACCTCGGCGGGCCCAACGCCAAGGTCCTCCCGGTGCCGCTCATGAACATCATGAACGGCGGCGCGCACTCCGACGCCCCGATCGACTTCCAGGAATTCATGATCGTCCCGCGGAACTTCGACACGTTCGCCGAGGCCCTCCGCGCCGGCGCCGAGGTTTTCCACTCGCTCAAGAAGGTCCTCAAGTCGAAGGGCCTCCAGACCGCCGTCGGCGACGAGGGCGGCTTCGCCCCGAACCTCGCCTCGACCACCGACGCGCTCGACGCGATCGCCGAGGCTGTCAAGGGCGCGGGCTACAAGCTGGGCAAGGACATCTTCCTCGCGCTGGACGTCGCTTCCTCGGAATTCTACGTGAAGGAAAAGAAGACCTACGTCTTCAAGAAGTCGGACGGCCGCTCTTTCACGGGTGATGAGTTCGTCGAGTACTACAAGGAACTCTGCGCCAAGTACCCGATCGTTTCGATCGAGGACGGCTGCGCCGAGAACGACTGGACGACCTGGAAGAAACTCACCGACGCGATCGGCTCGAAGGTGCAGCTCGTCGGCGACGATCTTTTCGTCACCAACGTCGAGTTCCTCAAGAAGGGCATCGCGACCGGCACCGCCAACTCGATTCTCGTCAAGGTCAACCAGATCGGCTCGCTGACCGAGACCCTCGACTCGATCGAACTCGCGCAGAAGAACAAGTACACGACCATCATCTCGCACCGCTCGGGCGAGACGGAGGACGTCACCATCGCCGACATCGCCGTCGCGACCAACGCTGGCCAGATCAAGACCGGCTCGGCGTCACGCACGGACCGCGTCGCGAAGTACAACCAGCTGCTCCGCATCGAGGAGGAACTGGGCGCCAGCGCCATCTACGGCGGCCGCATCTAGGCTTGCCGCTGGCACCCCGCCTGCTATCGATTGAAGTCTACGAAGCCGACCTAACACCACGCTTCGCAACACACACACCGGGAAAGGCTGGGCCGCGAGGCCCGGCCTTTTCTATTTCCACCTCTGGCGCCGCGTGACGAGCTTTGACAGCCCGTGACCGGCCTACCACCCTTCCCGCCGTGAATCGTTTCCTCCGTCTCGCCCTGCCGTTCCTCACCCCGGCCCTGCTCGCCGCCGCCGAACCGACCAAACCCGCGGAACCGGCCAAGGCCCCGCACCCGGCGGCCAAGCCCGCGGAGCCGGCCGCCAAGCCCGCCGAGCCGGCCGCCAAGCCCGCCGAGCCGGCGCCCGGTGACAAGGAGGTCCTCGCCCTGCCGAAGGTCGAGGTGACGTCGGCCCGCGTGAAGGCGATCGACGCCGAACTCAAGAAAATCGACAAGCAGATCGCCCGCGAGAAGCGCAACCTCAAGTCGACCAATCTCGACCAGACCCTCAACAGCGACAAGGCGTCCAAGGCCGCTGCGATCTTCGGCGGCAACTCCGCCTCGCACATGGTGGCCGTCGCCGCGACCCGCGTGAGTCTTCTGGAGAGCGAACGCGCGATGCTCGAGCGCTTGAAGTTTCCCCGCACCGAGGAAGACCAGGCCCTGATCGAGAAGGAAATCCAGAACCTCCGCGAAACCCGCCGCAACTTGGACGACGCGGCGAAGCAGCGCTGACCGCGGCAAAACTCCAAACGCCAAACGTCCAAAATCCAAATCAGGCGACGGCCGTCAGAGTGTCTTTATCGGTCGTTGGCTTTAGGCGAATTGGCCATTGGAATCTCAGGCCAGCGTTTGGCCGCTGCGCCATTTGACCCTTCGGAGTTTTCCCAATCTTTCCTTGGGATTTGAAGTTTGGCGTTTGGGATTTTTCCCAAGCTCTATTCAACGCGGAGCACGTACCCCCTCAGGTACTCACTCTCCGGCATCGTGACCAACACGGGATGATCCGGGGGCTGGTGGCAGAATTCCAGGACGTGCACGCGTCGCTTCGCGTCGGCAGCGGCGTCCGCGAGCACCTCGCGCAGCTGGGCGTCCTGCATGTGGTGTGAGCACGTGTAGGTCGCGAGCACCCCGCCGGGCGTGAGCGCCTTGAGCGCGCGCAGGTTGAGTTCCTTGTAGCCACGCAGCGCGCCTTCCAGCGCGGACTTGGATTTCGCAAACGGCGGCGGGTCGAGGATGATCAAGTCCCACGCAGGCGCGGCGTCGCGCTGCGCCGTGAACCAATCGAACACATTCGCGCCCTGGAACTCCGCCTTCAGGCCGTTGCGCTCGGCGTTCTTCTTCGCCTGGCCGACCGCATCGAACGCGCTGTCGAGCCCGAGCACGCTGGCCGCGCCGGCCTGCGCGCAGTGCAGCGCGAACGAGCCCTGGTTGCAGAACGCATCGAGCACGCGCTTCCCGGCCGCGTACTTCGCGACGACCGCATGCTGCACGCGCTGGTCGAGGTAGAATCCGGTTTTTTGGCCGCTCTGGAGATCGAGCCAGTACTCGAAGCCATCGATTTTGACCCACCGCGGCTCCCATGCGCCGCCGGAGCGCGTGTGCACCTCCACCGGCAGGCCCTCGAGTTTGCGGATGTTGGCGTCGTTGCGGAAAATCACCTCGGCCGCACCGGTGAGTTCGGCCAGCAGGTCGCCGATCAGCGCCGCGCGTTTCTCCATCGCCAGGGTCTGGATCTGGACCACCAGCGTGTCGCCGAACTGGTCGGCCACGACGCCCGGCAGGTCGTCCGATTCCGACCAGACCAGCCGCTTGAAATTCCCCAGCCCCGCCCGACGCTCCACTGCGCGCGTCAGCGCGACGCGCAGGTAGGCCTCATCGAGCGCCACGCGCTCGCGGCTCAGCCGGCGCCAGACAATCTGCGACTTGCTGTTGTAGAGGCCGGTGCCGAGAAACCGGCCGGAACGGTCGCGGCATTCCACCACCTCGCCATCATGCGCCGTCGGCAGCAGCGCCTCGCATTCGTTGGCGAACACCCAGGGGTGTCCGGAAAGGACGCGCGAATTGGCGTTGGGCTTGAGCTTAAGGCTGGCGGACATCCCCGCACTCTCCGGGGGATTCGCGGCCCTTAGAAGCCCAAAATACTTCTCAGGCGACGTTCGGCAGGTTCGTGTCCGCGCGGGCGAAGTCGATCGTCACGTCCTTCGGGCGCTTCACCGGCTGCGCCGGCGCGGTGCCAAAATGAAAACCCTCGCGGTCCTCGTACCCTTCACGGGCGAATTTCGCGCAGAGGAAAAGCGCAGCGAAACCGACCGCGTACACGGCGGCGAGAATGAGGCAAAGCAGGGCCCAGAAGTTCATGGCGGGGATGGCGGGGGATTGCGGACTTTATTGGGGAGGTGAAATCGGGCCTCAGGCGGCGACGTCGCGCTTGGTTGAATCGATCCGGGACGCGTTTGTGCGGTCGGCGGACTCGCGGCGGTCGGAGAACGCGTCGTAGTACTGGAACTTTCCGTTCGACTCGTTGCGCGTGGACTGGGCTTTCAGCGTGGCTCCGTCAAAACGGTCCAGCAACGCCAGCAGGCCGAGGGCCAGCAGGGAAAACAGGAGGATGATGGAAGCGAGGAGCATGGGAGGGGGGCGGCGGAATTAAGATCGGTTTTACGGCGACGATCTTAAGAAAAACGGGGGTTTCTGCCTATCCGGCCTCGGCCGTAACCCGGACTACGGAAACCCCGTAGATGTAAAAACACCGGGTGGAACGGACGCTCCGCACCTGTTGAGCATGCGACGGAGCGCCCGGTCCCGCCCTAGGGCCCCGCGGACCGGCCGCTTCCCTCAGAAAAGGCTTCCCCTCCGGGCATTTGGGGCTTTCCGTGGCACCTTTATGTCGACCGCCGCCCAGGAAATCGCCCGCCGCCGTACCTTTGCGATCATTTCGCACCCGGACGCCGGCAAGACGACCCTGACCGAGAAGTTCCTGCTCTACGGCAACGCCATCCACCTGGCCGGCGCCGTCAAGGACCGCAAAAACCAGCGGGCCACGGCCTCCGACTGGATGGAACTGGAAAAGCAGCGCGGCATCTCGATTTCGTCCACCGTCCTCCAGTTCGATTACGCCGGCTGCGCGGTCAACCTGCTCGACACCCCGGGCCACAAGGACTTCTCCGAGGACACCTATCGCGTGCTGACGGCCGTCGACGCGGCGTTGATGGTGATCGACGCCGCCAAGGGCGTGGAAACCCAGACGCGGAAACTGTTCGAAGTCTGCCGCCGGCGCGGCGTGCCCATCTTCACGTTCATGAACAAGTGCGACCGGCCGACGCGCAGCCCGATCGACTTGCTCGACGAACTGGAAAACGTCCTCGGCCTGCAGTCCTCGCCGGTGATCTGGCCACTCGGCAACGGCCCGACGTTCAAGGGCGTGTTCGACCGCCGCACCCGCGAGGTCCACCTGTTCGAGCGCGTGCCGGGCGGCAAGTTCCAGACGCCGGTCAACGTCACGTCGCTCGACGACGAGGCCGTGCGCAGCAAACTCGACGACTACACGTTCAACGAAGTGAAGGAGCAGCTCGAGATGCTCGACGGTGCCGGCCACCCCTTCGACCTCAAGGCGGTGCAAGCGGGCCAGCAAACCCCGGTCTATTTTGGATCGGCGGTGAACAATTTCGGCATCCAACTCCTGCTCGACGGCTTCCTCAAGGACTCCGTCCCGCCCGCGCCGCGCAAGTCCGTCAGTGTTGCCGTGCCGGGCGCGCCGCAGCCGACCGCCGCGCGCGTCGTGCCGGTCGAGGATCCGAAGTTCTCGGGCTTCATCTTCAAGATCCAGGCAAACATGGACGCGAAACACCGCGACCGCATCGCGTTCTGCCGCGTGTGCTCGGGCAAGTTCGAGCGCGACATGGTCGTCACGCACCAGCGCACCGGCAAGTCGGTCCGCCTGTCGTCCTCGCACAAACTCTTCGGCCGCGAACGCGAGACCGTCGACGAAGCGTGGCCGGGCGACGTGATTGGCCTCGTCGGCCACAGTGAATTCGGCATCGGCGACACGCTCACGCAGGACCGCTCGATCTACTACGACGAGATCCCGCGTTTCCCGTCGGAAGTCTTCAGTTACATCGCCAACCCGAACACCGGCGACGCCAAGAAGTACCGTGCCGGCCTTGAGCAGCTGCTGCAGGAAGGCGTGGTCCAATCCTTCACCGCCAAAAACGCGCCCGCCGGCGCGACGCTGCTCGCCGCAGTCGGCCCGCTGCAGTTCGAAGTCGTGCAGTGGCGCCTGCAAAGCGAGTACGGCGCGGAGTCGCGCCTCACGCCCGCCCCGTGGACGCTCCTGCGCTGGATCGAGCCGCATCCGCTGCTGAAGGACCCAAGCCGCCTCGTCGTGGCGACCGGCGTCAGCTTCGGCGCCGACAAGTTCGAGAATCCCGTTGTGCTTTTCCCCAACGATTGGACGATGCGCTACTTCGAGGAAAAGAATCCCGAGTTGAAGCTGCACGCCCTGCCGCTTGAGCAGGCGCGTCCGGTGGAATCAACCTGAGGTTATGTCGCGGGGGCCGGGTTGACCGGCGGCCGGTTCGGCGCACAGTGCGCGGCATGAGTCCACGCCTCGTGTTCGTTTGCCTTGCCCTGGTTCTCTCCCCGTTTGCATCCGCAACCGAAGCGCCCGCGAGTCCCCGCACGCTGGTGGCGGTGCACGGCGCGTGGGCCGGCGGCTGGCATTTCAAAAAGATGGCCCCGCTGCTCGAAGCCAAGGGTTGGAAAGTGTACCGTCCCTCACTCAGCGGCTTGGGCGAGCATTTCAACACGGCGCGGGCCGACATCGGGCTGGCCACGCATATCGACGACGTGGTGAACCTCATCCTGTTTGAAGACCTGCACGACGTGGTGCTGCTCGGCCACAGCTACGGCGGCATGGTGATCACCGGCGTGGCCGACCGCATTCCGGACCGGATCGCGCAAATGGTCTATTTGGAGGCCGCGCTGCCAATCGACGGCGAGAGTCTGCTCGGCATTCGCCAAGGCCCATCCGCTGAGTTGGAGAAAATGACCAAGGACGGATTCATCGTCCCGAATTGGGTCCGACCCGGGAAGCCGTTCCCAATCGACGTCCCCCACCCGGCGAAAACTTTCACGGATGCGATTGCGCTGAAGAACCCCGCCGCCGCGCGAATTCCCGGCGCTTACATCCTCACCGTCGATCCCGGCAAAACCCCGGAGCAGGACGACTTCTTCGCCGCCCCGGAACGGGCCCGGGCGCGCGGTTGGCCCGTCACCGTGATCACGGGCGACCACAACCCGCAGTGGCGTCAGCCCCAAGTGGTCGTCGACTTGTTGCTCGCCCTGCCGGTCAACCCGGCGCCCGCTCGTTGAGTCAACGCTCCTGCTCGCGGGACTGCTGCACCGAACTTGCGGCGGCAGAGCGACTGCTATTGTCCGATGATGGCGGTGGCGGCGTGTAACTCGGCGCCGGCGGTGGCGTGTAGGCAGGCGGCGGCGAATAGTTGCGCTCCGGAGCCGGCGGCGAAGAACGTTCGGGCGGCGGCGTGTAGGAGCGCGTGGGTGGCGTCTGGTTCCGGTCGTGACGCGACGGCGGGCTCTGCGGATCGTCCGGGACGACCGGCCGACCACGCGACCAACGCTGGTCGTCGGGATTGCGCCGCGGGAGATTGCTGCGCGGTTGGTCGTCATTCCGCGTCGGCGGGTTTTCCCAACGATTGCGCGGACCCCACGGATAGGCGGTCGGGTGGTTGGGATCCTTCGGCTTGTTCGTGTCGGTGGGCTTGCTCGGCTCGGTCGGTTTCACGGGGTCGCGCGGCGGGGCCGGCGGACGGTAATAACCGTAGTTGTAGTCAAACGGATCGTAGTAGCCCCAGCGCGAGAAGCCGTAGTAGCCAGGGTAGTAATTGGCGTAGCTGTAGCTGCCGCGGTAGAAGTCGAAGGGATAGTAGTCATCCGCGCCCGGATACGCGGCCAGCACGGTGTAGGTGCGCGCCGCGTGACTGCTGATGCGCACCACCGCCCATTGCGGGTCCACCTCGGGGTTGTCGCTGGGGAACGTCACGCGGACGAAGTACGTGCGCCCGTCCGTGAGGCCCTGCTCGCGCAGGTAGTTGGTCACCGCCAGGCGCAGGTCGGCCAGCTGCGCGGAAGTGAGTTCCTTCTCGGTGGAGCTCTCCACCACCGTGAACTCCTCGACGACTCTCGCGCGCGAGGTGCGGGTGTTGTCGTGGACGCAACCAGTGAACAAAGCCGCGACGCCCAGCAGGGCGCCGGCCGCGCAAAGTCGAATCAGGGTGTTCATGGGACCTCGGGGTAAAAGTGACGACCGCTCCCCGAACCTACTCCGGAAAGTTGCGGTCGCAAGGGACAACTGCATGGAGTTTTGCTTTGTGTGTCGGGCGGGCTTTCGCAGTCTGGCGCCATGTCGTTTCGCTCCCCGTCCATCTGGTTCGCGGCGACCGCCGTCGCCGCCACGCTCGCCGCCGCCCCGCAGCCGGGCGCCACCGAAGAAAAAGTCCTCCCCTACCTCGTCATCAAGGCCGCCCGCGTCATCGACCCCGCCGGCGGTCGCGTCCTCACCGACCAGGCCATCGTCATCCAGGGCGACCGCATCAAGGCCGTGGTCGCCGCCGCCAATCTCAGCTCGGCCGTCCCCGCGGGCGCAAGCGCCCGCACCATCGACCTCGGCAGCGCGACCGTCCTGCCCGGCCTGATCGACTGCCACACGCACGTCACGAGCCAGCCGGAGAATTTCTACGAGGACATCTTCCGCAAGAGCCCGATCGACGAAGCCACGACCTCCCACATCTACGCGCGCCGCACGCTCGAGGCGGGATTCACGACCATCCGCAACGTCGGCGCCGGCAATTACGTCGATTTTGCCCTCAAGCGCGCGATCGACGACGGCAAAATCCCCGGCCCGCGCATGCAAGCCAGCGGCCCGGCGCTCAGCGCCACCGGCGGGCATGGCGATCTCAACGGGATGTCGCCGTACATCCGGTTTGAAGGCGACATCGGCGGCATCGCCGATGGCGTCGACGCAATCCGCAAGAAAGTCCGCGAAAACGTGAAGTACGGAGCGGACGTCATCAAGATCCTCGCCACCGCCGGCGTCCTTTCCGAGGAGGAATCGGTCGGCGCGCCACAGTATTCCTTCGAGGAAATGAAAGCCGCGGTCGATGAGGCCGCGATGTGGGGCCGCAAGGTCGCCGCGCATGCGCACGGGACCGAGGGCATCAAGCGCGCGATCCGTGCCGGCGTGGCTTCGATCGAACACGCCAGCTTCATCGACGACGAGGGCATCGCGCTCGCCAAAGAGCACGGCACCTACCTCGTGCCCGACATCTACAACGATGACTACATCCTGGCCGAGTACGGCCGGCTGGGTTACCCGGAAAAGATTCTCGCCAAGGAGCGGCTCGTCGGCCGGACGCAGCGCGAAAACTTCCAGAAAGCCGTGAAGGCCGGCGCGAAGATTGCGTACGGCACGGACGCCGGCGTTTATCCGCACGGTTGGAACGGCAAGCAGTTCTACCACATGGTCAAGTGGGGCATGACGCCGATGCAGGCAATCCAGGCCGCCACCGTGAACGCCGCCGACCTTCTCGGCTGGTCCGACCGCGTTGGCCAACTCGCCGCGAACCACTTTGCCGACCTGATCGCCGTCACCGGCGACCCCCTCGCCGACGTCACCGTCCTCGAACGCGTGGACTTCGTCCTGAAGGGTGGCCGGGTCATCAAGAACCAGCTGACCAGCGAGCCGACCGATCGGATCGACTGATCAGGGCGCGAATCGTACCCTCTCTTGAGGGGACCGTTGGAGAAATTCAAAGTAGCAGCGCTCGTCAGAGCGCTGGCGCCAGCGGTTTGACCACCGCTGCTACTTGGGTAGAGCGTTGGTGCTGGCGAGAACACACCCCGCCTTGCAGGCCCTCCCCTCTCGAGAGGGGATCACATGTCCACTAGTGGCCGAGGATCAGGATCAGGGCGCCGAGGAGCGTGAAAAGGCTGCCCAACAGGCCGGCTTCGTAGCGCTCGAAGCTCTTCACCTCGAACTTTTCGAGGCCGACCAGCGTCAGCCACGTGAAGATCATCATGCCGGCGAGCGTGGCGACGGCGAGGATGCCGCTGAGGATGAAGAAACCGTGCCAGCCGAACTGCACGCCGGACAGATACACGGGCAGGAAGCCCTCGCACGGCGACAGGGTCAGCATCACGAACAGGCCGCTGATCGCGGGCCAGTCGCCGGTGCGGGGTTGCACGAGCTCGCTGTCCTGCAGTTCCTCGTCCCAATGACTGCGCTCGTGGCTGTGGCCGCAGTGCTCGCTGGGATGATGATGCGCGCCGAGCACGTGGTGATGCATCACGCCACCGCGCAGCTGACGCCAAAAATAGAACAGCCCAATCGCGACCAGGATGCCGCCCGCCACCCACGGGAAGACGCGGCCGAGTTTTTCGTCGAGCTGGAAGCCAAACCACGCGATGCCCAAACCGAGCAGGCTGGTCAGCGCCACGTGTCCAAGACCCGCAAGGGCCGACACCGCCAGGGTCTTGGGGCGGCTCCAACCGCGGGCCCGCGAGACCAGCACGAACGGCAGCCAGTGCGTCGGGATCGCCGCATGGAAAAACGCCACGGTGAACCCGGTGGCGGCGACGGTCGTGAGCACGGCTGAATTCATGCAGGGTTGGCGAGGAAAGGCGGTGGATGCGCGGGTGTCGACCTTGAACCCTAGCAGAGTCGTCAAGCGCATAAGCCCGCCGCCGCGGGCAATTAACGCCTGTTATCGGGCAATCCCTGCGAAGCTTTTTCCGTGTATTTCCGCGCGCCTTTATGACTAGCTGGACGTCGCCTTTGCCCATGCCTCCCGACCTGAACGCCGTCCGCACCTACCTGCTGTCCCTGCAGGACTCGATTTGCGCCGCCCTCGAGCGCGAGGACGGCGGCGGCCGGTTCCAGGAAGACCAGTGGTCGCGACCGGAAGGCGGCGGCGGCCGCTCCCGGGTCATGTCCGGCGGCGCGGTTTTCGAGAAGGCGGGCGTCGGCTTCTCCCATGTGTCGGGCAAGTCCCTGCCGCCCTCCGCCACCGCGAACCGACCGGAAGTGGCGGGCAAACCGTTTCACGCGATGGGCGTGTCGCTGGTCATCCACCCGCGCAACCCGTACATCCCCACGAGCCACGCCAACGTCCGTTTTTTCATCGCCGGCGAAGGCCTTGATACCTGGCCCTTGAAAGCTGTCACTTCGGGCGCGTCCGCGCCGGTCTGGTGGTTTGGCGGCGGGTTCGACCTGACGCCTTACTACGGATTTGAAGAGGACGCCGTGCACTGGCACCGCACCGCCAAGGCCGCCTGCGATCCGCACGGCGCGGGGCTCTACCCGAAGTTCAAACAGTGGTGCGACGACTACTTCTTCCTGAAACACCGCGGCGAGCCGCGCGGCGTGGGCGGGATTTTCTTCGACGACTTCAACGCGCCGGGATTTGCCGACTCATTCAGTTTCCTGCGCAGCGTGGGCGACGCGTTCGTGCCGGCGTACGTGCCGATCGTGCAGAAGCGCAAGGCCACGCCCTTCGGTGACCGTGAGCGCGATTTCCAGCTCTACCGTCGGGGCCGTTACGTGGAGTTCAACCTCGTGTACGACCGCGGCACGATCTTCGGCCTGCAAAGCGGCGGCCGCACCGAATCGATCCTGATGTCCCTCCCGCCCCTCGTCGCCTGGCGCTACGATTGGAAACCCGAACCCGGCACCCCCGAAGCGCGCCTGTACGACGTGTTCCTCAAGCCCCGGGACTGGGCCCGCTGATTTACGATTTATGATTTACGACTTACGATTTCCGACCAGCAGCCCAGCCATCCCGTTTTCCCGGACGTAAATCCGAAATCGTCATCCGTAATTTTCCATGACCTCCCGCGAACGTTTCCTCGCCGCCGCCGCCTGCCAGCCGCTTGATCGACCGCCGATCTGGGTGATGCGCCAGGCGGGACGCTACCTGCCCGAATACCGCGCGCTGAAGGCGAAGTCGTCCTTCCTCGAGATGGTGCGCACGCCGGAACTCGCCGCCGAGGTCACGCTGCAGCCGCTGCGCCGTTTCGCGCTCGATGCGGCGATCATCTTTTCGGACATCCTCGTCATCCCGGAGGCGCTCGGCCAGGGCTACAAGTTCCGTGACGCCGGCGGCATCGAGATGGACTTCCGGCTCGAGAACAAAGCCCAGCTGGATCGCCTGAACCCGGTGGGTGTCGCCGACCGCCTCGCGTACGTTGGCGCTGCGCTCGAGCGCGTGAAGCGCGAGCTCAAGGGCGAGAAAGCCCTGCTGGGTTTCGGCGGTTCCCCCTGGACGCTGGCGACCTACATGCTGGAAGGCGGCAGCGCGGACGAATTCCAGATCAGCAAGGCGGTGTTCTATTCCGACCGGCCGTTCTTCGAGGCGCTGCTGGAAAAACTCACGGCCGCCCTGATCGAGTATTTCCACATGCAGATCCGCGCGGGTGCGGACGCGATCCAGATCTTCGACTCGTGGGGTGGCATCCTCGCCGGCCAGGATTACGAGGCGGCGTCGCTCCGCTGGATTCGCCAGATCATCGCCGCGATGCCAAAGGGTTTCCCGATCATCCTGTATGCGAAGGGCACGCCGTCGCAGCTCACGGACCAGGCTTTCAGCGGCGCGAGCGTGCTGGGCGTCGATTGGACGATGGACCTCGGCGTCGTTCGCCGCCTCGTGCCCGGCAACGTGGCGCTGCAGGGCAACCTCGACCCGGTGCTGATGAACACCACGCCCGAGATCGTGCGCCGCGAGGCAACGCGGCTCCTGAACACGATGGGCGGCGCACCGGGCCACATCTTTAATCTCGGGCACGGCATCATGCCGCAGGCCAAGATCGAGTGCATGGAAACACTGGTCAGCACGGTGACGGGCTGGCAGGCGAATGCCTGAGCCCACCGCAAAGTCCATCGCAGTGGTGGGCGGCGGCCTCACCGGCCTGACCGCCGCGTTGCGGCTGCATCGCGCCGGACATCGCGTCACCGTTTTCGAAAAATCCGCCGAACCGGGCGGCGCCATCATTTCCCTCGAACGCGACGGCTGGCTCATCGAGGGCGGACCCAATTCGCTGCAGGAAACCGCGGAGGTCGCCGGCGTCATCCGCGAGCTGGGCCTCGAGTCCGAACGCGCGACAGTGTCGCCGCTCGCCCGCAAACGCTACATTGTGCGCGGCGGCCGGCCCGTGATGGTGCCGCTGTCGCCGGCGGGTTTGTTGACGTCGCCCCTGTTTTCCTGGCGGGCCCGGCTGCGGGTACTGACCGAGTTGCTGTCACGTCCGCGCGTGCGCACGACAGACGTGAGCCTGTCAGCGTTTGTCGCGGCGCATTTCGGCCAGGAGATCGTCGACTACGCGCTTAATCCCTTTGTGTCCGGCGTCTACGCCGGCGACCCCGCCAAGCTCTCAACGCGCTATTCCTTTCCCAACCTCTGGCAGCTCGAACGCAACCACGGCTCGCTGTTGCGCGGGTTTCGCGCGCAGGCCGCTTCGCGCCGCGCACGCGGGGATGCGACCGGCGTCGCACCGATCATTTCCTTCCGGCGCGGGCTACAAACCCTCCCCCGCCAGCTCGCGGCGACGCTGCCCGCGGGCGCGTTGCGCACCGAGGCGACGGTCACCAGCCTGATCCCCGGCGCGCCGTGGAAATTGATCTGGACCCGCGCGGAGCAGGTGCAGACGGAGGAATTCGACGCGGTCGTGCTGGCGCTGCCGGCCGGCGCACTGGCCCAACTGGTGTTCAGCACGCTCGGCGAGCGCAGCCTCGCGTCACTCGACCACCTGCCCCACCCGCCGGTGAGTTCGCTCTACCTTGGGTTCAAGCGCGAGCAGGTGGCCCATCCGCTGGACGGTTTCGGCGTGCTGGTGCCGGCGAAGGAAAATCGCAGCGTGCTCGGCGTGCTTTTCTCGACGTCGCTTTTCGTCGACCGCGCGCCCGCCGGGCACGTGGCGCTGACGGTGTTCACGGGCGGCATGCGCCAGCCCGAGATCGGCCGGCTGGCCACCGACGAGTTGGTGGCGCGCGTGATGCCCGACCTTCGGGAATTGCTCGGCGTGAGCGGTGAGCCGGTGTTCCGTCATCACACCTTCTGGCCGCGCGCGATTCCGCAGTACAATCTCGGGCACGAGCGTTTTCTCGATCCCCTAACCCGCTGCGAAGCCAAGCACGCCGGCCTGTTCATCGGCGGCAACGCCCGCGATGGCATTTCCCTGCCCGATTGCCTGAAGTCCGGCACCGAACTCGCCCGCCGCGCCGGGGAGTTTTTGGGGAAGCGGTGAGGCTGGGTTACGTGGAGCGGATCCGATAGGATCATCGACTTCGCGCGTTGAAAACACACCCCGGCCTGCGGCCACCCCTCTCGAGAGGGGACCTGGCTGAATAGCCTCCAAATGGGTCCCCTCTTGAGAGGGGTGGCGCGAAGCGACGGGGTGTGTTTTCGGCGGGCGACACGCCACTTGACTCCCCCCCTCTGGCAGGTAGCGTTCCGCCCCTTATTTCCGATGGCGCAAGACCTCAAAAACACGCTGCTGCTTCCCAAGACCGAGTTCCCCATGCGGGCGGATCTCGTCAAACGCGAGCCGGGGCGGGTCAGCCACTGGGAAAAGCACGATCTCCACGGCCGCATCCAGGCGAACCGCGCCGGCCGACCGGCGTTTGTGCTGCATGACGGGCCGCCGTTCACCAATGGCGATGTCCACATCGGCACCGCGCTCAACAAGACGCTCAAGGACATCGTCAATCGCTACAAGTCGATGCGCGGCTTCCGCACGCCATACGTCCCGGGCTGGGACTGCCACGGCCTGCCGATCGAGCAAAAGGTTTCCCGCGAAATCCAGGAGCAGAAGCTGACGCTGAGCACCGCGGAACTGCGCGCGAAGTGCGACGCGTTTTCCGAAAGCTGGATCGCGAAGCAGACCGCGCAGTTCAAGCGCGTCGGCGTGCTCGCGGATTGGCAGCACCAGTACAAAACGAAGGACCCGGTGTTCGAAGCCGACATCCTGCGCACGTTCGCGGCGTTTGTTGAGCAGGGCCTGGTCTATCGCAGCAAGAAGCCCGTCTATTGGTCGATCCCGTTTGAAACCGCGCTCGCCGAAGCGGAAATCGAATACAAGGACCACGTCTCGATCGCCATCTGGGTCAAGTTCCTCGTGCCGGTCGAGGAGGCGAAGAAGTTCTGCCTGCCGACGGACAAGCCGCTGTACCTCGTCATCTGGACGACCACGCCCTGGACGATCCCCGCCAACCTCGCGATCGCGCTGCATCCGGAAGTCGAATACTCCGTCGCCGACATCGGTGCGGAGCGGATCATCGTCGCCTCGGCCCTGCTCGGACAAGTAGCCTCGGCCGCGAAAATCGAACCGCAACCGAGCGTGGTGTTGACCGTGCCGGGCGCGAAGCTCGAGAAACTCTCGGCGCGCCATCCCTTCATCGACCGCGCGTCGCCGGTCGTGCTGGCGGACTACGTCACGACCGACAGCGGCACCGGCGCCGTGCACACGGCGCCCGGCCACGGCGCGGAGGACTATCAGACCGGCCTGAAGTACGGGCTCGAGATTTACTGCCCGGTCGGTGACGACGGCAAATACGTCAACGACGGCCGCGTGCCCGCCGACCTCGTCGGCCTGACGACCCTGGAAACCGTCGAGGACCTCGCGGCGAAGAAGCCCGCGCCGGCCAACCTCGCGGTGCTGAAGAAACTCGCCGATGCCGGCGCGTTGCTCGCCAAGGCCAAGTACTCGCACAGCTACCCGCATTGCTGGCGGTCCAAGACGCCGATCATTTTCCGCGCCGTCGACCAGTGGTTCGTGTCGCTCGACAAGGCGGGCCACCGCAAGATCGCCCTCGAGGAAATCACCAAGATCGCGCAGCACCAGGGCTGGATCCCCGCCTGGGGCGAGGCGCGCATCCGCGGCGCCGTCGAATCGCGTCCGGACTGGTGCATCAGCCGCCAGCGCTCGTGGGGCGTGCCGATCATCGCGTTCTACGGCCCGGACAAGCAGGCCTACCTCGACGCCGGCGTCGTCCGCGCCGTGGCCGACAAGGTCGCCGAGAAAGGCAGCAATTTCTGGTACGACGCCACCCCGGCCACCATCCTCGCGGGCGTCACCCTCCCCGCCGGCTGGCCGCCGGCCGCGGCGCTCACGTGCGGCCGCGACACGCTCGACGTGTGGATCGACTCCGGTTCGACGCAGGCCGCGGTCCTGAAGCGCAGCCAGGGCGGCACGCACTGGCCGGCGGACCTCTACCTCGAGGGCAGCGACCAGCACCGCGGCTGGTTCCAATCCTCGCTCTGGAACAGCGTGATCGCCTGGGGCGCGGCGCCGTACAAGGCCGTGCTCACCCACGGCTTCATCGTCGACAAGAACCGCCAGAAGATTTCCAAGAGCTCGACCTACCAGAAGCCGCAGACCGCGGAGGCGTACATCGCGCAGCACGGCGCGGACGTCATTCGCCTCTGGATCGCGTCGCAGGACTTCCGCGACGACATCCCGGTCGACGACGAGATCCTGAAGCACGTCGGCGAGGCGTATCGACTTTTCCGCAATACCTTCCGTTTCCAGCTTTCGAACCTGTTCGACTTCGACGCCGCGCAGCACGCGGTGCCCGTGGAGAAAATGGACGTGCTCGACCGCTGGGCGCTGCACCAGACCGCCAAGCTCATCGAGGAATGCACGCAGGCCTACGACGCGTATGAGTTCCATCGCGTTTACCAGCTCTGCAACCAGTTCTGCTCCGTGACGCTGTCCGCGATGTACCACGACATCCTCAAGGACCGGCTGTACACGCTCGGCGCGACGCATCCCCTGCGCCGGTCGTCGCAGACGGCGATCCACGCGATTTTCGACGCGCTCGTGAAGATCCTCGCGCCGGTGGTGACGTTCACCGCGGACGAGGCCTGGAGCTATGCCCGCACCGGCCAGGAGTATTCCAGCGAGTCGGTGCACCTGCAGGACTGGCCGGTCGCGCCCGCGGCGTGGACGAACGCCGCCCTCGCGGCCGAGTTCGAGCAGCTGTTCAAGACCCGCGCGCGTGTCACCGAGGCCCTCGAGCCCCTGCGCCAGGCCGGGACCATCGGCAAGTCGCTCGACGCCGAAGTCACGATCGCCAGCCCGGCCGCCGACCCCGCCCATGCGGCGCTCACGAAGCACGAGAAATTTCTTCCCGAACTCTTTATCGTCTCGCAGGTCAGTCTCCGGGCCCAAGCCGGTCCCGAGGCGGCGATCACCGCCCGCCACGCCAAGGACGCCGGCCATGCCCGTTGCCCGCGCTGCTGGCGTTGGGTCCCCAGCTTGAAATCCACCCCGCACGGAGAGGTTTGCCCTCGGTGCGAAGAAGCCCTTAACTCCTGATTCCTCCCCTTATGGCCACGAAGAAAAAGTCCACCGACAAGAAGCCCGCCGCCGCCAAGAAACCCGCCGCCCCGGCCCCCAAGGCCGCGTCGGCGAAACCGGTGGCCGCGAAAGCCCCCGCCCCTGCCGCCAAGCCCGCGGCGCCGGTGAAGGGCAAGGCTTCCGCCGCCGACCTCAAGCGCCTGCTGCTCGAGCGCAAGTCGGCCCCCAAGGCCATCGCCTTCTCCCTCGATGAGGTGCGCGAGATCGCGAAGAAGAACGAGAAGCAGGTCGAGGCCGCCGCCAAGGCCGGCAAGAACGGCAAGCCCGGCGCCACCGCCAAGGCCGCCGCCCTCGCCACCGAGATCAAGCCGGCCAAGCCGCACCATGTGAAGACCGCCTCGCTGGCGGACATCCTCGGCTTCAACCCCGCCAAGGGCAAGAAGGCCCCCGCGGCGATGGTCGACGAATCCGAAGTGCCGGAAAAGTTCCGCCGCTACTACCGCCTGTTGCTCGAGCTCCGCAACCACGTGCTCACGCAGCTCGGCGAGCACACCGAGGAGACGCTTCTCAAGTCCGCGAAGGACGATTCCGGCGACCTGTCCGGCTACGGCCAGCACATGGCCGACGCGGGCACCGACACCTTTGACCGCGACTTCGCGCTCAGCCTCGTTTCGAACGAGCAGGAGGCCCTCTCCGAGATCGAGGCCGCCATCAAGCGCATCCACGCCGGCACCTACGGCATCTGCGAAACCACGCAGAAGCCGATCGCCAAGGAGCGCCTGCTCGCCGTCCCGTTCACCCGTTACTCCACCGAGGCCAAGAAGGAAGTCGAACGCCACTCGCACCGATCGATCGAGCGCGGCGGCCTGTTCGGCGATGGCGCCGAGGAGGAAGGCGGCAAGATGTCCGACGGCGGCGACGACGAGTGAGTCGGTTTACGACTGACGACGGACGATTGATAATTTGTTGCTGATGCCCTCGATCGAATCATCAACCGAGAACTCGCCGCGACCCGCGGCGACACTTTCGGGTGGCGCGTCCGAGCATTCGCAGATCGCAAATCCAAAATCCCGAATCGAACGCACGCTCGCCTACCGGCGCCTGTGGGTGCTGGCGGTGATTGTGTTCGCGCTCGACCAGGCGACGAAGCTCTGGATCAACGCGCGGCTGCCCTTCGGCAGCTACGGCGCCGGCAGCGGCATCGAGATCTTCCCGAACTTCTTCTACCTGGTGCACGTCGGCAACACCGGCGCCGCCTGGAGCATGTTCACCGGGGCGAGCCTCTGGCTCGGCCTGCTCGCCCTCGGCACCCTCGCCGCGATCTTTTATTGGCGCCAGCAGCTCGGCCTGCGCTCGCGCTCCGCGCAGGGCGCCTTCGGCCTCCTCTGCGGCGGCATCGTCGGCAACCTCGTCGACCGCCTGGCCCACGGCCACGTGATCGACTTCCTCGACTTCCACTTCGGCAACTACACCTACCCCACCTTCAACGTGGCGGACATGGGGATTTGCGTGGGGGTGTTTTGGTATGTACTCTGGTCATTGAGGCAACCGACGCAGGCAGCTTAGCGGTTGAAAATCACAAATCTCAAAGGGCCAAACTCCAAACAACTGGCCGGAGCGCCGAAAAACCCAAACGCCAAAGGCCAAACAGCCGGCGAAGGGGCCGGAATGCTCAGAGGGCCAGTGGCCAACTGCCAAGTACTCGGCGAAAGTAGCGGGCTCTGCGGGGAGGCCCTAAATGCCGGAATGCCGGATCCGGGGCTGGTTGGGGGCCTCGCCTACGGGAAATCTCTCGGCTGAAGGTGGGATACGCGCGAACATTCTTGTTTGGCGTTTCGGGCTTTTGCGTGTGAAGGTGTCGGTATGAATTCGATGACTGGCTACGGCCGCGCGGCGGCTCCGTTGGGCAACCTGACGCTCACGGTCCAAGTAAACTCCGTGAACCGCCGCGGACTCGACCTGACGCTCAAGCTGCCGGACGACTGGCAGGCCTTTGTACCGGCGATGGGCGACGCGGTTCGCAAGCAAGTCCAACGCGGCAAGGTGCACGTGTCGGTTGAAGTCGCCGGACAAAGCGGCACCGCCGTCGATTGGGATCCGGCGTCCCTGGACGCGTCGCTCGATGCCCTCACCAAGTTTGCCAAGTCGAAACACATCAGCTTCGAGGTCACCGGCGAGTTGCTCTGGCAAATGGCCTCCAGCCAGCGCGGCAGCCAGCAGCTGCCCACCGACGACGAGACCGCGGCCCTGCTCCTGAAAACGCTTGGTCAGGCGCTACGGGGCCTGGTGGCGATGCGGGCCAAGGAAGGCGAAGCCTTGCTCGTGGATTTTCTCGGCCGGCTCGAAAAACTGCATGCCGCCGCGGAAGCCATCGCCCACCGCGCGCCGCAAATCAGCGGGATCTACCGGGAGCAACTCATGCAACGCCTCCGCCAGGCGGGACTGGAGCTGGACGTGAACGACGAGCGTGTGCTCAAGGAAGTCGCCCTTTTCGCGGACCGTGCGGACATCACCGAGGAAATTACTCGGTTGCGCCATCACCTGACCCAGCTCAAGTCGCTGCTGACCGCGGAGGGCGAGGTAGGCCGCAAGGCGGAATTCATCCTCCAGGAAATCGGCCGCGAGATCCATACGATCGGCAGCAAGGCCAACGACCTCGCAATCTCCCAGAAAGTCATCGAGTTCAAAAACGAACTCGAACGCATCAAGGAGCAGATCGCGAACGTCGAGTGACCAAGGCGCATGGCCGGAACCGCGGCCGGCGCGACGGTGCTACTCGAGTTTGCGGACGATGCTCGTGAGGATGAGCTTTAGCTCGTGGGCCTCCTGACGCAGGGCGATGCGCTGCGCTTCGACGTCTGCGCGGCCGCCGGTTTCGACCAAACGCAGCCACAACTGGCATTCCTTTGCCTCCTTACGGCTGATCTTGAACCGCATCACGCGGTCCCTGTTCCCCAAGGCTTCATTGGCCTCGATGCAATTGGCCGGCACCGATCCGGATGCGCGGACTAGCTGCTTAACGTCTTCGATGTTCGCTAGCGTCCGAGGCAGTTGACGCACAAAACGCCGGACTTCCTCGGCAAACAACGCCGTGCGCTCCTCGAGATTAGAGGGCCGTTTTTCCATGGTTGGTTTGGATTTTGGCCCACTGTCGTTTTCCCTGGAGTGTGAGAGCTGCGGCTGGGCCGTGCCGATTTCCCGGCCCAGCGTTCCCCGCCCTTTCCGCCCAACCCCTTATTTGGCGTTTGGAACTTTGGAAGCTGGAACTTTACGCCTTCTTCTCAAGAAGGCGTTGTACGGTTTGCACATCCTTATCCCCGCGCCCGGACAGATTGATCAGCACGATCTTGTCCTTGCCGAGGGCCTTGGCGCGCTTGAAGCCGTGGACGAGGGCGTGGGTGGATTCGAGGGCGGGGATGATGCCTTCCTGACGCGAACAGAGCTGGAACGCCTCAAGGACCTCGTCGTCGGTCGCGTAGGCGAACTCGATGCGGCCGGCGTCGCGGTAATAGGCGTGTTCCGGGCCGATCGCGGCGTAATCGAGGCCGGCGGACACGGAATGCGTCAGCTCGATCTGGCCATCGGGATCCTGGAGAATGTAGGTCTTGCTGCCCTGCAACACGCCGAGCTTGCCGCCTTCGAAGCGCGCGGCGTGATCGCCGCGCTTGATGCCGCGGCCGCCGGCCTCCACGCCGATGAGCTTGACGTTTTTCTCCTCGAGAAACTCGTAGAAACAGCCGATCGCGTTGCTGCCGCCGCCGACGCAGGCGATCATCTCATCCGGCAGCCGGCCCTCGCGCGCCATGATCTGCTCGCGGAGTTCCTGGCCGATCACGCGGTGAAAATCGCGGACCATCATCGGATACGGGTGCGCGCCGAGCGCGGAGCCGAGGATGTAGTGGGTGCCGCGAACGTTCGTCACCCAATCGCGCATGGCCTCGTTGACGGCGTCCTTGAGCGTCTTCTGGCCGGACTCGACCGCCGTGACCCTGGCGCCCATCAGGCGCATCCGGAAAACGTTCAGCGCCTGGCGCTCCATGTCGACCGCGCCCATGTACACGGTGCAATCGAGCCCGAACTTTGCGCACACCGCGGCGGTGGCGACGCCGTGCTGGCCCGCGCCGGTCTCGGCGATGATGCGCTTCTTGCCCATGCGGCGCGCGAGCAGCGCCTGGCCGAGCGCGTTGTTGATCTTGTGCGCCCCGGTGTGGAGCAGGTCCTCGCGCTTGAAATAGATCTTCGCGCCGCCGCAGTGCTGCGTCAGGCGCTCGGCGAAATAGAGCTCGGTCGGACGTCCGGCAAATTCCTTGAGGTGATGCCGCAGCTCGTTTTGGAAAGCAGGATCCTGGCGGGCCTGTTCGTAGGCGGACGTCAGTTCGGCCAGTGCCGTCATCAGCGTCTCGGGCACAAAAATGCCGCCATAACGGCCAAAATGCCCGGTGGCATCGGGCAGTGCTTGGGGACGAACGGACGCGGGCTTGGCGGCGACGGACATTACCCCAAACCGCTAGGCGGGATGGGGCCAAACGCAACGTGTTTCTCCGTCAGTGCGTGGGGATCGCGAATCACCCCACCCGCTTCAGGGTCAGCAAGGTGTAATCATCCCGCAAACCGACCGGTCCGGAGAATTTGGCGACCGCTTCCAGGATCCCATCATTGATTTCCCGGGCGGAGCCCAGGTGGTACGTCCGCAGGGCGTCCGCCAGGCGCGCCCCGCCGAATTCCTTGCCGTCGGCGTTGGGCGCCTCGGTGAGGCCGTCCGTGTAGAGCACCAACGTGGACCCCGGCGCGAAATCGAGCGTGCGGTCCTCGATCGTGATCTCAAACAGCGACGCATCAACCAAGCCCACCGGCATGCCCTCGGAGCTGATGTACTCGCTCACGTAACCGCCCTTGGCGGGATCGAGGCGCGACAACAACGTGAGCTCGTGGCCCGCGCGGGCCACCGTGACCTGATTCTTCCCGGCGTCGACCACCGCATAGGTCATCGTGATGTAATTGCCCTCGCGCATGTCGCCCGCGAGCGACCGGTTCACCTCGGCCAGGACCTGCGCCGGCGACGACAGGTGCGGCGCGATCTGGCGCAGCGTCGTGCGGCAAATGGCCATGAGCAGCGAGGCGGAGATGCCTTTGCCCGAAACGTCCGCGACCGCGACGCCCACGCGGCCGTCGCTCAACTTGAAGACGTCGTACAAGTCACCGCTGACCTTTTGCGCCGCCAGGTAACGCGCATCGATGTCGAGCCCCGGCACCGCCGGCATCTCGCGCGGCAGCAGCATTTGCTGGATGTCGCTCGCGAGCGTGAGGTCCATGTCGATGCGCTGTTTCTCGACCTGCAACGCCAGGAAATCCGCGTTGTGGACGGCGAGACCCGCCTGTTCCGCGAGCGCCTCGACGAGCGAGTAATCGGTTTCCGTGAACGGCAGGCCGTCCGAGGCATTGCACACGCACAGCACGCCGATGAGGTGTTTGCGCACCGTGATGGGCGCCGCGATGACCGACCGCACCATGAGTGCCGGGTCGTCGTGTTTCACGATGCGGGGGTCGTCGGAGGCCCGCGTGATCAATTCCCCCCGGCCGGTCGCGGCGACGCGGCCGACGACACCCTCGCCCACCGGAAAAGATTCCGACTTCAAGACCTGCTCGATGAAGCGCGCCCGGGAACCCAGCTTCATTTTCTGGTTGTCCGGGATCGGCCGGTGCGGCGGGAACAGGCCTTCCACCGCCACGCCGCGCATCATGTTGTCCTGGCTGCGTTCGAAAATGCAGGCGCTGAGGGCCCCGGTGCTGAGGATGGCGGCGTGCACAATGCGCTGGAACAGCTCCTCACGCGGCAGCCTTTCGCCCACGGCATCCACCATCGTGTGCATGTAATCCAGCACGATCTGCCGCTCCTCCATGAGGGCCTGTTTCTCCTCTTCCAAACGTGCCGCCTCGTGCTGGGCGCGCCAGTAGAGCGCGTACACCAGCAGCGCGCCGAGGGCACCGCCGAGGATGAAGAGAAACATGCCCGAAAATTGCCTTAACTCGCGGCAAGTAACAAGGAGCAAGGGGCGGAATTGAGACGGGAGGCGGAAGGTCTTGGGTCTTGGGCGGACAGTAGCAGCCGTCGTCAGACGGCAGGTGGTGCGCCAGCGGGGTGATCACCGCTGCTACCCGATCGCGCTTACTTTCCGCTTTCGACGCGGTTGCGGAGGAAGGCCAGGACGTCCTGGAATTTCTTCGCGTTGGTGGAGTCGGCGTTCACGAGGTTCTCGTGGGCTTCCAACATCAAGCGCGCGTGTTCCAACTCGCTCCGCACGCCGGCCTCGATGGGCAGGGAGCCGGCCGTCGCGGGAGCCAGCGGGCCGCCGGCATCGACGATGGCCAGGCGGTGCAGGCCGAGATTCTGGACCAACTCGAGGTTGCGATCGTGCACGCGGGCAAGCACGAGCCGCGCGGGCGGGCCCTGGCGGCGGAGTTCCAGCGCCAGCCCGGCCACCACCCCGAGAAACGTGCTGTCCATGCTGGCGCAGCGCTCGAAATCGAGGATGAACCGATGCCGGCCCTGCCGGAGCATCACGTCGAAGAAATGCTTCAGGTCCCCGCTGTTCGCAAACGACGCCCGACCCTCGATGCGCACGACGACCGGGTCGGCGTACGCGTCGACCAGAAAGGTGGGCTTGGTGGACTCAGGCATGGCTGGATAAGCAAATCACAAACGCCAAAACTCCAAATGCCAAAGGGACCGGAACGTCCGGCCCTCGGGCCCCCGCCGCGTGGATTGGTGATGTGGCGGTTTGGATTCTGGCGTTTGCCCGCAATCAGCTGCGGGCGACGATTTGCCTCAGGACGTACGGCAGGATGCCGCCGTGCTGGTAGTAATCGATCTCGATGGGCGTATCGATGCGGCAGCGCACCGGCACCATTTCAACCGACCCGTCCTTGCGCGTGACCTTCAGGGTGAGGTCCTGCTGCGGCTTGATGGCCGCGGAGAGGCCGACGACGTCGTACGTTTCCGTGCCGTCGAGCTTCAGCGTCTGCGCCGTCGTGCCCTCCTTGAACTGCAGGGGCAGCACGCCCATGCCGACGAGGTTGGAACGGTGGATGCGCTCAAAGCTCTGCGCCACGACGACCTTCACGCCGAGGAGATTGGTGCCCTTGGCGGCCCAGTCACGCGACGAGCCGGTGCCGTATTCCTGGCCGGCGATGACGATCAACGGCACGCGCTTGGCCTGATAGGCCATCGAGGCGTCGTAGATCGACGTCTTCTGGCCGTCGGGCCCGAGCGTGTTGCCGCCCTCCTCGCCGCCGAGCATCAGGTTCTTGATGCGGACGTTGGCGAAGGTGCCGCGGGTCATGACGCGGTCATTGCCGCGGCGCGAGCCGTAGGAGTTGAAGTCCTCGAAGGTGACGCCGTTCTCGAGCAGGTACTTGCCCGCGGGCGAGGTCTTCTTGATGGCGCCGGCCGGCGAGATGTGGTCGGTGGTGACGGAGTCGCCGAAGATGCCCAGGGCGCGGGCACCCGTGATCGGCTGGATCGAGCCCGGGGTGAGCGAGAAGTTCGTAAAGAACGGCGGCTCCTGGATGTAGGTCGACTTGGCGTCGAACGCGTAGACATTGCCCGTGGTCGAGGGGATCTCGTTCCACTTCGGGTTCTGCTCGGCGAAATTGCTGTAGAGCTTGCGGAAGACCTCGGGCTTGAGCGCGGCCTGCATCTGGTCGCGAACTTCCTGCAGGCTCGGCCAAATGTCCTTCAGGAAAACCGGCTTGCCGTCCGAGCCGTTGCCGATGGCCTCGGTCGAGAGGTCGATGTCCGCCCGGCCGGCGAGCGCAAAGGCGACGACCAGCGGGGGCGACATGAGGAAGTTGGCCTTGATGTTCTGGTGGACGCGGGCCTCGAAGTTGCGATTGCCCGAGAGCACGGAGGCGGCGACGAGGTCGTTCTTGACCACGGCCTCCTCGATCACGGGTGACAGCGGGCCGGAATTGCCGATGCAGGTCGTGCAGCCGTAACCGACCGTCTGGAAGCCCAGCTGGTCGAGGTACGGGGTGAGGCCGGTCTTGTCCAGATAGTCGGTCACGACGCGGGAGCCCGGGGCGAGCGAGGACTTGACGGTCGGGTTGGGCTTGAGGCCCTTCGCCACGGCCTTCTTGGCGAGCAGGCCGGCCGCGAGCATGACGCTGGGGTTCGAGGTATTCGTGCAGCTCGTGATGGCGGCGATGAGGACCGAACCGTGGCCGATCTTGGTGCCGTTGACATCGGCCTTCACCGTCGAGAATTCCTCGGCCTTCTTGCCAAAGCCGTTTTCGGTGACCGGCTTTGCAAAGGAGCCGGTGAAGTTCGACTTGAGGTTCTGCAGCTCGATGCGGTCCTGCGGCCGCTTCGGGCCGGCGACGCTCGGGACCACGGAACCGAGGTCGAGGTCGACGACCTGCGAGTAATCGATGGAGCCCTTTTGCGGGATGCCCCACAGGCCCTGCGCCTTGTAGTACGCCTCGTACGTGGCGACGTGCTTGTCGTCGCGGCCGGTGGCGCGAAGGTAATTGGAGCACTCGCCGTCGATCGGGAAGAAGCCCATCGTCGCGCCGTATTCGGGCGCCATGTTGGCGATGGTCGCGCGGTCGACGACCGGCAGCGCCGCGGCGCCCGGGCCGAAGAACTCGACGAATTTGCCGACGACCTTCGTCTTGCGCATGAGCTGCGTGACGGTGAGCGCGAGGTCGGTCGCAGTGACGCCTTCCTTGAGCGCGCCCGTCAGGTGCACACCCACGACGTCCGGCGTGAGGAAATAAACCGGCTGACCAAGCATGCCGGCCTCGGCCTCGATGCCGCCGACGCCCCAGCCCACGATGCCGATGCCGTTGATCATCGTCGTGTGCGAGTCGGTGCCGACCAGCGTGTCCGGATAATAAACCCCATCCTGGCTGAGCACGCCCTTCGCCAGGTACTCGAGGTTGACTTGGTGGACGATGCCGATGCCCGGCGGGACGACCTTGAAGGTGTCGAACGCCTGCATGCCCCACTTGAGGAACTGGTAGCGCTCGCGGTTGCGGCTGAACTCGAGGTCGAGGTTCTTCTGCAACGCCGTCGCCGAGCCCGCGAAGTCCACCTGCACGGAGTGGTCGACCACGAGGTCCACCGGCACGAGCGGCTCGATGATCTTCGGGTTCTTGCCAAGCTTCGCGACCGCGGAGCGCATGGCCGCGAGGTCGACGAGCAGCGGCACGCCCGTGAAGTCCTGCAGCACGATGCGCGCGACCACGAACGGAATCTCCGCCGTGCGGGCCTCCGTGGGCTTCCACGCCGCGAGCTCGCGGATGTTGGACTCGAGCACGCGCTTGCCGTCGCAGTTGCGCAGCACGGCCTCGAGCACGAGGCGGATGCTCACCGGCAGGCGCGAAACCTGCGGGAACTGCTTCGCCAGCTCAGGCAGCGAGTAGAATTTCTTGCCACCCTCGAAGGTCTGCAGGGTGTTGAAGGGATTCGGAAGACTCATGTTGGGAAAATCTCAAACGCCAAATGCCAAACTCCAAACGGATGGCAGCGTTGCGGAAAATTCTTTTGGGATTTGGCCTTTGGCCTTTGAAGTTTTGCGGAGTTTACTTCGCGAGCGCCGCTTTCACCGCCGCGAAATTCGGGAGGTCCTTCGGGGTCGGGGTTTGCTCGGCGTACTTGATGACGCCGTCCTTGCCGATCACGAACGCGGCGCGGGCCGAGGTGTCGCCCACGCCGGCGAGCATCGGGAAGAGGACATCGTACGCCTTCGTGGTCGTCTTGTTCAGGTCGCTGACGAGCGTCACGGTGATCTTGTTGGCCTTGGCCCAGGCTTCCTGGGTGAAGGGACTGTCCACGCTGATGCCGATCACCTCCGCGCCCAGGCCGGAGTAGCCGGACAGGCCGTTGGAGATGTCGCACATCTCGGCGGTGCACACCCCGGTGTAGGCCAGCGGGAAGAAGAGCAGCACGGTCTGCTTCTTGCCGAAGTTGTCGCTCAGCTTGACGTCCTTCAGACCGTCCGCGGTCTTCGTTTTGAGGGTGAAATCGGGGGCTTTGGTGCCAACGGCGAGGGGCATATGCGAGGAGGAGTTGAGGGTTGCGGGCGGAGATTTGAGAGCCGTCAGATGTAGAGCCGCCACCCTCCCCCGGGCAACCCATTTCAGGCGGGTATGAACCCGCTTACTAAATTCGCTGCGTGGTCCATTAGCCGGGCTATCAGACCCCGTCGGCGGGCCCCGGCCACGAATCAAATCCCCCCTTGCCTAGTCCGCCGGCGGTGCCAATAACCAGCCGTCCCATGTCCGACATCCTAGCCGAACTCGAATGGCGCGGCCTGCTGGCCGATTGCACCGACCGCGAAGCCCTGGCCAAGCGCCTCGCCGATGGCCCGACCACGCTTTATTGCGGCTTCGACCCCACCGCGGACTCGCTGCATGTCGGCAACCTCGTGCCCCTTTTCGCCCTCCGTCGCTTCCAACTGGCCGGGCACTGCCCCATCGCGCTCGCCGGCGGCGCCACCGGCATGGTCGGCGACCCGTCGGGCAAGTCCGACGAACGCAATCTCCAGACCCCGGAACAGGTCGCGCACAACATCGCCGCGGTGAAAGTCCAGCTGGCGAAGTTCCTCGATTTCAACGCGGCGAAAAATCCCGCCCGCCTCGTCAACAACCACGACTGGACCGGTGGCGTCACCTTTCTCGAGTTCCTGCGCGACGTCGGCAAACACATCACCGTGAACTCCATGGTCGCGAAGGATTCCGTCCGCTCGCGCATGGAGGACCGCAGCACGGGCATCAGCTTCACGGAGTTCAGCTACATGCTCCTCCAGGGTTTCGATTTCTACCACCTGCGCAAAACCTTCAACTGCGAGCTGCAGGTTGGCGCCACCGACCAGTGGGGCAACATCACCGTCGGCACCGAGCTCACCCGCAAGAAACTCGGCGCGACCGTGTGGGGCCTCGTGTTCCCGCTGCTGACCAAGGCCGACGGCACCAAATACGGCAAGACCGCCACGGGCACCGTCTGGCTCGATCCGAAGAAGACCAGCCCGTACCGCTTCTACCAGTTCTTCGTGAACTCGGACGACGCGGACGTCACCAAGCTGCTCAAGACGCTCACGTTCCTCTCCCGCGATGAGATCACCGCGCTCGAGGCCGAACTGAAGGCCAACCCCGGCGCCCGCGCCGCGCAGAAGGCGCTGGCCCGCGAGATGACCGTGCTCGTGCACGGCCAGGAAGCGCTCGATGCGGCGCTCAAGGCCAGCGAGATCCTGTTTGGCGGCTCGCTCGAAGGCGTGACCGAAACCATTTTCAACGACGTCGTCGGCGAAGTGCCCACGAAGGACCTCGAGAAAGCCAAGCTCGAGGGCGCTGGCGCCTCGATCGTCGACCTGCTCGTGCACGCGGGCCTCGAGACCTCCAAGGGCGCGGCCCGCAAGTCGCTCGAAGCCGGTGGCGTTTACCTGAACAACGTGCGCGTGCCCGATCACACCCGGGCTGTCAGCGCCGCGGACTTGCTGTTCGGCAAGTATCTCCTGCTCCGCAAGGGCAAGAAGAGCTACGCGGTCCTGCGCGTCGCCTAAAAATTCTTCGCGGTCCGCGTCCAGAAGGCGTCGTCGAGTTGCGGGCAGAACGCCTTCAACTCCTCCTTCAGCACCCGGAGCTTGGCCGCGATGAACTGGTCCTTCTGCAGCAGCAGGCGGACGGTGAGATTGTTCGTCATCATCGCCGCGAACAATTCCGCGCGATCCTCGGGCAGCGCCTTCATCGCGTAGTTGGAAACGAAACCCGGGCCGGGATGCGACGCCCAGTTCTGCACGGGCTGCGCGTTGCCCGCGCCGCCATAAGCCGCGCCCGGCGCGCCCGCCGCCAGCCACTCGGGGTTGTTGGTGAGATCCTTGTTCGGGTGCATCGCGTAGTCCAGGTGATGGAAAAATTCGTGGTGCAGCGTCCGCCGCCGGTGCGCCTCGTCCCCGATCTCCGTCGTCGAGTCCATGTAGATGGTGTTGTTGTTTTCCAGCGCCACGCCGGCGATGCGGTTGCCGTTGGCCTTCAGGCCGCGACAGAAGACGATGCGCTTGAGTCCGGAGGCGCGGATCGCCTCGGGCGGGTACTTCGCGAATTCCTTGCGCAGGAAGTAGAGCACCATGTCGACGTTCTTCACGCCGGCGTTCTGGGCATCGATCGCGCCGCCGGATTCCGCCACCGGAAACGTTTCGCCGTCGGCGATGAGTTCGATGCCGTAGTCCTGGCGGTACTGCGCGCGCATTTGCTCGAGCAACGCGCTGCCCGCCGCGAACGCCGAGACGGACGACAGACACCAGAACAGGAGAAGACGCGGGAACATGTGGCTTAGCATCCCTTCGGCGGTTGCCACAGTTCGATGCGATTGCCCTCGCCGTCCTTGATCCAGGCGAACTGGCCGTACTCGGACTTCTCGATGCCTTTCGGGTCGATCCAGATTTTCTCCTTTCTGAGGGCGGCCAGCACCTTTTTCAGGTTCGCGACGCGGTAGTTGATCATGTGGCCCTGTTTGCCGGGGCCGAAGTACTTCGTGTCCGGGTCAAACGGGCTCCACGTGGTGGTGCCCTTCTTTTTCGGCGCCTTGGCCTCGCGCCACGGGAAGATGCACCCGCCCCACGCCTCGACCGGCAGGCCCAGATGCTTTTGGTACCAGGCGCCGAGCTTCGAGGGCTTCTTCGCCTTGAAAAAGATGCCACCGATGCCGGTGACCCGCGATTTGGTTTTCATGGTTGGATTCGTTTGTAGGAAAATTCGATTCGCCGGTCCTTGCCGTCCGCCCCGCCCGGGCCCTCGATCGCGGCGAGCAGCGAGCCGTCCGGCTGCAGCGTGTAGATGATCCGCTGCGGGAAATCGTGTTGCGGATTCTCGAACACCGCCTCGGTCGCGCTGAGGGATTTGATTTGGAAGGCCGCTTCCTTCTGCCCCGACGGCTGCGCGATGAAATAGAGCGCGCCACCCGGGCCCTCGCGCACCTGCATGAACTCGTGCTCGGTGACCTTGCCGCGCGAGACCGTCCGGGACATCCCGAGCATCACGCCCACCGCCGGCGCCATCCACTGTTCGTCGATCACGCGCCCCGCCTTCTCATGGCGCCATTTCCCCGCCAGCCACGCAAGCTGGTTGATGACGGCGGCGGCCGTCGGCTTGGGCGGCTCGGGTTTCGCCGCGAATAGTGTCAGCGGCACCAGCAGGCACGAGGCAACGAGGCGCAATAGACTCATAGCGACGGCGGACTCGGCGGCGCCGAATCCGTTTCAAACTCCAGCTCCAGTCCGCCCAGCCATTTGGCGAGCAGGTTGTAGACGAAGGCGCTCAGCACTCCAAAAATGAAGCCCATCGCCGCGTAGAAGAACGGCAGGAGAACCATGAAGCCCACGCCCATCCCAAACATCAGCGGGAGGGGCGGCGGCGTGCCGCCGTGGTGGCGGGCGCCAAGGCTCGCGACCGTGAAGAAGATCATCATGAACGGCACGAACACGAGCGACAGCAGCCCATAAAACGCCGCCAGAATCTTGCCCGCCTGCAAGGGAGCGATTCGCCGAAGTTTCAGTTGCATGGCCGCGACGCTACCCGCGCCGGTTGAACTCGCGAGCCTTAAGCATCCGTTCGCGTGCGCACCACAAATCGTTTCCCGAGCAACACACCCCGTCGCATCGCGCCACTCCTCTCAAGAGGGGATCCCACGCGTCGCTGCTGATCCCCTCTTGAGAGGGGTGCCCGCAGGGCGGGGTGTGTGAGAGACGGGCGATCGCCGGAAACCTTCCCGACACCACGCCGCAACCCTACTTCTTTCAGAGTAAACGCCCCGCCTGCCCAACATCCGCGCAGCCTCCGCCAACGCATGCGCAGTCGCCCCCCACCAGCGCGGTATCCTCGCCGAAAACCGTCCGCGGTCCGCCGCCACCCCACGCCATGATCGCCCCCGCCCGCCCCAAACCCTTCCTGCAGCCGGAATATTGCAAAGCGTGCCTGCGCTGCATCGACGCCTGCCCGCGCGACTGCATCACCCCGGGCACTGCCATTGATCCGCGAACCGGCGTTGCGCCGGTCGAACTGCACCTCGACGCCTGCAACGGCTGCTCGCTCTGCATGCAGGCCTGCCCGGAACCCTACGGCCTGCGCCCGCAAACGGAGCATCCGACCGGCCCCTTCGACTTCGAACTCGAGGACCCCGCCCACCGTTTCGGCCGCAAGGACCTGCCGCCGATCGCCAGGGTCGACCAGCCGGACACCTTCGTGCCCCTCCCCGCCTGCGACCCGCTGGTGCTGAAGGGCACGTATGCCTCCGCCATCGGCGCCCTGCTGGCCGGCTGCCGCCACTTTTTCGGCTACCCGATCACGCCGAGCACGGAAGGCTCGGAACTCATGGCCAAGATCCTGCCGAAGATCGGCGGGCACTTCGTGCAGGCCGTCAGCGAAACCGCGGCGGTCAACATGATGTACGGCGCCGGCGGCGCGGGCGTGCCGTGCATGACTTTCACCAGCGGACCGGGCTTCAGCCTGATGCTTGAGGGGATCAGCTACATGATTGGCGCCGAAGTCCCCGGCGTATTCGTCAACATCATGCGCGGCGGCCCGGGCCTCGGCAACCTCGGGCCCGAACAAGCCGACATCAAACTCGCATGCCGCGGCCTCGGCCACGGCAACACCCACGCCATCGTCCTGGCACCGGGCACGCCCGAGGAAATGCTCTACCTGACGATGAACGCGTTCGAGCTGAGCTTCACGTACCGGAACCCGGTGATCATCCTTGGCGACGGTTTTCTCGGCCAGATGACGGGCGTGGTGCACCTGCCGACGACGCTCCGCACGCCGGGCCGCCCGGCGTGGGCGGTTTGCGGCGATTACGCGCATCACCTCAACCTCATCTGCTCCATCCAACTCGCGGAGGCCGACCTCGAGGTGCACAACCAACGCCTCAACGAAAAATACGCGCGCATCATTGCCGAGGAACAGCGCAGCGACGCCTTCCGCTGCGAAGATGCGGAAATCCTCGTCATCGCTTGCAACACTCCCGCCCGCATGGCCAAGGGCGCGGTCGAAGCCGCCCGCGCGCAGGGCGTGCGCGCCGGGCTCTTCCGGCCGATCACGCTGTGGCCCTTCCCCATCACGTTGCTGAAGGGCCTGCTGCCGTCCGCCAAGCGCCTCGTCATCGTCGAGGGCAGCCCGGGCCAGTTGGAGGACGAACTCCGGCTCGCTCTCAGCCACGCGGGGATCGCACCACCGCCTGTCACGCGCGTGCAACATTACGGCGGAGTGTTGCCGTCCCAGGAGGAAATCCTTCGCGCCATCCTTTCAACCCATGGGGTGCAATCATGAGCGGCGTGTTCTACCAAAATTTCCGGCGCCACGCGCATGGCGAAGGCCTTAAGGCGCACAGCACCCACTATTGCGCGGGCTGCGGGCACGGCGTCATCCACCGCGACCTGGCCGAGGTCATCGAGCAACTCGACCTGCAGCACCGCACGATCCTCGTGAGTCCGGTGGGCTGCGCGGTGTTTGCGTTCTACTATTTCAACGTTGGCAACACGCAGGCCGCCCACGGCCGCGCGCCCGCGGTGGCCCTCGGCCACAAGCTCGCGAATCCCGAGTCCGTGGTGATCTCCTACCAAGGCGATGGCGACCTCGCGTCCATCGGCCTCGCCGAGACGATCTCCGTCGCGCAGATGGGCCTGCCGATCACGGTGATCTTCGTCAACAACGCGGTCTATGGCATGACGGGCGGCCAGCTGGCGCCGACGTCGCTCATCGGGCAGCGCACCGCCACCAGCGTCGAGGGACGCACGCCGGCGATGGGGCAGCCGTTGAAGATGGCCGAGCTGATCGCGTCGCTCGATGGCCCGGTGTACGTCGAGCGCGTGGCCTTGTACGACGCCAAGAACCGCGTGAAGGCCCGCCGCGCGATCAAGAAGGCCCTGCAACTGCAAGTGGAGGGTCGCGGCTATTCGTTCATCGAGGTCCTGAGCGAATGCCCGACGCATTTGAAACTGTCGCCGGTGCAGGCGGAGAAATGGGTGCGCGAGAAAATGGAGCCCATCTACCCGCTCGGCGTCAAAAAGGACCTCACCCGCGAACCGTGGTTCAGTCCGCCGGCGCCGCGTTTCGTTCCGGAGGAAATCCTCGGCTACTGCGGCGCCGACCTCGCCACCGGGCCGCGGCCGACCCCGGTGTGGCCGGACCACCTCACCAAGCGCGACATCAGCCTGAAGCTCGCGGGCGCGGGCGGCGACGGCGCGCAAACGGCCGCGCTGCTCCTCACCCGCGCGGCCATCGCCGAGGGTTTTGATGCCACGCACATCCCGAGCTATGGACCCGAGAGTCGCGGCGGCACCTCCTATGCGGACGTCCACATCGCCGCGCGCGAAGTGCTGAACCCCGCGTCGCCGACCCCGGACATCCTCGTCGCTTTCAACGCCCCGAGTCTCGCCAAGTTTGCCCACACCGTCGTCGAAGGCGGTCTGATCATCTACGACAGCACCCTGATCCCGACGCCCGGGCCGATGCCGGCGGGCCGCCGGGTCCTGGCGTTGCCGCTCTCGCGCTTGGCTTCGGACCTCGGACGCCCGGTCGTGAAAAACATCGTGGCGCTCGGCGCCCTCCAGGCGGCCAGCGGCCTGCTGCCGGCCTCCGCCCTGCTCGAGACCTTGCGGCATGTCCTGAAGGACAAGGCCGACCTGATGCCCCTCAACGAAGCGGCCTTCGCCGCCGGCCAACAATCCGCTACCCCTGTGCCTGCGTGAACACCAGCGACTTTGTCTCCGAGTTCGAAGCGTACGCGCTGCTCGCGCGCGCCGGCCTGCGGCCGCCCCGTTACGGCGTTGCCGGCGGCAACCTGCCGTTCGCGCCGGGCGAACCGGTGGTCGTCAAGGGACTTGGCGAAAACGTCTGGCACAAGTCGGAGTTGGGCGCCGTGCATTTCCTGCCGTTCGAACCCCAAACGGTGTTCGAGGAATTCAAGGGCATGTACGCGCGCATCGAGGCCACGGGCCATCGCTGGCTCGACGGGCTCGTCTGCGAGCAAATCGACATCGCCCGCAGTCCGCACCTGCCCTCCGAGGCCCTGGTGTCGTTGACGCGCGGCGAGGCCGGCTGGACGATCGTCTGCGGATTCGGCGGCCTGCAAGCCGATGCGCTCGCCGAGCTGGCCCCGCCCTGCCGCTGGCCCCTGGCCGTGACCTCCGTCGCGCAGGCGCTGGCGGAGTTCGAAGCCCATTTGCTCGGACGCATCTGGCTCGGCCAAGCCCGCGGCACGCGCAGCCTCACGGACCGCGCGACGATCGAGGCCTTCCTCGTTTCGCTGTGGCAACTGCCGGGCATCCTGGAAGCCGAAGGCCTGTCGCTTCTCGAATTGAATCCCGTGGCGATCGACAGCGAGGGCCTGCCCCGCCCGCTCGATGCAGTGGGACGTCGCGGACCGCGAATGGAACCGCGCACGGCGCCCGCCGTTGGATTTCTGTCCGCCCTCACCGAGCCGCACCGCATCGCGATCGCCGGGGTGTCCGCCGAACCCGGCGGCGTGGGCTGGACCATACTCGAGAACCTGAGCCGGGCCGGATTGCCGGCGGGTGATGTGCTGGTCGTGAAGCCGAACCACGAGGCGCTGATGGGTTTCCCGTGCGTACCGAATGTCGCGGTCTTGAAGGACCGTCCCGTCGACCTGCTGCTGCTCGCGCTGCCCGCGGCGGCGGCGGTTGAGACATTGGAGTCCTTAATCGCCCAAGGCGGCGGCGCCCGTTGCGTGGCGCTGGTCGCGGGTGGCGTGGGCGACGGCGCGGACCAATCGGGCCTGGGCGCGCGTTTGGTCGCCGGCCTGCACCGCGCCCGGGTCGCCGGACGCTGGACGCCCGCGGTGCTGGGGCCGAATTTCCTCGGGCACTGGGTCCCGGCGCGGCACCTCAACACGTCGTTCATACCCCTGTCGAAGCTCCCGCCCACCGCGGCACCCGGCAACCTGACGCTGCTCAGCCAAAGCGGCGCATTCCTCCTTTGCCTGCAGTCGCGGTTGCCCGCGCTGCGCTACGGGCTGGCGTTGGCGCTCGGCAACCAACTCGACGTGGCGCTGTGCGACGTGCTCGCCGCGCTCGCCGAAGGCGGATCCGGGCCCGTGGCGGCTTACGTGGAAGGCTTCGGCCCCGGCCAACTGGCGATCGCCGCGGAGGCCATCAAACGGCTGACCGCCCAAGGCCGCCCGGTGCTGCTGCACCGCGCGGGCCGGACCAGCGCCGGCCAGGCCGCAGCCGCCAGCCACACCGGCGCAATGGCGAGCGACACGGCGCTCGAGCGCGCGCTCCTCGTGCGCGCCGGGGCCCGGTTTGCCGACACGATGGCGGATTTCGATGCGGCGCTGCTTTGGCTGTCGACTGTTCCCCCGACCAAGCCCGGCCCCGTGGCGCTGGTCACGAATGCCGGCTTTGAAAGCGTCAATGGCAGCGACGTGCTCGATCGGGCCGGCCTGACGCCAGCCACCCTGAACCCCGCCGAAACAGCCGCCCTGGCGACGTTGCTGCAGCGCCATGGTCTGGCCGCGCTCGTGGCACCGCGACTCCCGCTCGACCTGACGCCGATGGCCGGTCCGAAGGAATTCATCGCGACCACGGCGCTGCTGATCGAAAACGCGGAGGTGATTGTCGTCGGCTTGGTGCCCTTCACCCCGCGGCTCGACACCAGCGAAACTGGCGCCACGAAGATCGCGCGGATGTTCGCCGCCATTCGCGACGTCCATCGCAAGCCCATTGCCGTGGTCATCGACGCCGGCTCTGCCTACGCGGCGTTTTGTGCACCCTTCCAACACGCCGGCCTGCCGGTGTTCGCCCGGATGGAGTGCGCCCTCGCCGGCCTGCGCACGCTCACCGCAAAGCAGGCCGACTGAATTCAGTCAGCCGGACGGATCAGGCCCGCGCCGTGAGTTTCAAACCCACGATGCCCGCGACGATGAGCAGCATGCACAGCAGGCGCGCGACGGTGGCGGGTTCCTTGAAGAGCAGGATGCCAAACACGGCGGTGCCGACGGCGCCGATGCCGGTCCAGATCGCATAACTGGTCCCGAGCGGCAGCCCCTTCACGGCCTGCGCGAGGCACCAGAAACTCGCCAGCATGAGCGCCACGGTGATGACGCTCGGCCAGAGTTTCGTGAAGCCATCGGCATACTTGAGACCGACAGCCCAGGCCACCTCGAGGGCGCCGGCAATGATGAGCCAGATCCAAGGCATGGGAAAAAGTAACCAGTCTCAGGGACCAAGTATCAAGGGCCAATGCGCCCGGGCTTCCCGCCACGATTCACTTTGGAGTCGGGCCCATTTTCTGCGTGTCACCGTTCGCGGCAAGGTGGTCCAGCAACAAGGCGTGGATGAAGCGGTAGCCAAAACCGACCTTTTGCAGCAGGTGGACGCGCACGCCCTGATCGAGAAAGCCCACCATGTCGCGCGGCAAGGCCCCGCTTCGCACCAGCTGCCAACGCAGGATAAAATGCTGCAATCCTTGGAGCCCTCCGAAGCGCACAAACGCGACCAGTGCCAGGATACCGCCCACCGTGCCACCAATCGCCGCCCCGGTGACCACGTTTTCGCGACCGCCGGGCAAGGAAAGCGCCGTGATGACGACGGAAACCGTGACCCCTACGATGACCCCCGCCAAGGCCGGCACCTTGACCCAAAACCAAGCGCCGGAACGCCGCGCCCGGTTAGGATCGATGCCTGAGGTCAATCCGCCGAACAGGCCCACCAACAGGCCGAACAAAAGTGTGGCGAACAGGATACCCAATGAGCCGCGGGTGTTGCCGACGAACAATCCGATCTCCGCTCCCAACGCGGCAAGTGTGCCCACGACCGCCGGCGCCAGCCAGCCACGCATGCGCGCAAGGACTACCCACACGACGCCGACCGCAGCACCTACACCGAGTCCTGGCCAAAACCCCGCCGCGCCCACGCCGAATTCTTTGGCGGCGCCGTCAAGTCCGCGAATCGCCGTCAACTCAAGGACTCCCAGGATCAGAAACCACTGCCAGGCTATCACGGCAATTCCCGCCCGACGGAACGCCTGGCGCCACGACCACGCGATGGCGTCAGCGGGGCGGATGTCCAGCCGCTTGACATCAACGGGAATGCTAAGCGTGAAGGCAATGGCAACGCCATAGGCCGCCCACGAACCGCTGAATTCAGCTGGCAACGTCACACCGGCGGCCTGGATCAAGGGTACCGCTCCGAGCGGCAGCAAGCCCGTCAGGAAGGCGCAGCCGAGCGCACGGTCTCGCGGCGTGAAAACCCGTCCCGCGGGTGGCCGCCGAAACAGGAAAAGATCCCAACTCGCCAGCACTAGGCCGGTCAAGCACGCCGCGCCCAACAAAGCCCACCTGCCCTGCGGGACTATGGGCAGGAACATGAACGGTCCCACCAGGCAAACCGCCGCCATCAATCGCGTGAGGTAGAAATACGCCGTGCGTTGCCCGGCCGTATCTAGCCAGTCCGGTTGCAATTGCTCCAAAGCGAACAAGGTCTGGCCGCGGCTCTTCATTTGGCGGGCGAGCCAGGGCAGCACGGCTTTCGTTTGCTGCGCGAATTCGCCGCCGGTTTTCGCCCCCTTGCGGCGCAGCGCAGTCTCCACGTACGCGTCGAACAACTGCCGGCGGCGATCCTCAATCGTACCGCCCTTTCCCGCTTGCCACGCTTCGCCGGTCACCCCGCGCCAGGCCATCGTCATGACGCTCAACATCAGCGGCGTTTGCGCAAATTTCTGCAGGGCTTCATCCTCGCGCATCGCCTCGCGCAGCGCTTCCAGTCCGGCACCGGCGCGGGCGAAGTACGCATCGATCTGCGCGGTCGTCAGGGGCTGAAGGCAGATCGCCGACCGGAGCCGCAGCCGCTCCGGCAACGCGGCGTACTCCGCCACCCGGCAGGTCGCCACCAACCCGGCGGGCATGTGTTCGTCGGTGAAAGCGTTGATCGCCGCCACGCAGGCCGGGCGGATCGACTCCCGAACTTCATCCAGTCCGTCGAGCAGCAACGCCAGGCTGCCGCCTTGCAGCCAGTCGCGTCCCAATCGCTTCGGCACCTGGTAGCGCACGTTCAGTTCCTCGACGATCCAGTCCTCGAGGCGCGCATGCCGCGCGGTCCAAGTGGATAGGGCCAGCACCACGGGCGCCGGCTGATCGGCGGACTCCCGCGCCCGCTGGACCAAACTTCGGACCAATTCCAGCAGGGTCGTCGTCTTGCCCGCGCCCGGCTCGCCGAGGATGAGCAGCGTATTTTGGGCCCCAGCGTAGACGCTGGCGATGGTTTCCCGCCGTTCCAGCGTCTGCACGGGGCGATCCGGCGCCACCAGGATGCGGTCCCAGGGCTGCTCCACCGCGCCGTCCTTCCAATCGAGCGCCAGTTCAAGCCACGCCTGCCGATGCAGCGACGACTCGAGCACGCCATCCACCCAGTCGTGCTGGATGCGGTCGACCAGCCTCAGGAGATTGCCCCGGTTGCCAGCACCGGCGGTCTGCGCCGAGCGACTAGCAGCCGCCGACTCCCCACTCAACGCAATCCACCGCGCCGCCACCCAATTATGGAGGTCGGCCGTGGCGTTCGCGGCCAGTTCCTCGGGACGGTCGAACTCCTTCACCGTGTGGCCGCGGAGCAACTCGGACTTGAAGGTCGCAAGCTTCTCCGCGAGCGCGGGGTCGGCGTCAGTTTGGTCCGGCGTCGCCGGCGTCCCCCGCTTGAAGTACACGAAGCACGGCAGCCCGAGCTGCCGGGCGCGCCGGTATTCCGCTTCGGTAATGCCGGAGCCGTAACGAAAGCCAATGACCCCCACGAAGACTTCGCACAAGTCAACCTGGTCGATCGAAACCTCGTGCGTGTCGCTGGGGCGGTTGCCGAAAAACTCCATGCCAACGAATCGCATTTCCTCCATCCGGTTCAGCGCATCCATCAGGGCCCGCCGCTCGGGTTGCAGGTCCAGCCAGGTCGAGCTCACGAACACCCGGTAAATCGGCCGCGAACGCCGCGTGGCGTCGCCCGGATTCGGCCCCGCGGTGTGCGGCGAAGGGTCGGCAGGCATGTGGGCGCAGCCTAGCGGCGCCCAGGGACAAGGCTCAAGGAGCAAGTATCAAGGTCAGCCACCAAGAAGGCAGGCCCTTGTTACTTGGAAATTGCTACTTGAGACTTCTTCTGAGTCGCGTCGCGACTCAGAAGAACATCGCCTCACTCAACGCCGCCTCGGGCGCCAGGAAATGTGCGCCGGCGGTGAGCGTTGTCCGGCCGGTGCCGAGGTCGCCGACGAATTCCGCGTGGTCGCGACTCAGGTCGGCGGACCACGTAAACATTTTCTTTGGATCGGCGTACTTGAAAGACATCGAGAGACAGCCCTCGCAGTCGACGGGCGTCACTTCGAATTCCACCGGGCCCGCGCCGGAACGCACGAGGCCTTTTTTCACCCAGCCGAGCAGGCAGCTGGCCTCGGCGGCGAATTGGTGCCGATGCCGGATGGTCACCTTCTGCAGGCCGGTGTGGATCAAGGCCGGCGCGTAGCGACTCAGGAACTGCCCGAGGTTCTGCCGCAGCGGCAGCGTGCGCGTGTAAGCGAGGTCGCGCACCGCGGAAAGATTCGGCCACGGATACGTGAAGGCATCCGGCGGCACCACCGCGCTGTCGAACAGGATGCGTTTGGAACGGGTCAGCAGGTAATCGTAGTCCGCCAGCCGCTTGGCCGCGGAGAACTTGTGACCCCAGTAATAAAGCGGCAGGTCGGTCGAGAGGCACACGGAGACCTGGCTCTCCAGGTAGGTGCGCACCGCCATCGTGTAATGCAGGATCACGAACTCGACGCAGCGCGTGTCGTTCTTCGCCTTCCCGAGGAAACACTCGCCGTAAATCTTCGCGCGCATTTCCGCCGGCGCCCGGTCGTCAAAGTCCGGGCAAAGCACCACGACGCGGCACGGATATCGCTGCGCGAAGCGGACGGTCGCCCGGAACTGCTCGGTGGCGTCGTCAGGTGTGGAGTTCGCGCCAAGGTGCAGCACGAGGTTCAGCTGGACCGCGCGGCTCTCCTTCGCCGGGGAATCCTCCCATAGCTTCTTGAACCCGGCGGCAATCCCCCCAACGGGCACCTCCTGGCCAGGCAGCGCATTAAAGACGGCAGGCATCGCAGTTAAAACTCCAAATGCCAGGTTCCAAATCACAAACTTTCAGCTCAACCCGAAGTGAGAGATACTGGAATATTTCTGGCGTCACCTTGTTAAAGTCTCGATTGGATTTCTTGAGCCTCCGGCGTTTCTTTGGCCTTTGGCGTTTTGGACCTTTGGCGTTTGCCGCGCGGAGCGCGGTTTAGGGTTCTCTCCAACTATGCCCGTTTGCCGCGAGGAGCGCCTCGGCGGCGGCGGGGCCCCAGGAACCCGAGGCGTAGGTGTCGAGGCCCCGGCGGCCCTGCTTCGCCCAGTGTTCCAGGATCGGCGTGCAAAGTTGCCAGGAACGCTCGGTCTCGTCGCCGCGGATGAAGAGCGTGCCGTCCCCGATCATCGCGTCGAGCACCAGGCGTTCATAGGCCTCGGGCGTGTTCGAACCGAAGGTCGTCGCGTACTTGAAATTCATCTTCACGGGCTGCGTCCGCGTCTCGAGGCCGGGAATCTTGGCATTCAGGATCAGGCTGAGGCCCTCGTCGGGCTGGATCTGGAAAGCCAGCGTGTTGGCCGCGAGCATCGAGCGGTCGTTCTCGGCAAAGAGGCTGCCGGGCGGACGCTTGAAACGGACCGCAATCTCGCTGACGCGCCGCGCGAGGTGCTTGCCGGAGCGCAGGTAGAACGGGACGCCCTGCCAGCGCCAGTTGTTGATGCTGAGCCGCAGCGCGGCGAAAGTCTCGGTGGCGGACGTCGGGGCGACGTCCTTCTCCTGGAGGTAACCGTGCACCGGTTTGCCGCTGATGACGCCCTCGGCGTATTGCGCGCGGGCGACGTCGGGATTGGGCCCATCGAGCCGCAGCGGCTGGATGGCCTTGAGCACCTTCACCTTTTCGTCGCGCACCGATTCGGCGTCCATCGACACAGGCGGCTCCATCGCGGTCAGCGCGAGCAGCTGCATCGTGTGGTTCTGGATCATGTCCCGCAGGCAGCCGCTCTGCTCGTAGTAGCCCGCGCGGGACTCGACGCCCACCTGCTCGGCCACGGTGATCTGGACGTGGTCAATGAAGTTGCGATTCCAGATCGGCTCGAAGATGGCGTTCGCGAAGCGCTGCACCAGCAGGTCCTGCACGGTCTCCTTGCCGAGGTAATGGTCGATGCGGAAGACCTGCTCTTCCGTGAAGACGGTGGTCAACTCACGATTGAGCGCCTGCGCGCTGGCGAGGTCACGGCCGAATGGTTTTTCGATGATGCACTTCGACTGATTGACCTGACGCAGGTAGCGCGAGGCCAGCCCGCTGGCGCCCAGGTTCTGGATGATTGGTGCGAAGACCGTCGGCGGCGTGGAAATGTAGAACAGGGACTGCAGTTGCTGGCCGATTTCCTTTTCGAGCCCAGCGATGCGCGCGCCGAGGCGATCGTACGCCGCGCGCTCGTCATAGCCACCGCTCACGTAGAGCGTGCGCGGCGCGAGGCGCGACCAGACGTCCGGGCTGGCCTCACGCCGGGAGAATTCCTTGATCGCATCGGCCGCCATCTGCTGGAACTCGACGTCCGGAATCGGCTTCCGGCCGAAGCCGATCAGGTAGAAGTCCGCCGGCAGCAAACCGTCGTGGGCGAGGTTGTAGATCGCCGGGATCAGCTTCCGCGCCGTCAGGTCGCCGGAGGCACCGAAAATCACAATCACCGTGGGCGGTGAGCCACGGTGCTTGCTGAGGCCATGCAGGAATGGATGACGGACTTCTTCAGCCATACGCGGGAAGGTCATTCCCGTCTCCGGCCCCCGCAAGGTAAAATAACGGCATGGCGTGTCATCACGTCACAGGTGGCACGTGATCCCCTCTCGAGAGGGGTGCCCGAAGGGCGGGGTGTGTAGGATGCCAAACCGGAGCGCAATTCTGCCGCCGAGAATCAGGTGGAATGCGGCCCTGCCGCACATTGACTAATCGAATAGAAACTCCACATGCCGAAGCATGCGCAGTTTTCCTATAATCCCGCTCTGAAGGCGCGGGCCCGGGAACTTAGAAAACACAGCACCCTCGGGGAGGTGCTCTTGTGGGAGCAGCTCAAACGCGGACAACGCTGCGGGTATGACTTTCATCGCCAAAAGCCCGTCGACGAATTTATTTTGGATTTCTTTTGCCCTGAACTCCTGCTGGCCGTCGAGATCGACGGCGGGAGCCATCGAGTGAAGGGCATCAATGACGAAAACCGTCAGAAGAAACTAGAATCCCTTGGGATCCATTTCTTGCGCTTCGCAGAGAAGGCGGTACGGCAGAATCTGGATGGTGTCGTAGGTGCAATCGATCACTGGATTGTGGCTCACAGGCAACACACCCCGCCTCTGCGAGGCACCCCTCTCGAGAGGGGATCACCCGCCCCCCGGGCATCTGGCGACGCGAACGAGTCCTGCACGCCCTGATAATCCGCGCCACCCGGCAAATCCGCCGCAGCCCAGCCCTACTTCTCCCCCAAATCCGCCAGCGATCCGCTCTGGCGCGCGACGTGATAGCCCTTGGGGAACAGGGGCGCGTTCGGGTAGTGCATCACCTGCGCCGGCAAGCGGCCGCTGAGCGTGACCTCCGCGATGTCGAAGCGGAAAGTGCGGGGCGGACTGGGCAAAGCGGCGAGGTAGGCGTGGACGGCGCGACGCAGCGCGCGCTTCTTCCGTTCATCGACCGCGTTGAAACCGGCCACCAGCGCGCCCTCTGCGCGCGACTTGACTTCCACGAAAACCAGCACGTCGCCGTCGCGGCACACGAGGTCGATTTCATCGCGTCGGTCGCCGGGACTGCGCCAGTTGCGCGTCAGGATGGAAAACCCCTGGCGATTCTTGAGGTATTCTGCCGCCGCGTGCTCACCGCGGGCCCCGGCCTCAGCCTCGGCACGCGTCACCGGACGGTCGTTTTGTGCGACCCGGGACCACATTGCTTTGAGCCAGCCAAGCATTTGCAATTCGCCCTCGACCACGCGAAAAAACGCCCCTACAAGCAAGCGCGTTTTTCAACCTCGCGCTGCGTTCCGCCGCATTGACGGGCGGCCGACGCCATTCCCACCTCCCCCTCCCTCATGGCCACTTCCAGCAATCTCACCGGCACGCTGCGTCGCTCCCTGCTCATCAAGGTCATTTCCAAGCCGGCCCCGAGCAAGGAGGACGTCAACACGGTCATTGAGCTGACTGCCAGCAAGGTCGTGGAATCGCTGCAGGCGCAATCGATGACCCTCTACCTCGTGGAGGGCGGCGAAATCGCGTTCAAGCAGGTGTACTACTCCCCGACCTTGTGGGGCACCGACAAGAACAAGGAAATGCAGTTCAAGGAGACCCAAAAGAAGCTCCTGACGCTCAAGCTCCCCGCTGGCACCGGCAACGTCGGCAAGGTGATCCAGTCCGGCGAACCCCTTTTCTTCAGCGGCAAGGGCGCGGACGCCGCGTCCCTCAAGAAAATGGACGTCGGTTTCGAGGTCCACTCGATGCTGACCGTCCCGCTGAAGGCCAACATCATCATCGGCGCGATCCAGGTGCTCAACAAGGAGCCCTCCGCCGGCACCGGCGGCCAGTTCACGCCGAAGGACCTGAGCGTGCTGATGGAGGTCGCGGAGTATTCCTCGACGCTCATCCAGCGCATGCTGGACCCGAAGTTCCAGCTCACGCCGGAGGACACCGCCAAGTTCATCTCCAAGTTCACCGAGCTCCCGCTGGTCACGAAGATCGAGGACATCGAGATCGACGAGAAGCTGGTCGAGATCACCGGCGACGCGGTCATCCGCCGCGAGAGCATCTTCCCCTACAAGAAGACCGGCACGAACTCGTGCTCGGTGCTGATGACCAACCCGCTCGACTACGCGAAACGCGAGGCGTTTTCGCAGGCGACGGAGATGTCGATCGACGACGTCAAGGTCATCCCCGCCAACCTCCTCGACGCCCTACTCAAGAAGTGTTTCGGCGAGAAGGCCGGCGCCGCCGCGAAGACCGGCGAAGCCGCCGCCGAGGTCGACATCGATGAGGTGAAGGACCTGATTGCCGGCGCCTACACGGAAGGCGGCACCGGCGGCGAGGTGAAGGCGGCCGACCTCGAAAGCGAGGACTCGGCGCCGATCATCCAGCTGACGAACCGCATCATCGAGGACGCCTACGTGTCCGGCGCGTCCGATATTCACATCGAGCCGATGGAAAAGGACCTCGTCGTCCGCTACCGCGTGGACGGCATGTGCGCGGAGAAGATGCGCCTGCCGAAGCAGGTCGCCTTCGCGATGGTCGCCCGCCTCAAGATCATGTGCAACCTGGACATCTCCGAGCGCCGGTTGCCGCAGGACGGTCGTATCGTCTTCAAGAAGTTCACGAAGAAAAACATCGATATCGACTTGCGCGTCGCCACGGGCCCGATGAACCACGGCGAGAAGGTGGTCATGCGTATCCTGGACAAGCAGAAGTCCACCCTGCCCCTGCCGGCGCTGGGCTTCTCCGACAGCAACCTGGAGAAGTACCGCGAATGCGTCCGTCAGCCCTACGGCATGATCCTGCACTGCGGCCCGACCGGTTCCGGCAAGTCGATGACCCTTTACGCCGCGCTGGCGGAGATCAACACGCCGGACGTGAACATCCAGACCGCCGAGGACCCGATCGAGTACACGCTCCCCGGCCTGAACCAGATGCAGATGAACAAGCAGATCGGCCTGGATTTCCAACGGGCGCTGCGCTGCTACCTGCGTATGGATCCCGACATCATCCTGGTGGGTGAAATTCGCGATAAGGAAACCGCGCAGATCGCCTGCGAAGCGGCGCTCACCGGTCACTTGCTCGTCTCCACGCTCCACACCAACGACGCGCCGTCCACGGTTTCGCGTATGGGTGAAATGGGCATCGAGCCGTTCAACATTTCCGCCGCGCTTGTGTGCGTGTGCGCCCAGCGCCTCCTCCGCCGCGTCTGCAAGAACTGCAAGGTGAAGTACAAGCCCGAGGGCCGCGAAGCGGAGATCATCATGAAGGCGCTCGACCTCACCGAGCCGCCTGAGATCTTCAAGGCCGCGCCCGGCGGCTGCCACGTTTGCGGCGGCACGGGTTACAAGGGCCGCGTCGGCATCCACGAACTGATGGTGAACTGCGAGGAAATCGTCGAGGCCATCAACGCGGAAGTCGAAGTCGCCGACCTGAAGCGCGTCTGCATGAAGTCGGGCATGAAGACCATGCACCAGGACTCCATGCTCAAGGTAAAGCTGGGCCTTACGACGATGGAGGACGCGCTCGCCAACGTCCCGGCGGACATGATCGCCGAGGAAAAGCCGGGTGGCGAAGCCAAGAAAAAGCACGGCCACTGAGCTTGACGCCCCTTCTCGTCCGACTACCCCCAAGGACGGGCAAGCAAAGGAGGCGCGATCCGCAAGGGTCGCGCCTTTTTGTTTGCCTCGGTTTCGCGCAGCGAGAACCGGGGGCAAACACCGGGCGGCCAGCAGGCCGCAACGGTGCATCGTCGGGATACGACACGCATCTCGCCGTAGCCTGAAAGGCGAAGGCGGATCCCACCCGCGATCCACAGACCCTGCGCGGAGGAACACCGCGCCCGCGTCGGCGCAGCCGACTTACGATACCGGTGCGCTCGGGCGCGTGGCGCGCACGGAGTCGGCGATCGTCGTGGGCATCGCCTCGGCCTCGCCGAGCGCCTTGTTGAAGCGCATCGACACGGTCTTGGAGACGCCGCGCTCCTGCATCGTCACGCCGTAGAGCGCGTCGGCCGCAGCCACGGTGCTCTTGTTGTGCGTGATGATGATGAACTGCGAGTCCTTCACGAACTGCTTAAGCAGGTTGGTGAAGCGGTGAATGTTCGATTCGTCGAGCGGCGCGTCGAGTTCGTCCAGCAAGCAGAAGGGCGACGGCTTCACCATGTAGAGGGCAAAGAGCAGCGCGACGGCCGTCAGGGTCTTCTGGCCGCCGGACAGCAGCGTGATGCCCTTCAGCTTCGTACCCGGGGGCTGCGCCACGATCTCGATGCCGCTTTCCAGCGGATCCTCGGCCGACACGAGCTCGATCTCCGCCCGGCCACCGCCGAACAGGATGTTGAACGTGTAGGCGAAGTTCTTGCGGATCTGCTCGAAGGTGACCTTGAACTGCTCGAGCGACGTCTGGTTGATGTCGTCGATCGCCTTCAACAATTGCGCCTTCGCGTTGTTGAGGTCGTCGTTCTGGGTGCGGAGGAACTCGTAGCGCTGCTTGAGCTCGGAGTATTCCTCGATGGCCACGAGGTTGACCGCGCCCATCGCGCCGAGGCGCTGACGCAGAGCATCCACCTCGGCCTTCACCTCGTCCCAATTGGTCGAATCCAGGCCCTTCAGGTCGTCCTCGGTCGGCTCGCCCTTGTTTTCCTTCTTCCGGCGACGCTTCGGCTTGGCCTCCACGGCGGCGCCCTCCGCGGCCGCTTCGGCCGGTTGAGCGTTGGCAGCGGGAGGTTGCGCGTTGGGCGCTGCCGCCTCGCCCTCTTCCTCATCGAGGTCGAGGTCCTTCATGCCTTCCGGCTCGTCGTCGGCATGCCACATGAGGCGGCGCCAATCCTGGGCGGCAATGTCGGCTTGGAATTCGCGGGTGACTTCCTCGGTCAGGAACTGCACGCGGGCGCGGGTCTCGGCGACCTTGACCTCGTGCTTGCTGAGTTCGGACTGCGCGGAGTCGGCCTCGGCGCGAATGGACGACAGGCCCTCCTCCACCGCGGTGATGTCCTGCTCCACCTGGGCGAGCTCGACGCGGACTTTCTCCACGCCTTCCTGCGCGACGGCGAGGGTCGTGACGATTTCCTCGGCGCGGCGCTTCTGGCCGGTGCCCTGCTCCTCGAGCACGGCGACCTGCTCGGACCACGTCTCGAGCTCGATCTGGCGCTGGGTGATCAGCTCGGCGAGTTGTTCGCCGCGCCGCTCCATTTCGGTGAGGCCGCGGTCGAGCACCTCGACCTTCTGGCGCCGCTCGGCGAGTTCAAGGCGGGCCTGGGCGAGAATTTCCTTCTTCTGGTCGCGGTCGGCGCGTTTTTCGGCGATCGCGGTCTCGGTATTGATGATGACCTGCTTCTGCGCGGTTACGCCGGCCTCGGCCTCGGCCAGCTGCGCCTGCGCCTTCGCGAGCCGGGCGAGCGCCTCGTCGTGGTCGCGCTTGAGTCCGGCGAGTTCGTTCTCCATGCGCGCGAGCCGGTTGACGGCGTCGTCGTGCGCCTTCTGTGCATTGCGCTCCTCGGCGTGGATGGCGGCGACCTGCTGCGAGGTGGCCAGCACTTCCTTGCGCTTCTGTTCGAGATTCTGCTCCGCCGTGACCAGCGCGGCGTTCAGCTGGTCAATCACCGCGCGCTGGTCGTCGTGCGCCTTTTGTTCGGCAACGACCGCCTTGCCGGTTTCGCGGAGGTCGACCTCGCGCTGCACGATGCTGTTGGCGGGCTTCTTGTGGTGCCCGCCGTAAATGAGGCCGCGGCGGTCGACGAGGTCGCCCTTCGGCGTTGCCACCATCAGGAAGCTGAACGCCGGGTTCGCCTTCCAGTACTCGAGGAACGCGGCGAGGTCATCGGCCAGGTAACAGGCGGACAGGATGGACGCGGCCGGATGCGAAGGCTCCAGGTTCGCCACGGCTTCCGTCGCCGGCTTGAGCCCCGCAGGCAGCGCGTCGCTGCCGGAAGCCTGAAACTTGAATCCTGAAACCTGCAGGCAGACGGAACCGATCTTGTCCGCTTCAAGTTGCGACAGGATTTTCTGCGCGGTATCCAGGTCGGAAACACTGATGGCCTCGACCGAGGAACCGAGGATCGCTTCGATGGCCTTGGCGCAATCCGCGCGGACTTCGAGGCCCTGCGTGACCGGCACAAATTTCTGCTCGCCGAACAGCGACGCGAACCGGCCCTGGAGGATGGCCTTGGCGCCCTCGCCGAAACCTTCCCACTTTTCCTGCAATTGCTGCAGCAGCTTCAGGCGGGCGGTCTTCTGGGCGAGACTGCGGTCGATTTCCTGCAGTTTGCGCTGGGCGTCACGGAACTCGCGCGTGGCGTCCTGCAGTGCGGACTGCGCCGCCTGGGCCTCCTCGTTGGAACGGGTTTGCTCAACGCGGGCCTGCTCGACCCGCGTGCGCACCTCGGCCAGGGCCTGGGCGGCGCCCTCGACGGCGGCGCGGAGGTCGGTGAGATCCTGCGACAGGGTGTCGAACTTGTGCTGGCTCGTGCGGGCGTCGACCTCGAGGCCGGAGCTCTCGGTGCGGTGGCGCGCCACGGCGCTCTCAAGCTGGAGCAGGTGGAACTTCTCCTGGCTGAGCTGCTGCTCGGCGCGGGTGAGTTCGCCTTCGGTCACCGCGAGCTCGCGGTTGCGATCCTGGAAGACGGCGTCGGAGCTGCCGAGGAGCGTGAGCTGCGCCTCCTTGTCCTGCGCGCCGCTGTCGACCTGCGTGGCAAGTTCACGGCGCTGCATCTCGAGTTCCGACAGGTCGTCCTTGCCGGCCTCGATGCGCTCGGCGAGCGCGGTGCGCTTCACCTGCGCCATGTTGGCGGCATTCTCGGCGGCTTCCTTTTGCGAGCGGAGGTCAAAGACCGCCTGCTGCGCGTCCTGCACGCGCTGGCCGAGGAAATTCCGGAGGGTGCGGCCCTCGTTGAGTTTCTGGCTGCGCTCCTCGAGCGTGGCCCGGCGCGTGTCGGCGGCTTCGCGGAGCGAGGCCACGCGGCTGTCGAGGTCCGCGAGGATCGCGCTCAACTGGCCGTATTGGTAGCCGCTCTGCGCCAACGCGAGGTGCCGCAGGCGGAAATTCAGGCGCTTGTAACGCATGGCCTTTGCGGCCTGGCGCTTCAGGGAGCCGATCTGGCGGGCGACTTCGTTGATGACGTCCGACACGCGCGCCAGGTTCTGCTCGGTGAGCGCGAGCTTGTTCATCGCCTCGCGGCGCTGGCTCTTGTACTTGGTGATGCCAGCGGCCTCCTCGAACACCACGCGGCGTTCCTCGGGCTTCGAAGACAGGATCTGGTCGATCTGGCCCTGCGCCATGATCGAATAGCTGGTCCGGCCGACGCCGGTATCCATGAAAAGCTTGTGGATGTCCTTCAGGCGGCACGGCTGCCCGTTGAAGTAATACTCGCCGGCGCCATCGCGGCTCACGCGCCGCATGATCTCGATCTCGTGGAATTCGCTGCCCAGCTGCTTTTCGCAATCGGTCAGGAGCAGCGCCACTTCGGAGAACTGCGCGGGCTTGCGGGTGTCGGCGCCCTCGAAAATGACGTCCTGCATCTTGCCACCGCGGAGGGCCTTCGCGCTCTGCTCACCGAGCACCCAGCGGATGGCGTCGGCGATGTTGCTCTTGCCGCAGCCGTTGGGACCGACGATGGCCGTCACACCGGGCTGGAAACTGAGGGTCGTATTGTCGGCGAAGCTTTTGAAGCCGTGAAGTTTTAGCGCCTTAAGATGCATTGAGCTTAAAGGGAAAACTAGAGGCAGCGGCTCCGCGCCGCGCAATGGAAAAAACGCCTTTTTCCCCTCTGAAAAGTTGCTCAGAACCGCGATTTTTTGCTGGTCAATGTGCACGCTCCGCGCTGGGGCACACGCCACGGGGTTTGTTCCTCGCCGGACGATCTCCCGCTCGCCGCCCGGGCTAGCAGCCGCCGTGATATTTTTGGGTCCGAGGTTATACGGACACCTACTGTCGGGGCCGCTCCGCTTGCCTGTTGGCCCCGGCGGAGTTAGGAAAAGGACATGGCCAGCGCCCCCCCGGACAACCTCGACCAAACCAAGCGGTACCTGCCGTGGTTGGTGGCCGTGGCGCTGTTCATGGAGAACCTGGACGCCACCATTGTGAATACCGCGGTGCCGACCATGGCCGTCAGCCTGGACGTTACCCCGCTGAGCCTGAAGGGCGTGCTGACCAGCTACACGCTTTGCCTGGCGGTGTTCATCCCGATCAGCGGCTGGATGGCCGACCGGTTCGGGACCCGCCGGGTGTTCACCTGGGCGGTCTGCCTCTTCACACTGGGCTCGCTGGCCTGCGGGGCGGCCCAGAACAGCCCGATGCTGGTCGCCGCGCGCGTGATCCAGGGCATCGGCGGCGCCATGATGACGCCCGTCGGCCGGCTCGCGCTCGTGCGCACGTTCCCGAAGTCCGAGATGATTGCCGCGATGAACTACGTGGTCATCCCCGCGCTGATCGGGCCGCTGCTGGGGCCGTTCGTCGGCGGATTGGTCGTTCACTGGCTGCCCTGGCGCTCGATCTTCCTTTTGAACCTGCCGATCGGCCTGCTGGGGCTGTGGTTGATCAAGCGCCACATGCCGGACTACCGGGATCCGGCGGTCGCGCCGATAGACCGCATCGGTTTCCTGCTCTTCGGCAGCGGCATCGCGCTGCTTTCCTACGTGCTGGAGATTTTTGGCGAACACCGCCTGCCCGCCGTGTCCGTCGCGACGTTGTTCCTGATCTCGCTCACGCTGCTCGGCGTCTATGGCTGGCACGGCAATCGCATCGCCAATCCCGTGATGCGGCTGGGGCTTTTCAAAATCCGCACCTTCAACGTGGCCGTCCTCGGCGGCATCATCACGCGCCTCGGCGTCGGTGGCATGCCGTTCCTGCTGCCGCTGCTCTATCAGATCGGCTTGGGCTACCCGGCGTGGAAAGCCGGCCTGCTCACCATGCCGCAGGCGGCCGCCGCCATCGTCATGAAGATGTTCAGCAAGGATTTCCTGGCGCGGTTTGGCCATCGTCGGGTGCTCACCGTCAACACGGTGGGATTTGGCGCCACCATGGCCGCGTTCGCGCTCGTTGACCGCCAGACGCCGGTCGGGCTCATCCTCATGCTCAGCTTCACGCAGGGCCTGTTTTCGGCCTTGCAGTTCACCAGCATGAACTCGCTCGTTTATGCGGACATCAGCGACCGCGACGCGAGCATGGCCAACAGCATTGCCGCAACCGCCCAAATGATGTCGCTAAGTTTCGGCGTGGCCTTCGCGTCGCTGGTCACGGCCTGGTTCATCGGCGACACCCCGCAGACCGACACCAGCAACTTCATGTCGGCACTGCACCACGCGTTCATTGCACTTGGCAGCACGACGGTGCTGTCCTCGCTCATGTTTTGGCGCCTGCGCGCCGGCGATGGCAGCAGCATGAGCAATCATCGCGTCACCCCGGCCACGCCGGAGGCGGCGGAGGCGGCCTAGGGTCCCCTAGGCCCTGTGGGAGCGAGCTTGCTCGCGACATTGCGTACGCCGCCGGTCAAGGTCCGCGGAGTGGCATTTCCCCACGAATAGCCGGAACGCACCCACCGAGTCGGGGCATAAAGCCCCTCCCACCCTTTCAGTAGGGGCGTCGTTGGGCGAAGGCTGCCCCTGTCTGGTTCGTGGATCCTTCGCTGCGCATTGCTCCGCTTCCTCCTTCGCCCGAAGGCTCCGGAGGACACGGCAGGATGACGCACCGGATTCCGGTGCGTCACTTATGATCCCAGGGGAACTTCACCTGCAGCTTCGGATACTTCCAGATGCGGACTTCCTTGAACATTTTTCCGGGGTTTAAGACTCCGCGGGGATCGAGGGCTTTCTTCACCGCGACCATGGCCCGCACTTGGGCGGGATTGTGTTGGATGCGCAGGAAGGGCGTCTTCGCGAGGCCGATGCCGTGTTCACCGGAGATCGCGCCGCCGAAAGCGACAACCGATTCCATCAGCGTTTGCACCGCGGCCTCCGCCGCCCGGGTCTCGGCGGGGTTGTCGCGGTGATACATGATGTTCACGTGGAGATTGCCATCGGCCAGATGTCCGAAAGTCGGAATCGGGAGCCGCGACTGTTTCTTCAGGCGCGCGAGGAACCGGGCGAACTTCTCGTAGTTGCGCATGGGCACGACGATGTCCTCGTTGAGCTTGGAGTCGCCGAGCTCGAACATCGCGCCCGAACATTTGCGGCGCACGGCCCACAGCTCCTCGACCTCCGTCCGGCTGCGCGCTTCCTTGAAGGCCAGCGTGTTCGTGCGGGCCCACGCGAGCACGTCCTGTTTCAGGTCGTCCACCTCGGCGACGGAACCGGCCAGTTCGAGCAGGATCACCGGACGTCCCGCCTGGCCCGGAAACACCGTCTTGCCCGTGGCACGCTCGGCGCACAGCACGCTTTCCCGGTCGAGAAATTCGCAGATCGCGGGCTGGATGCGCTGCCGAAACAGTTTTTTTGCCGCGGCCAGCGCCCCGGTCTCGTCGCGAAACGACGTGAGCAGGGTCCAACGTGAAGCCGGCTGCGGCACGAGTTTCAAAACCGCACCCGTCACGACGCCCAGCATGCCCTCGCTGCCGATCCACAGGTCGCGGAGGTTGAAGCCCGCGGCAAACTTCTTCGTGGCCGTCCCCCACTCGACCGCCTCGCCCGTCGGCAGGTAGCCGCGCAAGGCGATGACGAAATCGCGGGTCACGCCATACTTGCCGCCATGCATGCCGCCGGCGTTGCAGGCAATGTTGCCGCCGATCGTGCAATAAGCCTTCGAAGACGGGTCCGGCGGGTAGAACCAGCCCAGTTTCTCAGCCGCCTGCTGGATCGATTGCGTGGTCACCCCGGCCTGCGCGTGGGCCAAACCCGCGTCGGCATCGATCGAGATTCGGTTGAGCCGGAGCATGTCGATGACCCAGCCCCCGGCCACGGGCGCGGCCGAACCCATCAACGTGGTTCCCCGTCCGCGCACGGTCACCGGCACGCGGAACTTGTTGGCCAGTTCGAGCACGGCGCCCACCTCTCCTTCGGCACGAGGCGTGATCACCGCCGCCGGGAGAAACGAGATTTTGCTGCTGTCGAACGACGCCGCCCAGCGTCCCTTGTCAGACGTGTCGACCCGGGCGCCAAGGCGGCGCTTCAAAGCAGTGGTGGCGGCGGCAAATGACTTCGCAGGCATTGAAACAAGCTCTCTACAACCGAAGGGGGCAAACCTCCAAGGCATTTTTGCCGTGAAAGCACGCAGCGGTCGCAAAATCCAAGGCATCGTTGCGCTCCTTGCGATCTTGCCCGGCTGAAACGGTCGGGATCCGTTCTCGGCGGAACATGACAAACTCCGTCCAACTTTCGCTTTGAGTCCACCCTGCTTCCGCTTTCAACTTTCAACTTTCCTCTCTCAACTGCGCGCCTCCTGGCGCGCCTCCCCATGACCCGCGTCCTTCTCACGACCACTTCCTTCCAGGATACCCCGGGTATCCACCACGACATGCTGGCCCAGACCGGCTTTGAAATCGTCCGCGAACGCGGGCCCCTGCCGGAAGCGAAGATGCTGGAACTCGCCGGCCAATTCGACGCCTACCTGTGCGGCGACGACGCCATGACTCGCGCCGTCATGCAGAAGTCGCTGCCCCGCCTCAAGGTCATCAGCAAGTACGGCATCGGCCTCGACAAGATCGACCTCAAGGCCGCCGGTGACCTGAAGCTGCCCGTGCTGTTCACGCCGGGCGTCAACCACACGACCGTGGCTGAGCACACCTTTGCCCTGTTGCTGGCCGTGGTGCGCAACCTGGTGGTCGAGGCCAACCATGTGGCCGCCGGCCGCTGGACGCGCATCACCGGCAACGAACTCTGCGGCAAAACCCTGCTCCTCGTGGGCCTCGGCCGCATTTCCAAGGAGGTCGCCATCCGCGCCCGCGCCTTCGGCCTCCGCGTGCTCGTGTATGCCAACTACTGGGAAGAAGACTTCGCCCGCTGGTACGACCTGCAGCGCGTCGAGAATCTCGATGAGGGCCTGAAGCAGGCGGACTTCGTTTCCCTGCACACCAAGCTCACGGAAAAGACCAAGGGACTGATCAACGCCCGCCGCCTGGCACTGCTCAAGCCAGGCAGCGTCATCGTCAACACCGGTCGCGGCGAACTCATCGAGCTCGCGCCGTTGGTCGAGGCGATCAAGTCCGGTCAGATCCGCTACGGCGCCGACGTGCTCGACCAGGAGCCCCCGCCGGCCAATCACCCGCTGCTCGGCCTCCCGGGCACGGTGCTGACACCGCACATCGGCAGCCGCACGCACGAAAGCGTGCAACGCCAGGCCAGCTGCGCGGTCGAGAACCTGACCCGCTTCCTCGCCGGCAAGGAGCCGATCGCCCGCGCCGTCTGAGCGTCGCTCAACCCTCAGCCCTCAACTCTCAACTTTTCCGCCCCATGCCCGAACAATTCTTCATCGTTCCTGAAGCCCAGCACAACGCGCTCATCCAAGCTGCCTACCAGCACCGTGGCTACCATGCCGACGAAGCGGCCGAGGGCGCGCGCTTTTGCGCCGAGGCCTCCCGCCATGGCATCCGCACCCACAACGGCATCAAGGCCCTGCACCTCGACCACCTGTTCGGATCCGGATCCAAGGGCTGCGTGCCGGGCGCGCAGATCGAGGAGAAGAAGTCCAAGTTCGAGGCCGCCAAGATCTGGAACGCCAACAAAAAGCTCGGCCAGTCCACCGCCTACCGCGCGATGGCCGAGGCGATGCGCCTGGCCGACAAGTACGGCGTCGGCACCGTGTCGGTCGACAACGCGTTCCACTACCTGTGGGGCGGCGGCTACGTGATGGACGCCGCCAAGAAGGGTTACATCGCCTACACGAACTGCACGGCCGCGCTGGCGGAAGTGGTGCCGTTCGGCGGCAAGTTCCCCACCCTCGGCACCAACCCGCATTCGTGGGGCTTCCCGACGACCGAGGCCGTGGGTTACCCGATCGTCATCGACTGGGCCACGTCCGTCGTCGCCATGGGTCGCGTGCAGCAGCTGAAGCGCGAAGGCAAGAATCTGCCGCCGGATGCCGCCGTGGACGAAAACGGGGTCGTGACCACCGACCCGAACAAGGCGAAGTTCCTCCTGCCCTTCGGCGCCCACAAGGGCTACGGCCTCTCATTGATCAACGAAATCGTCGGCGGTTTCATCGGCGGTTCGTTGCCGACGATCCGCAACCGCTGGGACCAGGTCGCCGCCGGCGACAAGGGCACCTGCGTGTTCTTCTTCCAAGTCATCCACCCGGCTGCCATCAGCAGCGGCGCCTTCGCGAAGGGCCGCAGCCAGAAGGAAAACGTGAAGGCTGTCATCCAGGACGTCCTCGGCCACGGCAATGAGAAGTGCATGCTCCCCGGCCAACTCGAGGCCACGTGGGCGAAGCACACGGCCGCCGCCGGCGGCCTGCTCTTCAGCGCCGCGGAGATCGCCGCCTTCAACGAACTCGCCACCGAGGCCAAGCAGCCGCTGTGGAAAGCGGAATCGTTCAAAACGGTGACGATCTAAAATACGAAACCTGAAACCTGAGACCTGAAACCTGAAAGATGACATGGGGCGGGCAGTAAGGGCGCGAAGCGCCATACTGTCCGCGTATGAGTACCAATCATAAAACACAGACAGAGACCGGCGCTCGCGCCGAGGTAATCAAGCTCGGGTTGGACGTGCATGCCAGCTCGATTGTGGTGGTGAGGC